>NZ_JBXALO010000002.1:0-820536 GCF_058799515.1 Serratia sp. GW822-FHT06D09
TGGGTCGTTAGCTCAGTTGGTAGAGCAGTTGACTTTTAATCAATTGGTCGCAGGTTCGAATCCTGCACGACCCACCATTCTTAAAGAAATACCCCCCCTTATTAAAAACTCTGAATTGGCATATAGCACGAATCGTGCAGGTGAGAAGCTGCGTTCAGGTTCGACAAAATTGCCTGTCAATTTTGAACAGCGCTTGCGCTGGCCCGCAGGGTGAGGCCAAAGGCCGAATAATCCTGCACGACCCACCATTCTTAAAGAAATACCCCCCTTATTAAAAACTCTGAATTGGCATATAGCACGAATCGTGCAGGTGAGAAGCTGCGTTCAGATTCGTGAAAATCTCCGGTACATCCACCTTCCGCCATTTTTGTTGGCATGCGCACTCCATTCTCTCTATCACGAAAGCACTTTCCCCCTGCAGATCTCTCTCTTTGATCAAAAATTCAATCCATTAAACTTCATCGGCGTGATATTGAAAATATCAGCGGACTTTTCGCTCAATTTTAGGTATTTTGTTTAGTATATAAAACGAAGGGGGGTTGCGATGGGTAATACCCGGGCAGCAGACACCCAGCCTAGCACAGAGATTGCAGCGATGAGTGAAATGTTTGATGTTAATGCGGCGGTGTACCCGTTCCCGCCCAAACCCGTGCCGTTAGACGTCGCGCAGAAGGCGTTTTATCGTGAGAAGATTAAAACCCTGCTCAAGCAGCGCAATGCGGTGATGGTGGCCCATTACTATACCGATCCTGAGATCCAGGCGCTGGCGGAGGAAACCGGCGGCTGTGTGGCGGACTCGCTGGAAATGGCGCGCTTTGGCAGTAATCACCCGGCTTCGACCTTATTGGTCGCCGGCGTGCGCTTTATGGGCGAAACCGCCAAAATCCTCAGCCCGGAAAAACAGGTGCTAATGCCGACGCTGCACGCAGAGTGCTCGCTGGATCTTGGCTGTCCGGAAGAAGAATTCCATGCATTTTGCGACAGCCACCCCGATCGCACCGTGGTGGTCTACGCTAATACCTCGGCGGCGGTAAAAGCTCGCGCGGACTGGGTAGTTACCTCCAGTATCGCCGTTGAACTGATTGAGCACCTCGACAGCCTGGGCGAGAAAATCATCTGGGCCCCGGACCGTCACCTGGGCAACTACGTGCAAAAGCAGACGGGCGCCGACGTATTGTGTTGGCAGGGGGCCTGTATCGTCCATGACGAGTTTAAAACCCAGGCACTGATGCGCATGAAGGCCTTATACCCTGACGCGGCGATACTGGTGCACCCTGAGTCGCCACAGGCGGTGGTTGGCCTGGCCGATGCGGTAGGCTCAACCAGCCAATTGATACAGGCGGCGAAAACTTTGCCTAATCCGCAGCTGATTGTCGCCACCGATCGCGGTATTTTTTATAAGATGCAACAGGCCTGCCCGGACAAGGAGCTTTTTGAAGCGCCGACCGCCGGTGAAGGCGCCACCTGTCGCAGCTGTGCGCACTGCCCATGGATGGCGATGAACGGCCTGAAGGCGATTGCCGACGGGCTGGAGCAGGGCGGTGCACTGCATGAGATCCACGTGGATGCGGCGTTACGTCAAAAGGCGTTAATCCCGCTGAACCGGATGTTGGATTTTGCTGCCCAATTAAAAATGCAGGTAAAAGGGAACGCTTAACCGTTTAATAAGGGTAATAAAATGAGCTTTTTCAGTACCAGCAATATCTTGGTGCATATCCCGCTGGGCGCAGGGGGTTATGATCTGTCATGGATTGAGGCGATCGGCACCCTGTTCGGTTTGTTGTGTATCTGGTATGCCAGCAAAGAGAAAATCATCAATTACCTGTTCGGCCTGATTAACGTCACGCTGTTCGCGGTGATTTTCTTCCAAATCCAGCTTTACGCCAGCCTGCTGCTGCAGCTGTTCTTCTTTGTTGCCAATATCTACGGCTGGTACGCCTGGAGTCGCCAGACGCAGGATAATCAGGCCGAGCTGAAGATTCGTTGGTTACCGCTGCCGAAGGCATTGGGCTGGGCGGCGGTATGCGTGATCGGTATTGCACTGATGACCTTTAATATCGACCGCGTTTTCGCCTGGTTGACGCAGGTTGCGGTGACGGTAATGCAGGGCTTGGGCCTCAGTGTGCAAATGCCTGAGCTGCAACCGGACGCCTTCCCGTTCTGGGATTCGGCGATGATGGTGCTGTCGATCGTCGCGATGATTCTGATGACGCGCAAGTACGTGGAAAACTGGTTGCTGTGGGTGGTGATTGACGTGATTAGCGTGGCGATTTTTGCCTATCAGGGCGTTTACGCCATGGCGCTGGAATACGTGATCCTGACGCTGATTGCGCTGAACGGTTCCTGGCTGTGGGTCAAAAGCGCCGGCAACAACCAATCGCGGCCTTTGTCTTCCGCACCCTAAAATATCGCCGGGGCGCCCTATAAGGCGCCCCGTTTGTTTTAATGATGATGCCCCAGATGGGAATGCGAGCCGGAATGTGAGTGGTCACTCGGCTCGGGAGCCCGATTAATTCCGCAGTCGGGCGTATCACAATGCTGGTATTCCATTTGAATGGTCACGTGGCCAATCCGGTAGTGTTCCAACAGATAGCCCTGAATGCGGCGCAGCAAGCCATCATGGTCATTCGGCGGTATCACCTGCGCATGCAGCGTCATCAGCTTCTGTTCACCAATCTGCCAGACGTGGACGTGGTGGATATTGCGTACTTCCGGAATATTCAGGCACAGGTCTTTTTGCAGTTTGGCGATATCCACTTCCTGTGGCGTACCTTCCAGCAGTTCGTGGAAGCTCTCCTTCAGCAGCCGCCAGGCACTGCGTATCACCAGGCAGGATACCAGTACCGACAATATCGGGTCGATCGGCGTCCAGCCGGTGGTCAAGATCACAATCGCCGCGGCAATGGCACCCACCGACCCCAGTAAATCCCCCAATACGTGCAATGCCGCGGCCCGCACGTTGATGTTCTTCTCTTCGCTGCCGCGGTGCAACAGCCAGAAGGCGAACAGGTTAGCCAGCAACCCCGCTATGGCGATAATCAGCATTGGGGTACCCATCACCGGCTGTGGTTCGAAGAAACGCCGTATCGCCTCCCACAGTATGAATACCACGATCACCAACAGCGCGGCGGCGTTGAGGAAAGCCGCCAGCGTCGTCAAGCGCAGATAACCGAAGGTATGGCGTGCATTGGGCTTACGCTGCGAGAAGTGCACCGCCATCAATGCCACCAGCAGCGCCGCCGCATCGGTGAGCATATGGCCGGCATCGGCCAGCAGCGCCAGGGACCCTGAAATTAACCCACCGATCACTTCGGCGATCATGAATACCGCAGTGACTAAAAAAGCGGTCAGTAGGCGTTTACTATTACTGTCTTTCGGTAGGTGTACGTGCGGGCTATCCGACATTATTCATCCTTATGATGCATAGCAATATACGACTCGTTAGCGCTGACCAGATCATCCAGTTCTATCAGTATCTGTTCCACTAACGTACTTAGTTCAGTATAGGCGTCCTGAAGCAATGTTCCTTCACGACCGCTTTCCACCAATTGTTGGCACAGGCTGGCCGCTGCCGGCAGTTGCAACATCAACAGGCTACCCTTAATGCGATGCGCGGCTTGCCCAAGCTGTAGCCAGTCCTCGCTTTGTGCTGCTAGCGCGAGCCGTTGTCGGTCTTGCTGCAGGGTTGTCAGCAGTGTTGTCGCCAAACGCTGGATCATCGGTCGGTCATTATCGGCCATATCGGCCAGGGACTGCTGAATGTCAGTAAGGACTAACTGCTGCTCCAGCGCCTGGGGTTGCTGTGGCAACGCTTGAGCGAGTGCGTCCAGCGAGATGGGCTTGGTTAAAAAGCGATCTATGGCCACCAGCTCCGGCGGGATACGGGTAAATTCCTGCACGTCCGCCGAGCAGAGGATAATTTGGCAAGCCGGGCGTCGATGGCGCTGCTCGTCGCGGCGTATCAGCCTCGCCAGCGTCAGGCCATCCGGGCGCGGCATATTGTAATCAATGAACAGCAGATCAAACGGCTGCCGACGATGGGCTTTCAGCAGCGGATAACCCTGCTCGAACAGCGTCGGCTGCAGACCGAAGTGGCGCAACTGTCGTTCCATCAGCAGGAGATTGGTGGGGTGATCGTCAATCAGCGCCACGCGCAAACTCGGCGGCGGCAGGTTGAGCGGCTTATCGGTTTGCTGTGTCGCCGAGTCAAGAGCAACCTCGGTGACCGGTACCGACAGGGAAACCTCAGTGCCGACGCCGAGACGCGAGTGCAACTCAATCCGTCCGCCCATTTGTTCGATAATTTCCTTGCAAATAGACAGCCCTAATCCGGTTCCCTGCACGGATACTCGCTGCGCACCGCGCGCGCGGTAAAACGGCTGAAACAGTTTGCCAATCTCATCGGCGGCGATGCCACACCCACTGTCGGTCACCGTCAGCGACAGTTCTCCCTGCTGTGCAGACTGCTCACGCCAGCCGATGCTGACCTGAATACTGCCGCGCGGTGTGAACTTAATCGCATTATTTATCAGATTGTTAGCGACCTGAAGTAAACGCTCACCATCAATAAGAACGGCTGCGGGCAGGTTGTCGGCCGCACTCACGTTTAGCGTCACCGGGCGTTCGCCAATCAGCGGTCGGTACAGGGCGCTAATGTGGGCCACCCAAGGGTGCAGGGCTACGGCCTTGGGCGCTAAGGTTAACGAGCCGGTGGCCAGTCGGGCATGATCTTGCAAGTCATTGAGCAGGTTGAGCAACGATGATGCCGAGCTGTAGATCACCGGCAGCCCCTCGGGCGTTGGCTGACGTTTCAGCTCCAGCTCCAACAGACCAAGAATGGCGTGCATCGGAGTACGCAATTCATGGCTGACGGTAGCCAGGAATTTACTCTTCATTCGGTTTTCGGCTTCCGCATGCCGACGAGCCTGTTCAAGCACTTCCCGTTCGCGCTTATCCCGTCTCTGCAGGATAAACCGGCGCAGGGTCAGCCCCAACAGCAACAGGATCGCCGCAGCCAGCAGCGCCAGCAGCCAGGTGGTTTGCGGCTGCATACGGTTTTCATTCACGGCGTCAATCAGGTTGCTACGATCGACAATCCACTCATCGCGCAGTGATTGCAGCGTTTCCGACGGGATCTGCATCAGGTTTTTATCGAGGATAGCCAACAGTAATGGCTGATCCTGCCGCACGCCGAACGCTACCGGGTAGGCAATATTATTGGCGGCGAACGCCAACTTTATCGCCCCGGAGTAACGAGACAAAGCGACAAAGTTTGCCGAAATCACGTTATCCACCAGCGCATCCAACTGGCCGTTAGCCAGAGCGTCATACATGGCCTTACTGTCGGCAAAACGGATCTGTTCTTCGTTGGCGGGCACCAGGCCTTGTGCCAGATCGCCCTGCAGTACGCCAATGCGTTTACCGGCCAGATCGCTCCAGGTGGAAATCCCGTTGTCGTGTTGGCCAACATACACCCCCCACAGCGAACGGTGGATGGGCATACTTGCGCTGTAGCGCGCTTTAACTCCACGCGCCAATGGTAACGCGGTGCGAAAGCTGGCCTGGCCGGATTGCACCAGTTGATCGGCCTGTTCGGCATTGCGCGCCCACAGCGGAACAAAGCGCAATCCGGTGTTTTGCGCAATGATATTCAAAATGTCGATGGCATAACCGCGCGCTTGCCCACCGGAACCGCGGTAAGCGAAGGGGAAGTTATTCTCGATGGCGGCGTAATAGACGGTGGGGTGAGTCTTCACCCAGCTTTTCTCCATCTGCGTCAGATCGGCGTTGCCGGTATCGAGATAGCTGGGGATCTTTTTACTCCAGCGGCTTTGGATGGCATTCATCAACTCCATCGGGGTGTCGGCGATGGCCACGTTGAGGGTCTCGATCAGCGCCGGGTTGGCGGCGGCAAATACGAACGACAGGTTACCAAGGTTGAGGGTACTTTCGATCTGATAAAGCTGGCCAAGCTGCAGCTGGTCGATAATAAAGCTGGCGCTGGCTTCATCGGCAATAAAGTAGTCGCTGCTGCCATTGAGCAGGGCATACACCGCCTGAAGGTTGTTGTCATAGCGTTGTACGTGGGACGACACCGTCTTTAGCGCATTGCCGGCCTGCATATCGGTCAGGGTGCTGATCGCCACCCGGGCATTGGCGGAATTGAGCATCACTTTGCGATCATTGCTGCGATCGCGCAGTACGCGCAGGTTACTGACGTAATAAGGCTGAGAAATTTTCAGGCCGTGTAGCGCTTCGTTTTGTGGAATGCCGTACACCAGATCGACAGTCCCGTCATGCAACGCTTGCTCAAGTTTCGCCAGATCGGAGAAGCCGTAGATCTGAAAGTGGATGCCGGTGACCTGTTGAACATAGCCCAGGTAGTCGGCATTCAGACCGTACAGGTCGTCATCCACAATAATGTTATAAGGGCTGGTATTTTCACTGATGATACCGATGCGCAGCGTCGCGTCGCGCCAGGGATTTTTCTCGCTGGCGATCAGCAGGTCGGGCGGGATATTCAGGTTGCTGACCAATTGATAACGTACCGGCTGCGCCGCGTGCGCCAGACTGCCGACGCACAGCAACATCGTTACCAGCAGCAAAAGCGCACGCATCATGGCGCCAGCTCTTTAAACACCGCCACCAGCTCCAACAGATTACTGGCGCCGGTCTTACGCAGAATATTCTTCTTGTGGGTACTGACGGTTTTGTTGCTGATGTTCAGCATCTCGGCGATTTGCAGATTGGACAAGCCTTTGCTGAGCAGCCCGAGCACCTGCAGTTCTTTTGGCGTCAGCAGTGTACCTTCTGCCGGTAGCGCCTCCTCGGTCATGGCGGTGGCGGGAAAGCTCAAGCTTCCATCCAGTACGGTTTCAATCGCCAGCACCAGCTCTTCGAGACGGCTGCCCTTGTGCACAAATCCGTTGGCGCCGGCCGAATAGGCCATACGGGCGTAGATATCTTCTTCCTGTGCGGTATAGATCAGGATCGGTTGCTGCGGATAGTGGCGGCGGATTTTTTTCAATAATTGCAAACCGTCCACCTGCGGCAGACCGATATCGAGGATCACCAGCGCAAAGTCGGCCGTGGCCAATTGGGCCATTGCCTGAACATCGTCTTGCACCGCCTGCAGGTGATAGAGGCGGGATGACTTGATTAGCGCCGCTTCCAGTGCGACATGAACCACCGGGTGGTCATCAACTAATAACAAAGAGGGCATGGCTTGGCTCGAGTAACAGTATCCTGGCCGTTAGCATAACGAAAAAGGAGCCACTGCGCTCCCCTGATGAAACAGCACAATCCACTGTTAATTTAGAGGTTCATTCGGCAGGTGGCAAAGGTGATTTACAGCGTTATCCGCACAGGCTAAATTGGTTGGATCTATGCTCTGCGAAATACCGCCTCTCGATACCGAATGGAAAAGTTATGAATTACCAAAACGACGATTTACGCATTAAAGAAATTAAGGAACTCCTGCCACCGGTGGCCCTGTTAGAGAAGTTTCCGGCTACTGAACGTGCAGCAGAGACGGTGTCAAAGGCACGCAGTGCCATTCATCAGATCCTTCGCGGTAGTGACGATCGCCTGCTGGTGGTGATTGGCCCTTGTTCAATCCACGATACCAAAGCGGCGAAAGAGTATGCCGGTCGCCTGCTGTCGCTGCGTCAGGAACTGAGCGGCGAGCTGGAAGTGGTGATGCGGGTTTATTTTGAAAAGCCGCGTACCACCGTGGGCTGGAAAGGATTGATCAACGATCCGCAAATGGATAACAGCTTCCAGATCAACGACGGTCTGCGTCTGGCCCGTAAGCTGCTGCTGGATATTAACGATACCGGTTTGCCGGCGGCGGGCGAATTCCTCGACATGATCACCCCGCAGTATCTGGCAGATCTGATGAGCTGGGGCGCGATCGGCGCACGTACCACTGAATCTCAGGTGCATCGCGAGCTCTCTTCCGGCCTGTCTTGCCCGGTTGGCTTCAAGAACGGTACCGACGGCACCATCAAGGTTGCTATTGACGCCATCAATGCTGCCAGCGCACCGCACTGTTTCCTGTCGGTGACCAAATGGGGCCATTCAGCCATTGTGAACACCAGCGGTAACGGCGATTGCCACATTATTCTGCGCGGCGGCAAAGAGCCGAACTACAGCGCGGCGCATGTGAAAGAAGTCAAAGAAGGCCTGGTCAAAGCGGGTCTGCCGGCGCAGGTGATGATCGATTTCAGCCATGCCAACAGCAGCAAGCAATTCAAAAAGCAGCTGGAAGTGAATGCTGACGTTTGCAAGCAGATTGCCGGCGGCGAAAAGGCGATTATGGGCGTGATGATTGAAAGCCATCTGGTGGAGGGCAACCAAAACCTGGAAAGCGGCGATCCGCTGGTTTATGGCAAGAGCGTCACCGATGCCTGCATCGGTTGGGAAGACACCGAAACCGTGCTGCGCGAGTTGGCAACAGCGGTGAAAGCGCGCCGCGGCTGATAAACCTGCCTGGTTCCAATAAAAAAGCCCCCGGCCAAAACCGGGGGCTTTTTAGATCATGCGGCGAAAATTACTTCGCTTTACCCTGGTTTGCCACGGCGGCCGCTTTAGCAGCGATCTCGTCGGCATTACCCAGGTAGTAACGTTTGATTGGCTTGAAGTTCTCGTCAAATTCATACACCAACGGCACGCCGGTTGGGATGTTCAGCTCGAGGATCTCGTCTTCGCTCAGGTTATCCAGGTATTTCACCAGCGCACGCAGGGAGTTGCCGTGTGCAGCAACGATAACGCGCTCGCCGCTTTTGATGCGTGGCAGAATTTCTTCGTCCCAGTAAGGGATCACGCGATCGATGGTCAGCGCCAGACTCTCGGTCAGCGGCAGCTCTTTCTCGGTCAGCGCGGAATAACGCGGATCGTGGCCCGGGTAACGTTCGTCATCTTTGGTCAGCTCTGGTGGAGTAACGGCGAAGCCGCGACGCCATTGCTTAACCTGCTCGTCACCGTATTTTTCTGCGGTTTCAGCCTTGTTCAGACCCTGCAGCGCGCCGTAGTGGCGTTCGTTCAGTTTCCAGGATTTCTCAGTCGGCAGCCAGGCCTGATCCAGTTCGTCCAGAATGTTCCACAGGGTGTGGATAGCGCGCTTCAGTACGGAGGTGTAAGCAAAGTCAAAAGAGAAACCTTCGTCTTTCAACAGTTTGCCTGCTGCTTTCGCTTCGGTGCGGCCTTTGTCGGACAAATCAACATCATACCAACCGGTGAAGCGGTTTTCGTTGTTCCACTGGCTTTCGCCGTGACGCACCAGAACCAGCTTAGTTACAGCCATAGCTTAACTCCTTAATAATCTGACATTTCAATGATAACGAAAATCATTATATTGCCGCGGCCGGGGGCTCGGCAATCGATAGTGTTTAACCATAGCCAATTTCTTGCCGCAAAGTAAGTGCTGTTCTGAGGAAAAGCTGAATCGATCAGGCTGGTGCAGACAGGGAGTGCGGCACGGCGAAAGGGGATTCAGCCGTGCCGTGGGGAAGGGCAATCAGGCTGCTTTTTTCAGGCAATTGCTCATAAAGGTTTTACGCTCGTCACCCTTCAGGCTTTTGGTCTTGGCGTCGGCGTTACAGGTTTTCATTTTCTGCTGCTGCGGAGTCAGCGTTTTGGTCGCAGCGGTGCCTTCGGATTTCAGGCAGGTGCTCATGAAGGTAGAGCGATCCGCGCCTTTCAGCGTTTTGCTGGTGGCCTGTTGATTACAATCGGTCATGCGTTTCTGCTGCGCGGCCTGTGCCGGTGATGGCGTTTTTGCTGCGGTCTCGGCAGCCATCAGATTGGTGCTCAGCAGTAAACCCGCCAGTAATGGAAGTGCAGTAATCAGACGCATAGGTGTTCCTTCAGCTATTGGCCGGCCGGGGTGGCCGAAAATTGTGACGTTGCACAAGGTGTTGTGCTTATCACCGTAGCCTGATTCTAGTGCGCGCTTTGGAATAAGGAAAGGCAGCCCTCGGCGCGGCAGCGGGGTAAAAAGGTAAGCATTTATAACAAACGGCCCCTCGCCGCGTGGCAAGGGGCGTAGCGGGTCAGATAGGATAAAACTGATAATGGGTGGCGCTCAGGTATTGTTGCCCCGGCTGCAGCCAACAGTTGGGCTGCGGCCATTCCGGGTGGTTCGGGCTGTCTGGCAAAAACTCGCTTTCCAGCGCCACGCCGGCGTAATTGGCATAGCTGCCGCCTTCGCGTGCCGGGGTTCCGCCCAGATAGTTGCCGCTGTAGAGCTGCAACGCCGGCGCACTGGTGAAGACGCTCATTTGTACCTGGCCATCAGCCGACCAAAGATGGGCCGCCGGGCAGTCCAATGCGCCACAGGTACGATGCAGCAAAAAGGCATGATCGTAGCCTTTTACCCGCTGTTGACAGCGATCGCTCAAAAAATCCTGCAGCAGCGTTTTTGGTTGGCGGAAGTCCATGCCGCTGTCTGCCACCGGGGTTAGATCGGCACAGGGGATGCCTTCGCTGTCGACCGGCAGATAGCGGTCGGCAAACAGCTGTAGCCGCTGATGGCGGGCGTCGGTTCCGGCCCCGTCGAGGTTGAAGTAGGCGTGGTTGGTTAAATTGACCGGGCAGGCGCTGTCGGTCCGCGCCTGATAGCTGATTTCCAGTCTATTGTCGGCAGTGAGTCGATAGTTGACCTGAACGTCGAGATTGCCGGGAAAACCCTGGTCACCGTCTGGCGAATGCAAGGCGTAGCTCACCTGCTGCTGATCCTGTTGGGTAATGCGCCAGCGGCGGGCATTAAATCCCTCTGGCCCACCGTGCAGCTGGTGTTCTCCCTGATTGGCGACCAGCGGATGCGGTTTGCCATCAATCTGCAGGCTGGCGTGCGCGATGCGGTTGGCGTAGCGCCCGACGGTAGCGCCCAGGTAGGCCGCTTGATTCAGGTAGTCCGCTGGGGTACGACACCCCAGCAGCAACTCGCGCGTTTTGCCCGATTTCAGCGGCAATACTGCGGAGAGCCAAGTGGCGCCCCAATCCATCAGCGTTACCGTCATTCCGCCAGCGTTTTTCAACTGGGTCAATTGGTAGGGCTGGCCGTCAGGGGCCAACGTTTGACTGTCGCTCAGCATCTGCCGGCCCCCTCTGACGCCTTACAGACGTAAAAGGTTTCTTTCAGCCCATGGGTCTGCTGCGGGTATTCGCGTGCTACTGCCTCGCGGACCGGCTCGACCAGCGCCTGTGGCATCAGCGCCACGATGCAGCCGCCAAAACCGCCGCCGGTCATGCGCACGCCGCCGCTGTCGCCGATAACGGCTTTGACGATCTCCACCAGCCGGTCGATCGGCGGCACGGTAATTTCAAAATCATCGCGCATCGAGGCGTGCGACTCCGCCATCAGTTTGCCCATCAGCTTCATATCACCAGCGGCCAGCGCATCGGCAGCAGCCAGTGTACGATCGTTTTCGCTGATCACATGACGCGCTCGTTTGGCGACGATCGGATCCAGCTCATGCTGGATCGGGAAAAACAGATCCGGGCTGACATCGCGCAGCGCTTTGACACCGAAGAAGCGCGCGGCTTCCTCACACTGCTTGCGGCGGGTGTTGTATTCGCTGTCTACCAGACCGCGTTTCACATTGGAATTGATGATCACCACCGCGATATCTTCCGGCACCGATACTGCGCGGGTTTCCAGCGTTCGGCAGTCGATCAGCAAAGCATGATCCCGTTCGCCGAGCGCGGAAATCAGTTGATCCATAATCCCGCAGTTACAGCCGACAAACTGATTCTCTGCTTCTTGCCCATTGAGGGCCAGCGCTACGCCATCCAGCGGCAGAGCATACAGTGCCTGCATGGCCTGACCAACGGCGACTTCCAAAGAGGCGGAAGAACTGAGGCCGGCACCTTGCGGCACATTACCGGAAATCACCAGGTCCGCACCGCCAAAATCGCTGTTGCGTTGCTGCAGGTGTTTGATCACGCCGCGTACGTAATCGGACCAGCGTTGGGTTGGATGGCTGACGATCGGTTCATCGAGCGAAAACAGATCCTGCTCGGCGTCGTAATCGGCGGCGATCACCCGGATCTGACGGTCGTCGCGTTTGGCGCAGGCGATCACCGTCTGGTAATCGATGGCGCACGGCAGCACAAAACCGTCGTTATAGTCGGTATGCTCGCCGATCAAGTTCACCCGGCCCGGGGCCTGGATAGTCAGTGCGGGCGCGTAGCCAAAACGTTCGGTAAAAAGGGTGTGGGTAAGCTTCTTTAAACTCATTGTTGGGCTCCGGCTTCACGGTAATGAACATCGCTAACGGCACGCAGACGTTCTGCGGCCTGTTCTGCAGTCAAATCGCGCTGGGTTTCTGCCAGCATCTCGTAACCCACCATAAATTTACGCACCGTGGCAGAACGCAGCAGCGGCGGATAGAAGTGGGCGTGTAGTTGCCAATGGCGGTTATCTGCGTCGTTAAACGGGGCGCCGTGCCAGCCCATGGAGTAGGGGAAGGAGCACTGGAACAGGTTGTCGTAACGGCTGGTCAGTTTTTTCAGCGCCACGGCCAGGTCACGGCTCTGTTCGGCGCTGAGATCGGTAATGCGCTGCACGGAACTCTTCGGCAACAGCAGCGTTTCAAACGGCCAGGCCGCCCAGTAGGGCACCACGGCCAGCCAGTGTTCGGTTTCCACCACCGTACGGCTGCCGTCAGCCTGTTCGCGCTGGACGTAATCCGTCAACATCGCGGAGTGGTGCCGTTGGAAATACTCGCGTTGCAGCCGGTCCTCATGCTCGACTTCGTTCGGCAAGAAGCTGTTGGCCCAAACCTGTCCATGCGGATGCGGATTAGAGCAGCCCATCGCGGCGCCTTTGTTTTCAAAAACCTGCACCCACGGATAGCTGCGTCCCAGATCGGCGGTCTGTTCCTGCCAGGTGGCAATCACTCGTTCCAGCGCTTGCAGCGGCAATTCCGGCAGGGTCTTGCTGTGATCGGGCGAGAAACAAATCACCCGGCTGGTGCCACGGGCGCTCTGGCAGCGCATCAGCGGATCCTGACTTTCCGGTGCCAGCGGGGTATCCGTCATCAGCGCGGCAAAGTCGTTGGTGAATACGTAGGTGTCCTGATAGTTCGGGTTTTTATCGCCGGTAACACGGGTGTTGCCCGGGCAGAGGAAACAGTCGGGATCGTGCTGCGGCAACGTTTCCTGCTGTGTGGACTCCTGTTGGCCTTGCCACGGCCGTTTGGCACGGTGTGGCGAGACCAATACCCATTGGCCGGTCAGCGGGTTGTAGCGGCGATGGGGATGATCTACGGGGTTAAAATCCGTCATGGTGGTTCCTTTTTCTCGGGCGATGCGGCGCGGTGTAATCGCTTTCATCTGCCGCTAACCTACCCTTGACTCATACAAATGGATAACTATGAGCAAAAAGATAGCACGTCCCACGGGGGAAAAAGGTGATCCAGAGCGAAAAATGGAATCGTTTACACTGCGTGATGCAAGTGAGAAAACCGCTGGCAGTGTAGGAGGGGGAAAGCTGAAAAAGTTGGTGTCGGGCTGGGAGTGATAGCGTTTTCACACTGGTAACCGGCAGGCGTTCACCTGCCGGTTATGGCGATCAGGAATGCTGGTACAGCGGGTAAGTGAACAGCAGCAGATGGGTCAGATTAAGTCCGAAGTGGAATAAAATCGGCACCCACAAGCGGCCACTCCACATCCATGCCAGGCCGTAAATCAACCCGGCAAGCGTGGCGAAAATGACCATCAGCATGCCACCGGCCAGATGCGCGGCGCCAAAAATCAGCGCGGCAATGATCAATGCCGGCCAAGCCCCCAACCATTGGCTCAGCCGTTGCTGCAGATAACCGCGGAACAGCGCTTCTTCAGCCATGCAGACAAAGAACAGGTTGGCCATGATAAACGGCAGGATCCAGGCTGGGGTATGCAGCTCAATCTTCAGGCCGCCAAGCGCCACCGCCAGCAACAGCAAGGCCGGAACGCTGATAATCAGCGCCGTCCAGGCCGATGTACCTACGCTTTTTTCAGGTTTATCGCGTTTAAACAACGTTGGCAGACAGGCGAACAACAGGAAGGGCACTATCGCCTTGTCAAAGTTGTAATACATGGTGAAGGGTGCGCTTAACGGGCCTGCTTTATCGCCGTCGATCATCAATTGGTTATTGATCCCCGGCACCAGGTGCAGGAATAGCGCCACACAGCTTAAAACCACTAACACTTCAAGTGGGACAGCCAGATTACGCCGTGTCCGAAAATGGTGTCGCAGCCCTGCGAGGGCGGCAATGCCTAATAAGCAAGTCAGGCTGAGCGGGGTGAGTACCGCGTGGTACATGCCCATCCCCGCCGATGCGGCCAGAATCAACCAGGCAATAAGCCGGTTAAATGGCAAAAAGAATAACGAAGAAGCCAGTACGCCCCACATAACTATGTCCCTTTAAAATATGCACACGGTACCCATTACCGAAGGCAATCATTGCTTTATCGGTGTGCGAATGATCGGTGAGTTGGGCACTATGCCGGATAGTAGCACAGCGAAATGACGATAAAGGTCGGTGCAGTGGGTGAAATAGTGCTGTTAACCCTTCATCCAGGCTTGCGAACGGGTGATTTCCGCCAGGTTCTGCAGGATATCCAGACTCTGCTGGTGGATTTCCTGCGTCGGTGCGGCGCATAAGTCCTGCAAGACGGTCACCTGAAAACCGGCGTCGTGCGCCTGTCTTGCGGTGCTTTCGATCGCCAGTGGGGTACTGACCCCGCCTAGCAGCAAATGATGGCAGCGATGCTGCTGCAGCCAGGCTAACAAATTGTTACCGGCAAAGGCGCCAACGCCGTGCTTTTCGAACTGAATATCCGTTGGCAGCACCTGCAAATCCTTATCCCATTGGCAGCCGGGGCTGCTCAGACGCAGTGCGCCAATCTGTTTCAGGTGGCTGAACAGCGGAGAGTGAGCGGGAATGTCGTGATAATCGTCGGCAAAACCGACGCGCACCCAAATCACAGGAATTTTACGTACCCGGGCGTAAGCCGCGGCGGCGTTGGTGTTGGCAATCAGGTTTAGTGCCAACACCTGCTCACGGCAATGATTCGCACGCCCTTTGGGGCCAATCAGATCGTCGATAAGATCGATAATAATCAGTGCGGCGGACATGGTGTCTCCAGAAGCGGATCCTTTACTCCTTATGATAAAAGGCCAAATGTGATGTGTTGCAGAGGAAGTGTTGCCGGATATGTCATCGGATGAGTAGCGGGGCTACCCATCCGCGCGGATTATCGAGGATTTCAGATCAGCGTATCCAACTGATAACGGTAGCCGTCTCCATCAGGGACAAAGCTCAGGCGGTGGGTAATACTTTGCGGCGCGTCTTCCGCATGGTGGGAGACAAACAGCAGTTGGGTCGATCCCTGGCCGATCAATACGTCGACAAAGCGACGGACCAACTGGCGATTGAGCGGATCCAGCCCCTGCAGCGGTTCGTCGAGGATCAACAGCGCCGGGTGTTTGACCAGTGCGCGGGCGATCAGCGCTAACCGTTGCTGGCCCCAGGAAAGGCTGTGGAAGGGGGCCTCGCCGTTTGCACCGCCCAGCCCCAGCAACGCCAGCCATTGGTCAGCCAATTGCCGTTGGCGATCGGATACCGCCTGGTAAATGCCGATCGAATCGAAAAAACCGGACAGGATCACGTTGCGCACGCTGGCGCTGACGCGGTAATCCAGATGCAGACTGCTGCTGACGTAGCCGATATGGCGTTTGATATCCCAGATGGTTTCCCCGCTGCCGCGCCGCCGGCCGAACAGGGTAAGATCGTTACTGTACCCCTGAGGGTGATCGCCGGTGATCAGGCTGAGCAGCGTCGATTTACCGGCACCGTTCGGGCCGACGATCTGCCAGTGTTCGCCGGGATTAACCTGCCAGTCGAGGTGATTGAGAATAGGTCGATCGTTGTAACTGACCCTCCCGTCGCGCAGGATAATTAACGGTTGATCCGCCGGCAGCGTGGTTTTCTGCGCCGGATCTTCGGTTTCCGGCAGCGCCAGGCCATCCAGATTCTCGCTGTGCGCCAGTTGCGCTACCAGCGCTTCCGCCATCACCTGCCGGCGCGTCCCCTGGCTTGCCAGGGTGCAATCGGCCAGCACGCCCACGTTACGGATAAAGTCCGGCACTTCGTCAAAGCGATTGAGCACCAGCACCAGGGTATAGCCATGCCCGGAGAGGTCATTCAACAGCGCAGCCAACTGAGCGCGTGAATTCACGTCCAGCCCGTCGAAGGGTTCATCCAGGATCAGTAAATCGGGTTGTGGCATCAGCGCCCGGCACAGCAGGGTTTTGCGCGTTTCGCCGGTAGAAAGGTATTTAAAGCGACGTGACAACAGCGGGGTAATGCCGAACTGCTCCGCCAGCTGCGCGCAGCGCGTGGGGTCTTTGACCTCTTCCTGAATGATTTCCGCTGCGGTGCGTCCGGTATCTTCCTCGCCTGGGCTAAGCAGGTCGGTATTGTTACGTTGCCATTCGTCGCTGACCAGCTTTTGCAACTGTTCGAAGGAGATGCGTACCGCATGCTTGAAATCGCTGCGGCGCTCGCCGTTGAGCAACACCAGTTCATCGGCCAGCGCGCGTGCCAGGGCGGATTTGCCGCTGCCGTTGGCGCCGACAAAGGCCCAGCTGTCGCCGGCCTGAATCTCCAGCGCTTCCAGCGTCAGGGTACGGGTATCGCTTAAGCGAAATGAACCTTGCGAAATGTGCAACGACGACATCACCTGTTCCTTTTTATGCAATTATTTTGTTTAGAAATAGGCGCATTGCGGAGCGATGTCAATCGGCAAAAATGCAACGTTACGTTGCGTTTAGCACAACGTGGCGACAATCACCCGATCGGCGTTAAACAAGGCGTGAACCTGGCTGCCGGTGCGCAGTTTAAGCTGCTGTAGCTCTGGGTTGGCCACGGTGGCGCACAGGGTTTCACCGCCCGTCAGCGTGACCAGCACCTCGCTGTGATCGGCACCCGGTTGAATGCTGGCGACCACGCCCGCTAATGCGTTGTCCGCTGCCCCGACCAGGGCCGGATCGGTATTCAGTTTCACCCAGGGGGCTTTAATCAGCGCCAGCACTTCCTTGCCGGGGGAGAGCTGCAGCCGATCGGCGCTCTGTTGGGTGATGGCCGCGCTGAGACGGGTTTTGCCGTCGTTAAGCAGAATATCCAGATGCTGCTGCACCTGCTGGTGATCGCGTTCGATCACGGTGCCAAAGAACTGGTTGCGGGCACTGGTTTGCAGCGAGAAACGCGAGATTGCCGCTAACAGGCTATCGAGCGGCAACTCGTCCTGTTGCAGCACGTCGAAGGCTTTTTGTTGGATCTGCCCCAGCAGATCGTAAAGCTGGATCAACCTCTCACCATAGCGAGTCACCTGCGCACCGCCACCGCCTTTGCCGCCGGTGGCACGTTCCACCACCGTCTGCTCCGCCAACTGGTTCATTTCGTTAATCGCGTCCCAGGCACTTTTATAGCTGATGCCCGCCAGTTTGGCGCCCTGGCTGATGGAACCGGTGTGCCGGACCTGTTTAAGCAGCGCGATGCGGCGCGGGTCGGCGAACAGCTTCTGCTGAAGTTTTAGGGTAAGAAGAATTTCGGCCTGCATAACGCGTCCTGTCGGCTGCAAAAGCCTTATTGTCGCCGATTTAGCCGCAAAGCGCCAAAGGATGCGTCGGCTACAGTCAGGGCTCGGTAACAATAAAAACTGGCCTTCAATAATTGAAATGTTATAACATAACAAAAAATATAATGATTGATGCCGGCCACGGCGGGTTTTTATTTCACCAAAGGGATGCTGTAAATGAGTGCTGCACGTCTGGGTTTCGTCACGCCCAAAAAACCACCTTATTACCTGATTACCGCTTTGCTGTTAAGCCTGCCGAACGCCGCGCTGGCCGTCGGCGCTTGCGACAAAACCGAAAAGTCATCACGTTGCGAAGACAGCTTAACCGTGCAGGCATCCAGCCAGCCCCAGAGCACCTATGGCTCGTTGGAGGTCGTCACCCAGTCGGCTTCGCGCCTGGGGCTGACCAATCTGGAAACCCCACGCAGTATTGATGTTATCAGCGCACAGGCTATCCAGCAGCGGGGTGATAAATCGCTCGCCGCCGTTGTCGAGCGAGCTCCCGGCATGTCCGGCGTGGCTTCCCCCACGCTCAGCAATAACTTTTCACTTCGCGGTTTCAGGCCGGTGTCCTGGCTGTATAACGGCGTCGAAACGCCGGGCAGCACCCTTCAGCTAGCGGATCCTTCCCATTACGGCAGTGTAGAAGTGTTGCGCGGCCCCGGATCGGTGCTCAATGGCCTGAGCGCCGCCGGCGGCAGCGTCAATCTGCTTTCGCGCCAGCCGACCTTCAGCCGCCAGCCCATCGAGTTCGACTATGGCCTGTCGAGTTATAACAGCCAGCGCCTGCACCTGGGAGCGGGAGGGACGTTAGTCGACGACGTGGCAGCTTATCGTCTGGACGTCAGCGGCAGCGACAGCGGCACCAATGTGCAATATGAGCGTGACAAACAGAAACGGGTATCCGGCACGCTGCTGTTTAAACTGTCTGATAATGCCCTGCTGACGTTAAGCCTGGATCGCATGCTCAATCGCACCAACAACCCTTACTACGGCACGCCGCTGGTGGAAGGGAACATCGCCCGCGAACTGCGCGATATCAACTACAACAACCTGACCGACAGCCGTATCCAGAGCAACGCCACGTCGTTTCAGGCCAGCCTGGATTGGTTCACCACGCCTGAAATTGAGCTGCATAACCAGTTCTACTATTACAGCGGCTTTCGCGAATGGCGCAATGTGGAACGCTTTCGCATCTCGGCGGCCACCCAGCCCGGCTATGTCAATCGCGATTCGTTCGGGGCGCTGGCCCACGATGACGACCTGATCGGCAACCGCAGTTCACTGGTGTTCGACCGGCCGTTGGGCGGCTTCGATAACCGGTTTATTGTCGGCCTTGATCTGAGTAAACGTCGCTTTCAGTACTACTCCAACGGCTTCCCCGGTTCCGAAGAGGTTCCGCTGCAGGCACCGATCAGAGAAAGTTTTTCACAGGGCACCGCTAGCCAACGTTCTCCGGTTCGCCACGTTACGCAAAACCAGTACGCTGCCTTTCTGGAAGACCGCTTCAGCCTGACTGAACGTTTAACCCTGCTGGGGCAGTTGCGCTACAACCATATGGATATGGATTGGCATTTTCAGGGCCCGCAAGAAGAGCGCTCCGCGCAAACCTACGCCTTCAGCGTCTGGAGCCTTGGCCCCAGCTATGCCTTGACCGATAACATCAATATTTACGCCAACTACACTACCGGCAAGGAGCCGGGCAACGACCTGTTCTTTTTAAGTCCGGCGCAAACCGGTCTGCCGCTCACCCGGGTACGCCAATGGGAAGTCGGCGCCAAGGGGCAGTTTTGGGATAACAAGGGAGAGGCCACGCTGGCGTTGTACGAACTGCGCAAGGACAACCTGTTTGTGCCCAATGCGCAGCAGCCGGATACGCTAAATGCCGTTGGCCGGCAGACCTCGCGCGGCGTGGAATTAAGCCTGATGTTGCGCCCCAGCGATCGCTGGGAGCTGGCCGCCAATGCGGCCTACACCCACGCCCGTTATGATGAGTACCGCGGCGGCAGCCCGTTACGTAGCTATAACGGTAATCGTCCGGCCTACATCCCTGACTGGACCGCCAACCTTACGGCACGTTATATGCCGACGGAACAGTGGGGGCTCACCTCATCGCTGCGCTACGTGGGCAGCAGTTATAACGACGACGCCAACCAGCGTAAAATGCCGTCCTACACCACGCTCGATCTGGCGACGGACTATCAGATCACCCGGACCGTGGGGGTGGGCGTGCGTATCAGAAACGTCACCAACCAGCTGTATGCCTATCAACGTACTTACCCGGATCAGGTGCTGATCGCGCCATCACGCACCTATGAAAGCTTTATTTCGGTGAGGTTCTGATCCTGTTATGCAGCCGATAATCTGCCTGCTGGTGGCGCTGGGCCTGTCGTTTCATGCGCTGGCACAGGCCGGTGCTGTCACCCTCAATAACTGTGACCAGGCGTACCGCTACCCCACGGCGCCTGAGCGGGTGCTGGTTTACGCCAACCCCGCGTTGGAAAACCTGCTGGCGCTGGGACTGGCGCAGCGCATCGTCGGCATTATCGGTTATGACTATGCACGGGATACGGCTCCGTCTCCGACGACGCGGGGCAAAGCCCTGAGCCAGCTGTCGGCCGCCGCACCGCCGGCGGCGGAACCTTTGCTGTTGCTCAATCCGGATTTGGTCTATTCGGCCAGTTACTACTGGTTTAACAGCCCGGAAACGCCCAGCCGCGATCGGCTGACGGAGTGGGGAATCGCTACCTATCTCTCGCCTGACGTCTGCAGTGGCCAACAAAGTACCGTAAGCCGCTCGGCGAGCTTCGAGGGTATTTTTGCCGAACTGCGTGAAATTGCCCGAATTTTTCACGTCACCGGCGTGGCTGAGCGCTTAATTAAAAAGCAGCAGTCACAACTGCGGGAACTGGAGCGTCAGGCGGTGTCCTTGCCCCAACAGCGGCTACTTTGGTGGTATGCCGGTACGCAAACCCCTTATGTGGCGGGGTGCTGCGGCGCACCTGCACTGTTGACCCGTCAGATTGGCAGTCAAAATCTGTTTGGGGATATGTCCGAGCTTTGGCCCACCGTATCCTGGGAAACCATTGCCGCCCGCGATCCCGACGTGATTGTGCTGGGCGATTTACCCCGTGGCGGCCTCGGCGACAGTGCCAAAGATAAGATCCATTTTCTGGAGCATCACCCCCTGACCTCAACCCTGCGCGCCGTGCGCCAAAAACGCTATGTCATTTTGCCCGGCTACGACCTGGATCCCTCGGTACGTACCCTGGCAGCCTTGCAACGTTTAATTCAGGGCCTGCATCAACAGGGCCTAGGATCATCCATTCTTAAAAAGGAACCCTGATATGTCTTCTCTTTCATTCTCCTCACTGTTGACCTCGTGGGATCAGCAACAAGGGGCTTACATCGCCGAGCGAGAAGCGCGTTTTAATGCTCAACTCGAGGTGTTAGCGCTTTCGGTCGGCGAGGATTTTCACGTACTAGATCTGGCTTGTGGGCCGGGTTCGCTAAGCCTGCGCATCCTTCAGCGTTTCCCGCAGGCCAAAGTGACGGCGATGGATCTCGATCCGTTACTGTTGGCTATCGCCCGCGGTGCCCTGGCGGAATATGGCGACAGGATCCGCATTCTTCAGGCCGATCTCGCCGATCCTGAGTGTTTCTCATCGCTCGAGGGGGCAACGCCTGACGCGGTGGTTTCCAGCACGGCGCTGCACTGGTTAATGCCGGAACAGCTGACGGTGCTGTATCGCAACATCGCCGAACGGCTGCCCACGGGGGGCGTATTTTTGAATGCTGACCACCAGCGCTATGACCATCGGCAGCCACGCGTTAAAACGTTGGCTGAACTGCACGATAACCAGACGCAGCAACAGGCCTGGCGCAACGGTGTCGAAGACTGGGAGCAGTGGTTTGACAAGGTGCAGCAGCTGCCGGAGCTGGCGCAATATCGGCAACAGCGGGAAAAGCTGTTCGCCGGGCGTCCTGTCCCTCCGGCGACGGCATTAGATTTCCAACTGGCCAGCCTGACGCAGGCGGGGTTTACCGAAGTAGGGCCGGTCTGGCAGTTGTTGGATGACTACGTGATTGCAGGCTGGAAATAGTATGGACGGATCGGTACGTCGGGGGCCCAGGCGTTCAGGCGGTTGGTTGTGCATGCTGGCGCTGGCGTTGCCGCTATTTTTGCTCGCTGCCTCGTTGTACGGACCGGCGCCAATATCGCTGCATGACGCGTGGCGTATTTTGTCTGCCCCTGGCGCCGCTAACGCCGAGGACGGTAGCGAGATTTATCAACGGATAATCTGGTCATTGAGAATGCCGAGGGCGCTGTTGGCCGCGGTGGCGGGGGCCGGTCTGGCCCTGGCCGGCACCGTCCTGCAGTCGCTGACACGCAACCCGTTGGCCGATCCCTGGGTGCTGGGGATCTCTTCCGGGGCAGGCGTGGGTGCTGTTCTGGTGCTGGTGTTGGGGCTCGGCGGCGGCCTGTTGTCGGTGTCTGGCGGAGCATTTATCGGTGCGGCCGGGGCCTTTGCTCTGGTTTTACTGCTCGCCGGGCGTTCCTTGAACGCCGAGTCATCGCTGTTTATTTTGGCGGGGGTCGCGGTCACGCAACTGCTTTCGGCACTGACCTCGCTGATTACCCTGTGGCAAGCGGACGCTAACGCCACGCGTGGCGTGATGTTCTGGCTATTGGGATCCTTCAGTGACGCCCGCTGGTCGCAGGTGGGGCTTTGCGCTCTGCTGCTGGCGGCGGCACTGGCGGTTTGCTGGATGAAAGCGGGCGAGCTGGACGCACTGGCATTCGGCGGCCTGACCGCGGCGTCGTTGGGAGTGGCGGTGGCGCCGCTGAAGCTGCTGCTGTACGGCATTACCATGGCGCTGACGGCCGTTATCGTCGCATTCAGCGGCGCGGTGGGGTTTATTGGGCTGACGGTGCCGCACGTCGCCAGACTGCTGGTCGGGCCGCGTCACCGGTTGCTGTTGCCGGCCAGCGCGCTGTGCGGCGCGTTGTTTGCCGTCGCGGCGGACACCCTGGCCAGAACCTTGTTTGAACCGCGTGAACTGCCGGTGGGTGTCTTGACCGCGTTGTTGGGTGTCCCGGTATTTCTCGCCCTGCTGTATCGGAAAATAAACGCATGAACATTGAAAGCCGGTTATCGGGGCTGCGTGCCGAAGGGTTGGGGTGGTCAACGGCAGAAAGAGTGGTGCTGAATAACCTCAGTTTTCACGCCCGGCCCGGTGAAATTACCGGCGTGCTCGGCGTCAACGGCAGCGGAAAATCTACGCTGCTCAAGTTACTGGCGGGATTGATTCCCCCCAGCCGTGGCCGGGTGTATTTGCAGCAAACCGATATCGCCTCAATGAAAGGGCGCGAACGAGCCAAATGCATGACTTTCCTCGAACAGTCCGGGCCCGGCGCCTTTGCCATTGCGGTGAAAGACGTGGTGTTGCTCGGGCGTCTGGTTTACGCCAGCCGCTGGGCAGGATTCAGCGCGGTAGATTATCGCATTGCCGGCCAGGCGATGGAGCAGGTCGGCATTTCGCACCTGGCCGAGCGTGAATGGCATCAGCTGTCCGGCGGGGAACAGCAACGCGTTCATCTGGCACGCGCGCTGGCGCAACAAACGCCATGGCTGTTATTGGATGAGCCTGCCAACCATCTTGATATTGCCCATCAGCAGCAGTTTATGGCGTTATTGCGGCGGCTGGGCATCAGCGTAGTGGTTTCGCTGCACGATCTGAATTTGGCGGCCTGCTACTGTGACCGGCTGATGTTGTTAAAGCAGGGCGGTTTACACGCGTTCGGCCCCCCGCAGCAGGTGCTGACATCGGAGACGATAGACAGGGTTTATGGGGTAGAGGCCAGGCTGGCGGCGGTTAGCGATTATGCCGCGCCGCTGATCTATTACCCTGTTCAATAGCGTTCGCCGCAGGTCGATAGACGCCACCGGAGCACAAATGGCACGTTTGGCCGGTTACAAATTCCGCCCAGTCTTTAAAATAACCCCGTTTTAGTCGGTTTTTTGGTTTAAACTAGAATTTACGTGGCGGTGTTCATTACCGCTCAATGGGCAGTTAAGTGAGGCTACCATGTTGGATTTATTGAAAAGTTTGCTGTTCGCTGTGGTCATGGTTCCGGTTGTGATGGCCATCATCCTCGGCCTGATCTACGGTTTGGCGGAAGTGTTCAACATTTTCTCCAAAGTGGGCCGTTCGAAAGAAAATCGTACCCAGCACTGATCGTTACCCATCCCCATTTCAAAGCCTGCCGGCGTCGTTCGGCAGGTAGATATATGCCCTAAATAATTCGAGTGACTTGTAGGCGGCAACGCAGTGAATCCCCAGGAGCTTACTCTGGTAAGTGACCGGGGTGAACGAGGAGAGCCAACACCCAAGCAGCTTGAAGTATGACGGGTATATCAAGATATCTCACACCCTGCCGATAAACCGCATGACAAGCTTCTGCGCGACGTTATATTATTTTTTATATAACGAAGAGTGATAATGCACGTTAACTTGCGGAGAAAACAATGAAACAGCAATGGACTAAGTGGGTCGGCGGTATCGTATTGGCATCCGGTATGGTTATGCAGGCATCGGCAGCGGATAAAATTACCGTTTTTGCGGCCGCCTCGCTGACTAACGCACTGCAGGATATCGCGACCCAATACCAGAAAGGCAAGGATGTGCAGGTGGTTTCCTCATTCGCCTCCTCTTCCACGCTGGCGCGCCAGATTGAGCAGGGCGCCCCGGCCGATCTGTTTATCTCTGCCGATCAGCAGTGGATGGATTACGCCATCGACAAACAGCAAATGGTCAAAGACACCCGTTATACCCTGTTGGGCAACGAACTGGTGCTGATCGCGGCAAAAGACGCCAAACCGGCTAAAATCACGCTCGACAAGCAAACCGACTGGGCAAAACTGCTCAATGGCGGCCGCCTGTCGGTGGGTGATCCGGATCACGTGCCTGCCGGCATTTATGCCAAGGAAGCGCTGCAGAATCTCGGAGCCTGGACCGCGCTGGAACCTAAGTTGGCCCGGGCCAACAACGTACGCAGCGCCATGGCACTGGTAGAACGTGGCGAAGCGCCATTGGGCATTGTTTATGGTTCAGACGCGGTAGCCAGTGATAAAGTCAGCGTGGTGGCCATCTTCCCGGAAGACAGCCACAAACCGGTGGAATACCCGATGGCGATTGTGAAAGGTCATCAAACCCCGGCCGTCAGCGCGTTCTACAGCTACCTGAAGAGCCCGGAAGCGGCTGCTATTTTCAAACATTATGGATTCTCCCCGCGTAAATGATCCTGAGTGATTACGAGTGGCAGGCCGTTGAACTGAGCCTGAAAGTGTCCGCCCTGGCGGTGGTGTGCAGTTTACCCTTTGGCATTCTGATGGCCTGGGTACTGGTACGCTGCCGCTTCCCGGGTAAATCGCTGCTGGACAGTATTATTCACCTGCCGCTGGTACTACCACCGGTGGTGGTCGGCTATTTATTGCTGATCGCCATGGGGCGGCGCGGCGTGATTGGCGAATGGCTGTATGACTGGTTTGGCTTCAGTTTCAGCTTTAGCTGGCGCGGTGCGGCGCTGGCTTCTGCCGTGGTGGCGTTCCCGCTGATGGTGCGCGCCATCCGGTTGGCGCTGGAGGCGGTGGATACCCGGCTGGAGCAGGCTGCCCGCACCCTGGGGGCCAACCCGTGGCGGGTGTTTTTCACCATCACGCTGCCGCTGTCGCTGCCCGGCGTGATTGTCGGTGTGGTATTGGCCTTTGCCCGTTCTCTGGGCGAGTTCGGCGCCACCATTACCTTTGTTTCCAACATTCCCGGCGAGACGCGCACCATACCGCTGGCGATGTATACCCTGATTGAAACGCCGGGGGCTGAAGCCGCCGCCGCGCGCCTGTGCGTGATTGCCATAGTGCTGTCACTGCTTTCACTGATGGTTTCCGAGTGGCTGGCCCGCTGGGGTCGTAAACGGATGGGCGTGTAAATGCTGGAGCTGGATTTCTCCCAACGCCTTGGGGATTTAAACCTTAACGTGCGCGCCGATCTGCCCGCGCAGGGCATCACCGCGATTTTTGGCCTGTCGGGTGCGGGTAAAACTTCCTTAATCAATGCCATTGGCGGCCTGACGCGCCTGCAGCAAGGCCGCATTGTGCTCAATGGCCGTACGCTGGTGGATACCGCCAGCGGCCTGTGCCTGCCACCGGAGAAGCGGCGGATTGGCTACGTGTTTCAGGACGCGCGCCTGTTCCCGCATTATCGGGTACGTGGCAACTTGCAATACGGTATGGCGACCAGTATGCGTGCTCAGTTCGACAACATTGTTGAATTGCTGGGTATCGGACCCTTGCTCAACCGCCTGCCGTTGACGCTGTCCGGCGGTGAAAAACAGCGGGTGGCGATTGGTCGCGCTTTATTGACCGCGCCGGAGTTGCTGCTGATGGATGAACCTCTGGCGTCGCTGGACCTGCCGCGCAAGCGCGAACTGCTGCCGTATCTGGAGCGGTTGGCTCAGGACGTCAATACGCCGATCCTTTATGTCAGCCACAGCATGGATGAAATTCTGCGTTTGGCCGAGCAGGTGATGGTGCTGGATAACGGTCAGGTAAGGGCATTCGGCGGGCTGGAAGAAGTGTGGGCCAGCAGCGCACTGCGGCCATGGTTGCAGCGTGAAGATCAAAGCAGCGTGCTGCGCGTTAGCGTAATTGAACATCATGCGCGCTACGCCATGACGGCCCTGGCGTTGGGCGACCAACGCCTGTGGGTCAGCGGAGTCGATGCCGCGTTGGGCGCTCAACTGCGCATCCGAATTAACGCCGCCGACGTTTCATTGGTGCTGCAGCCGCCGGTCAACAGCAGTATCCGCAACGTACTGCCGGCCAAGGTGAGCGCGTGCCTGGACGTGGATGGGCAGGTGGAGGTGAAACTGGCGGTGGGAGAGAGCGTGCTGTGGGCGCGTATTACGCCGTGGGCGCGTGATGAGTTGGCGATCCGACCGGGTCAATGGTTGTATGCGCAGGTGAAAAGCGTGTCGATCAGCCGCGAGGCGCGTTAAATAGCGCCCTCCCCGCGGGGAGGGCAATCACGAATTACTGACCCAGCACGCGCGTGCGGATCACCTCGGCGATGCCGGGCTGCAGGTGATCGGCGATCACCAAATCGGCGCGTTGCTTGATAGCGTCGTCGGCATTGCCCATCGCCACGCCCAGGCCTACCGCTTCCAGCATGCTGAGGTCATTGTAGTTATCCCCGAACGCCACCACCTGATCCATGCTCAGGCCCTGCGACTCGACCCACTGCTGCAGGCGTTTCCCTTTGCTGTTACCGCCTTTGGCGATATCGACCTGATCGTGCCACGACCATTCGCAGGCCAGCCCCAGCTCTTTTTCCACCGTTTCGGCAAACTGGCGCAGAGCGGGAATATCGGCGTGCGAAGTGGCGAATTTCCAGATGGATTGTGCTTCATCGGCCGCCTGTACCAGGCTGTTGACCTGCAACAGCGTTGGGCGCTGCTCCGGCGGCAGGGTTTCCGCCCAGGCAAGTGAACGGGTGACGTGGCCGCTGGGTTCCTGATACAGCATGGCGTCGTCCACGTACATCAGGCCGTGAATGCCGCTTTGTTTCAGCATTTGCAGCACCAGTTTGGCCTGATCTTTGGCCAGCGGATCGGCGGCCAGCACTTTTTGCTGCTGGAAGTCATACAGATAGGTGCCGTTGCAGCAGATTGCCGGGGTGTCTATCTCCAGCGCCTGATAAAACGGGTGGATCGCCACGTGATGGCGGCCGGTGACGACAATCACTTTGATACCGGCAGCGCGCGCTTGCGCCAGGGCAGCCAGCGACTGCGGTAAAATGCGTTTTTGGTTGTCCAGCAGGGTGCCATCCAGATCGAGGGCAATGACGCGGTAGCTCATAGGGATCTCATTATCGTTAGCAACAAAATTAAACCGATGGTACACCGGATAAGCGATGGATAAAACAGCACAGATTTCCTCAGCAACACAGGGTTGTTATGTCACGGATGTGAGGTAAGCTAGGGGAAACCGAAAAACCTGAAACCGGTTTCTCTCTTACCCTATTCAAGGAGAACACATGAAGCAAATCGTTTATGTCGCCAGCCCGGAAAGCCAACAAATTCACGTCTGGCAGTTAGGCGATGCAGGGGCCCTGGCGCTGCTGCAAACCGTCGAAGTCCCGGGTCAGGTGCAACCGATGGCGATCCACCCGGACCGAACGCACCTGTACGTCGGCGTGCGCCCGGCGTTCGGCATTGTCAGCTACCGCATCGAGGCGGACGGCACGCTGCAACAGGCGGGCATGGCACCGCTGCCGGGCAGCCCGACCCATATCTCCACCGATTTGCAGGGGCGTTATCTGTTCTCCGCCTCCTACAGCGGTAACTGCGCCAGCGTCAGTCCGATCGGCCATGACGGCGTAGTGGGCGCACCTCTTCAGCAGATTGACGGGTTAACTGCGCCGCACTCGGCCAATATCGATCCGACCAATCAGCTGCTGCTGGTGCCTTGCCTGAAAGAAGATCGCATTCGTCTGTTCAATTTGGATCAACAGGGTGAACTGACGCCGCATGCTCAGGAAGCGGTTGCAACCGCCGCCGGTGCTGGCCCGCGCCACATGGCATTCCACCCTAACGACAAATTTGCCTACTGCGTCAACGAACTGGACGGCACGGTAGACGTGCTGGCCATCAGTGAAAACGGCGCTAAATACACCCTGGCGCAAACGCTGGATATCATGCCTGCCGATTTCAACGGCACCCGTTGGGCGGCGGATATTCACCTCACGCCGAATGGCCGCTTCCTCTACACCAGCGACCGCACCGCCAGCATTTTGACCATTTTCAGCGTCTCCGAAGATGGCAGCACCCTGTCGGTCGTTGGCTACCACCCGACTGAAGAGCAGCCACGCGGCTTCAACATCGACCACAGCGGCCGCTTTGTGATCTCGTCCGGCCAGAAGTCCGATCATATCGGGGTATATGAAATCGATCAGGCCAGCGGCAAGCTGACCACTCTGGCACGTTACCCGGTGGGTAAAGGCCCGATGTGGGTAAGCGTATTAGCGAAGTAAATGATACCCGGTTGCCGTAAGGGTGAATGAATAATGAGGGCGCAGCTTGCTGCGCCCCTACAGTCTCTCGGGTTGGGGTTGTTTTTCCCGAAAATCAGCTGTATTTCACCGTCAGCGTGGCGCTGCCAAGGCTATGGAAGTGCACGTTGAAACCGACCAGCGCGCCGCTGGAACCTTCATCCACCTCAATACTTTCTACGTCCAGTGCGTGGACGGTGAAGTGATAGCGGTGGCTTTCTCCCTGCGGTGGCGCCGCGCCGCCATAGCCGGCGGAACCAAAATCGGTGCGGGTCTGCACGGCGCCGGCCGGTAAGCCGCCCTTGCCGGAACCTGCGCCCTGCGGCAGTTCACGCGTGGCAGCCGGGATATTGGCTACCACCCAGTGCCACCAGCCGGAGCCGGTCGGGGCATCGGGATCGTATACCGAAATCACGAAACTCTTGGTGCCTTCCGGCACACCGTCCCAGGCCAGATGCGGCGACAGATTATCGCCATGATAGCCCATGCCGTTGAATACCTGGCGCTCCGGCATTTTCGCGCCGTCCTGCAAATCGTTGCTGTACAAACGAAAGCTCATAATGACTCCATTGGTCGGTAAAAGCTGAATGCCTAAGCTAGACCTTTTTGACGTAATAACACAAGCCTCATTGCGCCTCGCCAGCGGCCTGCTCTATGAGTTATCCTCGTTAACGCCGAAGCTACATACGCGACATCAATAATTCACAGATCGATACAAGCAATCATGATTTCATTAAAAAAACGCACGCCGTGGTTTGGTTGGCTGCGCCGCTGGGCCAAGGGCATCAAGCGCGACATTTATGCTCTTTGGCTGGCCGCCCGTGACCGGCGCACGCCCTGGTATGCCAAATTGATCGCCCTGCTGGTGGCGGGTTATGCGGTATCGCCTATCGATCTGATCCCGGACTTTATTCCGGTGCTGGGCTATCTGGACGACGTGATTATTGTGCCGCTGGGCATAATGCTGGCGGTGCGGTTGATCCCCAAGCCGCTGATGGTGGAGTTCCGCGAGAAGGCGCAAAGGCGTATCGACAATCCTACCGGGCGGATGGCGGCGGTAATGATCATTTTGCTGTGGGTGTTGTGTCTGGTATTGCTGGCCCGTTATCTGGACCAGCATTGGTAATCTGTTATTGGACCGCGGCGGTGACTGCGGCGGTCAATTTGCTGAGCTGTTCAGGCTCGATGATGTAAGGCGGCATTAAATAAATCAGTTTGCCGAACGGGCGGATCCACACGCCGCGCTCGACGAATCCGCGCTGTAGCTGCGCCATATCCACCGGCTCGCGCATTTCCACTACGCCAATCGCCCCCAATACCCGCACGTCCGCTACTTTTGGCTGCATTTTCAGCGGCAATAGCTGCTGTTTCAACTGGGTCTCGATGGCGGCCACCTGCTGTTGCCAGCGATTTTCCGCCAGCAGCGACAGGCTGGCATTCGCCACCGCGCAGGCCAAAGGATTGCCCATAAAGGTAGGACCGTGCATAAAGCAGCCCGCAGCGCCGTTGCTGATGGTTTCCGCCACGTGGCGGGTGGTCAGGGTGGCGGAAAGCGTCATATAGCCGCCGGTCAACGCCTTGCCCAGACACAGAATATCCGGTACTACCTCGGCATGTTCACAGGCGAACAGCTTGCCGGTGCGCCCGAAACCGGTAGCGATCTCGTCGGCAATCAGCAGCACCTGATAGCGGTCACAGAGTTCGCGTACCCGTTTAAGGTAAGTCGGGTGATAGATGCGCATGCCGCCTGCCCCCTGGACTACCGGTTCCAGGATCACCGCCGCCACTTCACCGGCGTGTTGTTCCAGCAGCGCGGCGAACGGGGCGATATCATTTTCATCCCAGGCCTGATTGAAACCGCACTGCGGCGCGGTAGCGAACAGGTGCGGCGCGAGATAGCCCTGATACAGGCTGTGCATCGAGTTGTCCGGATCGCATACCGACATCGCGCCGAAGGTATCGCCGTGATAGCCGTGACGCAGGGTCAGAATGCGCTGCCGCCGTTCCCCGCGCGCTTGCCAGTATTGCAACGCCATCTTCAGCGACACTTCCACCGCCACCGATCCGGAATCCGCCAGGAACACGCATTGCAGCGCTTCCGGCGTCATAGCGACCAACTTGCGACACAGTTCAATCGCAGCGGGGTGGGTAATGCCGCCGAACATCACGTGCGACATCTTTTCCAACTGCTGCGTGGCGGCCAGGTTCAATTGCGGGTGGTTATACCCGTGAATGGCCGCCCACCAGGACGACATACCGTCAATCAGGCGTCGGCCATCGGCCAACTGTAGTTCAACGCCGCTGGCGGCCTCTACCGGATAACAGGGCAGTGGGTGGCTCATCGAGGTGTAAGGGTGCCAGATATGGCGCTGATCGAATTCCAGGTCGGAGTCAGTGACAGACATACTTGTAAACCAAATCATGTGTGTAATGGTTGACAGTATATCCACAATATCTAAACTGACGACACTTTTTTCATTTTTGGAGACGCCGTGATGGCCGATCGCATTCACTGGACAGTGGGTCTCGCCCAGACCCTGTTTGATAAACCCCTGCTTGAGTTATTGTTTGAAGCCCAGACGGTTCACCGCCAGCATTTTGATCCGCGTCAGGTGCAGGTGAGCACGCTGTTATCAATCAAAACCGGCGCCTGTCCCGAAGACTGCAAGTACTGTCCGCAGAGCTCCCGCTACAAAACCGGCCTGGAGTCGGAGCGGTTGATGCAGGTGGAACAGGTGCTGGAATCGGCGCGCAAGGCCAAGGCAAACGGATCGACCCGCTTCTGTATGGGCGCGGCGTGGAAAAACCCGCACGAGCGCGATATGCCTTACCTGCAGCAGATGGTGCAAGGCGTGAAGGCCATGGGGATGGAAACCTGCATGACCCTGGGCACGCTGGATGGCTCACAGGCGGAACGCTTGGCCGAAGCCGGGCTGGATTATTACAACCACAACCTGGATACCTCGCCGGAATTCTACGGCAATATCATCACCACCCGTAGCTATCAGGAACGCCTGGATACGTTGGGCAAGGTGCGTGGTGCGGGTATCAAAGTCTGCTCCGGCGGCATCGTTGGGCTGGGAGAAACGGTGCGTGACCGCGCAGGGCTGCTGGTACAGTTGGCCAATCTGCCCACGCCGCCGGAGAGCGTGCCGATCAACATGCTGGTGAAGGTTAAGGGGACGCCGCTGGCGGACAACGACGACGTCGATCCTTTTGATTTCATTCGCACTATCGCAGTGGCACGCATCATGATGCCGTCTTCTTACGTGCGTCTTTCAGCCGGTCGCGAGCAGATGAACGAACAAACCCAGGCGATGTGCTTTATGGCCGGTGCCAACTCCATCTTCTACGGCTGCAAGCTGCTGACCACGCCAAACCCGGAAGAGGACAAGGATCTGCAATTGTTCCGCAAGCTGGGCCTCAACCCGCAGCAGACCGAAACCGAGCACGGCGACAACCAGCAACAAGAAGTGCTGGCTGCGCGCCTGATGCAGGCCGATACCGCTGAGTTTTACAACGCGGCGCTGTAATGAGCTGGCAACAACGTATTGAACAGGCGCTGGAGGAGCGGCAACAGAGTGCCGCTTACCGCCACCGTTTAGTGAATCAGGGCGGCAATGGCCGCCATCTTCAGCTTAACGACCAACGCTACCTGAATTTTTCCGGCAATGACTATCTGGGCCTGAGCCAGAATGCGCAGGTGATCGCTGCCTGGCAGCAGGGTGCGCAGCAATATGGCGTGGGGTCCGGCGGTTCCGGCCACGTCACCGGTTTTTGTACTGCACATCAGGCGCTGGAACAACAATTGGCGCAGTGGTTGGGCTATCCGCGCGCGCTGCTGTTTATCTCTGGCTATGCCGCCAATCAGGCGCTGCTGGCGGCGCTGATGCAGGACGAGGATCGCATCCTGGCCGATCGGCTTAGCCACGCCTCGCTGCTGGAGGCGGCAGCTCACTCACCGGCCCAACTCCGACGCTTTCGCCATAACCAACCGCAGGCGTTGGCCGATTTGCTGGCAAAACCCTGCGGCGGCCAGACATTGGCGGTCACCGAAGGGGTATTCAGCATGGACGGCGACAGTGCCCCTTTGGCAGAGCTGCATCGTTTGACCCGCGAGGCAGGCGCCTGGCTGATGGTTGACGACGCACATGGCATTGGCGTTCAGGGTGAACAGGGGCGCGGCAGTTGCTGGCAGCAGGGCGTACGGCCCGAGTTGTTGGTGGTCACTTTCGGCAAAGCCTTTGGCCTCAGTGGCGCTGCGGTCCTGTGCGATGAATCTACGGCCGAATACCTGTTGCAGTTTGCCCGCCATCTGATTTACAGCACGGCGATGCCGCCGGCACAGGCCTGTGCGCTGCAGGCAGCGTTGCATTGTATCCAGCAGGGTGACGAATTACGCACGCGGTTGAACACGAATATTCAGCGATTTCGCCAGGGGGCGGCCCAGTTGTCGCTGACGTTGACGGAGTCTCTAACCGCCATTCAGCCGTTGTTGGTGGGGGATAATCAGCGAGCGCTTGATTTGGCGCAGCACCTGCGTGCGCAAGGCCTGTGGGTGAGTGCGATCCGCCCGCCAACGGTACCGCCGGGCGGTGCGCGTTTGCGTATTACCCTGACGGCGGCGCATCAGCCACAGGATATCGATCGTCTGCTGGAGGTATTGCATGACGTCAGCGTTTGAACAGGTTAACAAGCAAGCGGTCGCCTCGGCCTTTAGCCGCGCGGCCGTGAGTTATGACGCGGTGGCGGTATTACAGCGTGATGTGGGTGAGCGCTTACTGGGGATGGCGCAGGATCACCGGGGCGAGCAACTGCTCGATGCCGGCTGTGGCACCGGTTATTTCAGCCGCCGCTGGCGCGAACTGGGCAAGCAGGTGACGGCGCTCGATTTGGCACCGGGTATGCTGGCCTTTGCCCGCCAGCAGCAGGCAGCGGATCATTATCTGCTGGGCGACATCGAAAATGTTCCCTTAGCCGATGCTGCCGTGGATATCAGTTTCAGCAGCCTGGTGGTGCAATGGTGCAGCGATCTGCCGCGGGCGTTGGCAGAGTTGTACCGCGTTACCCGCCCGGGCGGCGTGATTTTATTTTCCACCCTGGCTGAAGGTTCGCTGCATGAATTGGGTGACGCCTGGCAGCAGGTGGACGGTGAGCGCCATGTTAATGATTTTCTGCCGCTGGCGCAGATTGAGGCGGCCTGTGCGGGTTATCGCCATCACCTGCAGGCGGAATGGCAAACCCTGAATTACCCGGACGTAATGGCGTTGATGCGATCCCTCAAGGGGATAGGTGCGACCCATTTGCATCAGGGACGAGAGGCTGGGTTACTGTCCCGACAGCGCCTCGCCGCCTTGCAGGCAGCCTATCCCTGCCGTCGTGGACAATTTCCGCTCAGCTATCATCTGGTTTATGGAGTGATTTATCGTGATTAAGCGTTGGTTTGTCACCGGCACCGATACCGAAGTGGGCAAAACCGTGGCCAGCAGTGCCTTGCTGCAGGCAGCCAATTTGGCGGGTTACCGCACGGCCGGCTACAAGCCGGTAGCTTCAGGCAGCGAGATGACCACGGAAGGGCTACGTAACGGCGATGCGTTGGCATTGCAGGCCAATAGTTCGGTGGCGCTAAGCTATGGCGAAGTAAACCCTTATGTGTTTGCAGAACCGACCTCACCGCACATTGTCAGCGCCGACGAAGGGCGGCCGATCGAACTGGCTCAGCTTTCCACCGGGTTACGTCACCTGGAGCAGCGGGCCGAGTGGCTGTTGGTCGAAGGCGCCGGGGGCTGGTTTACGCCGCTTAGTGAGCAACATACCTTTGCCGACTGGGTGCAGCAGGAACAACTGCCGGTCATTTTGGTGGTGGGAATACGGCTGGGCTGCATCAACCATGCCGTGCTGACCGCACAGGCTATCCGGCAGGCGGGATTGCCGCTGGTCGGTTGGATCGCCAATGACGTCTGCGCACCGGGTCGCCGCCATCAGGAATATATGGCCACGCTGCGGCGCATGTTACCGGCCCCGTTGCTGGGGGAGATCCCCCATCTGCCCGAAGCCGAACGGCAGGCGCTGGGGCAGTATCTGGATTTGAGCGTTTTACCCCTTTAAGCGTTAGATCCTCCGTCCAGGGTATTCGCCATGGACGGAGATCGGCTGGTTGCCTATTTACATGGCGGTGATGCAAGCGTTATCCACGTATAAAACCCCGTTTTTAGCTAAAGCATACAAATTGAATGACAAGATAACGTGAGTTGCCCAAACCGGCACTTTTCGCCTGTTGCTATTAAATCGGTATTCTTTGAATTCGAGATAATCATTGGTGTTTAGCATGCCATCCCAGGCGGCGGCATCCGATTTCGCGATGATCGACACACCATTGCTTTCGGTTTCCTGAATACAGGCATAGTGCAGCGTGGAAAATAAATTGCCGGTGCCGCCATTCAGTGTTTTCAGGGTAAAACAAGCACCTAACTGTTCATATTGCGATACTGGCACAATCAACCTTAGGCCCGCATTGGCGTTGGTATTGCCCAATTTTGTCACTTTTAACGCATTACTGCCGTTAGTGCCTGCACCGGATTCGATGGCGATAGTGATGGCGTCTGAGGTGAAGGGATCGCTGACGCTACCGCCAGAGACTTCCCAACCTATAGGTTTCGTCGTGAATGAAAAACTTCCGTCTTTAATCTTGTTATTATTCATGGTGGTTAAAGTTTGAAGACCTTTGCCTCCGCCGCCACCATCGAGGCGGCTATTACGGATCACGAAGTCACCGGTGCCGCCGAAATAACGTCCTGTCGTGGTTCTCACACCATAAAATTTGACATTTTCGACGATAATTCCACTGCTGCCAGCTTCAGCAAAAAAACAGTATTCTTTGGTCAGGGGGCCTTCCAGCGTAATAATTTCACCCCCCTGAATAAGTAGCGAGGCGTTTTGGTTGGCACTACAGCGGAACGGGAAATCAGTAAGCGGACTATTTTCATTATTGAACTCGATATGGCAACCGTGCAATTCGACGCTCCCCGCTTGCACATTTACAATAGCACCAGCGTAATCTATTGATGTACCGAAAAAACGAAATGCACCGTTCGGATTCTGGTTGCCAATGGCCAGACCTTGCGAGTTACCGAGTGTACCGCCAAAGAAGTTAATCCCTTCGCCAAAGTTTTTAGCACCGGATTCAGCGGATGGCATATGTACACATTCATAACAACGGATGACCTCACAGGCGTAGTGATGTCCAATATAGGCGTTAGCGCCAAAATACATACCGTAATAAAAACCAGAAATATACACGTTATTAACGGAAAAGTTCCCCAGCAGGCCTCCCAGCAGATTTCCTTGTGGATCTTTTTTTTCTGGCGAATCAAACAAGATCCCGTCAATAAAGTTGTATTCGTCTTTTTTTTCATCTGCCATATCAGGTAACGCAGTTTTTTTCTTTGCACCGATCCCTTTGACGCTAAAGTTTTTTAAGATTGGCGCTGGCCGAATGGGGACACCATTATCCAGTGCGAGCGAGGTCGCATAGCAACGCATAAAGTAGTTGTGATCGTTTTCAGTGCCACTTGGAATGTTAGTGGTGATTTTTACACCATTGCCGTCAATATAAACGAAGCCAACGTCGATATCTGTCTTGGGGGCTATCCAGGTCTCAAACGGGGAGGCGAATTTTACGGTTGTCGGTCTTTTTAAGGTGTCTTTAATGAAGGTTTGCGCTTTGACCAGCTCGTCGCGCGACTTGACGTAAATACCCGCCACATCGAGACGCTCTTTTAGCGTCCAGGCTTTACTGTTCAGATCGCTATATTGGATAAATTGTGCATCATTATCAGCCATGATCTAACCCTCGATTCAAGTATATTGGATGTGAAAACCCGTTGAATATGGAGGGAGTGTCTGACCACTTCCAGTCTCTATCGTTCTGTCTGCGTTGGTACAACGGCAGAGGTGTTAATTCAGCATCGGCTAATTAAAAGCAGGGACGCATTATTTGCGTCCCTGCTTATCACACCGCCAGATAGGCATTGATCAAGTCCTCATCCAACTGTTCCAGCGTACCATCCGCCACGCTGCGGCCCTTATCCATCAGGCAAAAGCGATCTGCCACGCGGCGGACAAAGGGCAGTTTGTGCTCCACCAGCAGGATAGTCATGCCCAGTTCCCGGTTAAGTTTGCGGATCACGTTGCCGATATCGGCGGCGATAGACGGTTGAACACCGCTGGTGGGTTCGTCGAGGATCAGCAGCTCTGGTTCCAGTACCAGTGCGCGGCCAATCGCCAGCTGCTGCTGTTCGCCGTCGCCCAAATCGCCGGCCCGACGTCCGCGCATCTCCCTCAGGTTGGGAAACAGGTTATAAATCAACGGCGGGATGCGGCGGGATTTATCACGTCCGGCCATCAGCGCCACCTGCAGGTTTTCCTCAACGCTGAGTTGTGAAAATATCTGTCGCCCCTGGGGAACGTAGCTGATCCCCAGCTCCGTTCGGGTTTCTACCGGCTGCTGCAGCAGATTTTGCGGGGGTTCGTCTGCCAACTGCCAGGTCATGCTGCCGCTGACCACCGGCAAATGACCCATAATGCAGTTGACCAGCGTGGTTTTGCCGACGCCGTTACGGCCGATAAGCACCGTACATTGGCCACGCGGCAGTTCCAGATTGATATCCCACAGGGTATGGTTTTGCCCATAAAACTGATTCACTGACCTTAAACTCAACATCCGGCATTCTCCTCAAAGACCTGTCTTCCACTCGTGGTTGTACGCCCATAGCGGGCGTCGGCGTAACGCGGCGTTAACAGGCCGCGCCGATTTCACCCGCCGGAACCGCAGGGCGGCCGGTGCAGGGAAGGGGGACGAACCCCTTCTTCCTCGCTTAATCCACTCCCTACTGCGATTTCCGCCTTAGCGGTTTCTTTCCCGAGTGTTTCAATGTCTGGGACAAAATGCTGATCTGCTACCTTCAACGAGGTAGTTAAGTTTTGACTTAAGCAAGCAATACATAGGTGAAAATGGCACCTAAAGGCCATTCGTTAGCGCTCTCTCATGTTTATGTCGCCAATGTCAGTTGATTCGCATTGGCGTGACGCTAAACCCCGAGCAGCTCATTCTGCCGTTTCGGGGCGTAGATTTCCCCGAGCCCACTTTCGCCGTCAAAGGGTAATGCAACCCTTGGGCCAACTTTTTGAACGCTGTAAATCAGAGATTGTTATTGCCTTGTTAACGGCCTGGCGCGCCAGACGTGGGCTGGGTGGAATAGCGGAAAATAGCGGGAAAGTTAACACGGACGATTTTTGCACTCTTCCGGTGCTGAGCAGAAGAGTTATGGTGCAAGCTATTTCATCGCTCGCCGCAAGATGCAGCAAAGGAAGGTAACAATGGGACAAATCTGTTTTTGGCAATGGGTCTTTTTAGCATTAATCGGCATAAACAAAGCGATATTTTTGTGAAAAAATAACTAAAAAAGCCATCTTGGCGAGAAGAAACGCCAAAAAGCGTTCTTTCTGCAACTCCCGCCGGGGGCGGGGCGGTGAGAGTTATCCACTATTCCTGTGGATAACCTTGTGCATTAGATTTAGAAAACCGGTTTAAAGCGAGAGCGGACGCGGGTTCTGTTCGCTTTGTCCGCAATCTCGTCTTTTTTATAAAATCATTATTAATCAATAAATTAACTAAAATCAAGCGGCCTCTGTATTGATGAAGTGCCTATGTATGATTTTTCGCCACAGTGCTATCAATAAGTTAATTCGTGGCGGATTTTGGGGATAAAACTGTTATTGACAATAAAAATGTCACGCCGCTGTAACTCTGGCGGTGCATTCAGCCCGGATTGACGCACGCCAAAGCAACGAACCGCTTGAAGCTGGTTTTATATCCAGTATCATAGGCACTGGCGAAAATCGCCGGGGCTTTCCATAATTAGAGGCCATTCACCGAGCAGCAGCTCCATGGCCGCCTGAGCGCGCGCATCTCCACAGGGTAGCCGAGTCAATGAGTAAAACGTTCAAACTGCATTCCGAATTCAAGCCGGCCGGCGACCAGCCGGAAGCCATCCGTAAGCTGGAAGAGGGCCTGGAAGACGGCCTGGCTCACCAAACGCTACTGGGCGTAACCGGCTCGGGCAAGACATTCACCGTCGCTAATGTGATCGCCGATCTCAACCGGCCCACCATGGTGCTGGCGCCCAATAAAACTTTGGCGGCGCAGCTGTATGGTGAGATGAAAGAGTTCTTTCCCGAGAATGCAGTCGAGTATTTCGTTTCTTACTACGACTACTATCAGCCGGAGGCCTACGTCCCCAGCTCCGACACCTTTATCGAAAAAGATGCCTCGGTGAACGAACACATCGAGCAGATGCGCCTTTCTGCGACGAAAGCGCTGTTGGAACGTCGCGATGTGATCGTGGTGGCGTCGGTATCGGCGATCTACGGCCTGGGCGATCCGGATTTGTACCTGAAGATGATGCTGCACCTGACCAAAGGCATGATCATCGATCAGCGGGCGATCCTGCGTCGTTTGGCGGAGCTGCAATATAGCCGCAACGATCAGGCTTTCCAGCGCGCGACCTTCCGCGTGCGGGGTGAAGTGATTGACGTCTTCCCGGCGGAATCGGATGAATTGGCGCTGCGCATCGAGCTGTTTGACGAAGAGGTCGAACGGCTTTCGCTGTTTGATCCCCTGACCGGCCAGATCGAACAAGAGGTGCAGCGTTTTACCATTTACCCCAAATCGCACTATGTGACGCCGCGCGAGCGGATCCTGCAGGCGATGGAAGAGATCAAGGTGGATCTGGCCGAGCGGCGCAAGGTGCTGCTGGCCAATAACAAGCTGCTGGAAGAACAGCGTCTGACGCAGCGCACCCAGTTTGATCTGGAGATGATGAACGAACTGGGCTACTGCTCCGGCATTGAAAACTATTCGCGCTACCTGTCCGGGCGTGGCGAGGGTGAGCCACCGCCAACGCTGTTCGACTATTTGCCGGCAGATGGTCTGCTGGTGGTTGACGAGTCCCACGTGACCATTCCGCAAATCGGCGGTATGTACAAAGGCGACCGTTCACGCAAGGAAACGCTGGTGGAATACGGTTTCCGCCTGCCGTCGGCGCTGGATAACCGCCCGCTGCGCTTTGAAGAGTTCGAAGCGCTGGCGCCACAGACTATCTATGTGTCTGCTACGCCGGGCAAATACGAGCTGGAAAAATCCGGTGGTGACATTATCGATCAGGTGGTGCGCCCAACCGGGCTGCTGGATCCGCAAATCGAAGTGCGGCCGGTGACCACCCAGGTGGACGATCTGCTTTCCGAAATCCGCAAGCGGGTGGCGATCAACGAGCGTGTGCTGGTTACCACGCTGACCAAACGCATGGCGGAAGATCTGACCGAATACCTGGAAGAGCATGGCGAGCGGGTGCGCTACCTGCACTCGGACATCGATACCGTGGAACGGGTCGAAATCATTCGTGACCTGCGCCTGGGCGAGTTTGACGTGCTGGTGGGTATCAACCTGTTGCGTGAAGGGCTGGACATGCCAGAGGTATCGCTGGTGGCGATTTTGGATGCCGATAAAGAGGGCTTCCTGCGTTCCGAACGTTCATTGATCCAGACCATTGGGCGTGCGGCGCGTAACCTCAACGGTAAAGCTATCCTCTACGGTGACAAAATTACCGACTCGATGGCCAGAGCGATCGGCGAGACCGAGCGTCGCCGTGCCAAACAGCAGGCGTTCAACGAAGAAAACGGCATTGTACCGCAGGGCCTGAACAAGAAAATTTCCGATATTTTGCAGTTGGGCAAACCCAGTACCCGCAGCAAAGGCAAAGGGAAGGGGAAAGGTGCGGAAAACGCCGCCCAGTACCAAAATCTTACGCCAAAAGCGCTGGATCAGAAGATTCGCGAGTTGGAAGCGCAAATGTATACCCACGCGCAAAACCTGGAGTTCGAGCAGGCGGCGGGCTTGCGTGACGAAATCCACCAGCTGCGCGAGCAGTTTATTGCCATTTCATAACCCATTGGCGCGCTGCAGACCGCGGCGCCGCCAAAACATAAAATCCTTGTCGCCTCCGCCAAAGCTGATTATGGTGTGCGGCCATTTGACTACTGCGAGCCACCGACCATGACCCAACACCAGTCCAAAGACCCGATGCACGGCATCACTCTGGAACAGCTTCTGAATAAACTGGTGGAAAACTACGGTTGGTCAGGGCTGGCTGAACGCATTCGCATCAACTGCTTCAGCAGCGATCCCAGCATCAAGTCCAGCCTGAAATTTCTGCGTCGCACGCCCTGGGCGCGCAAACAGGTGGAAGATCTTTATCTCGACATGGTTGAGCAGGCCGCCAGCGATAACCCGTGGCTACGTGGCGGCAAATAAACGCTCAGGCGCGGGCACCTAACTCGATCAACGCCTGATCCAGCGCCTGGCGCAGCAACTGACGATCGTGGCGGTAAGGAATATCCTGCGCTTCCAGCGGCTGTTTGATCACCACCCGATCTTGCACTTCACGGGTATCCGCCGTTGGCCCGACAATGACGGCATCAATCATCTGGCGGCCAATTTTCGCCTCCATCAATTCCAGCTTGTTCTTCAGCGTCAAGGCTGCCGCCGCGACGCTTAATTCGCGTCCGAGGTTGTCGATATAAATCATATTGGCGCTACTGCGACGCAGAGCCTGCGTAAGGTCATCGAGCAACAGCAGAGGCATCAGGCTGGTCAGAAAACTGCCCGGTCCTATCAGGATCACGTCGGCCTGCGCGATAGCATCCAGCGCCTCGCGCGTTGCGTTGACGTGAGGTGACAGCATCAGCTCCTGTGGCATGTCGGTCAGTTGATCGACATTCACCTCGCCGTAAACGTGGTTGCCTTCATGATCGTGCGCCATCAGGTCCACCGGCTGTTCGGACATCGGGATCAGCGCCGCGTCCACCTTCAGCAGGCTGCGCACCAGGTTGATCGCTTCCAATGGGCGTACGCTCAGGTGATCCAGGGCTTTCAACATCAGATTGCCGAGGTTGTGCCCAGACAGTTCGCCATTACCGCTGAAGCGGTATTCGAACATCGCGGAAGCCACGCTCGGTTCGGTGATCAACTGATTCAGGCAGTTACGGGTATCGCCCCAGGCAATGCCCCCTTCCGAACGGCGAATACGGCCGGTAGAACCGCCGTTATCGGTGGTGGTGACAATACCGGTTAAACGGGAGCCTAAAGACGACAGGGAAGACATCACGCGACCAAGACCATGACCGCCGCCTAATGCCACTACCCGATCGAGATCGGCCAGGGTTCGATTACGCATAAATTTCCTTACAAGGGGGCTTAACTGCCCGCATAAAGTAGCGGATTTGGCGTAAAAACGCGAAAAAGAGTGTGGTTTGCGTGATTCCGGTCAATTCGTCTCCCTAAAGGCTGTTTATCATGGTTTACCAGATTAGGAATCGCCTAAAATCGCTGTATACACAATTATATAGCGAAATTGCGCGTTGGCTATCGCGTTTGTTTAGCGCTAGAATTCCGATGAAAACCACGGTTTCGTTCCGGCTACTCCGACTGCGGGAACTGAGACCAAAACTCCTAGCCTCTGGGCCTACGTTGTTCCTGCGAACAATATGGCGCTTGGGCCGTGGCGAAGTCAGCCACCAGGGTGCAGAGCGGAAACGTTCGCATCTCCCGACTTTGGAAGGTGTTATGGTGCCGCAACTCATTGATGCTTATGAGCGCAAGTTCTATTACTTGCGCCTATCGATCACCGACGTGTGCAACTTTCGTTGCACCTACTGCTTGCCGGACGGCTACCGCCCGAACGGCAGCCCGAAAACATTCTTGTCGCTTGATGAGATCCGACGCGTCAGTCGCGCATTCGCCGAACTGGGCACCGAAAAAGTGCGCCTGACCGGCGGAGAGCCTTCTCTGCGCCGCGATTTCACCGAGATCATCGCCGCTGTGCGTGAAAACCCGGCCATCCGCCAGCTCGCCGTGACCACCAACGGTTACCGTATGGCGCGCGACGTCGCCGGCTGGCGTGATGCCGGCCTGACGGCGGTCAACGTCAGCGTCGACAGCCTGGATCCCCGCCAATTTCATGCCATTACCGGGCAGGACAAGTTCCGCCAGGTGATGGACGGCATCGACGCCGCCTTTACCGCCGGTTTCAGCAAGGTGAAGGTCAACGCGGTGCTGATGCGTGACGTTAACCACCAACAGCTGGGCGCCTTCCTTAACTGGATCAAAGACCGCCCGATTCAACTGCGCTTTATCGAACTGATGGAAACCGGCGAGGGGGGCGATCTGTTTCGCAAGCACCACGTTTCCGGTGAAGTGATCCGTTTGCAGCTGGAACAGCAGGGCTGGCAGCGTCAGCCGCGCGGCCGCAGCGACGGCCCGGCGCAGGTGTTCAGCCATCCGGATTATCAGGGTGAAGTGGGCTTGATCATGCCGTATGAAAAAGATTTCTGCGCCAGTTGCAACCGGCTGCGTGTTTCCGCTATCGGCAATTTACACCTGTGTCTGTTCGGCGAGCAGGGCATTGGTCTGCGCGATCTGCTGACGAATGATCAGCAGCTTGATGAACTGAAGGACCGCATCCAGGGCGGGCTGCTGAGTAAGAAACAGACTCACTTCCTGCATCAGGGTAACAGTGGCATAACGCAGAACCTGTCGTTTATCGGCGGCTGATCCCCGGCATCTTTCAAGCCGCAGCGTTGTTGGCTGCGGGCGCTCACCCCAGTCACTGACCTGAGTAAGCTCCTGGGGATTTACGGCCTTGCCGCCTAGCTGCAACTTGAAATCTATTGGGTATCCTATGAATAGGAGCAAAGTGAACAATGAGTCATGGCAACAGTGAATTCATTCCGGTACATATCGCTATTTTGACCGTTTCGGACAGCCGTGGCGAAGCGGAAGACACCTCGGGCCAGTACCTGCAAGAAGCGGCGCTTGAAGCCGGACACCGGGTAGTGGATCGCGCCATCGTCAAAGACGACAAATACCTGATCCGCGCACGCGTTTCCACGTGGATTGCAGACGAAACGGTGCAGGCCGTGCTGATCACCGGGGGCACCGGCTTTACCGCCAGAGACTACACCCCGGAAGCGCTGCTGCCGCTGTTCGATCGCGAAGTGGAAGGGTTCGGCGAACTGTTCCGCATGGTGTCTTACGAAGAGATTGGCACCGCCACTGTCCAGTCGCGCGCGCTGGCCGGTATGGCCAACCAGACGGTCATTTTTGCCATGCCGGGGTCAACCCGCGCCTGTCGCACCGCCTGGGAACGCATTATTGAAGAGCAGTTGGACGCGCGTCATCGCCCGTGCAACTTTCTGCCACATCTGAAGAAATAAAAATTATGACGCAGCTAACCCACATTAACGCCGCGGGCGAAGCCCATATGGTTGATGTTTCAGCCAAAGCAGAAACGGTGCGCGAAGCGCGCGCCGAAGCTTTCGTCGAGATGTTGCCGACCACGCTGGCGAGGATTATCGAGGGCAGCCACCACAAGGGCGACGTGTTCGCCACGGCGCGCATCGCCGGTATTCAGGCGACGAAACGCACCTGGGAGCTGATCCCGCTGTGCCATCCGCTGATGCTGAGCAAGGTCGAAGTGCAGTTGGAGGCCCAACCGGAACATAGCCGGGTGCGGATTGAAACCTGTTGCCGACTGACCGGTAAGACCGGTGTTGAAATGGAAGCGTTAACCGCGGCTTCAGTGGCTGCATTGACCATTTACGACATGTGTAAAGCGGTACAGAAAGACATGGTGATCGGCCCGGTGCGGCTGCTGGCGAAAAGCGGCGGCAAATCCGGTGATTTTAAGGTGGAACTATGATTAATATTCTTTTTTTTGCTCAGGTACGCGAACTGGTTGGCACCGGCGATTTATCGATGCCGGCAGATTACCCGACGGTAGAGGCGCTGCGTAAGGCGCTGTGCGAACGTGGCGACCGTTGGGCATTGGCGCTGGAGTCCGGCAAGCTGTTGACCGCGGTGAACCAGTCGCTGGTGGCGGCCGAACATCCGCTGCGCGCCGGCGATGAAGTCGCTTTCTTTCCACCGGTAACCGGAGGTTAAGAGTGGAAAATACCCGTATCCGCGTGGGTGAAGCGCCGTTCAGCGTCGGCGACGAATACCAGTGGTTGGCGCAGTGCGACGATGATGGCGCCGTGGTCACCTTTACCGGCAAGGTACGCAATCATAATCTGGGCGATGACGTCAGTGCGCTGACGCTCGAGCACTACCCTGGCATGACCGAAAAAGCGCTGGCCGAGATCCTGGACGAAGCCCGTAGCCGTTGGCCCTTGCAGCGCGCGACGGTGATCCATCGCGTGGGCGAGCTGTTTCCCGGTGATGAGATTGTCTTCGTTGGCGTGACCAGCGCGCACCGCAGCATGGCGTTCGAGGCCGCCGAGTTCATTATGGATTACCTGAAAACTCGGGCGCCCTTCTGGAAACGCGAAGCCGTCGGGCAGGGAGACCGCTGGGTCGATGCCCGCGACAGCGATCGCCAGGCGGCGGAACGCTGGCATAACACGCGTCATACTTGAAGAAATGCCGATCAGTTAAGGTGCTTTTTGGCAAGTTCGAGGTTATTTTCGGTCGATAAACGAGCAAAGCACCCTGAGGGTCTTAGGCTCCGACCGAGCATGGGGCCGAGGCGCGGCCCCTTGCAACCCGCGCCTTTGCCCTATCAGACGGTTGGCTGCGCCAACGGCTCTCACTTCATCACGCCGCATCACGGCCGACAACGCAGGTGCAGCGAGGGTATCCGTGCAGCGGACAGAGGGTGTTAAGCGAAGGCGCGGGTGGAGGGGCCGCGCCTTCGGCCCCTCCAATTGCCGTTCATTGTGGCGGCAGAGAAATGCCGGATATTGACGGCAATTCTACCTACACTGAACCTACAGGGACCGAATAAAAAAATGCCAGTCAGGCTTAACCGATCAGTATTCCGTCATACTTGAAGCTGCATCTGTGTTGGCCGCCTTTGCTCACCCCAGTCACTTAGTTATCTAAGCTCCTGGGGATTCGCTCAGTTGCCGCCTTGATGCAACTCCAATTATTCAGCGCATAACGCGTAACAGCGGAAACAAATCAATACCTTTGCCGCTTTGCCATCGGGTTTTATGTGGTACGCTTATAGCAGGCCGAGCCCCATAAATGGGGGTCGAAATCTTGTTTCATACGCAAAAGGTAACCGTCATGGACCGATATCCACGCTCTAATGGTTCAATCGTCGAACGTGCCAACAGCGGCATTCAGGCTTATATGGCGCAGGTTTATGGCTGGATGACCTGCGGTATGCTGTTGACGGCGTTTGTTTCCTGGTACGCGGCCAACACGCCTGCGATCCTTAACTTTATCTTCTCCAGCCAGATCACCTTCTTTGGCCTGATCATCGCGCAGTTGGGGCTGGTGTTCGTTATTTCCGGCATGGTCAATCGTCTTAGTGGCACGGTCGCCACCTCGCTGTTTATGCTCTATTCGGCGCTGACCGGGCTGACGCTTTCCAGCATTTTCATCGCTTACACCTACAGCTCGATCGCCAGCACCTTCGTGGTGACCGCCGGCATGTTCGGTGCGATGAGCCTGTACGGCTACACCACCAAGCGTGACCTGAGCGGTTTCGGCAGCATGCTGTTTATGGCGCTTATCGGGATTGTGCTGGCTTCGCTGGTCAATATCTGGCTGAAAAGCACGGCGCTGATGTGGGCAATTACCTATATCGGCGTGGTGGTGTTTGTTGGCCTGACGGCGTACGACACCCAGAAACTGAAGGCCATGGGCGAGCAACTGAATGCCGATGATAAAGACAGCTTCCGCAAATACGCCATTGTTGGCGCGTTGACGCTGTATCTCGATTTCATCAACCTGTTCCTGATGTTGCTGCGCATTTTCGGCAACCGCCGCTAAATCCGTCGTCTTTCAAGCTGCAGCGTTGTTGACTGCGCTCGCCTACCCCAGTTACTTACTTAAGTAAGCTCCTGGGGATACAAGAGCTGGTCGCCTAGCCGCAGCATGAAATCCATAGGATTTACAGCGAAGAGAAAGACTCTGCGATCTCGATCGCAGAGTCTTTTTTTATGCAATTTTACGGCGGAACATGGCATAGGCGGCGCTGCCGGTGGTGGCGGTAATGGCCAACAGCGGCCACAGGCTGTGCCAGATGATGCTGAAACTGGCGTCTTTCAAATAGATCTGTTTGGTGATGTCGGTGAAGTGGCGGATGGGGTTTACCCAGGTGAGGTTTTGCAGCCACACCGGCATATTCTCCACCGGTGAAACATAACCGGAGAGCAGGATGGCCGGCATCATAAACACGAACACGCCGATAAACGCCTGTTGCTGGGTGGCGCACAGCGACGAAATCAGCAGGCCGAACCCCACCAGCGACAGCCCGTAAATCAACATGGTGCCGTAGAACAACAGCAGCGACCCGGCGAACGGGATCTGATAGATAAAGATGCCGATCAGCAACACTATGCTGGCCTGGAAGGTGGCGACGATCAGCGCCGGCACCGCTTTGCCGATAAAAATCTGCCAGGTGGTTAACGGCGACACCAGCAGTTGCTCCAGCGTGCCCTGTTCACGTTCGCGCGCCACCGACAGCGAAGTCACTATCAGCACGCCAATGGTGGTGATCATGGCGATCAGCGACGGCACCACAAACCACTTGTAGTCCAAATTCGGGTTATACCAGTTGCGCACCACCAGTTCGCTGTTGTTAGGCTTGGCACGGTTGCCGATCAGCTCATTTTGGTAGTCCTGCACAATCTGCTGCACATAGTTGGCAGCGATCTGTGCGCTGTTGGAGTTGCGCCCATCGAGCAACAACTGCAGCGGGGCCGTATTGCCGCTGGCGATATCCCGTGAAAATTGTGCCGGGAAACGGATCAGCAGCAGCGCTTTTTGGTTATCGATAACGCTTTGTATCTCTTGGGGGCTGCGCAACAGCAGCACGTGGGAGAAGGCCTTGGCCTTGGCAAAGCGCTGGGTCAGCTCGACCGAGGCATGGCCGCTGTCTTCGCTGTACACCGCAATGGTGGCATTGGTCACTTCCAGCGTGGCGGCGAAGGGAAACAGCAGCACCTGCAGAATAACCGGCAAAATCAGAATGGCGCGGGTCTGCGGGTCGCGCAGCAGTGATTGCATTTCCTTAATGATTAACGTCCAGAGACGGTGAAACATCTTCTTTCCCCTTAATCCAGCCGCCGCTGGGTTTTCCAGGCCGTCAGGCCGATAAATACCACCGCAGAAGCGATCAGGAACAGCAGGTTAATCATCAACACCGTGCCGACGTTGCCCGCCAGGAATAGCGTTTGCAGCGTGCTGACGAAGTAACGCGCCGGGATGATGTAAGTGACGGCGCGTACGATGGCCGGCATGCTGTCGATCTGGAAGATAAAGCCGGACAGCATAATCGACGGCAGAAAGGCGGCATTCAGCGCCACCATCGCCGCGTTGAACTGGTTGCGGGTAATGGTGGAAATCAGCAGCCCCATGCCGAGGGTACTGGCGAGGAACAGGCTGCTGATGACGAACAGAATCAGCAGAGAGCCGCGATAGGGCACCCCGAGCACCCACACCGAAACCACCATGCACAGCACCATGGCGATCATGCCGAGGAAGTAGTAAGGCACCAGCTTCGACAGCAGCAGTTCGGTTCGCGTCACCTGAGTGGAAAGCAGCGCTTCCATGGTGCCGCGCTCCCATTCGCGGGCGATCACCAACGAGGTGAGGATAGCGCCGATGACCGTCATGATAATGGTGATGGCGCCGGGAATGATGTAATGCCGGCTGATGGCCGCCGGGTTAAACCAGTAGCGCATTTGCACGTCGATCAGCGGTTTTTCTTCGCGCCCGCTGTCGGTGGCGCGCTGCTGTTGCCAGATTTGCCACACTCCCTGGGTATAGCCCTGAACGAAGTTGGCGGTATTGGGTTCACTGCCGTCGGTAATGATTTGCAAGGGGGCGCTGTCGTGCGGTCGCGCCATGCGTTGGGCAAAATCATTGGGGATCACCACCAGCCCGCGGATGCGCCCGGCTTGCATCAGCTGGATCAGCTGCTGGCGATTGTCGCTGATGGTGGGTTCGATATAGGGCGAACCGGTAAAAGCGTTAGCCAGATCGCGTGCCTCTTCGCTTTGTTGTTCCATCAAAATCCCCAGCCGCAGCTTGCTGGAATCCAGGTTGATGCCGTAGCCAAAAATAAACAGCAGCATCAGCGGAATGACGAAGGCGATCAGCCCGCTGCTCGGATCGCGCATAATTTGCCGCGTCTCTTTCAGGCACAGCGCGCGCAGCCGCCGCCAGGAGAAACCGCTGTCGTCGGTGCTGGCCGTTTCGCTATTCATGCTTTTTCCTCCTGATCATAACCCTGCACCAGTTCGATAAATGCCTGCTCCATCGAAGGGTTGGGGTTCTCGCTGCTGGCCACCTGATGCTTGAGATCGTCCGGGGTCCCGGCGGCGATGATTTTGCCGCGATACACCAGCCCGATGCGGTCGCAATATTCCGCCTCGTCCATAAAGTGGGTGGTGACCATGACGGTGACGCCCTTGTCTACCATACCGTTGATATGCAGCCAGAATTCACGCCGGGTGAGGGGATCGACACCGGAGGTGGGTTCGTCGAGAAACAGAATATCCGGTTCGTGCATCAGCGCGCAGGCCAACGCCAGCCGTTGTTTGAAGCCAAGCGGCAGGGAATCTGGCGTCTGGTTAATGATGGGGTCGAAGTTGAAGGCGCGGGACATCTCACTGATTTTTTCGCGCTGCGCCTTGCCGCTCAGGCCATACACGCCGGAGAAAAATTTCAGGTTTTGCGCCACCGTCAGGTTGCCGTACAGCGAGAATTTTTGCGCCATGTAGCCCAAATGCTGGCGCGCCTTGCCCGAGCTGGTTTTCAGGTCCATTCCCAGCACCAACGCCTTGCCTTCGGTTGGCACCAGCAGCCCGCACATCATTTTGAAAGTGGTGGACTTACCGGCCCCGTTGGGGCCCAGCAGGCCAAAAATCTCGCCGCGCTGCACTTTAAAATCCACGTGGTCGGTGGCGGCAAAGTCACCGAATTTCTTCGTCAGTCCCTGCGCTTCGATCACGGTTTCGGTGCTTTCCCCTTCGACGGTTGGCATGATTTCCGCCAGCGCCGACTTGCTGTTCGGCCCGCCGCCGAGCAAATCGATAAATGCATCCTCAAAGCGCGGTTCCGCTTCGCTCAGCTCGGCGTCCGGCAGATCCAACGCCTGCAACACCTGGCGGTGATCTTCGCCTTCTTTCAGGATCAGGCGCAGGTATTTGCCCTGGATCACGCCGTCGGTGACCGCAGGCAGGCAGATCGCCCGTTGCAGCAAGGCACGGTGGCTGCCGGCTGGTGGTGCTATCAACACCGTGCGCCCGGCCATGCGCTGGGTGAGATCTTTAGGTGCGCCGCTGAACAACAGTTCCCCTTCATTGAGCAGCAGCACTTCACGGCATTGTTCCGCTTCGTCCAGATAGGAAGTGCTCCACAGGATCAGCATGCCGTCGTTGGCCAGCTCATGCACCATGCGCCACAGCTCGCGGCGCGAGATCGGATCGACGCCGACGCCGGGCTCATCGAGCAACAGCACCTGCGGTTGCCCGACCAGCGTACAAGCCAACCCAAGCTTCTGCTTCATGCCCCCCGACAGTTTGCCCGCCAGCCGGGTGGTGAAGCGGGTGAGATCGGTAAATGTCAGCAGCCGATCAAAAGTCTGTTTACGCAGATCGCCAGTGACGCCGCGCAGATCGGCATACAGCGTCAGGTTCTCCATCACCGTCAGATCTTCGTACAGGCCAAACTTTTGCGGCATATAACCGAGGATCGCATGCAACTGGCGATCCTGAGCGATCGGATCCAGCCCGGCGACGCGTAACGTTCCGCTGCTGGGTTTGAGCAAACCGGCCAGCATGCGCAGCAGGGTGGTTTTTCCGGCGCCGTCCGGGCCAACCAGCCCGGTAACCGCGCCGCTGGTCAGCCGGGTGGTCAGGCTGGCGACCGCCGGTTTTTGCAGCGACGGAAAACGTTTCTCCAGCGCTTCCAGCTCAATCACCTGTTCCATCACCGTCCCCTCAAGGTTTGGCAAAGTGAACGGTAACCGGCATCCCCTGGCGCAGCGCGTCATCGGCATCGGTGACGATCACCCGCAAGCGGTACACCAGATCGGTTCGCAGGTCCGGGGTTTCGACGCTTTTCGGCGTGAATTCAGCGGTCGGTGAGACAAAACCAATTTTGCCGTGATAGGGCTTGTCCGGTCGGCTGTCGGTATAAATTTCCAGTTCGGTGCCCGGCGTTGCTTTACCCAGGTTGGCTTCATTCACGTAGGCACGTACCCAGACCGGACGGGTCAGCGACAGAGTAAACACCGTGCCGCCGGCATTGAGCATGGTGCCTGGCTCAACGGCCCGAGTCAGTACGGTGCCGGCCGACGGGGAAACCAGAGTGGTGTCGTGTAAATTAAGCTGTGCCTGAGCCAGTGCGGCTTCGCTCTGCGCCAGATTGGCTTTGGCTTCTTCAATCTCCTGCGGCCGGTTGCCTTTCAGGTATTGCGCCAGCTTGTCCTTTGACGCCTGCAGGTTGGCCTGCGCCTGATTGCGTGCGGTACGGGCATCTTCCAGCGCGTCGGCAGAAGTGGCGTTTTTCGCCCACAGTCCCTGTTGTCGCTTCAGGTAGCTGTCGGCGTAACTGAACGCGGACAGGCGCTGCGCCATTTCTGAACGCACCTGGGCGATTTCCTCGGTGCGGTAACCGGCCAGCAGCAGCGCCAGTTTGGCTTTGGCACTGCCGACGTTAGCCTGCGCCTGCTGCAGGGCGTTGATGTAAGGCGCGTCGTCCAGTTTCCCGAGCAATTGCCCCGGCTGAAGGGCATCGCCTTCATCCACCGTCAGCGACGCCAGCCGCCCATCGACGCGGAAGCCCAAATTCACCGTGCGGATATCCACGTTGCCATACAGCGTCAGCGGTTTGTCCTGCTGCTGCTGGTAATACCAAACCCCGTAAACGGCCGCGGCGATCAGCACAATAGCCGCCACAATGAGGGCACTGCGTTTCTTGTTCATAACACTCCCTGCCTGAATTTACGCGCCATAGCGTTGGCGCAGCCCATTAACCAGAATCTCGATATGTTCAGCCAGCACCTCGCTGATTTGTTCCGCCTCGGCCGCGCCGATCTGCTGCCAGCCGGCCTGACGCCGAACGGTTTCCCGCGCCACGCGAAACGACAGCACTTCGCCGATCAGCGCGTGGGTATGCAGCACGATTTTGGTCGAATTCCCATCCAGGCCGGTGTAGGCCGCCAGCAGGCGACAAAGTTTGTCATGCAGCGGTGCGACCACCTGCTGGTGGATCAGCGGGTAGGCATCGGTGGGGGAAAGCTGCTCGCGCGACATGATTTTGCTCAGGTTCAGCGTCTGCGGTTGCGTCATCAGATCGCTGAACGCCAGCAGGCCGCGCTTCAGGTGGTCGAGGTAGTGCTCCGGCAGGCGTTCGGTGGCCGGCAACTGCCAGAAGCGATCAATCTCGTCGGCCAGGGGGCGAAACGCCTGCTGGATAAAATCGGCAATCCACTGTGCAACGGCCAGATACAGGCCTTCTTTGGAATTGAAGTAGTAGGTGATGGCGGCGATGTTGTGCCCGGCGCGCTGGGCGATATCGCGGGTGGTGGCACCCTGAATGCCATATTCGCCGAACATCTCGATGGCGGCGGCGATCAGCTGCTGTCGCGCCTGCTCACCCCGTGCCCGGCTGGCGGTCTGATTATTTGGCATTGATGGCACTCGCTAAAGTTAATCAATCATATGATTAACTTTATGCCAGCTTGGGTAAAATGCAACCAGTAGGCATCGTTTATTTAAGGTTATTTTTTCGGACTAGGCTGAATTCCCGGCATATTGTGCTTTGAGCCAGTAAAATTGCGTTTTCTTGTTCGAGTTCTGCTACAATCGCCCGCTTGGTGCACTGCAGTTTGTGCCAATCCCTCGTGGTCATGCTTAATGTCCCGTCTGATAATCCTCCCAGGAAACTGCACCGAACACTGTTAGGTTAGGGGGGATCTGGAGTTTTTCTCTTTATGTCATTTGAAACCCTCGGCTTAAGTGCTGAAATTCTGCGCGCTGTTGAAGAACAGGGCTATCGCGAACCTACGCCAATTCAACGCCAGGCGATTCCTGTCGTATTGGAAGGTCGTGACCTGATGGCCAGCGCCCAGACCGGTACCGGTAAAACCGCTGGCTTTACCCTGCCGCTGTTGCAGCTGCTGAGTAAGCATGACCATCCGGTCAAAGGCCGCCGTCCGGTACGCGCGTTGATCCTGACGCCAACCCGTGAGCTGGCAGCGCAGATCGGCGAAAACGTCGAAGCCTACAGCAAATATCTGCGCCTGCGTTCGCTGGTGGTATTTGGTGGTGTGAGCATCAACCCGCAGATGATGAAACTGCGCGGCGGCGTCGACATTCTGGTGGCAACACCGGGTCGCCTGCTGGATCTGGAACATCAACGCGCCGTTGACCTGTCCAAAGTTGAAATTCTGGTGCTGGACGAAGCCGATCGCATGCTGGATATGGGCTTTATCCATGATATCCGCCGCGTGCTGGCCAAGCTGCCCGCCAAGCGTCAGAACCTGCTGTTCTCTGCGACCTTCTCCGACGATATCAAAGGGCTGGCCAACAAGCTGTTGCACAACCCGGCATCGGTTGAAGTGGCGCGCCGCAATACCGCGTCCGAGCAGATCGAACAAAGCGTGCACTTCGTAGACAAGAAGCGTAAGCGGGAATTGCTGTCCCAGATGATCGGTGAAGGTGACTGGAAGCAGGTGCTGGTGTTCAACCGCACCAAGCACGGTGCTAACCACCTGGCCGAACAGTTGAATAAAGATGGCATCACGGCCGCTGCGATCCACGGCAATAAAAGCCAGGGCGCTCGTACCCGTGCGTTGGCCGATTTTAAAGACGGTAAAATTCGCGTATTGGTTGCTACCGACATCGCGGCGCGTGGTCTGGACATCGACCAGTTGCCACACGTGGTGAACTACGAACTGCCTAACGTACCGGAAGACTACGTACACCGTATCGGTCGTACCGGTCGTGCAGAACGTACCGGCGAGGCTATCTCGCTGGTGTGCGTGGATGAACACAAGCTGCTGCGCGATATCGAGCGCCTGCTCAAGCGTGAAATCCCACGTATCGCATTGCCAGGCTACGAGCCGGATCCAAGCATCAAGGCGGAGCCGATCATTAACGGCCGTCAGGGTGGTGGACGTGGTGCGCCGCGCGGCAACGGCGGTGGTCAACGCGCCGGTAACGGTGGCGGCCAGCGCAGTGGCAACGGCGGCCAGCGTGAGAACCGCGGTGGCGGCAGCGCCCGCCCACAGGGTGATGGCAAACCGCGTTCAGGCGCACCTTCGCGTCGTCCGCGCAGCCGTCCGGCCGAGTAAGCTGATACCCTGATGATAAAAAAGCCACCGTTTACGGTGGCTTTTTTTTACGTGAAACCCAGATGATCGCGTCAAAGCGAGGGGCAAAAACTCTCAGTGCATTTCGAGTTCCGGCACCACCGACATACCGACCCGCAACCGTGCCAGGTCAGCCTGGTTCGGCTCCAGCAGAATTTTCACCGGCAGGCGTTGCACCACTTTGGTGTAGTTGCCGGTGGCATTATCGGCGCTGATGGCGGCAAAGGTGGCGCCGGTGGCTGGCGCTATGCTGTCGACATGACCGCGCAGCGTTACGCCGGGCAGAGCATCTACGCGGATCGATACCGGTTGGCCGGCGGAGACATTGGCCAACTGGGTTTCCAGGAAGTTGGCGACGACATAGCTCTGCTGCAGTGGCACTACCGCCAGTAACCTCGTCCCGGCAGAGACCCAGGCCCCTTCGCGTACCGCTCGCTGGCCCACGGTGCCGGCAATGGGCGCGATGATTTGTGTATAAGAAAGATTGAGGCGTGCCTGGTCAACGCTGGCCTGTGAGGCGGCAATGTTGGCTTCGGCCTGTTTCCTGCTGGCCTGTAATACCCCGACTTCTTTGCGTGCAGAGACCACGCCAGCCTGGTTTTGCTTCAGCTGTGCCGCGGCGGTTTGCATCGCGGAGGCGGACTTTTGCTGTTCATCGGCGGTTGCGGTGCCGGTTTTTAGCAGTCGGCGATAGCGGTCGGCATTTTGCCCCGCGTAGTTGAGCGTGGCCTGGCTGGCGCTGACGCCGGCTTCCTGTTGGGCAATATTGGCCTGTTGTTGATCCAGCTGCGCTTGAATACTGGCCAGCTTGGCCTGGCTAATTTGCAGATTGGCCTCCGCCGTTTCCAGCGCCACGCGATAGTCGCGGTCGTCGATAGTGGCCAATACTTCGCCGGGTTTAACCTGCTGGTTATCGGTCACGTTAACGCTGCGGATATAGCCGGAAACCTTGGGCGCCACCAGTGTGTAATCGGCCGTCACCACCGCGTCGTCGGTACGAAAATGGTGGCGGGTAAGCGATGAATAGACAAAGAAAGCGATGGCCAGCAGGATGACCAGCAGCAGCGCCAGAGTTAAGGTTCGTTTTGCAGGAGTGAAGCTCATGGTTATGATCCTGATGTTTTTGGAACTAAAGGTAAAAGGGTTTGCGGCGGGTAGACGCGGGTCGGTAGCCAGGCAGTCAACAGCACCAGCAGCAGGGCACAGCAGATAATCAGCAGATAGGCATCACTGATGCTGAGGATCATCGCCTGATGTTTTACCAACGTTGAAAAATGCCCGAGGTTTTCCGCAGAACTGACCGATCCGTCCGGCAATAACGGCATGGCGCCGCTAGCTTGTTCTGAGTTCTCAGCGGTCATTAGCCATGGGCTATTGCCCAGTCGATCCACCAGCACCTGAGAGTGGAACTTCTCCCGGTGACTCATGAAATTCTCCACCAGACTCCCCGCCGCCACGGTCGAGAAGCCGCGTACGGTGTTAAACATCGCCGAGGCGAAAGGCCCCTCGGGTGCCAGCACGACGCTGGTGGAGGTCATCAGGACCGGCAAAATCATCATCGGTTGACCAAACGCCAGCAGGCTCTGGATCAGCCAGAAGTTTTGCCGTGCCCAATCATCGGTTAATTGCATACCCAGCAAGCAAGCGCTGACGATGAGGCCCGCGCCGGCGGCGAGCATCCAGCGACAGTCAATCCAACGGAAATTCAGCAGGGTAGCCACGAGCGGTGCTATCACTAACTGCGGTAAGCCAATGGTCAGCGCCAGTGGCGCGAATTGTGCGGTGCGAAAACCTTCAACCTGCGAGAAATAGAATGAAGGAAGCAGTGAGCCGGACAGCCCCAGTATCAGTACGCCTGCCAGCGTCAGCAGACTATGAGACAGGTTTATCCGCTTCAGCATTTGCAGCTTGAACAGGGGGAGCGGGTGATACCATTCGTTGATTAAAAACGTTACCAGCAATGCGATGGAAACCGGCAGCATCAGGCTAATCAACGGCGAATTAAACCAGTCGAGCCGCTCTCCCTGCGTCAGCGACAGGATCAACAATGCAATGCCACTGCAACCGGTCAGCATGCCGAACAGATCGATCTGGTGTAAACGTTCAAGGCGTAATGGATCCTGCGGTAACCCCCATCCCATCAATAAAGAAGCGATAACACACAGTGGGATAGCCTGCCAGAAGACAAACTGCCAGCCCAGATGATCGGTCCACAGCGCCGCCAGCGGCGCCGCGACGTTGGGACCAAAGGTGGCGGTGAGCGCGTAGGCGGCCAAACCATAAAGTTTGATACCCGGCGGCAGAAAACGCAGCGCGACCGTCATCAGCAGCGGCGGCAGGGCACCGCCAAACAGCCCTTGAACGATTCGTAGCGCAATAAACAGCGTGGGATCAGAGATTAAGGGTTGGAGTACGCCGACCGCAGCAAATCCGCTGACCATCACCAGGGCAAAGCGCCGCAGTGAGAACGTCACGGCAAACCAGGGCGCGACCATCATCGCTGCCACCTCCGCAGCCTGATAAGACGAGGTGATCCAACTGGCTTCGTCATAGCCAATGCCGATAGCCGCACGAATATCCGCCAACGCCAGATCGCTTAACCGGTCATTCAGCCCCGAAGTCAGGGCAGCAATCAGTACCCCCACCAGGCCTAATGCCAGGCGCAGGGTGAAAGGATGCGGTGCAGCGGCAGGCGCAGGCTGAACATTCATAGTGTGACTCCGGTAACGAAACTAACGATGCACTGTATTGCATGGTGGTACAATGTGATGCATGCTACATTGTGGTTCGCTGTATTGCAATGTGGTACATCGTGTCTGGGGGAATAAAAAAATGTTACAGTGTGGGCCAAAAGTCAGGGAGAGAGCCTCAATGTCTGAACCTACAACCTACTGTGATGATGAAAGGGCCGGTGGCATTCAGGTCATTACCCGTGCAGCGAAAATCCTTGATGCCCTGGGTGAAAAACCGAACGGCATGAGCCTGGGGGAAATCGCTGCGGCGGTCGATCTGCCGCGCTCCACCGTGCAGCGTATTGTCAATGCGTTGGATTCTGTACAACTGGTGCGTGGCGGAGCCGGCGGCGTACGCCTGGGGCCGTCGCTGTTGCGGCTGATTGCCAGCGTACATACTGAAATGGTGGCGATTGCCACCCCCTGGTTGCAGGCATTGAGCGATGCTACCGGTGAGACGGTATCTCTGGGACGAGCCAGCGGGCTGCAGTTGGCTGTAGTGCACTACATCGTGGCGGATCGGGAACTGCGAGTCGTACCGCGCATCGGCATGAATTTGCCGCTGTACAGCACCTCCGGCGGGCGCGCGCTACTGGCGTTGAACAGCGATGATGCGGCGCGGGATCTGTTGGGTGAAGCCTATCAGGCGGTGACTGACTTGACGGTACGTGATTTTGCCGGGCTGATGGATCGCTTGGCTGACATACGCCGTACCGGGCTGGCTTACGACCGGGAAGAAACGCTGGAAGGCGTATCCACCATGGCGGTGGCTATCGACACTATCCTCGGGCGCTTCTCCATCAGCCTGTTAGTGCCCAGCAGTCGCTTGATCAAAAACGAAGCTCGCTATCGTGAGGAGATCCTCAAATGCAAAGAGGCGCTGATCGATGAGATTGGTAAAGGCACATCGCGAGATTGACGGGAGAAGACGATGAAAACGCTGTTGGTCGCAGTTGATAATTCCGCCACTGCTCGTAAAGTTATTTCACTGGCTGCTGAACAGGGGTTGGCCCAACGGGCAACGGTAGTGGTGCTATGCTGTGTGGACCTCAGCTATTCCACGACGGGCCCCTATGAGATTGCCGTCGGTGAAGATCCGGCGGATTTTGGCTGCGCACAGGATGAACAAGGCGCAGCGGCAGCCGTAGTGCGTCAGGCGCTGAGTGAATTGAAAGATGCCGGTGTCAGCGCGCGTGGCAGGGTAGTGCCCGGTGAACCGGCGGAAACCATAGTGGCTCAGGCTAAAGAGCTGAATGCCGGCATGATTATTATGGGCCGCAGGCATCTTTCACCCTTTAACCGTTTGTTGAGAGGCTCGCACAGCGCTTTGGTAATAGAAAACGCCGACTGCCCGGTGCTGATCGACGTACGCGCTGATTGACTGTCTCTGCTTCCCGGAGCCGAAGATGAAATTGAAGTGTGCAATTCTTGATGATTATCAGCAGGTGGCGCTTGGCATGGCGGACTGGTCGGCTATTGCCGATCGGGTAGAAGTATTCGCCATGAGCCAGCATTTTACCGACGAAGCGGAGTTGGCCGTGCACCTGCAGGACTGCGACATTCTGGTGATCATGCGCGAGCGCACGCCAATCACGGCCTCGCTGTTGGTGCGTTTGCCTAAGTTGAAGCTGGTGATCACCTCGGGTATGCGCAATGCGTCTGTCGATCTGGCCGCGGCGGCGCAACGTGGCGTTGTGGTCTGCGGTACCGCCAGCGGTTCGGCCGCGCCGATGGAGCTGACCTGGGCGCTGTTGCTTGGGCTGGCGAAGCATATCGTGCCGGAAAACGCCGGGCTGCGTAATAACGGCCCCTGGCAGCAGGCGCTGGGCGTGACGCTGCAAGGGAAAACGTTGGGGCTGTTGGGCCTGGGCAAGATTGGCAGTCAGATGGCGGTGGTCGCGCAGGCCTTTGGCATGCGTGTGGTGGCCTGGAGCCAAAATCTGACGTCGGAAAAAGCCGCGCAGCAGGGGGTTCACCTGGCGGAATCTAAACAGGCGCTGTTTGAACAAAGCGATTTTGTTTCCGTCCATCTGGTGCTGAGTGAACGCACTCGCGGGCTGGTGGGCCAGCAGGAGCTGCAGGCAATGAAAAAAACCGCTTACCTGATCAACACCTCACGTGCGGCCATTGTCGACCGCGCTGCGTTGATTGACGCCTTGCAGAACCAGCGGATAGCCGGGGCCGGGCTGGATGTATTCGAGGTCGAGCCTCTGCCGCTCGACGATATCTTCCGCCGTCTGCCCAATGTGTTGGCGACGCCGCATCTGGGCTACGTGGCGGATGATAACTATGGCATTTATTTCCGCGAAGCGATCGAAGACATCGTGGCGTTTCTCGCTAATGAACCGATACGCCGTTTGAACTAGCCGGCTTTTATTCCCCTGGATGCTTGTCTGATGCGGGTATTCGCCCGTATCATTGCGCGTCTTTTTTAGCAGGGGTAATCATGCGCGTATTATTGGCTCCGATGGAGGGTGTTCTCGATTCTTTGGTGCGTGAGTTACTCACCGAAGTGAACGACTACGACCTGTGCATCACCGAATTCCTGCGCGTGGTCGATCAGCTGTTACCCGCCAAATCTTTCTATCGCCTGTGCCCCGAACTGCATCATGCCAGCCGCACGCCGTCCGGCACCCTGGTGCGCATCCAACTGCTGGGCCAATATCCGCAGTGGCTGGCGGAAAACGCCGCCCGTGCGGTTGAACTCGGGTCCTATGGCGTCGATCTCAACTGCGGCTGCCCGTCCAAGCTGGTCAACGGCAGCGGCGGTGGCGCGACGCTGCTGAAAGATCCGGAGCTGATCTATCAGGGGGCCAAAGCGATGCGTGCGGCGGTGCCGGATCATCTGCCGGTCACGGTAAAAGTCCGGTTAGGTTGGGACAGCGACAGCCGCAGTTTCGAAATTGCCGACGCGGTCCAGCAGGCGGGCGCCACCGAACTGGCGGTGCATGGCCGCACCAAAGAGGACGGCTACAAGGCGGAACGCATCAACTGGGCGGCGATTGGCGAGATCCGCCAGCGGCTGACCATTCCGGTGATCGCCAACGGTGAAATCTGGGACTGGCAAAGTGCGCAAGATTGCCTGCAAACCACCGGCTGCGATGTGGTGATGCTGGGGCGCGGCGCGCTTAACGTGCCGAACCTGAGCCGGGTGGTGAAGTATAACGAACCGCGCATGCCCTGGCCGCAGGTGGTGCAGCTGCTGCAAAAATACGTTCATCTGGAAAAGCAGGGCGATACTGGCCTTTATCACGTGGCGCGCATCAAGCAGTGGCTGGGGTATTTACGTAAGGAATATGACGAGGCGACCGAGCTGTTCGGCGAAGTGCGCACCTTGAATAATTCAAAAGATATCGCCCGGGTAATTTGCCGCTGACGTGAGAAAAACGGCGGGTTACCTCGGTGATAACCCGCGCTAATTTTTCTCTTTGAGATAAATTATCAGTTCTTGGCACAAATGAGATATCCGGTGTTGATGGACTTCACCATCATAAGGTTATCCTTTAGGCGCCATATTTCTATATGAAAATCTATCCCCGGTAGCTCCGGTAAAATATCGGCCAGCCAAAGAGGGTCTGGTGTGGTGTCGCTAGGGTGCTTTATCACCTTGGTGATCGTGGCCTGTTTGACCTGATTAACCTCATGCAGGGAGAGGGTAAAATAGCTTTTCCTGGCCAGCAGGTAATTTTTGTCTTTGGTTGAAACTTTTCCGATCAGGCTGAAAAAACCCTCATTTTCATCTTTCAGGAATAGGGTGAGACGACCATCAAACAGGGTGTAGTCATTATCCTTTTCCACCAAAGTTTTATAATGAGATGTGCATTTGAACGGTTCTTCTGCATGTATGCTGAATGAAAAAAACAGCAAAAAAAGAAAACCATTAAGTACCATGAGTAGCTTTGTCATTTTGTAATATTTCTCTGGTTTTTTATATTGAAACAGGTGCCGTAATGATTGTTTTTATTTTTATTACAAAAGGAAATTAAACTAGCACGCACGTCTTTTTTATTAAGCCTGTCCTCTATGTAAAAAACATCACCTGAGCTATGTAGACAATCAATGCCTTCTCGCTTTAGAACGCCCTCAATATCCATTCTCAAGTCATTTGTGCTATCTGTTTTCTCCACGGTATAGACATCGCAGTTATTAAATTTGAATATTTTTTGATGCGGGTGTAAGTCGTCACTGTCCTCCCAAGTAATAAGGGTGGTGACTGTTAATATAAAAGCAGTGGCCAGCCCAAGTGCAGTAATTAACCACTTTGCTTTGGCTTGTGAAAAGTGTTTTATCTGATGATTAACTGCCTCTTCAGTATTTTTATTCTCGTCAACAGTATGCTTGGTCACTGTTTCTTCTGTGGCCGAAATTATATCTTTTCCATCGGCGTAAGGATTGAGGAGATCAATATAGCCTTCAAAGCGAAACCCCAGCTTAGGAATGGTTACGATAAATTCATTCACTAGCCCCAAAGATGCGAATGCCTTACGCAGCTCACTGATGTAATTATTTAAGCCGGCATTGGAGGCGGTGAAACCATAGGTGGTCCATACCCTTTCCATGAGATCGTCCCGGGTAATGTTTTTCTTGTTGTTCTGTATTAGTTCCAGCAATAACCGGCATGCCGGTTTAGTCAGCCTGGTGGCAACCTGGTTATTCTCGTAAAGGAATAATGTCAGTTCATCGGAGTTAAAAACAACGATTTTATTTATTATGTATTTCATGTTTATAAATTTTAGGTAGATGGGCAGGTGTTGTTGTTAGCCGTTATCCTAACGAAGATGACTTGGTTTTCAAGAAAAATCTTATTGCAGGCATAAGATTTTTTCAGTGGTGCTAATTTATTACTTTTACTCCGGGGCAATAATATGAGTGCTGCCATTATTTTGATAATTTTTGGTATAAAAACATAATTTACTTGTATTTTTTGGTTTTTAATATCGTAATTGATTGTTTATTTAGTTTATTTTGCTGTTTGGTTTCTGGTGGGGGTATCATTTTCACATCGCCAAAACAGGGGGGTAGCAAGATTCTCTGTATTGGCGAGCGCAAAAAATAAAGGGTGGCTGCGAAAGCACAAGGACTCTTTCTTTATTAAATTAATTGTATATATGGAATTAACACAATGAAACTGAACAAAATCATGCTCGCTGCAGTAATGACCCTGGGTACTATTTCTATGGCTAACGCCGCTAACCAGGGCTCCGGTACCGTGACCTTTAAAGGCTCCATCATTGATGCACCGTGCTCTATCGATCCAGGTACCCTGGATCAGACCGTTAAACTGGGCGATATCGCTTCTGCACAGCTGAAAAACGGTGGCAAGTCTACGCCGCAGGATATTCTGATCAAGCTGGTGGGTTGTGATGTGCAAACCGCTAAAGACGTGACCACCACCTTCACCGGTACCGAGTCTGAGGCAGCGCCTGGCCTGTTGGCAATGAAAGGTACCGCACGCGGCGCCAGCATTGCCATCAACGACATCGACGGTAAACTGCTGCCACTGACCAAAGCCAGCAAGGCGCAAAAAATTGAAGACGGCCAGGCGACCCTGCGCTTCAGCGCACACCTGCAGGGCGACGGCGCTTCTGCTGCCATCACTCCGGGTGAATTCAACTCCGTTGCTGACTTTACCCTGGCATACCAGTAAGCCCACGGCGATTTATTCGCACAGTTAATTGCATGCGGGGCAACCCGCATGCTGCTGATTAACGCGTTATGTGGGGATAGAGTATGTATTTACAGCATGGCAAATGGATATTGCACAGTGCGATGTTAGTTAATCTGTTGCTGTGTTCCTCTTTGGCGCAATCCGCCAATCAGGGGCGTGGCGAGGTTACCCTGAATGGCAGGATTATCGCCTCCGCCTGCGCCATTGACACCGAAAGCGGTGACCAAACCATTACCATGGCGACATTGCCAGTCAGCCAAATTATTCGTGACGGCCAAGGCGAGTTGCATGAATTTACTATTAAGCTGGTGAATTGCACCTTAGAGAAGTTCAACCCTGCGCTGGATGACTGGCGATATTTTGCCGTGACCTTTGACGGCAGAGAAGATGCCGGATTATTTGGTGTTGACGGCAACGCGAAGGGTATTGCCCTGCAAATATCCGATGCGCGGGGGAATGTCGCCGCACCGGGTATACCTATGGAAAAAAATGAGATTCAACCCGGCACCATGGCATTTAATTATGGCCTGCGGTTGATTGGAAATAGTCAGGTAATGAAGGCCGGGAGTTATTACTCCACCGTGCGCTTTAAAATGGATTACTACTAAATCTGCCTGACGCTGCCACGGCGAATTAAATAATTATTGATAAGGGTCTGCGGATGTCAACTACTCCGGCATATGGCTGTATAGGGAAAATACGACCGCGAATTTTGGGGCTGTTGATCGCCTTTATTCTGGCGGGGAATGCTGCCTGCGCCGCAGCTGCTGATATTGAATTCAATACCGACGTACTGGATGTGACGGATCGCGCCAATATTGACCTGGAACAGTTTTCTCGCGGCAACTTTATTATGCCCGGCGATTATCTGTTTGCCGTGCATATCAATAAACAGACATTAACCGATCAGCCGGTGGCGTTTTACCCGCCGGATGACGACGCCAAAGGCAGTGAAGCCTGTATTACCCCGCAGTTGGTGGAACAGCTGGGGCTGAAAGAATCTGCATTACTGAAATTGACCTGGTGGCACCAAAACCAGTGTCTGGATCCCCGCAGCCTGGAGGGGATGGAAGTGCGCGGCGATCTAGGCGCGGCGGCACTGTACCTGAATATTCCGCAGGCGTATCTGGAATATACCGCAGAGAACTGGGACCCGCCGTCGCGCTGGGACGAGGGGATCCCCGGGGTGCTGTTTGATTACAACCTGAATGCGCAAAGCCAGCGCCAGCAAAAGCAGGGCACGCAGAGCTATAACCTCAGCGGCAACGGCACGGTGGGCGGCAACCTGGGGGCCTGGCGCCTGCGGGCAGACTGGCAATCGCGGCTTGATCGCCAGGGCGGCTCGGGCGAGCCGACCCGCACCAGCTGGGACTGGAGCCGTTACTACGCCTACCGTGCACTGCCAAAGCTGGGCGCCAGGCTGACGATGGGCGAGGACTATTTAAACTCCGACATCTTCGACAGTTTCCGCTTTACCGGCGCGAGCCTGGTGACCGACGACAACATGCTGCCACCCAATCTGCGCGGCTATGCGCCGGAGGTGACCGGGGTGGCGCGCAGCAACGCCAAGGTGATTATTCGCCAGCAAGGGCGCGTGTTGTACGAGACCCAGGTGGCGGCGGGGCCGTTCCGCATTCAGGACATCAACGACGCGGTCAGCGGCCAGCTGGACGTGCGGGTGGAAGAGCAGGACGGCAGCGTGCAGGAGTTCAAGATGGACACCGCCAGCATCCCGTACCTGACCCGGCCCGGCTCGGTGCGTTACAAGGTGGCGGCCGGCCGGCCGGCGGACTGGGAGCACCACAGCGACGGGCCGATGTTCGGCACCGGCGAGTTTTCCTGGGGCGTGAGCAACGGCTGGTCGCTGTACGGCGGCGGCGTGGCGGGCGGTGATTACAACGCGTTGGCGCTGGGCGTGGGGCGTGACCTGATGATGTTCGGCGCTCTGTCGTTCGACGCCACCCAGTCGCGCGCCAACCTGCCGCAACAGGGCACGCTGAGCGGCGGCTCATACCGCCTGAGCTATTCCAAGCGCTTTGACGACTACGACAGCCAGGTGACCTTTGCCGGCTACCGCTTCTCGGAGCGCAACTATATGTCGATGGGCGAATACCTGGATGCGCGCCGCGACGGTACACGCACCAACAGCAGCAAGGAGATGTACACCATCACCTTTAACCAGCAGTTCCGCGATCTGGGGTTGAGTGCCTATCTCAACTACAACCACCAGACCTACTGGGACCGGCCGGCGAATGACCGTTACAACCTGACGCTGTCGCGCTATTTCGACCTGGAGCGATTCCGGAATATCAGCCTGTCGCTGACCGGCTATCGCAACAAATATAACGGCAACAACGACGACGGCATGTATCTGTCGCTGTCGCTGCCGTGGGGCAGCAACGGCTCGCTGAGCTACAGCGGCAGTTACAACCGCAACGATAACACCCATCAGGTGGGGTATTACGACCGGCTTAATGAGCGCGATACCTATCAGGTGAGCGCCGGCAGCGCGCGCAGCGGCGCCACCGCCAGCGGCTACTACAGCCACAGCGGCGATCTCAGCCAGGTGAACGCCAGCGCCAGCTATCAGGCCGGGCAGTACAGCTCGCTGGGGCTGTCGATGCAGGGCGGTGCGACCGCCACCCTGAAAGGGGCGGCATTGCACCGCAGCAGCATGAGCGGAGGTACCCGCATGTTGCTGGATACCGACGGTGTGCCGGGCATTCCTGTCCGCGGCTACAGCACACCGACGCTGAGCAACGCTTTCGGCAAGGCGGTGGTGGTGGATGTGGGTAGCTATTACCGCAACCAGTTCAGCATCGACCTGAATATGCTGCCGGAAAACGCCGAGGTCAGCCAGAGCGTGGCGCAGGCCACCCTGACCGAAGGCGCCATCGGCTACCGTCGTTTCGAGGTGGTTGCCGGCGAGAAGGCGATGGCGGTCGTGCGGCTGGCGGACGGTTCTGCCCCGCCGTTCGGCGCCACGGTACGCAATGGCAAGGGACAAGAAGTGGGTATCGTCAACGACAACGGCGAGGTGTACCTGAGCGGCATCAATGCCGGTGAAGGGATGCGTGTGAGCTGGGGCGGTGCGGAGCAGTGCGGCATTACCTTGCCGCAGACGTTGTCGCCGGGCCAGTTGGCCAATCTGTTACTGCCTTGCGGCCCGGTGGCCGACGGCAAGGCGTTAAACACTATTGAAGAGTAGAGATCAATGAAAACCAAACATGCAGTGACATTAATTGCCGGTGGCCTGGCGGGCCTGCTGGGCGCCCAACAGGTGAGTGCGGCCATCGCGCTGGACCGTACCCGGGTGATTTTCAATGGCGGCGACAAGTCGGTGAGCATGAGCATTAGCAACGAGAACAAACAGCTGCCTTACCTGGCGCAGGGCTGGATTGAAGACGCCAGCGGCAAAAAAATAAGCAGCCCATTGACGGTATTGCCGCCGGTGCAGCGGCTGGAGCCGGGCGCCAAAAGCCAGGTCAAGGTGCAGGGGCTGCCTGCGGCCAATACGCTGCCGCAGGATCGTGAAACTTTGTTCTACTTCAACCTGCGCGAGATCCCGCCGAAGAGCGATAAGCCGAATACGCTGCAACTGGCGCTGCAAACCCGCATCAAGCTGTTCTACCGGCCGAAGGCGATTGCGGTAGCTAACCCGGAGACCAGCGTGCCGTGGCAGGAAAAACTGACCCTGACCAAACAGGGCGACAGCTACCAGGTGAATAACCCGACGCCGTATTACGTGACGCTGGTGGACGCCAGCAGCAAAAAAGGCGGTGCCAGCGCGCCGGGCTTTGAACCGCTGATGGTAGCGCCCAAGGGCAGTGCGCCACTAAAGGTCGCCGCGTCTGCACTGGGCAACGCGCCGGTGCTGACCTACGTCAACGACTACGGCGGCCGCCCGCAGCTGAGTTTTAACTGTAACGGCGCGAGCTGCCAGGCGGTGGCGGGCAGCAAGTAAGGATCACTGAAAAACAGGTGGATAAGCGATGCGAACAACATCCCGGCGATGGAACGACGGCGGTTACCACCGCCATGAATGGTTGTATGCCCTGGTGATCACCGCGGCGGCGTTGATGGTGCCATTGTGCGTCTGCGCAATATTATGGCTGCTGCCACCGGCGATGGCGGCGGACAACTGGCAGGTGGAAGGTGCCCACGGCGTGCTGCATGTGCGCGGTGAACTGACCGAAAGCGCCTGTCGGCTGGAGTTGGCAAGCGCTTATCAGGCGGTGTTGTTGGGCAATACGGCTACGGCGCAGCTGGCGCAGGCCGGTGACCGCGGCGTACCGGTGAACGTTCAACTGCAGCTGCGCGACTGTCTGCGTACGGCGTCGAACAACCGCGATACGCGTACCGGCAACCTGCTATGGAGCGCCCATCAACCCGCAGTGTCGGTCAGCTTTATCGCTCCGGCGGACGCCGATAACCCTGAACTGGTGAAGGTACGCGGTGCGACCGGACTGGCGCTGCGCATTACCGACGAGCGCGGCAGGGATATCCGCCTCGGTAGCCGGGGGGCGCCGTTGGCGCTGGCGGTGGGGCAAAACGCGCTGAACTACCGCATTACGCCGGAACGCACCCGCGCGCCGTTGCTGCCCGGCGCCTATGCGGCGGTGGTGGATTTTCAGCTCAGTTATGACTAAGGGAACCAGCATGATGGCAGCGTTCAGACGGTATTTGCCCGGCTGCGGAGTGGCGGTGTTGATGTTGCTTGGCTCGCCGGTGCGGGCGGCGACAAGCATCAAAGTGACGGTGACTATCGTTGCCCCACCGCCCTGCGTGATTAACAACAACAACCTGATTGAAGTGAATTTTGGTAATGACGTCATGACCACCCGTATCGACGGCAGCTACAAGAAGCAGTCGGTGCTGTACTCGGTGGAGTGCAAAAACGCGCCGAACAATGCAATGAAAATGCAGATCCAAGGTAATAGCGCTGTGTTCGACCGTGACGTACTGCAAACCAACAAGAACGATTTGGGGATTGCGTTGTTGCGCAACGGCAATCGGCAGCCGATCAACACCTGGGTGAATTTTACCTACCCCAATCTGCCAAAGTTTGAGGCGGTGCCGGTCAAGCAGGCCGGGGCAACGTTGAGCGGCGGGGCCTTCTCTGCCGGGGCGACCATGAAGGTGGAATACCAGTGAAGGGGGCTGAGGCAATGGCGAGATACGGCAGCATTTTTCTGTTAATGGCCCTCGGCGGCCCGGCCGTGGCGGCGGACAATATGCGTTTTTCCGGCACGCTGGTCGAACCGCCGCCGTGCACCATCAACGACGGCGGCGAGGTGGATGTGAATTTCGGCAACCGTGTGGGGGTCAGCAAAGTGGATGGCGTTAACTATCTGCAACCGGTGAACTACCGGGTTACCTGTGGCCCCGGTGCCGGGGCATGGAGCATGACGCTGGAAGTGGTCGGCACCCCAGCGGATTACGACGAGTCGGCGATAGTGAGCAACATGGATGACCTGGCTGTCCGGCTGCTGCAAAACGGCAAGCGCTTTACGTTGAATAATCCGATCCCCATCAAGTTGAACGCGCCGCCGAGGCTTGAGGCGGTGCCGGTGAAACGGCCGGGTGCCACGCTGAAGGAAGGGGCGTTTGAAGCCACGGCGACCCTGCTGGCGGTGTACCAATGAGGCGGAGAACAGCCATGGTTAACAAAGCGGCCCGGTGCGCAACGGCGGCGTTGCTGCTGTGCAGCCAGTTGAGCCTGGCGGCGGAGAATATGCGTCTGCATGGCGCGCTGGTTGCGGAGCCCTGCGTGATACCGCCGGGGGACGAGACGGTGGTACTGGATTTTGACACGGTAATTGACAAGTACCTGTACCTGAACACCCGCACACCGGGCCAGACATTTGAGCTGCATCTGACGCAGTGCGATCTCAGCCTGGGCAAAACGGTGAGGGTGACCTTCAGCGGCGCGGAAAGCGCGGCGCTGCCGGGGTTGCTGGCGCTAAACGGCGCCAGCCAAGCGAGTGGCATCGCCATCGGCATGGAAACCCCGCAGGGCGAGCCGTTGCCGATTAACCGGCAAGGCAAGGCGCAGGCATTGGTGAGCGGCGCCAACACCATGACGGCGCAGGCCTACGTGCAGGGTGAACCGGAGGCGCTGAAGCATAAAACCATCGAACGCGGGCCGTTCAGCGCGGTGGCGACCTTTAGCCTGGAATATGAATAACCACGCGGCGGCATGGCAAGCCGCCTGGCGCTGGTTGTGCCAACGTCGCCGTCATGCGCCGCCCAATGCCGACATCTGGCATTTGCGCTTTCACTGGGCGCTGCAGGGTGAACGCCTGTATCAGCAATTACAGGATGGGCGTTATCGCCTGGCGCCGATGCAGGTGTTGCGGCGGGGTGGCCGCAGTTGGGTGCAGTGGTGTGCGCAGGACGCGCTGATATTGAAGTGGGCCGCGCTGCTGGCGGAGCCGCTGTTGCCAAAACCTGCCCGTTGCATGCACTTGCGCGGGCATGGCGGTAGCGTGGTTTCGGTAGCGGAAGTGCGGGCAGCCCTGGCCGGCGGAGAATACGCCTTCGTCTACCGAACGGACATTCGCGGTTATTACCGGCACATCCGTAAACAGCAGGTGATCGGTCAACTGAAATGGAATGTGGCCGACCCGGTATTGTTTGATGTGATTCAACAATATGTGCATTACAGCGTAGAAGATGGCGGTGAGTTTTATACCCCGCAAAACGGCATCTGCCGGGGTTGCGCGCTGAGCCCGTTGATTGGCGGCAGCTTGTTGCATCATGCATACCCAAAATAATTGGAGTTGCATCAAGGCGGCCAGGGCAGGAGTCCCCGGGAGCTTACTCAGGTAAGTGACTGGGGTGACTGCACGCAGCCAACACAGATGCAGCTTCAAGTATGACGGGGATAGATAATTTTATTAACGCTCAGGGGGGCCTGTGGTATGCACGATATAGGGATGATTTTTTGTTGTCTACCCGCACCCGCTGGCAACTGCGGCGCAGCGTTAAGCGGCTGCATGAATTTTTTGACCTGGGCGGGTTTGAAACTCACCCGGACAAAACCCAACTGGGCAGGATTGAACAGGGTTTTGACTGGCTGGGGGTATGGTTTACCCCCACGGGGGCCACCATAGCGCCCAGAGCGCTGGAAAACCACCTTGCACGGCGCGCGCGGCTTTACGAGCAGGCTCGCCGACAGGGGCTGTCATCGACAGAAACTGCGGAGCGGGTGCGAACGTACGAAGCACGGTGGACATCATGGGCAGAGCATATGCTGGATCATCTATTGGATGATATTTAGCGGTTTTTGCCGGATAAATAAAACTCAGGAACAAATTGTGATCAAGAAGCAGGTCTTATTCGGTTTTTTGTGGCTCGTGGCCAATATATTACCTTTGCCCGTGTACAGCTATGACATAAGTGACCTGACTATGGGTCCGAACTCAGGGTTGCCGCAACATGGGTACGTAGACTGGGTTTACGAGAAGGGAAAAATTCGGGTGCGCGATATCACCTTGTCTGGTGGTGACAAATACGACTGGTATGGCGGGCTGTGCACCACAAACCACAGTTGCGTTTGGGTGCGAACAGCCCGTGGGGGCAAGGTAACCGACTACAAACTTGAGAAACCCGTCTGTCTTCCTGAGGTTGGCCCCGGGCCCCTCTCTGATGCCGCCACTAGAATGGCTCGGGAACACCTTACCGGCATCATACCCATCACCGGCGACGTGACCGGAACGCAGCCAGAAACGATTGTAGCGATCGCGGTGTGCGGCCAGGATGGGAATGCCTTGGATTACCGCGCGTCCGGTGCTCCAGGCACATCATTAATATGCGCCCTGGAACTACCGGGAGAAGTTGATTTCCCTGCATTGTCTTATACCGATGAACGAATTATCAATGGGTCCTTCCGATGCAGTGGGGGGGGGAGTGCGCTTGCCCGGGTGACAGTGTTAGGATCTGACGTCGAGGAAATTGCACCTGGAGTAACAATATGGACCCGTACCGAGAACTCCGCGGTTACAGTTAACGGTGACAGCGTACCGGTCCCTGTGCGTCTCTCTGTTGGAGCCAACAATAACACCGGAGAGCCGGGAGTGTACAATGGCTATTTCATATACGCTGTTGATTATGATTAATCGCCGTCTTCCCTAATGGAACATGCGATGTCCGTCGTTTCGTGGTGTGAAAGTGAGTTCGGCCAAATATTAACAAGGGCTACCCTTCCTACCTAGTGCGGATGTTGGACTCGATCCCTGATAGTAATGGTGCTCTACGGCCGGTGGCTCAGTATGGCCTGTGGCTACCGCGATCTCACTCTGTGCCTGTATGTAGTCTGTCTGCCATACCCGCTCCAACCTGCCATATTACTGTAAATCTGAGTGCTACGATGATGATGCATGTATTGCAAGTGATGGGCGGGTAACGGGGCGGCGGATTCTAATACAGTACCCACTTTCTTCTGAGCCTGAGTTGTCCGTGTTCCGGCGGAGGATTGCACGTCACCGCGATTAGAGCTGTTGCTATTTGGAGGCGTTGGCACGGTGTATCGCTCCTCTGCCAAATGTATTTGGCCCGGACTAGTGGCAGAGCGCCGCCGCCCGGCGGTTGGACCATTAGTTCACCTGTGGTTACATCCATTGCGGCGGTGGAAACTTTAAAAAGCCGAGGCGTATATCATGACCTTTGATAATGTTTTTTTCTTATTTATCTTTTTGCTTTTTATTCCGCTGGCGATATATATCCCCAACCCCGGCGGTATTGGGGTAGCGCTGCCATTTAATTTGCTGATCTACGGCGGTGCGGCCCTATTAATGGGCGTTTGCTGGCGGGCAACACCGTTGCGCCGGATGGTGATAACGCCGACCTGTCGCGCCATATTTGTCGCATGTTCAGTGCTGGCGCTGCCGGTTATCTTTACCCGGCCCGAATGGCAAAGCGCCGCCGTTTGGCGGCTGGCTGGCTTATTTGCCGGGGCGGCATTTTATTTCACCTGGCTGCAGGTGCGCACGACCGCGCGCCAGCGCCATGCGGTGCTGTATTTGATTTTATCGGCTGCGGTGGTGCAGGCGTTAATCGTGCTGTTGCAGCTGTTTGCGCCAGCAATTGCACAATCCTGGATCCCCTCCGGCAGCTCGCGCGCCTTCGGCATATTCCAGCAGCCTAACGTGCTGGCGAGTTTTATCGCCACCGGGTTGGCGCTAGCGCTGGCGGCCTTTGTATTGCCGGGGTTCCAGCTACAGAATTCGCCAGTTGAACGCTGGCGTCGCCGCGCCCTGGCCGCGGCGTTGGTGCTGCTGCCGATGGTGCTGGTGTGGGTGCAATCGCGCACCGGCTGGCTGGCAGGTGCATTGGTGCTGGGGTTGTTTGTCCTGTGCTTTTTCCGCCGTTATCCGCACGCTGTCGCCATTGCTTCAGTGCTGGTTATCGGCAGCACCCTGGCAGCGATACTGGTGCTGTGGTGGGGTAATGAGCTGGGCGGTGCGTTGCGCTACGCCAGCCATACCGGCTCCAACCACGCACGCTACACCATGCTGCGCGATACGCTGGCGATGATCGCCGAAAAACCGATCCTTGGCTGGGGTTACGGCGGTTTTGAGTACAGTTTTCAGCATTTTCGTATAAACCAGACGCCGCCCACGGTGGTGACCGAAATCGCCCGTCATCCGCATAACGAACTGCTGCTGTGGTGGGTGGAAGGGGGCGTAATTGCGCTATTTGGCATGCTGCTATTGGTATGGGCGGGTATCAAACTGGTGGTGCGTGCCTGTTGGCATGACCAGCGGGCCTTTGCCTTTGGCAAAGCCTCGGCGGGCGAGGCGCTGGCATTGTGTCTGGCGCTGCTGCCGATTGCGTTGCATAGCCAAACCGAATACCCATTTTACCTGTCAGCGTTTCACTGGCTGGTATTCCTGTTGTTGCTGGCCATGCTCGACAGGCGGGTCAGTCCGCGGCTTGGCACCGACGCGGGGTTGAAACGCTGGCGATGGCCGATGCTGGCTTTGTCACTGGCGGCGCTGTTCATTATGGCGACCGGGTTTTACAGCGGGCTGGTATTGACCCAGGCGGAGCGCAGCGGGTTACAGAATATGCGGCAGGTGGAGGCCTTGCCGGGCTGGGCCAGTTGGGTGCATGACGATCGCCTGCAGTTTGATCGCCAGTTGGCGGGTTTGCTTGCCTTTAACCGAACGCGGGACGAGCAGCGGCTGGAAACCTATGCCCAGTGGGCGCAGCGTTATCTGAATTACCGCATTGATAAAAACGTTTACGCCAACCTGTTGGCTATCTTGTATCAACAGCAACAATATGTGCTGGCCGATGAACTGCGGTATGAGGCGGCGTTATTGTTTCCCCATGACAGGCGGTTTGCGCGCTCAAGCTTCTGACGGCAATAGGCATATACCCGTCATACTTGAAGCTGCATTTTTGTTGGCTGCGTCTGTTCGCCCTGGTCACATAGTTATCTATGTTCCCAGGGTCTTGCAGACTGGCCGCCTCAATGCAACTCCAATTATTTTGGGCATAAATCACGGTCTATCCCAGATATCTGTTTTACTCTCCAGCGTGTTTATTGATATGAAAAAAATACTATTGATGAGTCAATGCCAGTTCACGAAGCTGGCATTAAAAGCCGTGTTTGAAAATAAAACAGGCTATGAAATGGCGTTTGTTGAGCCGGGTTATTTAAGCGAGGGTGATGTTGGTCAGGCGATAGTGTTAATTCATGTCACCGATGACGACTACCCAATCATTTTACCCTTGCTAAGGAGTCCTCATTTTTACGGCCATCAGGATATCATCATCATTGCGCAAAAGCGGGCTATCGCAATCTTGGAGTATTTATCCATGAAAACGCTCAGGTTTATCGAGGAGGATGCAGGCGTTGAGGTGTTTGAGCGTGAAGTCATACAGGGGGGGGACTTTTCTGGCACTAAAGGCAATCGCGAGGTTTTATCTTTTATCGAATATAATGTGTTGAAATTTATCATATTAGGTATGAGTCCCACCAATATTGCATTTAGAACAAGGAAAAGTATCAAAACCATCAGCAGCCAAAAAATCAACGCGCTGAAGAAGTTGGGTTTAGATAATACCCCCTATTCGTTGGTTAAACTGTCGAAGTTATTTAATTAACTTTATAAAGAATGCCTGCTGTTTGAATGGCGTTTTTATTTTTATTGTAGAAGGATATTAGTATGTTAAGAAATCAATGGGTGATGCAAAAGTCTCGTGAAATGGCGCTGCACTATATTGCCCACGCCAGGGTAGTGTATTCACCAGAGGAATTTATAAAAAAGGTGAGTGAAATGGAGGGCGTATTTGCGCGCATTTTATTAGCCGAACAGAACGGGAAGCCAGGTGCGTAACCTGAACATCCCCGGATGTTTCAACTCTTTTTACCCGTCATACTTGAAGCTGTATCTTTGTTGACTGCGCCTGTGCGCCCCAGTCACAGAGTTATCTATGCTCCTGAGGACTTACAGACTGGCCGCCTTAATACAACGCCAATTATTTTGAGCATATATTCTCAACTTTCCAAATCAATCCCAAAATAGCGCATCAGCGCTTCACGGCGCTCCTGTTCCGAATGCAACGTCGACTCCCGACGGTGGTGATCTTCGGTGATAATCAGCTTGTTCTCACTGATCGTCACGCGGCCACTTTCTGTGGCGTGGGAACACACCAGTTTTTGGGTGAAGTGCGACTGCGGTGAGGTGCTGTGGTAGTGGCACATGCCGTCGAACTCACTCGACTCACGGGCTTGCAGGGTAAAGCGGTACAGGGTTTTGGCGTGCGAGCGATTGTCGCCATTGCGGCGTTCCAGATAGTAGGTCTCGCCTTCCTGTTCTAAATGGAAGGTGCCGCTGGTCTGCGGTTGCTGCTCGGTGGTGGTGATTTTCAGCGGCGTCAGGAACGAATCACCAAACCCCACGTCCACCAGATACGGCTGATCCAGCTCTACCATCAGCGCCATATGATCGAAGGGCGCGCCGAAGCTGCCGTCGCGGGCGCGGATCTCGCCGGAAATAAAATTCACCTTGAAACCTATGTCTTTCAGCAGCAGGGCGAACAGCCGGTTCAGCTCATAGCAAAAACCGCCGCGGTTGCGTTCGACAATTTTATTGAACAGCGCCTGTTCTTCCAGATCAATGCCCTGATGGTAAATAATGCTCAGGTTCTCAAAGGGAACCCGCAGCATATGGCCACGGTGCAATTGCTGCAGCGTCAGGAGGTCTGGTTGGGGGATGCCTGCGAATCCAATATGTTGCAGGTAGCGTTGTCTATCCACGGTTTGTCTCGCAGCAAAAAATTTGATTATATCTTTCATACTTCAAGCTGCCTCTTTGTTGACTTCCTGCGCTTACCCAGTCACGTACTGTTTGTACGCTCCCGGGGATGCGCTTAGTTGTCGCCGCGATGCAACTCGAATTATTTTGGATATATAAAATAGATGGATTTTTCGCACCTGTGGGAGCAATAAGTGCTGCGTCAGAACGCCGGGGGCTTGCCTGCCGCTTGCAGCAGCAAATTCACCCAGCGGCGGGTGGTGGTGCTAACGAACGCGCTGTCCGCCCAGCACAGGCGATATTGATAGGCTGCGGGCAGTTGTTGGTTTTCGCCAAACACCCGAACCAGCGTGCCGGCAGCCAGGGCGTCCTGAGCGACCGCCAGGCTACCGAGTACCACGCCGTTGCCGTCGATGGCTTCTTGCAGCGCATGCCCGACGCTGTTAAAGGTGATTATACCGCGTGGCGCGGTGGTGCCTTCGCCAAAGGCGGCAAACCAGTCCTGCCAACCGGCAACGCCGAGCTTATGCCCGTCTTTCCACGGCGAATGGATCAGCTGCATCGATGCCAAGTCAGCGGCGGTGATCGGCGCTGAATGGGCGGCGAGAAAGCTTGGGCTTGCCAGCGGGGCGAAGGCATCGGCGAGGAGTTCGTGCGAGTGTGGCGGCGGGTTGTCCGTGGGGCTATAGCGGATAGCAATGTCGGCTTCACCACTGGCCAGATCGCGTAAGCTTTCGTTGGCATCCAACACCAGCGAAACATCGGGATCGGCACGGCGTAACGCCGGCAAACGTGCCGCCAGCCAATGGCTGGCGATCCCCAGGGTACAGGTCAGTTTCAGCGTTTGCTGTTGCTCTGGCCGGGCACGGTCACTGGCTTTTTGCAGCAGCGTCAGCGCGCGGGTGACATCAATCGCCAGCCTTTTTCCGGTCTCGTTAAGCGCTACCGCATTGCCCTTGCGGTGAAACAGTTCCACCCCCAGCTCGTTCTCCAGATGACGTATCTGGCGGCTGACCGCACCCAGCGTCACGTTCAACTCTTCCGCCGCTTCGGTAAAACTGGCGCAGCGGGAAGCAACCTCGAAGGTATGCAAGGCTTTCAGCGACGGCAGGCGAGGTTGAGCGTTCAGCTTGAGTTTCATTCAACCATATTGCCAATCTATCGATGTTCCACAAGCGATTTTTTGCTTACTTTTGGGGCAACAATCGGACGGGAGTATCGCGTGGACGTAATGATGGGGCTGGCCGCCGCGCTGTGCTGGGGCAGCACGGATTTTTTGATCGGCATTAACGCCCGAGCGGTGGGGGTGCGCAGGGCGGTATTTTTCTCGCAGGCGATCGGCTTTGTGATTTTTAGCGCGTGGTTATGGGCCACTGCGGCTCCTTGGTTAGAAGCTTCAGCTTCCATTTGGGGGTTGGCGCTGCTGGCCGCGAGCCTGACGGTGAGCGGCACCTTGGCACTGTCGCAGGCCTTTGCTATCGGCAAGGCGGCGATGGTGGCGCCGCTGGTTACCAGCTACGGGGCGGTCACTACGCTGTTATCGTGGATCAGCGGTGAACGGCTGGGAGCTTTGACCCTGGCTGGGCTGGCGGTGTGTCTGCTGGGCGTCATGTTGACTGCCGTGAGCCCGGGTCGTCAGCCGGGCAGATCGCGCTCGACTTTGCCCGCAGTGACCTTTGCGCTGATCGCCGCCTTTTGTTATGGCACCGGTTTCTGGTTACAAGGGAAATACACGCTGCCGGTGCTGGGGCCGAGCCTTAGCCTGTGGCTTGGTTATACGGTGGGGTTGACGGCTGTGCTAGCGCTGAATACTGACCGACGCGCTTTGGTAAGCCGACCTAACTGGCGACAAGGAGGACTGCTGCTGCTGGCCAGCCTGCTGAGTCTGGCGGGCTTTAGCGCATTTGCCATGGGGGCCGGTAGCGGATCGCTGGCGATTGTGACGGTACTGAGCACCCTGTCTGGCGGCATTGCCGCACTGCTCGGCGCGCTGTTACTGCGCGAGCGGCTATCTGCCTTGCAGTGGCTTGGGGTATTGACGGTATTAGCGGGTGCCCTGGTGCTGCATATGAAATCGAGCTAGTTCACCGCCTTATTCGAGCGGCATTCAATCTAACCCCGAATGCCGCTCTCGGTCTGCTATTCACTGCTGAAACGAGTTGGTCGATAGCTCGCGGAGATTTCATTGTTTTTACCGCCAGGGTACCGGTAGCAATTTCGCCAGTATTCCCCGTGGCCGGGTTTTCAACCGGCGTGCTGAGTGCGTCTGATATAGGTCCAGGGGTTCAGCGAACGCAGATGCATTTGCAATACCGCGCCACGGCGGAAGAAGTAGTTAAGCAGGGTCAGTGACAACAGCTCTGTCAGCAGGGTGCTATAAGCGGCGCCCATCATGCCGTACTGGCGGATCAGAAAGTACGACAGCGGGATGTTGATGATAAACACCAGAAACATCTTCTTCGACAGGAAGCCATAGCCGGAGAAGAGCACAATGTATTTGTAGGCTACGGTGCCCAACGCGGAAAGCAGCGTTGAAATCGCCAAGACGCCCATCGCCGGATAGGCTGCCAAATATTGCTCCCCGTACAGCAACACAATGACCGGTTTGCCAAGCAAAACAATACCGGCCACGATGGCGGCGGCGATGGCCAGCACCAGCCCATTCAGTTTGGCGGCGGTGCGCATTGCGTCATCGCGGTGATAGGCAAAGATTTTGGCGAAAAACGAGGTGATCACCGCATCGGTAACAAACATCCAGGCGGTTGCCAGGGTGATGGCAACCGAGTAAATGCCCAGCGCTTGCGCCGAGACGAACCACATCAGGAACAGCTGCGCCAGCCGGGTATAAATGGCAATGGAGACATTGGAAACCGCCAGTGGCAAGCCGCTGGCGAGCAAATAGCGCACATATTTACGCCGTACGCGTTTTGGCGCGACAAAGCGCGGATAACGGCGGTGGTAGATATGGTGGCGAATCAGGTAGGGGATCAGGTAAACCATCACGATCGGGATTGCCAGGAAATACAGGTGCAGATCAAGATAAACAATCAGATAACGCACCAGCAGTGCGCTGCCCAACCCGGCTACGTTAGCCAGCGTATTGAAGCGTGATTCCAGCCGGGCGTCGTGATAAATGGTGAACACGTCTCTGAGCGAGAAGAAGCTGGCGACAAAGGTGGCGGCGCAAAAATAGAAGGTAATGAAATCTTCACGCAGCCCGCTGTAAATCAATATTGCCGCAGAGAGCAGCACAAAGCAGCCCTGTCGTAGCCGGTTGGTGGAGAACATCAGGGCGGTTCCGGAACCTGGGTTGCGGCTAATCCGCTTGAACAGCACGGTATCGGAGCCGAGCAGCGCCAGCGTTTGGGTAATGGCGAAAATAGCGGTAGCGAAGGTGATCTTGCCGAAGCTTTCCGGGCCAATGTATTTCGCCATATAGGCGGTAATGAAAATGACCCCCAGAATAGAGACCATTTTTTCGGATATCATCCAAAACGCATTTCTCACAATATTGATATCTATGAATTTTAATTTCATTGGTACTTTCCCTGTTGCCTCTAATAATAGGAATCGTCCGATTATTCCCTTACCCACTGTAAGGGATGCCCCGCAGGGTTTTATAATTGAGATGCAATAATCGGAATGTGAGAAGCATTCCTGCGTATGCTATGTTCATGGAAGAAAGAGAAGAATGAGAAAACTCGCAAAACGACTCTATCGGGCCGCACCCGATTTTATCTATTACCAAGTTAGCCATTATCTTGCCCATGGCTCTTGGGTTAGCTTCAAAAACCCGAAAACATTTTCAGAGAAGATTTATCATCGCATGCGCTACCCGCATAATGATTTCAGTATGTTAGCGGATAAGGTGGCGGTAAGAGAGTATATTTCTCGGCGGGTTTCAGATAAATACCTAACGCCCATTATCATGATCGTAGATAATTTTAGCGAACGGGACTACCTGGCCTTGCCACAATCATTTGTTATCAAAACCAATAATGCCTCGCAGCAGGTCAAGATAGTTAAAGATAAAAGTAAGGTCACCTATCAGGATATTACGAAAATTCTTAGCGAATGGTCTGGAATAACCTATTGGAAAAGATTTCGAGAAAAGCACTACGCTAATATTCCGCAGAAAATTATCGTTGAGGAGCTGCTGGATATTGAATGTGACGGTGAGCTGATAGATTACAAAGTGCACGTGTTTAATGGCAAATACTCTTATTTATTCGTTGAGTTGTTACGTGGCGGGCCAGAGCCGACTTCGCTGGAGTTTTTGGACGAATATGCCCACCATTGTTTTTTCACCCAGGGTGACATTCCGCAGATCAATACGCTGAACCAGAAACCGGCGTTTTGGGATGAAATGATCCAGGTGGCGAAAGCGGTCTCGGCAGATCTGGATTATTGCCGCGTCGATTTTTATCTCACTCGCGACCAGATCTACATTGGCGAATTGACGCTCACGCCCGGCGCAGGCAACGAAGTTTATCTGCCGCGCGCGACGAATCTGCTGCTGGGCGAGATGATGTCCAAGGACGGGTAAACATTGCGACGCCGCTTACCGTGCACCGTCCGCCGGTGCGATGCTTTGCAGCCACGCCAGAAATTCGGCGGCTTTGGGTTTGTCCAGCGTGCGTTGCGGGTAGACCACATAGTAAGGCTTGCTCAGCGGTAGCGTCGGTTCTGCCAGCGGCACCAGGGTTCCCTGAGCCAGTTCACGCTGGATCAGCTGCTGCTGGCCGAGCAAAACGCCGTGGCCCTCAACCGCGGCGTCAATCGCCAGCGAGGTCAGATTATAAGTCAGGCCGCGCCGCTGCGGCGGTGGTAACCCGGCGGCGCTGAACCACTCATGCCAGCCCGGCAGAAACTGGCTCTCCTTTCCCCAATCCACCTGAATCAGCGGCTGTTGAGTCCAGTCGCCGATCCTCTGTAACTGCGGGCTACATACCGGCTGCACGCAGTCCTGAAACAGCCGCACTTTTTCCATCAATGGATAGTCCTGATCGCCAAAGCTCAGGGCAAAATCCGCCGTTGAAGCGGCAAAATCGACCTCGGCGTGGGTGGCGTGCAGGCGAATATCCATCTGTGGATGCTGGTTCAGCCACTTGCCGATGGCTGGGTTCAGCCATTTTGACGCCAGGGCCGGCAAGGCAAAAATCGTCAATGCCTCTTGGCCCCGTTGGCGATCGACATGCTGTTGCGCCACGCGCAGCGTTTCAAACGCCTGCTGCACGTAGGCCAGGTAATCCGCCCCTTGTTCAGTCAGCGTCACGCCGCTTTTGGCGCGAATGAACAGTGTGATGCCCAGATGCTGCTCGAGCTGGCGGATCTGCTGGCTGACGGCGGCGGCGGTCAGCGCCAGGCTGTCTGCCGCTCTGGCCAGGCTGCCGGTACGGGCGGCGGTTTCAAACGCCAGAATGGCGCTCAGTTTGGGCAGGCGGCTGCGGGAAGGTGCGTTCATGGTGGCTATCGCTAAGAATTGGTTAGCTCATCCTTAACGCATTTTTGTTATTACGGCAATCCGACATTCGCTACAGTGAGGTTATCCGGCCCTTATGCCCTCAGGAGTTCAGCATGCAGCAACTTGCTCATATCATTGATTTATCCGCCAACCCGATTGGCGATGCTGCCTTTCAAGCCCGTTGCCGGGCGACGCTGGATGCGGCAGGGGCGCTGGTGCTGCCCGGCTTTTTGACCGCCGCGGCGCTGGCGACGGTGCGTTTGGAGGGGGCAGAGCACAGCCCTGCGGCGTTTTATGCCGCCAGCAAGCACAATGTCTACCTGAAACCGCAGGACGACGCCTTGCCGGCCGATCACCCACGCAACCGGCTGGTGGTTTCTTCCAAGGGGTGCATTACCGACGAGGATATCCCGGCGCAGTCGCCGCTGCGTACGCTGTACGATGCGCAATCCTTCCGCGATTTCCTCTGTGCGGTACTGCAAGAACAACAGCTGTACCCTTACGCCGATCGGCTGTCTTCAATCAACCTGCATTATGCCCATCGCGGGCAGGAGCTGGGCTGGCATTTTGACAATTCGTCGTTTGCCATCACGCTGCTGATCCAGAAACCGCGCGCCGGTGGGCAATTCGAGTACGTGGAAAACCTGCGGGATGCCGATCGTGGGGAGATGAATTACGCTGGCGTGTCGCAGGTATTGGACGGCGAACGGGCGGTTAAGACCTTGGCGATCGAAGAGGGGGATTTGGTGCTGTTCCGGGGACGCAATGCCATGCACCGCGTCACGCCAACCGAAGGCGATACCACCCGCATGCTGGTGGTGCTGGCCTACAATGCCCAGCCGGATATCGCGCTGTCGGAGAGCGCCAGAATGACCTTTTACGGCCGACTCTAAGAATAAAAAATTCAGAGGGCTGACAAGCCCGCATAAGGGTTAACCGATAGGGGGCGAACATGTTCGACCCGATTTAACCGATTGATTATGCGGTAGGGCGCGGCATGCCGCGCCCCTACTACGAATAACTGCCCCCAAAGGGGCAGTTAAGAGACTCAGTGGTGGGCTTCTTCGTGAGCCTGCTGTTCCAGCTTCACTTCCTGAGCCCGCTTGCGCAGGCCGAACCAGCCCAGCGTGAGCAGCACCGCCAGCACCGGAATGGTGGCGATAGTCCAGGTGCCGTTCGGGTAGTCGAACGCCATCATGATGACGACCGCCAGCAGGAATGCCAGCGTTAGCCAAGAGGTGAAGGGCGCGCCGGGCATTCTGAAGGATACCGGCTGGGCGCGACCTTCGCGTACGGCTTTGCGCAAACGCATTTGGCACACGATGATAAACGCCCATGAGGCGATAATGCCCAGCGAAGCGATGTTCAGCACGATCTCAAACACCCGCGAAGGCACCAGATAGTTCAGCAAAACGCCAATCACATAGATGCCGCAGGTCACCAGAATGCCGGCGTAGGGCACTTGCTGGCTGCTCATTTTGGCCATGAATTTCGGCGCTGACCCGCCCATCGACAGTGAACGCAGGATACGGCCGGTGGAGTACAGGCCGGAGTTGAGGCTGGAGAGTGCTGCGGTCAGCACCACGATATTCATGATGGTGCCGATATAAGGCACGCCCAACTTGCTGAAGAAGGTAACGAACGGGCTTTGGCCCGCCTGGTAGGCGTTCCACGGCAGTAGCAGCACCAACAGTACCACCGAACCGACGTAGAACAGGCCAATGCGCCAGATCACGCTGTTGATCGCTTTTGGCATCATTTTGGCCGGATCCTTACACTCACCGGCGGCGGTGCCGATCAGTTCAATCCCGGCGAAGGCGAAGATAACACCCTGCACTAACACCAGCGCTGGCAGTAGCCCGTGCGGGAACATGCCGCCGTTTTCGGTAATCAGGTGCAGGCCGGTGGTGTTGCCGGCCACCGGAGTACCGGTGCCGAGGAACACTACCCCCACCACCAGGAACAATGCGATGGCGACGACTTTGATCAGGGCGAACCAGAACTCCATTTCGGCGAACCACTTCACGCCGATCATGTTCATGGTGGCAACCACGCCGAGGGCGCAGAGCGCGAACAGCCATTGCGGGACGTCGGCGAAGGTGCCCCAGTAGTGCATGTACAGCGCCACCGCGGTGATATCGACGATGCCGGTCATCGCCCAGTTGAGGAAATACATCCACCCGGCGACGTAAGAGGCTTTTTCGCCGAGAAACTCACGGGCATAAGACACGAAGCTGCCGCTGGACGGGCGGTGCAGAACCAATTCGCCCAATGCGCGCAGAATGAAGAAAGAGAATATACCGCACACCAGATATACCAGCGCCAGTGCCGGGCCGGCCAATTCCAGACGGCCACCGGTACCGAGGAACAAGCCGGTACCGATTGAACCGCCGATAGCGATCATCTGTATTTGTCGATTGCCCATGCTTTTGTGATAACCGGATTCATGGGAGTCTAACCATCGTCTTCTGGCTGCGTGCTTGTCATGCGCAGACTTTTTATTTGATTGCATTATCCGTCCTGTTTACCTGTCTATGGAATTACCCTGCTCTGGCTTCAGAGCAAACGATTGCTATGGACAATCGTTATGAGAATGAGGTCATGGCATCATTCTGCTGTTTATTGTGTATACAAGCCGCCACGAAATAACGGCGAAGCATGCTACCTTTTCTCAGTAAATGTGGCAAAAAATCCTGCGTATAAATCGTGAACAAGTGTGTTTGTTTTTTGTTCTATATATAAAAGAATATATTATTCAATAAGATGGTTGATTTTATCAAGACGGAAATATCGAGGAATAAAAAGTGATTAAAATCACATAATAATAATTACCGTGCAAACTACAGGGAATTTTTCTTATTAATGGGTGAGGTGAAAGGAGGGGATAATAAGACCTCCCAACCTGTGGTGATATTGTCCGCAGGCGGGAGATAATAAAGGGAGAGATTTGGCCGATTTTTAGGCGGATTCACCGGCCGGCAGAGCCGAAGTCGGCAGGCCGAATACCTTGTCGAACACCCAGTTAAACACAAAGGTGTAGCACGGGATAATCACTATCAGGGCCATATCCAGCAGCAGCGCCTGCCACAGCGTAATTCCCATCCACCAGGCAATCAGCGGGATCAGGTAAACCACTAACGTTAATTGAAAGCCTATGGCGTGCAGAATACGGCGTTTAAGCGTACGGCCGCGTGAGGCCTGGCGACTTTCCCACAGCTCAAACAGCGAGTTGTAGATGAAGTTCCAGGTGACGGCGATAGTGGTAATGATCACCGCCAGCGGCCCGGTGCTGCTGGGGGCACTGCCGGAAAGCAGCGCCAGCCCGAGCGCTGAGATCGCCATGCCGATAATTTCATAGGCGGTGACATACACCAGTTTGCGTTTAACGCCTTGCATTACTCATCTCCTGACTGATTTCTTGGCTTTGTGGTCGAGTGACCTTTTGCCGTCTGGCGGGTAAGATAACGTCAACTACATTGATAGAAAAAGTCAGGAGCTGTCAGTTTTACTGACAGGAAGGCGCAATGAATTTTTCCAGCGACAATATTGAGCTGTTTCTGGCGGTACTGGATCGCGGTTCGTTTTCCGCCGCGGCCCGTTCGCTGCGCCGCGTACCTTCGGCGGTGAGTATGGGGATCGCCAATATGGAGGCGGAACTGGGGTTTCAACTGTTTGATCGTTCGCTCCGCGAGCCGGCGCCGACCGCGTTGGCATTGGCCCTGGCACCCCATGCGCGACTGATAGCCGAACAGCTTAAGCAGTTGCAGAACCACGCTATCGAACTGTCGCAAGGGCTGGAGAGTACCTTGTCGATTGGCGTTGCCTCGGACATCAACAGCAACGGCCTGCTGACGGCGATCAACACGCTGGCGGAGCGCTATCCGCTGCTGAATATTGAAGTGCTGACCGCTCCGCAGGATGACGTGGTGCATATGCTGCATCAAGAGCGAGTCGACGTTTGCCTGGCATTTGGCGGACTAAACATCAACAGCCAGGAACAGTTTCACTTCGTCGGCGCGGAATCGCTGGTTGCCATGCTTTCGCCACGGCACCCGGCGTTGCACGGGGCGCCGGATGAGCTGTTCCTCGAGGATTTGGTCAACGTGCGGCAGATAATGGTGGCCAGCCGTGATTTGCCGATCGCCGATCTGCGGCCGCGGGTGGCGGAATCTTACTGGCGCACCGACAGCCTGCCGATGGCGCTGAACATGGTCGAGGCGGGTTTGGGCTGGGGCAATTTCCCGCTATCGCTGACCGCACCATTGTTAGCTCAGGGGCGGTTGATCAGGCTGAAATTTAAAAACACCAAAAATGAGCTGCGATTGCCGATACACCTTGTCTGGCTGAAAAGCCGACCGTTGGATAAAGCCGCCCGCGAACTGGTGGCCCTGATGCGCGACGCGTCGCAGGCGGAATAATCCCGGCGGCCGTATTGCTTTTGTTTTCATCGCTGGGCTACTTTGAACCGTGGCATTTACGAAGGGAGTGCGGAAAGTATGATCAGCGAGACGGCATTATCGGTATTGAGCATTACTGGCGCCATTGCGCTGGGGGCAATGAGTCCGGGACAAAGCTTCATTCTGGTGGCGCGTACGGCCGTGGCATCGTCGCGCCGCGACGGTATGGCAGTGGCGCTGGGTATGGGCGTCGGCTGCTTTATTTTTGCACTGGTGGCTCTGTTGGGGCTTCAGTCATTGCTGTTGGCATTGCCATGGCTGTACTCCACGCTGAAAGTGCTGGGGGGCGCTTACCTGGTCTACCTGGCGTTCAAAATGCTGCGTGGGGCGAGTCAACCGTTGAACGTGGAGGCCGTCGGCGCGCAGTCTCTGGGCCTTCGCAAGGCCTTTACCACGGGGCTATTGACCCAGTTGAGCAACCCGAACACCGCCATCGTGTTCGGCAGCGTGTTTGCCGCCTTGCTCAGCCATAAAATCTCGCCGCTGATGTACATTATTCTGCCGGTGATCGCCCTGACGGTTGACGTCCTCTGGTATGCCTTCGTGGCCTTTGTGTTGTCATCACCACGTCCGCGTCGCGCCTACCTGCGTTTTAAAGCCTGGTTCGATCGGGTAGGCGGCGGAGTGTTGGCCTTGCTCGGTGTGAAACTGATGCTGAACCGATAAGCTTAATCGGCATGCCGACGGCGCCACCAAAACCGTACTAGCAGAATGGCGGCGATCACCAGCGCGCAGAACAGCACGCTGGTGAGTCTTTTGTCGAAGCCCGAGATAAAGCGGCCGATCGCCTCGCCACCAAAATAGCCCAGCAGCACAAAGATTGTCGCCCACAGGATGGCGCCCAGAATGTTCAGTGGTACAAAGCGCGACGGCGGCAGCTTGCTGGCGCCGATCAGAACCGGGCCGATAATGCGGAAGCCATACATAAAACGTACGCCAATCACGAACAGCATTGGGTGGCGTGCGATCAGCTTTCTGGCGCGTTCGATGCGTTTTTCCTGGCTTTTCATGCGTGAAATGACCCGTCCGCCGAAGCGACGGCCCAGGAAAAACAGCAGTTGATCCCCCAGCGTGCCGCCCAACGCCACCACCGCAATAACCCAGGGCAGATGTAACAGTCCCTGATGTGCCGCAATGCCGCCCAGCAGCGTGATGGTTTCGCCTTCGGCCAGACAGCCGATAAACAGCGCCCAATAACCGTAGTCCGTAATGTAGTGGGCTAAATCCGCCATTCTGATCCCCTATGTCTTTAACACATAAGGTTAAGTATACGCCCTGTGCGCTAGCCGCGGGCGGCAATCTGCGCCACCAACGCCCGACGTTGCCGCAAACTGTCGGCCATTTGCGCCTGAACCCGGGCCAGAACATGCGCCGGCGCCAGTTCCGGCGTCCCTCCCTGGAAAGGCGGTGCCGGCGCATATTCCAGATACAGTTGGATCATTTGCGCGGTTTCCTCATCGTGCAATTCGGCGATTAATGCCAGCGCGAAATCGATGCCGGCAGTCACGCCGCCGCCGCTGATGACGTTACCGTCACGCTCTACCCGGGCATGACTGGGGATCGCACCGAACAGCGCCAGGCTTTCGCGCATGCTCCAGTGACAGGCGGCGCGTTTGCCCTGCAGCAAACCGGCAGCGGCCAGGATCAGCGAACCGGTACACACGGAGGTCAGATAGCGGGCATCAAGTCCCAGACGGCGGATCTGGCCCATAAAGGCGTCGTTTTCCAGCGCCTGGGTGCAGCCGGCGCCGCCCGGTACGCACAGCACGTCGCAACGCGTGACTTCTTCCAGCTTCTGCAACTGGGTAAAGTGCAATCCTTCGGCGCTGATATCTGCGCCACCGACGGAGGCCACGACAATTTCGGCCCCAGGCATGTGTCGCAAGAACTGCAGTGGCCCGGTAAAGTCCAACTGGGTGACGCCCTGATAGATCGGAAAAACAATCACTAATGGTTCAGACATGATATTCGCCTCAGTTTTGTCATTTGCTTTGGGTAATAATAGCGACCCTGTTTTTGGCTGATATGACGGATAACCCTCAAAAAGCGCCATGATGAAAAATATCGGCTTTGTGGTCTTCCCCGGCTTTAATCTGCTCGACTTCGCCGGGCCACTGGCGGCCTTTGATAATGCCAACCAGTTTACGGCGACCCAGGCCTACCGGTGTCTGCCGCTCTCGGAGCGGGGCGGCAGCGTGGTGAGCTCTTCGGGTGTGGAAGTGCTCACTCAGCCGTTTGGCGAACATCGCCTTGATACGCTATTGATTGCCGGAGGCAGCGGCAACGTCGTCGCCACCCAGTCGGCGGGGCTATTGGCGTTTCTGCACCGGCAAAGCCGGCAGGCACGGCGCATGGCCAGCGTGTGCACCGGCGCATTTATACTGGCGGCTGCCGGGTTGCTGGACGGCAAGCGCGCGACTACCCATTGGTACCATGCCGCACGGCTGCAACAGAGTTATCCGCGTATCCGCGTCGACAGTAATCGTATTTATATCCGCGACGGCACGATCTGGACTTCGGCGGGCATCACTGCCGGTATCGATTTGGCGCTGGCGATGGTCGAGGAAGATCTCGGCAGCGCATTGGCGGCCAGTGTGGCTCGGCAACTGGTGGTGTATCACCGCCGTCCGGGCGGGCAGTCGCAGTATTCCTTGCTGCTGGAGCTCAACCCGTCTTCAGATCGCATTCGCAACGCGCTCTCTTATGCTCGTGAACACCTCCATCATCCGCTGACGGTGGGCGATCTGGCGGACGCCGCCTGTCTGAGCGAGCGGCAGTTTGGCCGCTTGTTCCGCGCCGAAACCGGCCAGACGCCGGCCAAGGTGATTGAACAATTGCGAGTCGAGGCCGCCAGGGTCAGGATTGAAGAAGGTCACGAAGCGCTGGAGAGCATCGCCCGCGCCGTCGGGTTCAGTGACCCGGAGCGTATGCGGCGGGCCTTCATCCGTCTGTTTGGCCTGTCGCCACAGGCGATAAAGCGCCTGAGCCGCAGCGGTTAAATCATTCTGCCGTGCCCCGGTGGCGCGGCGCAGTAGAGGAGCGACAGATGTATCAGGATTTTGAAAGTGAGCTGAACTGGGCGATGCGCCACATGCCGCGTACCCGGGCGGCCGTTGCTGCACTGCCGGATTTAAGCGGCGTGCGTCTGGCGTGCAATATGCACCTGGATCTGAAAATGGCCCCGCTGGTAGCGGGTCTGTTGGATAAGGGCGCTGCCATCTATCTGACCACCTGCAACCCGACCACGGTGCAGGATGACGTGGTCGCCTGGCTGGAACGCCGTGGGGCACAGGCTCACGCCTGGCGCGACATGAGCGACGCCGATTGGTCGGCATCGTTTGACCGCGCTCTGGCCTGGGGGCCTACCCACCTGTGCGAAATGGGGGCGGATCTGACTACCCGCCTGCACCAGTCTGCCGACGGCCCGCAGATTATCGCCGGGCTGGAAGCGACAGGTTCCGGCATCAGTCGACTGAACGGTATGGCACCGCGCTATCCTATTTTTAACTGGGACGATTTGCCGGTAAAAGAAGGGCTGCATAACCGTCACATGGTCGGCTTGACCGCCTGGCACACCTTCTTCCAAACCACCCATTTGACGCTGCATGAGAAATGCGTGCTGGTGATTGGCTATGGTTTGGTTGGGCAGGGCGTTGCGGCCGCGGCGAAAGCTTACGGCGGCCAGGTGATCGTGGCGGAAATCGATCCGGCGCGTGCGCTGCAGGCGCGTTATGACGGCTGGGCGGTCGTTGATTTGGCCAGTGCGGTCAGCCAGGCCGATGTAATTGCCACGGCAACCGGGGCAAAAAACGTGCTGTCAGCGCAGCATCTGCAACAGGCGAAAGACGGGGTGTTCATCCTCAACGTCGGCCATGTAACGGCGGAAATTGACGTCGGTTTCCTGCAGAACCTGCCGCACAGCGAGCCTATGCCGTTTGTAAATGCCTACCAACTTGGCGACAAACAGTTGTACTTGTTGGCCAATGGTTCAATGTTCAATCTGACGGCGGGCTACGGCGACAGCCTGAATGCCTTCGATGTGACGCTGGCGGTGATGGCTGCAGGCATTGGCCATATCGTCGGAGACGGCGCACGCCAGGCCCCTGGGTTGTACCTGTTGCCGCAGTCGGCCTGGCAACCGGCACTGTAACTTTTTCAACGCGGGCGTTCATCCCAGAGCGCTCGCGGTTTGCGCAATTATCTCTCCGACAGAATTTGTCACAAATCGGCTGACATAATCCCAGTGCCAATGGGAGAACCCTCACATATAATTCGGCCAAATAAGACCTTCATCTTCTTCAGTGACAGAGTAATGCATGTGAAAAAACGTGTTTTGGTACTAGCCCTGCTCGCTTTGCAGGCAGGGGCAGGCTTCGCGCCGCGCGCGCTGGCCAGCGAAAATAACGCCGTCACCCGGGCCGCCCAGCCTGAGCTGGCTTCCGGCAGCGCCATGGTGGTGGATATGCAGACCCACAAGGTGATGTATGCCCGCAACCCGGATGAAGTGGTGCCGATCGCCTCCATCACCAAGCTGATGACGGCAATGGTGACGCTGGACGCCCATCTGCCGCTGGATGAAATGCTGTCGGTGGATATTCACCAGACGCCGGAGATGAAAGGGGTCTATTCGCGCGTACGGCTGAACAGTGAGATCAGCCGTAAAGATATGCTGCTGTTGGCGCTGATGTCGTCGGAAAACCGTGCTGCCGCCAGTCTGGCGCATCATTACCCGGGTGGGTACGGTGCATTTATCAAAGCGATGAACGCCAAAGCCAGGGCGCTGGGCATGACCAACACGCATTATGTGGAACCGACCGGGCTGTCGATCAAAAACGTCTCTACCGCCCGCGACCTGACCAAACTGTTGATCGCTACCAAGCAATATCCGCTGATTGGCCAGCTCAGCACCACCACCGAACGCATGGCGAGCTTCAAGGATCCGAACTATACGCTGCCGTTCCGCAATACCAATCATCTGGTATACAACCCGAAATGGAACATCCAACTGACCAAAACCGGCTTCACTAACGAAGCGGGACACTGCCTGGCGATGCGCACCATGATCGGCAGTCATTCCGTGTCGCTGGTGGTGCTGGACGCCTTTGGCAAGTATACCCACTTCGCCGACGCCAACCGCCTGCGCAGTTGGATCGAAACCGGTAAGGTGACGCCAATCCCTGCCGCTGCCCGTGACTACCGTCGTCAGAAAGACGCCCGTCTGGCGAAGAACGAAACCGAATAATCGATGCTGTGGCCTGCGGAGCTGTTCGCAGGCCGTTACCGTCCCTCAGGGCGCCGGATCACAAAACCCCGCTCCCGATCGCCGTCGAACCCGGCGCGCAGATACAGCTGATGTGCCCCGGTGCGCTGTTGACCGGAGAGCAGCATCACTTTGTAGCAACCTTTCCGCCATGCCAGTTGCAATGCGTATTCAAGCATCGCTAAAGCAATACCTTGTCCGCGATGCGCCTGAGCAGTGACCACGTGCTCAATGATGCCGAAGGGTTGCCCCTGATGCACCAGCCCCGGCACCATCGCCAGCATGCAGGTTGCCACCGGTTGGTCATCGACCACGCTGACCACCAGACGAATCGCCGGGTTGTCCAGCAGGCGTTGCAAAGTACGCTGGGCATTATCCGGGCGCAGCGGCTGATCCTGCGGGCGTAACTCCCTGTACAGCGCCTGCAGGCCGGCAAGATCGCTCAATTGGGCCTGACGGTGGATGACGGTCATATTTCCTCCTTTCAATCGCCGTGAAGGCGTATCCATCCGCTATCATCAATTAATACCATATTGCACGCGAGGGCAGCATCCCATGAGCCACGTTTCTACCTTTGTCATGTTTCAGGGCCAGGCCCAACAGGCGATAGATCTTTATAGCGAACTGTTTGCCGGTTTCCAGGTTCAGCAACTGCTGCATTTTGATGAGCGCGATGGCGGGCCGCGACGGATCAAGCAGGCTACCATCGATTTTGATCGGCATAATCTGGTGTTTATTGACAGCCCGGTCAGCCATGACTTCAGCTTTACCCCGGCGGTCTCGCTTCATGTGAACTTGGCCACCGAGGCGGAGCTTGAAAGGATTTTCGCCCGCTTGGCAGAGGGCGGCGAGGTGCTTATGCCGATTGATGATTATGGTTTCAGCGCGCGCTTCGGGTGGTTGAACGACCGCTTTGGCCTGTCCTGGCAACTGAACGTGCCTGCCGGTGATGCCGGCTGAGATACCCGCACCCGCTCTTTTATGGTATTTAAGCGTTCAGAAAATTTGCGCAGGGATGGATGGGTATGTTCAAGATAATGGGCTGGTTAGCGTTGGCTCTGCTCTCCAGCGGCGGGTTGACAGCCTATTTTTTGCAGCAGCAGTACGAAGAGAAAAGCGCTGATTTTCGTATACTTTATCGCGACGTGACGGTGAAGCTTTCACAGCACGACGCCATCATTCCGCTATTGCCGGCCAGCCAATACAGCCGGGAAGTGCAGAGGATCTTTCCGCAAATCATCCATTGGCGTTCTCATCCTGGTATTGAACCGCGACGGCTCATCGTAGTGGAACAAAATGGGCGCTACTGGCTCAATGCCGGTAACCAGTCGTTGTTGATCGATCTGAACCAATTGATGAACGAATTGGTGGGAGAAAACGGCTTCCGGCACCTGGTGGTACGTTGGAACGGTCAGACCTTATTTGAGCGGGGGGCGGCGCAGGCTTCCTACTATTGGCAATGGGAAAAGGTGATAGCCAGCCAGTCGCAGCCTTTTGTGCTGGCCGCCGGTGACGATCCGAACTGGGCTACGCTGCCCTGGCCCCTGATCCTGTCCCCTGCATTGTTCTGGGGACTGGTGCTTTACTTGATTAACCAATATCGAACTAACCGTCGGCGGCGAGATATCGCCGATCTGCGTGCCCATTACGCCGAGATCACACGGCTCAATACCCTGGGCGAACTGACCGCCGGTATCGTGCATGAACTTAACCAGCCCCTCACCGCGATTTTGAGTTACAACCAAACGGCCTTGCGTCTGGTTCGGCAACAGCACACCGAACAACTGCCGCAGTTGCTTGAGGCCGCCGTGGTTCAGATCAAGCGCACCGACGCATTGCTGCAGCAATTTCGTCAGAAGCTGACCAGTGAGCGAGTCGATTATCAACCCGTCGCGCTGGGCGCACTCTGGGCCCGGGTGAGGACGCTGTTGGACAATGAAATTCGGGGCAATAAAGTCAAAATTAACAGCAGCATTCCTGACAATTTGCCCAGGCTGTTTGCTCCGCCGCTGTGGATAGAGCAAATTCTGCACAACATCGCCAGCAATGCGATTCAGGCGCAAGAAAATAATGCTGTCGGGACGGCCTGGATCAACCTGGCAGCCACGGCCACCGACGAGGGGATTGCTTTAACCCTGACTGACGGTGGCCCAGGGCTATCGGAACAGGCTCTTCAGCATGTCTTTATGCCGTTTTTCACCACGCGCGCCCAGGGCATAGGATTGGGGATGGCCTTGACGGATACGCTGATCCAACGTCTTAACGGCACCATCGAAGCGACGAATATTGTCGGGCAAGGGGCCTGCTTCCGACTCTGGTTACCGATACACCCTGAGGAGAGATGATGAACCAAACCATTTACCTTATTGACGACGAACCGGCCATTCTCTCCTCGCTTAGCGCCTTGCTGTGTACCGTCGGTTGGCAAACCCGTACTTACAGCAGTGCGCTGGCGTTTCAGCAAGGCGTCGGTGAGCTGCATGGCTTAACCGGCTGTCTGCTGCTGGATATCAGGATGCCGGGCAAAACCGGGCTGACGCTGTTGGAGGAATGGCAACGGCAAGGGTTGGCGATCCCGGTGATCATCATGACCGGGCACGCGAACATTGATTTATGCCGCCGGGCCTTCAAAAACGGCGCTTTCGAATTCCTGACCAAACCGATCGACGCCGATTTACTGTTCGAAGTGGTCGGCAGCGCATTGGAACAGCAGCAGAACTTGCAGGAGCGGCAACAAAAAATACGCCTGATGCAACACCGGCTGGCTACGTTGACTGCCCGCGAACAGGATATTTTTGAGCACATTATGCAGGGGAATTCGAGCAAGGAGATCGCTCGCGTTTTTGCACTGTCGCCGCGCACCGTGGAGGCCCACCGAGCCAATATCTTCGCCAAGCTGGACGTCAACTCTTTGCCCAAACTGATGAACGAATATGGCGAGCTGGCGCTGCTGAAAAAAATGTAACAACGCTTTGTTATTGATGAAAATGGGGCGCAAGTCCCGTCCCAAGGGCATTCTAGGTAAAATTACTTAATCGCGTAGGTAATCACGCCAATAGTGTGCTGCGGCTGCACCTTTTACTATCCCTGATATCCACAAGGGACAAGCAAGGAGCAAGCCAGTATGAAAATCATCATTTCAAGCATCATTTTACTCAGCAGCGTGACGTCGTTCGCCAGTATGGCCGGCGGCGTTCTCAGTGAAAAAAACCTTTCCCTCGACCTGGCCGATAAACTGGCTCAGAGCGCTATTCAGGCCTGCAGTGCGAAAAACTATAACGTCGCCGTCACGTTGGTCGATCGCGCCGGTACCCCGCTTGTCATCAAGAAAATGGATAACGCCGGTCCGCATACGATCGAAGCCAGCCGCATGAAGGCGTTTACCGCCCTCAGCACCAAAAACCCGACGGAAAACGTGATGAAGAATGCTCAGGCTAACCCAGGGGCGGCAAACCTGCGCGATATCCCGGGCTTCCTGTTGCTGGCAGGTGGCGTACCGGTGAAATCTGGGGACATGGTCATCGGTGCCATTGGCATTGGTGGGGCACCGGGCGGGGATCTTGATCAGCAGTGCGCGCTGGAAGCCTTGAAAAATAACCAGAGTAGCCTGAATGCCGGGTGATCTTTTTTAACGGTTACCGCCGCTTCTTAGGGCGCGGTAACCTGATGACCGGCACGGCTATACGCTTTCACCCACTGGATGATTTGCTGCAACCACTTGGGCAATCATCCAGCAATACTTCCTGTTTATCCCCCGTCTCTCCTCCCAATCGTTATTTCTCCACTAAAATATTCATTAGCAAATCGACAATCATTAATGTTGTAGTATGAATCTCGACGAAGAGATCGTGACTCGTGAATATGAAAAGGATGAACCACTTTGGCTGGAAGTAGCTTACTGACTTTAATCGACGATATTGCCTCACTGCTGGACGACGTCTCGCTGATGACCAAGATGGCGGCAAAAAAAACCGCCGGGGTATTGGGAGACGATCTGGCACTTAACGCGCAGCAGGTCACCGGCGTAAAGGCCGATCGCGAGCTGCCGGTGGTGTGGAGCGTGGCCAAGGGCTCGTTTATCAACAAGGCGATCCTGGTGCCGCTGGCGTTGCTGATCAGCGCATTTGCTCCTTGGGCGATCACGCCGCTGCTGATGGTGGGTGGGGCTTACCTGTGTTACGAAGGGTTCGAGAAGGTGTTCCACAGCCTGACTCACAAAAAACAGGATGGGGAAGAGAATAAAGAGGCGCTGAACGCCAATGAAGACGTGGCGGCCTATGAACAACGCAAGGTGAAAGGGGCTATCCGCACCGATTTTGTGCTGTCGGCCGAAATTATTGCCATTACTCTGGGCACCGTGGCCGGGGCGACCTTCAGCCAGCAGGTGATTGTGCTGTGCGGTATCGCGATTGTGATGACGGTGGGGGTTTACGGCATCGTGGCCGGCATCGTCAAACTCGACGACCTGGGGTTGTATCTGAGCCGTAAAAGCAGTGCGTTGGCCCGTTCAATCGGCAGCGGTATTGTCAGTGCGGCGCCTTATCTGATGAAGACCCTGTCAGTAGTCGGCACCATCGCCATGTTTATGGTCGGGGGCGGTATCCTGACCCATGGCTTGCCGCCGGTGCATCATTTGTTTGAGGACTGGGCGTCGTACGCCACCGTGGTGCCAACCTTCGGTCAGATCCTGCAGGGCGTGATTCCCGCCTTGCTCAACGTGGTGTTTGGTCTGGTTGCCGGCGGCGTAGTCCTGCTGGTGGTTTCGGCTCTGGGGGCGATCCGGGGACGTTTAAAGGCCTAAGCTAATCCCGCGCCTCTCGGCGCGGGGTCATTTAAAAGATCAGCTTGAACACGCCGGTGATGGTGAGCAGGCCAACGATAAAGATAATAGCGACAATCCACAGAATGATTTTCATTCGTCTCTCCCAATTGATTTGAATGACGGCGCGAGTTTTCGCTAACCTGATGAAATCATTATTTACTGTAGTCGATAATTCGCAAATTGCTCGCTGCAAGCCCATCAGGGGGGATTGTCGCCACCTGCGCCTAACGCACGCTGCATGATATGGGTGTCGCGCCACTTACCCAATTTAAACCCTACCGCCTTTAGCGTCCCCACGCTGCCAAACCCCAATTTTTGATGCAAGGCCAGCGAGCCATGGTTTTCCCCGGCATTGCCGACGACAGCCAACATTTGGCGCCACGGCCCCCGTTCGCAGCGGGCAATCAGCTCGATCAGTAACGCTTTGCCGATGCCCTGACCCTGTTGCCCTTCGGCGATATATACCGATTCTTCCACGGTGAATCGATAGGCTGGACGCGGTCGATAAGGCGTGGCGTAACAGTAGCCCACGACGAGATGATCCCGCTTGGCCACCAGCCAGGGCAGCCCGGCCTCTTGCACTTTGCCCAGCCGCTGCCGCATTTCTTCCTGCGTGGGGGGCGTTTCTTCAAACGAAGCGGCGCCGAATAACACGTGATGGGCGTAAATCTGTTGGATGGCGGCTATGTCGTCCGGCGTAGCGTCGGTGAGGATCAGCGGAGCGGTGTGGGGCATAGTGATTCATGTTTACCTTGGAAATCAGAAGATAAGCGCATTATGCGCCGCGCCTGGCGACAAGGAAAATTGGGCTTTCTTATGCTGAAGATAAAAAAAAGTTATACCCGGCCGCGAAACGAAAAAATGGCGCATGACGATCTTCGCCATGCGCCGGGAGCCGCTGCGAGCAGCATTCGGACGGGGAAAAAACCGGGCTAGCCGCGCATGAAGTGCGCCACCGCCTGCTGCAGGTAGCGTAATAGCGGCGGGGTCAGCCAGGTGCCTTCCGTCAGCGTCGGTTCCTGCTCCATGGCCTGGCGGATTTTCATCTGGGTGGCCGGGTGGGGACCGGCGTAGGACTGGAACAGTTCAAGCCATTGGGCTGCCAGCTGTTTTGCCCGCGCTGACTCTGGCGGTATGCCCTCATTCAGCGCCTGATGGAACTGGGCGATCAGTGCCGGCCATTCCTGCAGGCGGGTAAAGTAGTGCTGGCGCACATGGGCGTATTCTTCCGCCGACAGGTATTTTTGGTAGATTGACAGCTTGGTTTCGGCGAATGCACGGGTCACATAGTCGGTCATAGCCGGGGTAATGCCGGTTTGTTCGCGTATCGCGGGCTCATCGGCATGCATGGCGTTGAGTCGGGTGAGAAACGCCGGATTACGCGCCGTATCGCGTTCCAGCATCAGCATCCAACGACGCGCCAGCGCCTGAGCCTGCAACGCTTGCGGTTCAACGCCGCCATCGATCAACTGGCGCATGCTGCTGACCAACTCGGCCCACTCCTGATTGCGGCTCGGGTCGGCCTGATAGAAAGGCAATTGGGCCAGTTCGTCTGCGGTAAAATATTTATCGTACATGGTCATTAACTCCAACGTAGTCAGCCAGTCGTTCAGTTCCGGTTCGTCCCCGGCGGTGAGCTGAGCATGCATATGCTGCAGACGATCGCGCAGCGCGGCGGTCTGTTCCAACTGCCGCTCCAGCATGACGATTTGCTGTTGTATCACCGAAGTGAGCGCCATCCCCGAACGCGCCAAAATTGCCCCGACCTCTGCCAACGAGACGCCCATTCGGCGCAATGCCTGAATGTGGTGCAAGCGAGTGATGTCAGCCCGGTTGTATAACCGATACCCGGCGTCGGAACGCGCAGAAGGAACCAGCAAGCCAATGCTGTCGTAATAATGCAGCGTCCGGACGGTAATGCCGGAACGGCGGGCCAGTTCGCCCACTTTCAATAACATCGGTGTGCTCCTCCCTTGTGCGTTCCGGGATACTAAAACCTGACGTAGCGTGAGGGTCAATAGCGGAGTTAAGGATATTTTTGGCAACGGAGGAGGGCGTTTGCCTTAGGGAACATTAGCAAAGTGCTCTGTTGTTTCGTAGTAGGGGCACTGCATGCTGCGCCCTATTACATAATCAACAGATTAAATCGGGTGAACATGTTCGACCCTTACCGACTTAACCCATATGCAGGGGGGTCAGTAGTATGAGCCCAGCAGGGGGCTGGGCTTTGTGGATCTATGTGCTGCTACCTTTCGCTAACGAGCAGCTCAAACAGCGTGTCGATTTCCTGCAGGGTGTTGTAATGCATCATCCCAATACGCAATACGCCGCCGCTGTCTTGCAGGTTCAGCCGTTGGATTAAGCCTTGCGCATAGAAGTGCCCGCTGCCGACGCAGATATTGTGCCGGCCTAATCGGCGCGCAATCTGTTCGGGGGCATGTCGCTTAAAGGTCAGTGCAAAGGTGGGCGTGCGGCGTTGGCAATCCGCCTGAGGGGAACCGTACAGTTGCACATCGTCTATTTGCTGTAAGCGCTGCAAAAAATAACGGCACAGGTTCTCTTCATGGCGATGGTAGTCGGCAAAACTTTCCTGCAAACGCTGCCTTAAGGACGCGCCGGGCGTTCCCCATTGCGCCAGGTAGTCAACGGCTGCCGTGACTCCTGCCAGCCCTTCAAAACTCTGAGTACCCGTCTCAAAACGTCCTGGCCCCACGTCGGTAGCCGGTTCGACTTTATAGGGTTGCAGCCGCTGTAACCACTGCGGCGCGATATAGGCCATGCCGATGTGCGGACCAAAGAATTTATAGGCGGAGCACACTAAAAAATCACAGCCCAATGCCTGCACATCGATCAGATTGTGTGGGGCATAGTGCACGGCATCGACATAAACCTGAGCGCCGACCCGGTGAGCGGCTTCGGTGATGGTTTTTATATCGACGATGCTGCCGGTAACGTTGGACGCGTAGGTCACCGCCACCAGACGGGTTTTAGCGGTGATCTGTTCGCACAGTCGGGCAACATCCAAAGAACAGTCTGCTTGTTGCAGGGGGATTTGATGCACGGTGACTTGTTTATCGTTTGCCGCCTGTTGCCAACTGGAGACATTGGCGTAGTGATCCAGTTCGGTGACGATAATCTCATCGCCGGCCTGCCAGTGACGGCTAATGATTCGGCTGAGATGGAATGTCAGCGAGGTCATATTCATGCCAAAAATGATGTTATCGGGCGTCGGCGCGTTTAATAAGGCGCGCACCGACTCCCTGGCATTATTCATTACTTCGCCGGTCACGTGGCTGGAAAAATAGTGCCCGCCCAGATTGGCGTTATATTTCCCCAGGTAGTCCGTCATTTTTTCCAGTACGCCTCGTGAAACCTGAGACCCACCAGGGCCATCGAAGAAGATCACCGGTTGATCGTTATAATGCTGGGTCAGCGCGCTAAACTGGGCTCTGGCGAGTTCGGGCGTAAAAGTCATGCTTTTTCTCCGCGGGCAGTCAGGACAAAGATATCCAGGTGTCCTTCTTCTTCCGGGACAATGGCGCTGATCGGCGTGGCGTTATGCCATAACTTGCTGTCCGCCAGTAAAACGGCTTCGCCGTCCGCCAGCGCTTTTTTAAAGAAGGGAGGCTGGTGATTATCGGCGTATAACATGATTTCGCCGCCGACAATATTCTGCCGATGAATAGCAATCATCGCGATATGATCAAAACCATCCTGATGGATCCCTTCCGGCGCGACCTGCGTTTCATTATGAATGGCGACCACGCGCATCTGGTGAATTTCTATCTCCGCGCCTTCGGGTAAATCATTACTTTCCGCGAATAGATTACACATTTCATCCATGCCGGCGCTTTGCAACACGTCGCTATCAATGGGTTCAAAATGGCGTACCACGTTGCCCTGGAAGTGATTGATCTCATCGGACTGCACGAAATTGCGTTGGCCAACCTCTACCACATGGCCATTGAGATGTTTCACTACCGAATAGCGCCGTAAGCGGTATTTTCCGTCAGCGTGTTGTGTATGGGGCAATGCAGAAAACGACGGCGTTAATTGTTGGGTGGCCTGACGGCTAAGCGTAGTCATACTTATTACGTTTTCGTGTTTCTGTAACATAATCACCTCTAATATTATTGAATGATGACTTTGTAGGGAGGTATTTCGATTGAATTGTAGTCGACACTTTTGCCAAAGCAATTTTTGGCCGTCGCCCCGCAAATGTGGCTGTAAACGGGGATGAACGCAGAGAATGTTGGGTGTTGCGCGGCCGATGGTTTACCCGGTGCGGTGAGGCTGGCGTTCGGGGCTGTAATGAGCTGCGGAATGGTTTTGACTGGCTGCCGGACCGAGCGCGGCGAAGGTAGGGGGCTGAACCTGGGGGAGAGATTAAAAGTGCGAGCACCTGCACAGGTGCTCGCCAGTAGAGCGCTGTTTTACCAGCCTTTGACCGCACCGCCGTTAAAGATCTTTTCGGCGGCTTTGGCCACTTCATCCGACTCGTAGGCTTTGATGAAGTTTTGTACGTTCGGCGCGTCCTTGTTGTCTTCACGCGTCACGATGATGTTGGTGTACGGCGAATCCTTGTCTTCGATGAAAATGCCGTCTTTGGTTGGCGTCAGGCCAGTTTGATTAATGTAGGTGGTGCTGATGATTGCCACGGTGACTTTCGGATCATCCAGCAGCTGCGGCAGCTGTGCGCCTTCCAGCTCCATAATCTTGTAGTTATGCGGGTTGGCGCTGATATCCAGTGAGGTCGGCAATAGCCCCTTGCCCGGTTTCAGCTTAATCAGGCCAGTTTTTTCCAGCAGCAGCAGCGCACGGCCGAGGTTGGTGGGATCCAGCGGAATAGCGATAACCGCGCCGTCCTGAAGCTCTTTCAGCGATTTGATTTTTTTCGAATAGCCGGCCATCGGGAACACGAAGGTATTGCCTACCGCCACCAGTTTGTAGCCGTGATCTTTATTCTGTTGTTCGAGGAATGGCCGGTGTTGGAAAACGTTGGCATCCAGTTCACCTTTGTCGGTGGCGTCATTGGGCAGCAATGAACCGCTGAAACCGACCAGTTCAACATCCAGGCCGTACTTCTCTTTCGCCACCTGCTTGGCGACTTCCGCTACGTCCTGTTCCGCGCCGTTGATGACCCCTACCTTGATGTGATCCCGATCGGTTTTCTGTTCACAGCCCTGCAGTGCCAGCACCGCGGCAAACGCCGCCAGCAGAGGGGTATAACGCCAGCTTTTGGTCATCGAGTGCTCCCTGAAAAAAACAATGAAATCAGTTGGTTTTGTGCTGCTAGCTAAGCCTGAACCTGCGGGGAAGTCAAACGCTTGCTCAGCACAAACGCTTATAGCTCATAACGGGAAGTTTTAAATCCCCCTCTTGCAAAACGCTACGCCGTTAGCGGCAAGTGCAAAGCCAGAAGGGGGAGGGGAATGTTATTTGGCGCGCAGCACCACGATGCCCGGGGTGGCCTGGACGTACTCCATAAACGGTGAGTCCACCACCTGCATATTCTCTTTACGCGACGAGGCATTGCGCAATACTGGGCCGTTTTCGGTCATGATATAGATACCGGTATGGGTGACGTCCAGACCGGCCAGGTTGGTATAAATACCGATGTAATCACCGGTGTGCAACCGGGCCAGAACCTTGTCGTCAATCGCCTCGCTGGGCAGGTAGGTAATGCTGCGTCGAACGTTTTTCAGCCCTGGCAGATAGCTGCTGCCGTCTGATTTTTGATTGAGGTTTTTCACCAGCGTCACGGTATGCGGGCTGAGCGTGGCTGTAACGTCCGTTACGTTGGTTTTGGCCTGATGCGACCAGTCGGTGAAGAAGTGTTTACGCTTCAGGAAGCTGATATCGCCATTGGCATAGCGGATTTGAATCAGCCGCTGTACAAAGTCAGCCTGGCTGTTGGCCTGGCGCAGCGCATCGACATAATCGATGTAGGTGAAGCAATCCAGACCGCGGAAGTCGATCACCAGTTCTTCCGGCGTAGTCTGCGAGCCAATCAGCCGGTTGGCGACGTAGGGCGTACCGAGGAAAGGCCGCGACAGCAGGTCGATCATGCGGCCGTTATCCTGCCGTTGTTCGGGCGTTGCCTTGGCGCGCAGGGCGAGAAGCTCATTGAGTTTGTTTAACGTGTCGTTGTCCATGCTGGCCTTGAGATCTGCAGGTGGGGTAGTGATGGGTTCAGGTGTTTGCCCGACCGGAATTTTATCTGCACAACCGCTAAGCGCAATAGCCAATATCATTGAAACTACCTTGTACATTTTACCCTCCAATGGTTCGGCTTGTGATCGTAGAAATGATAACAGTTCTCACCATGGCCAGGATGGTTAATGTTTAAACATAGCCTCAACGTTCGGCGATCGCTTAATACCCGATTTCGCTGTTAAACGGCAAATACCAGAACAGGGCAATTTCGTGATCGGGAATATCAGGTTGAGCACGGTACAGCAGATGATCGATGCCGCCGAGGATAAACCCAAAGCGCTGGTAGCAGCGGCAGGCAGGCAAATTGGTGTTTTGCGTTTCCAGCATCAGCCCGGCGGTTTCGTGACGTTGCGCCCAGAGTCGTGCGCTCTCCAGCAGCGCCGTGGCGACGCCGAGTCGGCGCACATGAGCACTGACGACAATCTCCTCGATGAGCGCATAGCCATTCCAGTTATTGCTCAGCGTAATATGGCCAACCGCCTCCCCGCGATGACGCGCCAGAAAGGTTTCGCTTTCATCATTGACGAACGGTGCCAGCGGGTAGTGCTTGCGAAACGGCGTCACCGGCAGCAGCGGCCAGCTGTCAATCGGCGCGTTGAAAATCGGCTGGGCGTAATGGGCAATCTGAAAGCTGAAGTCGCAGCCGGTCAAGTATCCGTCGGGCAACTGGGTCACCGGGGTAATTTGAATCGCTTCGCTCATGGGGTCAGTTCTCTTAGCAGGCGGGCTGGATTGCCGGCGTAAATCCCCTTGCGGGTGATGTTTTTGGTGACCACCGCACCGGCGCCGATCACCACTCCGCTGCAGATTTCCACCGCCAGTACCGTGGCGCCGGACCCGATGGAGACGCCGTCGCCAATCCGCGTGCGGCCCCAGCTTGCCGGATCGGCATTGGGGGCGCCATCTTTGAACAGATCGTTGGCGAAGGTCACGTTATGGCCGATAAAACAGTCCTCGCCGATGGTGACATATTCGCAGATAAAGCTATGAGACTGGATTTTACTGCGGGCGCCAATGCTGACGTTTTTTTGGATTTCGACAAAGGGGCCGACGAACACTCCGTCACCGAGTCGGCAGCCGTACAGATTACAGGGCTCTACGACGGTGACATTTTGCCCGGCGTCGACATCGACGATGCCGACCTGGCGAATCTTGATGGCGGATGACATGGCATTCCTCGCGGCGGATAAGCAGGCGGGAATTATAAAACAAACTGCCGCCGCGTCTGCGCTTTCTGAACGTTTTTTCAGCGAAAGACTATAATTAGTACAGGGGAGAGAGCCCCGTGGCCGCAATCCTCGTACGGTTAGCAATCCGTCAGAGGGGTAAATTCGTTCGCCGATCGCGACCTACGGCGATGGAGGAGGTGTCTCATGGTTAATCATGTTTGGGGACTTCTGGCGCATCCAAGCACCGAGTTCGAACACATTAAAAGCGAGAACGAAAGCGTCTCGCACCTTTACACCCACCACGTGCTGTTGCTGGCGTTGATCCCGGTGATCTGCGCGTTTATCGGTACCACCCAGTTGGGCTGGCTTTCCGGCGAAGGGCACGCTATCCGGCTCGATATGTTTACGGCTTCCTATACGGCGGTCGCGTTTTACCTGCTGATGCTGGCAGGCGTAGCTATCATGGGGAAAGTGATCCACTGGATGGCGCGCCGTTATGAGGTTCGTCCCAGCTTGCATCGTTGCATGGTGTTCGCCGGTTATGTCGCCACCCCGATGTTCCTCAGCGGCATCGTGGCGTTATATCCCGTGGTGTGGTTGTGTCTGTTTGTCGGCGTGATTGGCCTGTGTTATTCAGGCTATCTGCTGAACCTGGGCATACCTCACTTCCTGAATATCGACAGTAAAGAAGGTTTTATTTTCTCCAGCTCTACCTTTGCCATCGGCATCCTGCTGCTTGAGTTACTGCTTGGGGTTACGGTGCTGCTGTGGGGGTATGGTTCCTGGTTGTTCTGAAGTGATTGAGTGTTAGCCCCTCACGCCGGCCTGGCGTGAGGGGCTTTTGCTATTTAAGGTTGGCGAAACACCAGCATCACCCCGAGCAGAATGGCCGCCATGCCCAGCATGCTGATGGCCGCCAGCGCATGGCCGAGCAGCAGATAGTCCAGCAGGGCGGTAACCGCCGGGATCAGATAAAACAGGCTGGTAACCTGCACCAGATTGCCGCGCTGGATCAGCCGGTACAGCAGGAAGGTGGCCAACACCGAAATCACCACCGCCATCCACAGCAGCGGCAGAACAAATGCCAGGCCCCAATCGACCCGCAGCGGTTCAAACGGCAGCACCAGCGTACACATCAGCAGCCCAACTGCATACTGCAGCGGCAATACCGCCAGCGGCGGTTGGCTAAGCCCTTTTTGTAGCAAAGTCCCGGCGGTCATGCAGCCCAGCGCGATAAAGGCGCACAGCATACCGACCAGTGAGAAGTGGGCAATCATCAGGCTTTGATACACCACCAGCGTCAGTCCGGCCATCGCCAGCAGCAGGCCCAAGCCGCGCAACCCTGAGCAGCGGCGTTCGGTAATGAACTGGGTGAGTATCGGCTGAACGCCGAGCAGCGTCGCCAACACGCCGGGGGTAATGCCCTGTTCCAGCGCCAGCAAATAACAAATCTGATAGCTGCCGATCATCAGCAGACCGATCAGCGCCACCCGAAGACGGGTGCCGGGAGCCGGCAAGCACTGCCGTTGCCACAGGCCGATAGCCAACAGCAGCGCCAGTGCGATGGCGCAACGAAAGAAGAGAAAAGCGAAGGCGGAAGCATGCTCCAACCCCCAGCGCGAGAAAATTGCGCCGCTGCTCCAGAGCAGAACGAATAGCGTAGCCAGGCCGGCGTTGGCCCAGTGAGAAATCAATCGCATTTTGTTTTCACCTGTCGTGAAAATAACAAGCTCCAGCACGCGCGGCGTTCTACGCCTGAGCGCAAAGCAAGGAAAGCTGGAGGTGAGGAATTCGGTTTGGCTTAACGCACAACCACGGCGTGTGGTGGGTAAGCGGCTACCGCGGTAACGACAGAGAAAACGGCGGGTGGGGCTGAGGATGCGCACAGCAGAACGACGGCCGCAAGCGGCGTGTTCGCAGGATCGGTAGCGTGCGCAAACTCTGTCATGGATATTCCTGAATACAGGGAGTGATTAACCTCTTCAAGATAGTCAAGTTTGGCGGAGGGCGCAACCTAAAAACGGCGCACTCCGCAACCGTTCTCAGTACAGCTCCAGATGCAGACGCCCTTGTTGCGTCAGCCTTTGCCACAGGCTGTCCGTCGCGGTTTCGTCCCCTGGAGCACAAGCCTTTTCCAGCGCCTGCGCGACGGCGGTTTCAAGATACTGTCGGTTGCCGCACAGGTAGAGGTGTGCCCCCTTAAGCAGCAGCTCCCTCACGTAATCGGCATGTTCTTCGATCGCGTGCTGCACGTAGTATTTGGCGGCACCATCGCGGGAAAACGCGGTAATGAGCCGATTCAGTACGCCATTCTTGCACAGTGACTCAAGCTCTTCGCGGTATAGGAAGTCTTCGTCGCGGCGTTTTTCGCCGAAGATTAAGGCGGTTTCTCGCTGTCCGCCGTCGATCGCCATTTCACGCAGCAAGCCTATCAACGGGGCGATACCGGTACCGGTGCCGATGAACAGCACGGGAGTTTGCGGATCGTGTGGCAGGTAGAAGTTGGGATTGGCGCGGCAGAAGACACGGAAGGGGCCTGGGTTATCGAGCAACCAGCCGGTGGCCGTGCCGTTTCGGGTGCGCCCATTACGCTCGTAGCGAACCTCGCGAACGCACAAATCCAGGCTGTCTTCTCGCGCAGCCGAAGCGATCGAATAGGCGCGCGGTAAGCAGGCAGGGAGCAGCGTTAGCAGATCATCCAAAGTGACCGACTGCGGCGTGCAAAACTCTTGCAGCACGTCCAGCAGATCGGCGCCGTACAGGTAGGCTTCCAGCGCTTTGCGCTGGCGGATTTTCAGCATCCCCTTAAGGTCTTCGCTGCCGGCAAGCTGCGCCAGTTCGCGCAATATCGCTTTGCTTATTTGGCGCAGTTCCCGGCTGCGCAGCGCCTCTGCGGCCTCCGGCCGGTCGAACCAGGCTGACAGACGAAGCAGTAAATCCTCGTCGTTTTCCGGCAACAGGTAGAGCGTATCGCCTGCCCGGTAGGCGATGCCGCTGCCGCTGATATCCAGACGAAGATGCCAGGCATGCGGCGCGCGAGCACTGAGCGAACGGCGCTCCAGCAGGCCGGCGGCAAAAGCATTGTCCTCGCCATAGGCGGTGACGCGCAGATGCAGATCGCGACCGGCCTGCCAATCCCCCGCAATCACCTGTTCCACTACGGCTGACCAGGTAGTGAAAAAGCTCTCGAAGTTTATGTCGGCATCAACGCGGTTGACGATGGCCTGCGCGCCGCGTTCGGACAACCCGGCGTCAAGCCATTGCGTGAAACCGCAAAAATGCGGGTACGCCGTGTCGCCCAAGCCGAAAATGGCGTAGCGCAGGTGCGTGAGGTTTGGCGTGTGTGCCAGAGCGTCGAAAAAAAGCTCGGCGTTGGCGGGCGGCTCCCCGTCACCAAACGAACTGGATACGATAAGCAATAGGTCGCCTTTCCCCAGGTTTGCCGGTGAAATTTCGTTGAGGGTCAATAGGGGGGGGGCGTAAGGGTGCAGAAAAGGTAACTCGCCCAAGCGCGTAGCCAGCGCCTGGGCTTTGCCCGATTCCGAACCGTAGCTAATCAGGATACGTTCGATGATATCGGCCATGTTTCTTACTTATCGTAGTGGTTGTCGAACTGTTCTTTGGAGAATTCGACGGAGTCGAAATCGGTCATCAGATCGTTGATCACACGGCGGATACTGATGTAGGCCTCGATTTTGCCCTGAGCGTCATAGAGTGGTTGCACGGTGGTGTCGACCACATACAGCACGCCACCCTTGCCAACGTTGGGAATGATGCCGGTCCAGATATTTCCGGCTTTAATGGTATCCCACATCTCTTTATAGATGGCCTTGGGGACGGAAGGGTGACGCACGATGTTGTGGGGTTGCCCTACAAGTTCTTCCCGGGTAAAGCCGGTGAGCTGGCAAAACAGGTCGTTGACATAGGTGATGGTGCCTTGCAGGTCGGTGGTAGAGATCACCATCACTTTGTCCAGTGCAGACAGCAGTTGGGCGGAATCGAGGGTCTGGCTCATGGTAGGTTCCTTCTCATTAATTTTGCGGTGAACGTCACGGCAGATGTCACGTATCCGTCATGACAAATTTGTTATTGATTCTTATTTACACCGCATAATAATCAGCAGACTTTAAAGTTGCAATAAAAATGCATCTTTAAGATTGCAAAAGAGGGAAGCATCTTGAAGGAGGGCTCGCCCGTACAGCGGCGAGCCGGAGGGAAGAAGGTTATTGACCGTTACCGGCCCAGTGCTTCCGCTTGCTGGTTTTGCCCAGACCGGGGTTAAAGCTGTTGGTGGGATCGGCGCTGCGGTAGAACGCCTGCAGATCCGGCTTGGCGGTGTACAGATGGCCGACGTTATGTTCCGCCGGGTACTCCGCGCCGCGTTGGTTGAGGATCTCCAACATCTTTTCCTTGAGCGCATGGCTGTCGACGCCTTTTTTCACCACATAATCCTGATGGAAGACGTGACACATAAAGTGGCCGTAATACAGCTTGTGCACCAGTTGGCTGTCGATTTCCGGCGGCAGGGTTTCGAACCAGTCGGTGTCGTTGCGGCGCAGCGCGATATCCAGCGCCAAAATATCCTCGACCTTGTCGGCGTGCACCGCATGGTAACGCACCGCGGCTCCGGCGGCGGCAAAGCGGTGCAGGAAAGCTTTCTTGCCTTCATCCGGGGTGCAGACGAAGAACGCCCCGTTGGCCTGAGCAAAGTATTGGCTCAGGTACTGCTGCGCCTCTTCAACGCCCGGCCCGGCCATTTTCAGCAGAAGGTGGTGTTCAAAGCGCTCGCGATACTCTTTCATGCGTTTAGGCAGGTGGCTGGGCGCCAGATGGCTCAGGCCCTGCATCAGGCGGTCGGTCAGGTTATGCGGCAGCAACGGCAGCTTGTTGAGGCTGGCGTCCATGCGGCCTTTCAGAGTGAAGAAGGTCGGCATCTGATCGGTGCCGAGCTTATCGATCATCATAAAGGTGTCTTTGCCGTACACTTCGGCGATATCAAAAATATCCCGGTGCATGTATTCGCCGGCAACCGGCAGGTTGTCAAACTTGCTCAGCATGTGGCGGCGCAGTTCGGTCAGTACGGCGGTGTCGTTGGTCCCGATGTAAAACACCTGCTCTTTGCCTTCTTTCTCGAAGGTGTCCAGCCGCACGGCAAATACCGCCAGCTTGCCTGCGCAGCCAGAGGCTTCGTACAGGCGGCGCTTGTCGGCGTTAAAACGGGAGGGCGTATCGGCATCAACGTCGCGTACGCGGCTGGCGTATTCATTGTCGGAGGCACGCAGTTCGCCGTGCTCGACATCTTCCGGCCGGTAGTCGCCTTTCTCCAGGCGGGTAAGGATCTCTTCCGGCGTGTCCCCGAGGTTAATGCCCAGATGGTTAACCAGACGCAACTGACCGTCTTCACCCAGTTGGGCGTACAGCGCCATCTCGGTATAGGCAGGGCCGCGTTTGACCAGTGAACCGCCGGAGTTGTTGCACACGCCGCCGATCACCGAAGCACCGATGCAGGACGAGCCAATTACCGAATGCGGTTCGCGACCATAAGGCTTGAGCAATTTTTCCAACTGGTTGAGCGTACTGCCGGGGAAGCCGACCACCTGTTTGCCATTGTCCAGCACCTGCACATGGTTGAGCCGCAGGGTGCTGATAATGACGATATCACGGTCATAGTCGTTGCCGCTGGGCGTTGAACCTTCGGTCAGACCGGTGTTCGCCGCCTGCATGATGACGATTTTATCGGCGGCGACGCAGGCCTCAAGCAACTGCCACAACTGCAGCAGGCGTGTCGGGAACACCACCGCCAGCGCCTGGCCCTCGCCGGAGCGGAAGCCCTTGCGGTAACGTTCGGTGCTGCGTTCACCGGTCAGCAGCTGCGGGCCACCGACGATGCTTTTGAGCTTACTGAGAAACGCCTGGTTGGTGGCGCTGGTGGACTGCGTCATGCCGATCTCCCTGTCGTCCCCATCGTTTTCCATCGGGCAGCCTTGTCGATTGCCCGGTGAAATCCATGAGGTGATTAATTTAGTAAGTCATTAACTTGGTAGCTTAATGGCTTAATAACTTAGTATCGTTCTTTGTAACCAGCCTGGCGCTCTTCGTCGCGCAGCGTCAGGATTTCCACGCCGTCGGCGGTGACCGCCACGGTGTGCTCCCACTGGGCAGACAGCTTTTTGTCGCGCGTAACCACTGTCCAACCGTCTTTCTTTTGCTTGATGCGGTGGTCGCCCTGATTGATCATCGGCTCGATGGTAAACACCATGCCTTCCTGCAGTACCATTCCGGTACCCGGTTTGCCAAAGTGCATTACCGCCGGCTCTTCGTGCATCTCGCGGCCGATACCGTGGCCGCAGTACTCCCGCACGATGCTGTATCCGGCCTGTTCTGCATGCTGTTGAATTGCATGGCCGATATCCCCCAGCGTCGCGCCCGGTTTCACCACGCGGATGCCTTGCCACATCGACTCATACACGTTATTCACCAGCCGTTTGGCCAGCGGCGTGATCTGCCCAATGCAGTACATTTTACTGGAGTCGGCAATATAACCGTCGTGTTCCAGCGTAATGTCGACGTTAACGATCATGCCGGAGCGCAGTATTTTGCTGACCGACGGAACGCCGTGACAGATCACTTCGTCAATCGAGGTATTGAGCACATAGGGAAAACCGTACTGTCCTTTTGTAGACGGGCGCGATTTCAGCTCATCAACGATAAAGGCTTCGGCGCGGTCGTTAATCTCCATCGTGGAGATACCTTCGACTATCACCTCATCGAGCATAGCAAACACCTTTGCCAGCAGCGCGCCAGAGTGACGCATTTTGACAATCTCTTCCGGTGTTTTGATCACAATCTGTTTCACCCGACAATCTCCTTTAACGTCATCGCGTTATCTTTCATCATTTTTTTTACCAGTTGGGGGTAGGTCAGTTCCGGATGGAACTCCGCCAGCATGCCGATCTTGATCCAGTATTCCGCCTGCGCGTTAATCGAACGCGTCATCGTCAGGCTGGCGAGGCGCAGATCGTCATGCAGCGCGTCTGAAATTTTCACAATGCCCATAGGCTGCTCCTCAGTGAGTAATATACGAAGTGTATACGTTTTGGATGGTCGCAATTTGGCATTCCGTGGGGTGGTCATTTTCCGGGTTGCAACGATTGCTGCCACGGGGCAATGCGTTTATTGTGATAAACGACTTTTTTGCCATGATTTTTCAGAAGGATTAGGGCGTGACCAAATTACGTGTTGGGGTGATCTTCGGCGGTAAATCGGCGGAGCATGAGGTTTCACTGCAGTCGGCAAAAAACATTGTGGATGCCATAGACAAAGAGAAGTTTGACGTCACATTGCTGGGGATAGACAAGCAGGGGCATTGGCACATCAACGATGCGTCCAACTATCTGCTGAATGCGGAAAACCCGGCGCTGATTGCGTTGAACCGCTCAAATAAAAATGTAGCGCTGATCCCCGGTCAGGAAAAACAGCAGTTGATCGAGTCAGGCAGCGCCGGTGCGCTGGGCCAGCTCGACGTGGTGTTCCCGATAGTGCACGGCACGCTGGGGGAAGATGGTTCATTGCAGGGGCTACTGCGGATGGCGAATTTGCCGTTCGTTGGCGCTGGCGTGCTGGGGTCTGCGGTCAGCATGGACAAAGACGTCACCAAACGCTTGCTGCGTGATGCCGGGCTGGCGGTCGCGCCCTTTGTAACCCTGACGCGCAGCAACCGCGCCAAATTCACGTTTGAACAGCTCAGCGAACGCCTGGGGCTGCCGCTGTTTGTTAAACCGGCTAACCAGGGTTCTTCGGTGGGCGTCAGCAAGGTGCAGGATCGCGACGGCTATGAGGCCGCAGTGGCGCTGGCGTTCAGTTTCGATCACAAAGTGCTGGTGGAGTCGGCGATTGTCGGCCGCGAAATCGAGTGTGCGGTGCTGGGCAATGATGATCCGCAGGCCAGCCTGTGTGGCGAAATCGTGCTGAGCGACGCCTTCTATTCGTACGACACCAAATACATCAACGAGCAGGGCGCTCAGGTCGTGGTACCGGCGGCGATTACGCCGGAGGTGAGCGACAAAATCCGTGAGGTGGCGCTGAAAGCCTTCCGGGCGCTGGAATGTTTCGGTTTGGCGCGCGTGGACGTGTTCCTGACGCCGGACAACAACGTGGTGATCAACGAGATCAACACGCTGCCGGGCTTCACCAATATCAGCATGTATCCCAAACTGTGGGCCGCCAGCGGCATCAGCTATAGCCAACTGATTACCCGTCTGATTGAGCTGGCGCTGGAGCGCCATCAGCAGGATCGTGCGTTGAACAGTTCGGTATTCGATCGCTAAAACAGTCAGGGGCGAAGCGATTTTCGCCCCTGATTTTTACTTCACCGTTACGTCAATATCGCCAAAATATTTCTTCGCCAGCTCGCTCACCGTGCCTTGCTGCTTCACTTTGACGATCGCCTCATTCAGTTTTTTCTTCAGCGCCTCATCGCCTTTACGCAGGCCGAAAGCAATGCCCTCGCCAAGGATTTTGTCGTCGCTGACCGCATCGCCGACGAAGGCAAAGCCCTTACCGTCCGGGTGCGCCAGGAAACCGCTTTGTCCCGACGGGGCCATCACCAGCGTGGCGTCGAGACGCCCGGCGGTCAGGTCCAGATAGGCCTGGTTCTGATCCTGATAAGACACCACGTCCACGCCCTGCGGTGCCCAGTGAGCCTTGGCATAAGTCTCCTGAATCGAGCCTTGCAGCACGCCGACGTGTTTGCCTGCCAGCGAGGTGGCGTTCGGCAACAGGCCGCTGTCGGCCTTGGCGATCAGGCGGTTCGGTACCTGATAGATTGAATCGGTGAAGTCGATGGCCTGGCGACGCTGATCGGTGACGTTCATCGCCGAGTTGATGGCGTCAAACTTGCGCGCCTTCAGCGCCGGGATCAGGCTGTCGAAAGAGGTTTCAACCCAGCTGCATTTCAACTGGGCGGCGGCGCAAACGGCATTGCCCAGATCGATATCAAAACCGACGAGCTGACCGCTGGCAGATTTGGATTCAAACGGTGGGTACAGCGCTTCCAGGCCAAAACGCAAGGTGTTTTCCGCCGCCAGCGTGGAACCGGCGGCCAGCAGGCAGCCTGCGGCGATCAACGTTTTCAGTGATTTCATATTCAGAGCCCTTTTCCCATGGTCAAAGCAAAAGTGAATGCATTACACCTGACACAGACGGCGTGCGCCCTCCAGCAGGGTCTGGTTATCTTTTGAAAAACTCAGTCGAATAATGCCGGTATTGGTGCCGTCGCTGTAGAACGCCGACAGCGGGATAGTGGCGACTTTGGCTTCGCGGATCAGACGCACCGCAAAATCGTTGTCGCTTTCGCTGCTGAAACCGCTAAAGCGGGCCAGCATAAAGAAACTGCCACGGCTGGGCAGTAATTCAAAGCGCGAATCTTGCAGGGCGTTCGCCAGCAGGTCGCGTTTTTGCTGGTAGAAAGCCGCCAGCCCTAAATAACTTTGCGGGTTAGCCAAGGCTTCGGCGAAGGCGTACTGCATCGGGGTATCGGCGGAAAACACCATAAACTGGTGTACCTTGCGGATCTCGTCCATCAGCGCCGCCGGTGCCATGCAGTAACCGATGCGCCAGCCGGTGACGTGATAGGTTTTGCCAAACGACGAAACGATCACGCTACGTTCGGCCAGCTGCAGGTGGCGTGCCATGCTGTGATGAATATCGCCGTCGAACACCACGTGTTCGTAAACTTCGTCGGACAGAATGACGATGTCGGTATTGCGAGTCAGGGCGGTCAGCCGTTCGATATCATGTTCACCGAATACGCTGCCCGTTGGGTTGTGCGGGCTGTTGACGATGATCATCCGCGTTTTGCTGTTGATGGCCGCAGCGACCTCATCCCAGTCAATATGCAGATCTTCCAGCGACAGTTTAATCGCCACCGGAGTGGCGCCCTGCAGACGCACGATCGGCGCATAGCTGTCGAACGCCGGTTCAAAATAGATCACCTCATCGCCAGGGTGCACCAGTGCGCTGATGGCGGAATACAACCCTTCGCTGGCGCTGGCAATGACCGTGATTTCTTCGTCGGCGTCATAGCGTGTGCCATATAAACGTTCAACTTTATCCGCCAGCGCGATACGCAATGCTGCCACGCCGCTCATCGGCGCGTACTGGTTATGTCCTGCACGCATGGCTTGCGACACTGCCTCAACCAATTGCGGTTCACAGGCGAAGTTTGGCGCGCCCTGCGACAGATTCAGGGCCTGGTGTTCGGCGCTGAGCTGGCCGATAACGGTAAAAATAGTGGTGCCGACGTCCGGCAACTTTGAACGTTGTGCGCAGGCGCTCTGCATGAGTGGCTCCAGGGAATAGGGGGATATCGCTTGATTAAGCATCAATGACGGTAGGCCAACAAGGGAAAGTTTGTCATACTTGCCATGCACTCAGATCATGACTGATTCCCCTTCATTCTTGAAACGATCTCGGCGTTGGCTGCGCTTACTTACCCGAATCACTGACTCATGTCAGCTCATCGGGTTGCGTTCACTGGCCGCCTTGATGTCGTTCCAATTATTTGGGGGAATCCTTGGAATTTCAGGGGATATCAAGGAACTCGCCATGTCGTCATTACTGCCGTCGCTCGACGTATTGAAAACCTTTTTGGTGGTGGCCCAGCGCCTTAATTTCACCCACGCCGCTCAGAGCCTGCACCTGACGCAGGGCGCGGTCAGCCGGCAAATACTGGGGCTGGAACAGCATCTGGGTTATCCGTTGTTTAGCCGTCGCGCGCGTGGCCTGACGTTGACACCGCAGGGAGCCATGCTGTTGGCCCCGGTGCAGCAAGCCCTGGGACAGTTGGATGAGGCGCTGAGCAGAATCGGGGCGCAGCCGGGGACCTTGCGGATCAAGTGCCCGACCTGTGCCATGCGCTGGGTGTTGCCGCGTATTATCCGGCTTCAAAACGAGCGACCGGAAATGCATATTGAGCTGACCGCTTCGGTATCGCACGGGCTGGATTTCGCTGCGGAACACTTCGATGCCGCGGTGGTGTTCGGCCAGCCGCAGGGCAAAAAACTGACGGTGCATCATCTGTTCGATGAAATTCTCACGCCGGTCTGCACGCCGACTTACCTGCCCGATTTATCCCGCCCGCCAACGCCGGCCGATCTGGCGGAGAAAACGCTGTTACATCCCACGCGCGATCGCCGCGACTGGCTGCTGTGGCTAAAGGCGGCGGGGCAGGAAGCGCTGCCTTCCGGTAAGGCGCAGCATTTCGATACGCTCGATCTGGCGATGAGTGCGGCACTGCAGGGTTTTGGCATCGCCATCGGTGATTTATGTTTGCTGGAGGAAGACATTCAGGCGCAGCGTATCGTTACGCCGTTCCCACTCAGCGTGCTCAGCGGTGCGGCTTACTATCTGGTCTATCCTGAACGAGCAGTGCAATCGCCGGCATTAACTACGCTGGTGGATTTCCTGGGCGATGAGGCGGCGCAAAGCCGCACCCGGCTGAAAAACTATCGCCCGGCCCGCGCTAATAGCTTGTAACCTTTAACATTACAAAGTATTTCTGCGGTGAAAAGGAGTATGGCACACTGCCTTTTCACATCGATTAATCATCTCCGCCGCGGTCTGCGACGGGAGCATGCCTGAGATAAAAAATATGAAATGGCTTTGTGTGGTGAGTATGTTGTCCGGTCTGGCCTTCAGCCCGGTTTTTGCACAGGAAAACGCCGTAACGCAAGGCGTTAATGCCCAGCAGCGCGATGCCTTTGTTTCCAACCTGATGAAGCAGATGACGCTGGAAGAAAAAATCGGCCAGCTGCGGTTAATCAGCGTCGGCCCGGATAACCCGAAAGAGGCGATCCGCGACGGCATCAGCAAGGGGCAGATTGGCGCCATCTTCAACACCGTCACCCGGCCGGATATCCGCGTTATGCAGGATCAGGCGATGCAGCTCAGCCGCCTGAAAATCCCGCTGTTCTTTGCCTATGATGTGGTGCACGGCCAACGTACCGTGTTCCCTATCAGCCTCGGGTTGGCGGCCAGCTTTGATCTGGAAGCCATCGCACTCAGCGGTCGGGTGTCGGCGCAGGAAGCCAGCGACGACGGCCTGAACATGACCTTCTCACCGATGGTCGACATCACCCGCGATCCGCGTTGGGGCCGGGTCTCTGAAGGCTTCGGTGAAGACACCTGGCTGGTATCCAAAATCGCCAAGGTGATGGTGGACGCCTACCAAAACGGTGACCCGTCCAAGCCCGGCTCAATCATGGCCAGCGTGAAGCACTTCGCGCTGTACGGCGCTACTGAAGGCGGCCGCGACTACAACACCGTCGATATGAGCCCATTGCGGATGTATCAGGACTATCTGCCGCCCTATAAAGCGGCGGTGGAAGCCGGCAGCGGTGGCGTCATGGTGTCGCTCAATTCGGTGAATGGCATTCCGGCCACCGCTAACCCATGGCTGCTGAAGGACCTGCTGCGCGATCGGTGGGGCTTCAAGGGCATCACCATCAGCGACCACGGTGCGATCAAAGAGCTGATAAAACACGGTGTGGCTGCGGACGCGCGTGATGCAGTACGACTGGCGATCACCTCTGGCGTCGACATGAGCATGAGCGACGAATATTACGACCAATACCTGCCGGGGCTGGTGAAAGACGGGCTGGTGTCGGAAAGCGACATTGACCGTGCCTGTCGCGACGTGTTGAACACCAAATATGATATGGGCCTGTTTAAAGACCCTTACACCCATCTTGGCCCGGCAGGTTCCGACCCGCAGGACACCAATGCCGAAAGCCGCCTGCACCGTGCCGAAGCGCGCGTTATCGCGCGTAAGACTATGGTGCTGTTGAAGAACGACCGGCAGACATTGCCGTTAAGCAAACAGGCGACCATTGCGCTGGTCGGGCCGATGGCCGACAGCCAGCGTGACGTGATGGGCAGCTGGTCGGCGGCTGGGGTAATCAAACAGTCGGTGACCCTCCGCGAAGGGCTGGAACGTGCGGTGGGCGACAAGGCGAAAATCCTCTATGCCAAGGGGGCCAACGTCACTCAGGACAAGAGCATTATCGACTACCTGAACGAGTATGAGCCGGCGGTGGTGTTTGACACCCGTCCACCGCAGCAGATGATTGACGAAGCGGTACAGGCGGCGAAGAAAGCCGACGTGGTGGTAGCGGTGGTCGGGGAATCGCAGGGCATGGCGCATGAAGCGTCCAGCCGCGCCGATATTACTATCCCGCAAAGCCAGCGCGACCTGATCGCAGCGCTGAAAGCCACCGGCAAGCCTTTGGTATTGGTGCTGATGAACGGCCGACCGCTGGCGCTGAGTTGGGAAAGCCAGCAGGCGGATGCGATGCTGGAAACCTGGTACAGCGGTACCGAAGGCGGTAATGCGGTTGCCGACGTGCTGTTTGGCGATTACAACCCGTCGGGCAAGTTACCGATGACCTTCCCGCGTTCGGTCGGTCAGATCCCGATGTATTACAACCACCTGAACACCGGCCGTCCGTTCGGCAAGGAAAACCCGGGCAAATACACCTCGCGCTACTTTGACTCGCCAAACGGTCCGCTGTATCCCTTCGGTTATGGCCTGAGCTACACCAGCTTCAGCCTGTCGGACCTGAAACTTTCCAGCCCGACAATGGCGCGCAACGGCAAGATCACCGCCAGCGTCACGCTGAAGAATACCGGCAAATATGATGGTGCCACCGTTGTGCAGCTGTACCTGCAGGACGTGACCGCCTCGGTCAGCCGTCCGGTGAAAGAGCTACGCAACTTTAAGAAAGTGATGCTGAAAGCGGGCCAGGCGCAGACCGTTGAGCTGCCGATCACCGAAGACGATCTCAAGTTCTATAACGCCAGCCTGAAATGGGGCGCGGAACCGGGCAAGTTTAACGTGTTTGTCGGCCTGGACTCTGACAACGTACAGGCACAGAGCTTTACGCTGAAGTAATCACCCTCTCTGACCCTCTCTCATCGCGGTGGGAGAGGGTTTGCGTTGCTTTTGAGATCCCAAGCTCTTCAGCGCATAACCGTTCTGCTTTCGCACGGAAAATCCCGTTGTTTTGATCCCGCTGATTGTTTCGCCATGGCTATCGCTATATGATTTTATATATAACGATAACTCACCGGAAACCCCCATGTTCAAACGCTTGTTGCTGATTTTTATTCTTTTCTCTTCCGCCGCGCAGGCAAATCGCCAGGTCACCGACCAACTCAACAGACAGGTCACATTGCCCGATACCATCACCCGCGCGGTGGTGCTGCAACACCAGACGCTGAACCTGCTGGTGCAGCTCGACGCGCTGCCGCAGGTGGTAGGTGTGCTCAGTAGCTGGAAGAAACAGCTGGGGCCAAATTATCTGCGGCTGGCACCTGGGTTGGCAAAAATGCCGATGCCGGGCGATCTCACCTCGGTGAACATCGAAAGCCTGCTCAGCCTGCACCCGCAGGTAGTGTTTGTCGCCAACTATGCACCGCCGGAAATGATTGCCCAGATTGAACGGGTCGGTATTCCGGTGGTGGCTATTTCGTTGCGCCGTGAGGCGGCGGATCAGGCCGGGAAAATGAACCCGGTACTCAATGATGAAGACCAGGCCTATAACCTTGGCCTGCAGGACGGTATCCGCCTGATCGGCACGGTAATGGGGCACCAGCCGCAGGCAGAGGCGATGATCCAGGACGTCTTTCAGCAGAGAACGCTGGTGGCCGACCGGCTGCGAGACCTGCCTGCGGACCAACGGGTTCGGGTGTATATGGCCAATCCGGATTTAACCACCTACGGTTCGGGCAAATACACCGGGCTGATGATGCAGCATGCCGGCGCACTAAACGTGGCGGCGAAGGATATTCAGGGTTTTAAGCAGGTATCGATTGAAGACGTGCTGAAGTGGAACCCGGCGGTGATTTTCGTTCAGGAGCGTTATCCCGAGGTGGTGCAGCAAATCCTCAGTTCGCCGCAGTGGCAGGGGATTGACGCGGTAAAAAATAAACGCGTCTATCTGATGCCGGAATACGCCAAGGCCTGGGGTTACCCGATGCCGGAAGCGTTGGCGCTGGGTGAACTCTGGATGGCGAAAAAGCTGTATCCGCAGCGTTTTAGCGACGTCAATTTGCAGCAGCGGGTGGATGCCTATTACCGGCAGTATTATCGCAGCAGCTGTTGCCAGAGCGAGCAATGAGGCTTGGCTGGCTGCTCCTGCTGACGTTGTTTTGCGCGCTGCTGTCGTTGGGGATTGGCCGTTACCCGGTATCGGCAGCTCACAGTCTGATGATCCTGCTCGAGCCGTTGACCGGCCCGAACGGTGCTATCGATGCGGTTCAACGTCAGGTGATTCTGGGGGTTCGCGTACCCAGAGTGTTATTGGCGATGGGGGCCGGCGCCTCTCTGGCCCTGTGTGGCGCCGCGCTGCAGGGGGTATTTCGTAATCCGCTGGTGGATCCGCATATCATCGGTGTCTCTTCCGGTGCAGCCTTTGGCGGCACGCTGGCAATTTTACTTAGCCTGCCGATGGCCGCGCTGTTGCTGTCTGCATTTGTATTCGGCATGGCGGCGTTGCTGCTGATTTTTGCCATTACCAGCGCCATCGCCCGGCGCAATATTTTGTCGCTGGTGCTGGCTGGGGTGATCCTCAGCGGCTTTTTCTCCGCCTGCGTCAGCCTGTTGCAATATCTGGCCGATACCGAAGAGAAACTGCCGAGCATCGTGTTCTGGCTGCTGGGCAGCTTCGCCACCGCCGACGACAATAAACTGTTGATGCTTTTCCTGCCGTTGTTGTTGGCTGGCGGGCTGTTATTGACATTGCGCTGGAGAATCAATTTGCTGTCGATGGGGGATGAGGATGCCGCTGCACTGGGCATTAACGTCGAGCGCACCCGCTGGTTGATCCTGACGCTGTGCGCCGCGATTGTCGCCGCACAGGTGGCGGTCAGCGGCAGCATTGGCTGGGTTGGGTTGGTTATTCCGCACGTTGCCCGGCTGCTGGTTGGCCCCGATCATCGTCGTCTGTTACCGGCTTCTCTGTGTTTGGGGGCGTTGTATATGGTGTTGATCGACGATTTGGCACGCACGCTGAGCAGCAGTGAAATTCCGCTGGGCATTTTAACGGCATTGATTGGCGCACCGCTGTTTGCGTTGCTGTTGCGCCGTGCGCAACTGAGAGGTTGGCATGGCTGAGACATTACTGACGGCTAAAGATCTCAGTTTTGGTTGGCCCGGCCAAGCGCCTTTGTTTAACGCGCTGAGCCTGCAATTGTCGCGTGGCGAAGTCTTGGCGGTACTGGGCCCCAACGGGCGCGGCAAAAGTACCCTGATGCAGCTGTTGCTCGGCACCCTGCCGCTGCAACAGGGGGCGGTTGAATGTGCCGGCGGCATCGGTTTTGTGCCGCAGCATTTCACGGCGCCTTTTGCCTATCGGGTGCTGGATATCGTGCTGATGGGGCGAGCGCGTTATGTGGGGTTGTTCCGCTCCCCTTCGGCGCAGGATCATCGGCTGGCGAAAGAAGCCCTGCAGTCGCTGGATATGTTGGGCTTTGCCGACCGCGAATTTGGCAGTTTATCGGGCGGACAGCGGCAGCTGGTGCTGATTGCCCGCGCATTGGCGATGAGCTGCGAGGTGCTGATACTGGATGAACCCACTTCGGCATTGGATCTTCATCACCAGGATCGGGTGCTGAGCATGATCTCGTCACTGGCGCGGGAACGACAGATGGCGGTGATGTTTTCGACCCATCAACCCAACCATGCTCATGCGGTGGCCGATCGTGCCTTGCTGCTGGGGGCCGAGGGACAGCATCAAATCGGGCCCTGTGCCAAGGTGCTGACGGCCGAGTGCTTGTCGCCACTGTTTGATTTGGCGATTGAGCGGGTGGCTTTGCAGATTGAGGGGGGGCAGTTTGAAACGCTGGTGCCTTTATATCGCAGTCAAAGGGAGCGTCATCATGAGTAATCTTCTGCTGTTTGCCGCCGGTAGCCTGCGTGTGGCATTTAGGCCGCTGCTGGCCGCGTTTCAGGCACAAACCGGCGAGGTTGTAGATGCGGTATTTGGTCCCGCAGGCCTGCTGCGTCAGCGCATTGAAGCCGGTGAACGGCCGCATGTTTTCGCTTCGGCCAATCTGGCGCATCCGCAGCGATTGGTCGATCTGCATTTATCGCCACGGGTACAAACTTTTGCCCGTAATCGGTTATGCGCGACGGTACATAATAGTGCCGGACTAACAGAACGCCCGTTGTTGGAGGTACTGCTGGACTCACGTTGGCGGGTGGCGACCTCAACGCCGGGTGCCGATCCTTCCGGTGACTATGCGCTGCAATTATTTGAACGTATTGAATTCCTGTTGCCGGGGCAGGGGACAGCCCTGCGGCAACGGGCTTTGGCTCTGGTGGGTGGCCCAGATTCGGCGCCGTTGCCGATGGACCGACCGGCGGCTGAGTATCTGCTCAACAGCGGGCAGGCGGATATCTTCCTCGGTTACGCCAGCTATGGTGCAGCGTTGGCAAGGTTTCCCGAGCTGGTGGTGCGGCAGTTACCGCCTTCGCTGACGATTGAGGCCGACTACGGTCTGTGTCTGTTGGATGGACGGGCACAGCCCTTGGCCGAGTTTATTCTGGCGGAACAGGGGCAGGCGATACTGCGTGAAAAGGGGTTTTTACCTGCCAACCTGGTGAGCTAATGGCTTATTAAGTTGGCAGGTTAAGAGGCTATTACAGCTTTTTCAGCAGTTGCATCAGATGTTCTTCGCTCTTCTCCGCCAGGCCGTCAATCGCCAGCTTGATGATATCGGAGCGGGTAATGCGCACCACGCCGTTACGCGCCGCCTGCACAATGATTTCATCGATGGCGTCGACGTGATTATCGGTCAGGCTGACTGAAATGGCTTTGTAAGTGCGTTTGCGACCCTGCGGCTTGGCTTCGGGGGCGGGAACCAGCAAAGTGTGCGACGTGGCGCTATTGATAAATTCGTCTTCCGACATGCGGTGGGTTGGGGTGCGTTTTTTCACAGGATCACCTCCTTCACCAGGCTTTCGATTTCCGCCTGCGCTTTTTCGTTATGCGCCTCATGCACGGTAATCGCCTCGCCCCAGGCGTCGCGGTAAATCTTGCGGTCGCACAGGCGGTTACTGACCAGCGTCAGTTCCGGGTATTCGCTTAATACCTGCGCCGCTTCGTTGGCTTCATTAATGAAGATGTTGGTCGGGCACATGTTCAGCACGATGTAGCCTTTCACCTTCTCGTTATATTCTTGCGCCGCGGCGAACATTTCAGACAGATACCCGACGGTGTCCAGATCCATCTGCGACGGGCGCAGCGGAGAAAGGAACAGATCGGCGGCCAACAGGCCCGAGCGCAGTTCGGCGCTGTCGCGGCCGGCGGTGTCGACAATCACATAGTCGTAATGGCGATCCAGCTCCAGCAGCGTCTCTTTGATTTTACCCGAGGCGGCAACCACCGGAATATGCGGCAGACCTTCAACATTTTGACGATCGTTATACCAGGTCATGATTGATTTCTGATCGTCGGCATCGACGATGATGGCCGTTTTTCCCTGCTTGAGGATCAGATATCCGGCGATATTGACCGCCTTGGTCGATTTCCCTACGCCACCCTTTTGCGAGCCAATCAAAACAATCATGCTGCCATCTCTCAAGTTATTAAGCTGGTAACTTATTAAGTTAATATGCTTATTAGGTTGATAACTAAACAGGTTAACTACAACAGAGCCTGAACAATATGCACCAATGTCGGCGGCTTGCCAAGCCAGTATGCGGTTAACTTTACAGCCTATTTTGCTGGTAACGTAGTCAGCGGGTAAGTAGGAATGTTCTGGGAAGGGGGGACAAGCGGAAGGATTTTTTTAATTTAGCAGCTTAATAAGTTATTAAGCTGCTAATGATGACGCTGCCAGAACGCTACTTTTTCAACATCGACTTCAGGTTGGCGAACGGGTTATGGGTCGCGAGACCGACGTCTTTTTGCGCATCTTCACCGGCAACAACCGTGGAGCCATATTGATCGGCTTCGGTGTATTTTGAATGCTCATGGTCGTGACAATACAGGCACAGCATTTCCCAGTTGCTGCCGTCTTCCGGGTTGTTGCTGTGGTCGTGATCGATATGGTGAACCGTCAGTTCGCGCAGGTTGGAGTACACAAACTCACGCGAGCAGCGTCCGCAGACCCAGGGAAAGATTTTCAGCGCTTTTTCGCGGTAGCCAGTCTCCAGCCTCGCGTAGTTTTTTGGGATATATGCCATGGTGTATGCCCGTCGGGTGATAATAATAATACGTAAAATAATACCACAAAGCGCCGGCTTACAGCGTGCGGCACATCACCGTGACGGTTTCGCCACAAACTTCACGTTGCTCAACAGGTTGCCAGCCCAGTTTCTGATAAAGCGGTTGTTGGTCGGGCGTGTAGAGATACAGCGCGGTGATCTGTTCCCGTCGGCAGTGGGCAATGCACTGGGCGATCAGTTCGCTAGCCACGCCCTGGCCGCGGTGTTGTGGATGGGTAAAGACTTCCCCCAGCCAGAACTTGCGCTCTGGCTTATCTGCCAGTTCGTAAACGATCAGGCTGGCGGTTCCGAGGATCTGTTGTTGCGGTGACAGAGCCAACAGCGCCAGCCCGGGGTGCTGTGGTTCACAGCGCTGTTCCAGGCGCTGGCTGATTTTCTCTCGGCAGCTCCACGGGGGGAAGTCCTGCCACTCCTGATGCAGTAAAGCGGCCAGTTCACCAATGCGCTGGCGATGCGCAGAAAGTCGTTCGATACGCATGATTAGGTTCATTTTTTGCCCAAGGGCAGACAACTATAGCGACGATTTTCGCCTATTTGAAGGTCTCGATCGCCCAATCGATAAATACCCGCATTTTGGCGCTCAGATGGCGGTTGGAAGGGTACACCACATACATCTGCTCAGCCGGTGGTTGCCAGTGGTGCAGCAGGCTGACCAGCTCGCCGCTGTCCAGATGCGGTTGTGCCATAAAACGGAAGGTTTGGATGATACCCAATCCGGCCAGCGCCGCCGCCAGCAGCGCATTGCTTTCGTTGACGCTGACGTGATAGCGGTGCTGGATATCGATTTCTTTGCCTCGATCGACGAAGTGCAGCGGCAGGATACGATCGTTCAACGCATGACGATAGTGTGCCAGCGGATACCCCAGTTCCAGATCGCAGGGGTGCTGCGGCGTACCGTAATGAGCCAGATAGGCCGGGGTTGCGCAGGTTACCCATTCAAGCTCGAACAACCGGCGGGCAATCAGGCTGGAGTCGGCCAGCGGACCGCTGCGGATCACGCAGTCAGCGCTGTCGTTGATCAGGTCGATGAGTCGATCGCCCACGCCCAGATCAATCTGTATTTGCGGATAGCGGGCAATAAAGTCCGGCAGCGCCGGCAACAGCAGCTGGCGAGCGGTGGCACCGCCAACGTCGATGCGCAGCACGCCCTGCGGCGCACTCTGCGACTCGGTCATGCTGCCTTCCATTTGCTCCAGCTCTGCCAGCCATTTAACCGTTCGTTGGTAGTAACATTCGCCTTCGGGCGTTACCGACACGCTGCGGGTGGTGCGCTTGAACAGCTTGGTTTGCAGGTGATCTTCCAGGCTTTGGATCAGCTTGGTGACGGTGGCTTTAGGCATCCGCAGCGAGTCCGCGGCACGGGTGAAGCCGCCGGTTTCCACCACGCGGTTAAACACCCGGATAGCGAGTAAATGATGATCCATAGCGCTCTCAGTGCAAACCCCGGCGGCAAGCCGGGGTGAATTTGATGACAAACACCCGAAAAGCGTGGTTTTCGGATGTTTGGGGTAAACCTGAAGACATCATTCTTTGTTTTTATTAGTACACAAAACATGACTTTTAAGCACAGAGGACTTTGTCAGCCGTCTGACCCCGGCGGCAAGCCGGGGAGTGTTTCTGCCAGTAAATAATGATTATGACTGTTTAGCGCTAATCATGCCGGAGCGCAAGGTCAGGCCGAACACCAGCGCGGCGGACAGGGTCAGTGCGCCACCGAACAACATGGCGCTGCTGACGCCCTGCCAGTCAACTACTTCTCCACCCAGCAGCGCGCCGGAGGCCAGGGCAATCTGGATCACGCAGACCAACAGTGCCTGGCCGGCCTCCGGTGCCTGCGGTACCGCAGCGAACATCCAGTTGGTAGCGCACACCGGCACGGCGCCGAACGCCAACCCCCATACCATCACCATCAGCGTAGCCCCGGCGATGCCGCTGAGGAACGGCGACACAATCAGGATGGCAGCCAACATGGCGGCAATCAGGATAAAGGTGGCGCGCAGGCTGCGTTCGGCCAGCCTCTCGCCCAAAAAGGTTCCGAGCAGGCCAATGGCGCCATAGGCCAGCAGCTGCAGCGAAATCGCCGACGGGCTGAGGACGAATACCTGCTGCAGCAGCGGTTTCAGATAGGTGTAGGCGGCAAAATGGCCGATAAACAGCAGCACGATGGCAATAAGCCCGGTACGCGCCATCGGCAGACGCAGCGGCAACAGCAGATCGCGTGGCGTAACCGGCCGGGTGGGGGGGACCGATGTCAGCAGGCGTAGCTGTGCCAATAACACCCCGACCGCCAGCACCGCGCTGCCAAAGAAAGCGGCGCGCCAGCCGAACAGGTCTCCAATCAACGCACCGGCAGGGACGCCGCACACGGCACCGACCGAAATGCCGCTCAGGATAAGCGCAGTGGCCCGGCCCTGGCTGGCTTCCGGCACCAGATGGCGGCCGTAGTTGGCGGCAAAGGCCCAAAAACCGCCGACGCAGATGCCCAGCAGCACGCGGCCCAGCAACATCATGGGGAAGTTTACCGCCAGTGCGGAGACCAGGTTGGAAACCGTCAATAGCACGCTCAATGCCAGCATCAGCAGACGACGATCGAGCCGACCGGCCGCCAGACTGAGGGCAGGGGCGGCGATGGCCGCGACGATACCGGGCACGGTCACCATCAGTCCGGCTTTGCCGGTGCTGACGTCCAGCGATGGGGCGATATTGGTCAGCAGGCCAATCGGTAGAAATTCGGTGGTAACCATCACAAAGCAGGCGACGGTCAGCGAGAAGATCGCCAGCCAGGGTGATGGTGCAGGTTTCTCATTATTATTCAGCATAGTACCGCTCGTCCCAGGTGGATGCGTAAACCGCGCGGTAGGCGCGGAGTGACAGAGATCACAATTTACGCAGGCCTCTGCGGCGGATAAATCCGTTTGCGGTGGTTACACTGTTTCTGAGGGGGAATAATCGCGCGCGGTCAGTCTGGCATGGGCTATCGGCCATCAGGCTGGCTAAATGTTTAATTGGCATAAGCTTATGCGATGGGTGCAGCAGGCTGCACCCGGTCGTGTATTACAAGCCCGGCGCTTTCCACATCGAGGTGGTCAGGCCGTGATCGACCAGGGTGAGCTGATCGGCATACACCTGACGCCAGGTTTCTTTTTGCTGCCGGTACAGCTCATGGTTGGCCATATCCGGCTGATATTCTCGCTCCCAACGCACCAGCTGTTCCCCGGTTTGCGCCAACGATTCATACAGTCCCGCCCCCACCCCAGCGGCAATTGCGCAACCCAGCGCGGTGGCTTCTTTCACCACCGGCACACGCACCGTCAGGCCGGTAACGTCGCTAAGGATTTGGCTCCACAGCTTGCCCTTCGAGCCGCCGCCGGCGAACACCAGCGAACGGGCCTGCACGCCGGAGAAGCTGGCGATTTGTTCCAGATTGCAGGCCGACACAATAGCGGCATTTTCTTCCAGCGCACGGAACAGGGTCTGCTTATTGCAGCGTTCCGGGTCGAGCGACAGGTTAATAAACGACGGCGCGGCGTGGTACCAGGTCTTGAAATGCATGGCGTCGGAAAATATCGGCATCACGCCGTAGGCACCAGGCGGCACGCGCGCCGCCATCTCTTCCAGCAGGCTGTAGGCATCGACCCCCAGTCGTTCCGCCAGCAGCTTCTCTTCGGCACAGAAAGCGTCGCGGAACCAGCGCATGGTCAACCCGGTGAAGAAACTTATCGACTCCGCTTGTGCCATGCCGGGGATCACGTGTGGGTTGATGCGAATGTTCATCTCCGGATCGGTGGCCGGTTCCGGCAGATTGACGATCTGTTGCCAGAAGGTGCCGCCCAGCACGGCTGTCTGTCCGGCATGCACCACCCCCAGCCCCAGGCTGCCCAGTTGCACATCGCCGCCGCCCATCACGACCGGTGTGCCGCGCAGTAAGCCGCTTTGCTGTGCCGCCTGTTCGGTGATGTGTCCCAGCACACAGCCGGTCTCTTTCACCGGCGACAGCATATCGGCACGCAGTCCTGCCATATCGAGCAGCGCCGGCCGCCAGTCGCGGTTGACCAAGTCGAGCATGCCGGTGGTACCGGCGTTGGAGGGATCCACCGCCAGTTCACCGCTGAGCATATTTGCCAGCCAGTCGCTGATCATGGTCAGCGTTGCCGCCTGACGGTAAATGTCCGGCCGGTGATGCGCCAGCCACAGCAGGCGCGGCATGGCGCTCAACGCCAGCGTTTGGCCTGAATACTGGTAAACCTCGCGCTCAAAATTATGGTTATGCAGCTCTTTCAGTTCGCTGACTTCCTGGCTGGCACGGGCATCAACGTTGGCGCAGGCCCAGATCGGCACGCCGTCGCGATCGTAGAGTACGATGCCTTCACGCATGGAGCAGCAGGCCACGGAACGGATGGCCTGGCCAGAGAGACCGGCGTTTTGCAGCGCCTGGCGGATACATTGGCAGGTCAGCTGCCAGTTGTGGCTGAGGTCAAACTCCATGGAACCGGGCACGCCCGGCACGGCCAAATGCCGCCATTCCGCCTGGCCCTGAGCGATCTGGTTACCCGCCAGATCGAAGATTACCGCGCGAACGCTGCCGGTGCCTGCATCCAGCGCCATCAAATAGTTATCCATAGCTCACACTCTCTGGGGAGGAACCTTAACTATAGATGCCGTACTGTTCGCCCCGGTGGGGGAAGCGACAGGCCTGGCGGGATTTGTGAGCCAGGCTGCAAAATTACCCTTGCGGAGGGGCAATCTGTGGGATTAAACCTATGGTTGGAAAGAACATTGACCTTCGAGGTTTAACAAGGAGTCGCCATGCACGTCACACTGGTAGAAATTAACGTTAAACAGGACAAAATCGACGAGTTTATTGAGGTCTTCCGCGCCAATCATCTGGGGGCGATAGAAGAGCCGGGCAACCTGCGTTTTGACGTATTGCAAGATGAATCCATCCCGACGCGGTTTTATATTTATGAAGCCTATCGGGACGAGCAGGCGGTCGCCGCTCATAAAAAGACGCCGCACTATCTGCAATGCGTGGAGAAACTGGAAGCGCTGATGACCGGCCCACGCAAGAAAACCAGCTTTATCGGCCTGATGCCGGGTTAGCGCCGGCGTAGGGTAATTCTGTTCAATACAGTAACAAGCCAAGCCGTCAGTCTGGCATCTGTGAACTCTTTCTCAGGTGCCTTTAATGAATATCTATCTTTCCATGGCCGCGTTTGCGCTAGCCGCTTCCATCACCCCCGGTCCAGTCAATATCGTTGCCCTGAGCGCGGGGGCACAATTCGGTTTCAACGCCACTCTGCGCCATGTTTCGGGCGCCACGCTGGGGTTTACTCTGCTGTTGATCCTGCTAGGTCTGGGGCTGAACACGCTGTTGGTGCTGTGGCCGGTGCTGACGCAGGTTATCCAGTGGGCGGGCATCGCGTTTTTGTTGTTTATGGCGTATCAACTGGCGTTTGATGACGGCCGCTTGGGGCAGGGTAGTCAACCGCAAGCCCCTTCTTTCTGGTACGGCGCGCTGTTGCAGTGGCTGAACCCCAAGGCCTGGCTGGCGTCGGTGGCCAGTCTGGGAGCGTTTGTTGCCGATGGCGATCGCCTGCTGCTGTGGCAGTTCGCGGTAATTTACTTTGTGATCTGTTATGCCTCGGTGGCCTGCTGGGCTTACACCGGCGCGATGTTGACCGGCCTGCTGCGGCAGGCACGCAACGTACGGCGTTTTAATCGCTTGATGGCGCTGCTGTTGGCAGCCAGCGCCTGCTATCTGTTGGCCGACGGCATTTAGCGTGGGTTTTGGTACTGGCCGGGGGTGGCGGCCAGCAACAGTTTGAAGGTGCGCTGAAAGTGCGCCTGATCGGCAAAACCGCTTTCGCTGGCCGCTGCGGCGATCGGATAACCGCGTTTCAGCAACCGGTGACCGAATTGAATGCGTTGGTTAACCAGATAAGCATGCGGCGTCATGCCGTAACGCCGTTTAAAGGCGCGTATCAGGTATGAGGGCGAAAGCGCTGCCGCCTGGCAGATGGCCTCCAGCGTGAGCGGTTGGGTGCAATGCGCGTTGATAAAGGCTGCTGCCGCCGCCAATCTTGGGTGCTCGTAAGGGGTAACTGGCGTATTCCCCAAAGAGGTCTGCAAATCGCTGAAGTATTCCACCAGAGCGATCTGTTTTTCCAAATGGCAGCGCAGTGGGTCGATCAGTAGCTCATACAGCCGGTTCAGGCCACCAAACAGTTCGGGGTCACGGCTGAGCACCTGAGTGAAGGGGATAAAACGGCCGTCGCCGCCGACGATTTCTTGCTGCAATTTACCCAGCCAGGCGGCATCAATATAAAACATGATGTATGACCAGCGCTGGTCGCCGATGGGGTTACAGGCGTGGGCCTGCTGCGGATTGATGATCACCACATCGCCGGTGCTGACCTGCAACGCTTGGCTGCCGTTAATATAAATACTGGTGCCGTCGGTGATGGCGCCGATGGAAAAGATTTCATGGCTGTGCAGGGCGTAACAAACCTTACGGCCATCTTCAATGGCGCGGGCTTCCACGAAGGGGAGCTGCGGATCACGCCAGAACTGCGGCGCATTAGCGGTCATTGTCTTTCCTTTTCGATGCGGCGGGGCTAGCTTGTGTTATAGCCTAAAACGCGCCGGGGAGGGAATGCGGGTGATGATTTTTAATGTGTTCGGCCGCCTGCTGGGGGTCAAACGGGCAGGGGGGCAATGGCAGCTGTTTCGCGTGACGTTGCCGGAGCGCAAGTATGCGCGCAGTTACGACATCGTGTTGCCGGATGAATTGACCGAAAGCGAGATAGCCGGCTATCTGGGGGACATTTACCACGAGGCTGCGACGGAACGCCATCCTGACGTCGTCAGGATCGAGTAAACCCCGGCCCGATAAAAAGGGCCGGAGGATTAATCTTCTTCGTTGCGGGCCATCAGTTGGCGTTGGTGCTCTTCGCTGGCCGCCTGGATCTCTTCCAGGACGGAACCGACATCGGCGCGTTTGTTGCTCTCGACAAACTTGCCGGTCAGCACGCTCGCCGGGGTCAGATTACCTTCCTGGTACAGCGCCCAAATCTCTTTGGCATATTTGCTGCCGAGCAGTTCCGGCGCGTACTGACCGTAAAACTGCGACATGTTGTTGATATCACGTTCGAACATGCTTTTGGCGTGGTTGTTGGCGGCGGCATCCACCACCTGCGGCAGATCGATAATCACCGGCCCGTTTTTGTCCATCAGCACGTTGAATTCCGACAGGTCGCCATGCACCAGCCCGGCACACAGCATGCGCACCGCGTAGTTCATCATCAATGCGTGATCGGCCCGTGCCTGTTCCGGCGTCAGGGTAACATCGCTCAAGCGCGGCGCTACCAGGCCTTCTTCGTCGGTGATCAGTTCCATCAGCAATACGCCATCCAGACAGATATCCGGCTGCGGCACGCGAACGCCCGCTTTGGCGAGCAGGTTCAGCGCATCGACCTCGGTGTTCTGCCAGGCTTCTTCCTGCTGCTGGCGGCCGAATTTAGAGCCTTTGCTCATGGCGCGCGCATCACGGCTGTTGCGCACTTTGCGCCCTTCCTGATAGTTCACGGCCTGCTTGAAGTTACGTTTTTCTGCTTCTTTGTAGACTTTGGCGCAGCGGATCTCTTCGCCGCAGCGCACGATAAAGACGTCGGCTTCTTTGCCACTTTTCAAACGGCGGATGACGTCGTCAATTAAACCATCATCTACCAATGGCTGGAGTCGTTTTGGAATTTTCATGCAGCCTTGTACCCTATTTAGGCTCCGGTGTGAATGGTTTGCTAAGGTGTTACCCCAATTTAGACCTGAAAGGCAAAAAATAGTTTGCCGCCGTTGCGACCGAACGCCGCAACGGCGCACCCGCTACAGGGTTTCCGCCAACACCCAAACGCTGACGCTGCCGCCGTTAACCGGGAAAGTTGCCTGCCCCAGTTCGTCGGTGATGACCTCATCCTGACGGTTGCCGAGCAGATCACGCCAGCTTTTATGTGCCAGAGCATCGCCCAGCGAAACCGCTTTGCCGCTTTCAGCTCCGTTGGTGAGCACCACCACGCAGCCAGGGGCATCGGCGGTGCCGCTGCGGGTGAAAGCGACGCAGTTTTTATCATCAAAATAATCGGTTTGCACGCCGTTGGCAAAGCGTTGACGCGCCTGGATCAACTTTTCCAATTCCGGGATCACCGGCATATCAATTTGGTATTCCTGGCCGTCACTGCCTTTATCCTTATAGCTGGCACCGTACAGATCGGGATAGAACACGCAGGGTACGCCTTGTTCGCGCAGCAGGATCAGAGCATAGGCCAGCGGTTTGAACCAGGGTTCGACCGGAGCTTCCAGCGATTGCAGCGGCTGGGTGTCGTGGTTGGCGACCAGCGTGACCGAATGGGCCGGATCGGCGGCGGTCAGGGTGTCGGTGAAAATCTGCGCCATATCGAACCCGTCCCCCTGCTTGGATGCCTGATGAAACTTCAGGTGCAAGGCTACGTCGAACAGCATCACTTTGCCCTCGACCAGGTCAATATACTGTTGCAACGCTGCCAAATCGTGCGACCAATATTCGGCGACGATAAACAGATCGCGCTGCGCGCTGTCACGCACATGATCAGCCCACTCTTTAAAGAACCAGGCCGGGATGTGTTTGGCGGCGTCCAGCCGGAAACCGTCGCAGGGCAGAGTCTCCATCAGCCAGCGAGCCCAGTATTTCAGCTCCTCCGTCACGGCGGGGTTGCGAAACTCAACGTCGGCGCCCATCAGGTAATCGTAGTTGCCTTTCTCGTCGCCGACCTGATCGTTCCAGCCGTCGTCGCCGTAATCATTGGCGATTTTGAAAACGCCTTTTTCATCGGGCTGTTCTACGTAATCCACTCCGCCGAAGCATTTGTAGTCCCAAATGAATTTGGAATAGGTACCTTGCCGCCCTGGAAAGGTGAAGCGGGTATAGGCCAGGGCGTCAAAACCCTGATCGTTGATGTCATTGCGGTTGTTGGCATCCGCTTTGTATACGTGCACCTGCTCTTTTTCGTCGGCGCCGAGCTTATGGTTAAACACCACGTCGTAAATGACCCTTACGCCGTTGTCGCGTAGCCGGTTGGCGGCAAGGACCAACGCCTCTTTATCACCATATTTGGTGGCGCGACTGCCTTTTTGATCGAACTCCCCGAGGTCGAACAGATCATAGCTGTCGTAACCTACCGAATAGCCGCCGGAAGCGCCTTTATAGGCAGGGGGAAGCCACAGGTCGGTGATGCCGATCCCGGCAATTTGCTCGGCGCGTTCGGCGGCTTCCTGCCATAACTTACCGCCATCGGGGTAATACCAATGGAAAAACTGCAGCAACGTGGTTTTTTTCGTCATGAGCAAGCCGTCCTGTTTGCCAAAAGGAGGTGCAAGATGAGCGGTAGCTCACCCCATCACTGTTACAGCATGGGCTACTTTTGGCAAAAGGGAAACCAGGTTTGGGCGGCCGGATCTGCCGCCCTTGGAGGTTAGCGTTGGCTGGCGTAATGCGGTGAGCGCGGGCCATACAAAATGGCGCCGTTCTGGCCGTTTGCTGACAACAGGCGGGTATTGGCGATGGCACCAACATCGAACCCCTTGTCACTGATGGTATCGGCAATTTGCGCGATGGCGGCGCTGATTACCATACCCAGCAGACCGCCGCTGGAGTTGTTGTTATTTTCGTTGCTGGAGGCGGTAGCGCTGCCGGCCCAAAGTTGCTTGCCGTTACGCAAATCGACCAACCTGGCTTTAACGGTAACGCGCGTTTCGCTGTTAATAACGATATAGCTGGTGCCGTATTGTGTGACATCCAGGTACAACACAGCGTCGGCACCGAAGATCTTATGCAGCTTTTGGATACTGACCGCACGGATATCGTTGGCGTTGGTCAGGCCGTTTTGCTGAAAAGTCTCTTCGACCACGGCGACCGGCAGCACATAGTAACCGGCTTCCGCCAACGGCAACGTGGTGCTGGCAAGGACGCTATGGCTGGCTTTGACATCCGGCGACTGATTGACAGGGGGGAGCACCAGGATGGATTTCGGCTTGCTCTCGTGGAAGGCTGCATAATCGTAAGGTGCTTGTTTGGCGCAGCCGCTCAACAGCAGGGTAACGGCGACGCTGAAGAAACCTAATGCACGTTTCATTTAAAGCTCCCCTTATCCTTAGCCATCAGGAAATTCATAAACGGCGCTGATTCCGGGAACAGCGTTTTCTCTGTATTGAACTCGGTCATGGCCTGGCCGGTATTGCCGGTTTTGCTGTACAGCAACCCCAGTTGCGCATGCAGGCCCGGCGGCACGGCTTTATTCTTGGCGCGAGATTTTTCGGCAATTTCTTTTAGCGTCAAAATCTGTTGTTCAGGGCTTTGGCCATCCTGTTGGTAATATTGGTAAATCGAAGTTTGATAGCCATCCCAGTTGTAGAGCGTTTTTGGCGCGGCGCAGCCGGCCAGCAGGGTCGCTGCGAACAGCGCCCCACCCATTTTTTTAGTTATCATATTGCTGCTTCTATTCCGTTAGTTAGCAGGGCGCCATGCGCCACTTTCGATACCGGCAACCAGATTATTGACCGCTTCGCGTACGGCCAGATCCAACACTTTGCCGTTGAGGGTGGAATCGTAGCTGGCGGTGCCGCCGAAGCCGATGATTTCACGGTTGGATAGTTGGTACTCGCCGGCACCTTGGGTGGAGTAAACCACTTCTGAGGTCTGTACGTTGACCACATTCAAATTGACCTTGGCATAGGCCACCTGCGTTTTACCGCGTCCCAGAATGCCCCACAGCTGGTGATCGCCCACTTCTTTACGGCCGAATTCGGTCACGTCACCGGTGATCACGTAGTTGGCGCCTTTCAGCGTCTGGGTTTGGCCTTTAATGCCGGCTTCAGTTTTCAACTCATCCATATTGGCGCGATCAAGCACGTTGAAGCGGCCGGTTTGCTGCAGATGGGTGATCAGGATGGTTTTTGACTGGTTGCCCAGGCGATCGACGCCATCGGAGAAGATGCCGTTCATATAGCTGGAGCGGTTATCGAACTTGCCGACGGAGATAGGGCTGCGCTGCCCCTGGTAGCTGGTGTTGTAGGACGCCACTTTAGGCACTTCCAGAGAGCGCGAGGATTCAGTAGCACAGCCTGCCAGCAGGCTGACGGAAAGGGCGACTGAGCAGACAACGAGTGATTTTTTCATCGGAATACAATCTCTCCATGATTATAAAAGCGCGCAAGACAGACCGTTTTGCGCCAGGAATTTAAACGGCAGGGGAAATAACAGGTGCTATTTAAACGGGGCAATCCTGCCATGGATATGTAACAAAATACAACTGAATATCGACATAATTGGCGCTATTGGGGATTAAATAACTCATTCAAATACAATGGATTGTGTAAGGATATCATTCGTATTTTATCTGGTTTGCTGAATTATCCGGTTTTTGATGGGTTTATTATTTGTAAAATATATATTTTGTGGATTTTTATTTTGTAAATTTAATTCATTAAAGAATGTAATTCTGCTTGAGGCGACAGATTGCTGCAGGTGTCTCGTCAGGTTGAGATTTCACGCCGTTTAAAAATCCGTTATGGTAATGAATATTAGGTAACACTATCAACTAAGTGAAGTGTTTTAGCGCTGGTACCAACGGGGACATTGATTGTGAACATCAGAGATTTCAGGGCATTGTCGCGCAACCTGGTCAGAGAACTGGGCATGCTGAATAAACAGAGTAACGGCAGCCGTTTTTCACCATTACAGATCCATATTCTGATTGAGATCAGCACGCTACCCCTGGGCGTGACCGAACTGGCCACCCGGTTGTGTATCGATAAGGCCAGTGCCAGCCGGGCGGTGCGTAGCCTGGTTGCTGCAGGCATGATTGAAGCGGTGGATTATCCGCACGATAAACGCCACAACCTGAATCAACTGACCCGTTTGGGCCGTAAAACGCTGGCGGCGATAGACACCAATGCCGATGGTTTTATGCAGGATGCATTGGCACAGTTGGACGATGATGAGTTGGCTGCCACTACGGCCGCGATGAAAAAGATGACCTCGGCATTACGTAACGCACGTAAGCAGCGTGACGCCGCTTTGCGGGTTCGTCCGATAACCCAGGATGATGATGCCGCGATGGCGGGGATTATTTGCAACGTATTCCGCGAGTACGGCATGGATAAAATGGAAGGCGTTAGTCTGCACGATCCCGATTTGGATCGCCTGACCGGCGTTTACCAGGATAACGGCGGAAAATATTGGGTGCTGGAACAGGAAGGCCAGGTAGTGGGGGGCGTCGGCATTGCCCCTTTGGCGGGCGGTGACGTCGGTTACTGCGAGCTGCAAAAACTGTTTTTCAAACCCAGCGTACGCGGGTTAGGCATGGCGCGTTACATGGTGGTGCAGGCGCTGAAAGCGGCGCGGGCAGCGGGGTACCGCTACTGTTATCTGGAAACCACCGAGCAGTTGAAAGAGGCGCTGGGATTGTATTATGCGCTGGGTTTTACGCTGCTGACGGAAAGACGCGGCAATACCGGCCACCACGGCTGCAATATCTACCTGCTCAAGAATCTGCAAAGCGACTGAGCACCATCCATAAAACAAAAGGCGGCCCAAGGCCGCCTCTTTGCGCAATGACTGATTCAGCCATTAATTGTAGATGATCGCAGTACCGTGCAGCTTGTTGTCGCCGGTAGTTGAGATGATCTGGAATGATTTAGCGCCTGCTTCATCCGCTTTGGCCGCCAGTTTGTTTTCCAGGCTGGTCAGGTCGGATGCACCGCTGACGGTGACTACGCCGGCTTTTTGCAGATCTGCCGGTTGAGCGTTAACCAAATCGGCGGCAAAGCTGCCGAATGAAGCGGTGGCCAGTGCGATGGCTGCGATGGTGATTTTCAGGTTTTTCATAGTCTTATTCCTATCTTTATATTCTGTATAAGGTTTTGTCTGTTGGGTCGTTAGATTAATTAACGATCGATAATTTAATGTTAGACGCCTGTTCGACGCTTTGCAACTATTTTTTTAGTGTTCGTTAATTAATTTTTTCTGACAGCTTTTTGCTGGAAGGCCAAAAGCCGTAGCCACTCCAGCGTTATTTAATCAACTTATTGTTATTTATAAATTAATGCGGTGCCGTGCAGTTGGTTGTTGCCGCCTGCGCCAACGATCTGGAACGATTTTGCCCCGGCTGCGTCAGCCTTGGCCGCCAAACCGGCTTCCAGAGAGGTGAGGTCTGAAGCTCCGCTGACGGTGATCACCCCGGCTTTCTGCTGATCTGCCGGTTGGCTGTTAACCAGATCGGCGGCGAAGCTGCCGAATGAAACAGAGGCCAGCGCAAGGGCTGCAAGCGTCATTTTTAAGTTTTTCATGATGTTAATTCCTGTTTTATCAACGTAAATGGGCGTATTTGAATTGGTTGTCGCTAATTACTTAACGATCGATAACTAAATGGTAATCTCTTCTCGACGAGAGCGCAATATTTTTTTATAATGACCGTTAATTTAATTGGCAAGCCCTGCTGCAGAGCGGGATAAGAGAGGGTCTATGAGCATCAATGAAGAAGTCTGCGCCAAAAAAACGCGTGGCAGACCGAAGCAGTTTGATCGCGACCGTGCGCTGGAAAGCGCACTCGATCTGTTCTGGCTGCATGGTTATGAATCCACCTCGATGGCCGATCTGGTCGAGGTGACCGGTGCCAAAGCGCCTACGCTGTATGCGGAGTTTGGCAATAAAGAAGGGTTGTTCCGCGCAGCGGTAGAGCGCTACCTGGAAAAATACACCACGTGCATCAACCAACGGCTGGAGCAGGATTTGCCGGTGGCGGACCTCGTCGAGGATTATGTGCGTTCTCTGGCGCAGCTGTTCACCGATCCGGAAAAACCGTCCGGCTGCCTGATGGTTTGTGCGTCCGCGGCGTTGTCGTCCTCTTCCGGTGATGTGGCCGAGATGCTGCGCAAAAAGCATCATATGCAGGAGGCCAGCCTGAAGGCTTGCTTCGACCGCAAGGTAGAACAGGGCGAACTGTTGGTGAAAACCGATACCGCGCTGCTGGCCAAATTTATCATTTGTACCATTGAGGGCATGTCGACTCAGGCACGCGAAGGCGCCAGCCGTGAAGATTTGTTGCGTTTGGTTGATGCGTTGATGCTGGTCTGGCCGCGCCTGAGTCAGGTGGGCAATAAGGTCTAAGCAGGGCACACGACAGGAATAAAGGCCGCATCGCTGCGGCCTTGGTCGGTATTATTGGTTAACCGGGATCACCGCACCCTGGTATTTTTCGCGGATGAAATCCTGAATCGCCTTGGAGTGCAGCACCTTCACCAGCGCCACAATTTCCGGCTTGTTCACGTCGGCCTTGTGCACGGTGATGATGTTGGCATAAGGGTTGTTTTCGCCGCTTTCCACCGCAATCGGGTCTTTGGTCGGGTTCAGCCCGGCGTCGATGGCGTAGTTGGCGTTAATCACCACCGCATCGCCCTCGTCGTTGTTGTACATCTGCGGCAGCAGTGCACCCTCTACATTGGCCTGGAACTTCAGGTGTTTCGGGTTTTCCACCACGTCAGAAATGCGCGCATCCACCTTGCTCACGCCCGGCTTCAGTTTAATCACGCCCTCTTTTTCAAAGATCGACAAAATACGACCTTCTTCCGCCACCGCGTCACGCATGATGATTTTGCCGTTGTCCGGTAAATCCTTCAGGCTTTTGTACTTCTTGGAGTAAATACCGATAGGTTCGATATGGATAGCGCCGGCGCTGACAAAGTCGTAGCTCTTGTCGTCGGCATGATCCTTAAGCACCGAATTCAGGTAAGGCACGTGTTGGAAATAGTTGGCGTCAATATCGTGGCTGGCCAGCGCGGTGTTCGGCAGGATGTAGTCCTGGAAAGGTTTGATCACCAGATCTATGCCTTCCTTCGCCAGAATCGGCTTGGCCTGCTCGAGGATTTCCGCGTGCGGCACGTTAGATGCGCCGACCACCAGCTTGGTTTCCGCCGAGGCACCCAAAGAGGCCAACGCGGTCAGTGAGGCGAAAGCCAGCAACATAATTTGTTTTTTCATCATCATTATTCCCTGGTTATTTATCGTTTATCGAGCGTGGTTGTAAGGGTGTCGCCAATGAACTGGATAACGAAAACGATCAATAAAATCGTCAGCGTTGCGGCCAGCGTCACGTCACCGTGGTTGCGTTGAAAACCTTCCAGATAGGCCAGATTGCCCAGCCCGCCTGCGCCAATCACCCCGGCCATTGCGGTGTAGCTCACCAGCGCGATCAGAGTAACGGTAATGCCTGAAACCAGTGCCGGTGAAGATTCCGGCAGCAGCACGCGGAAGATAATGGTGCTGGTTTTGGCGCCCATCGATCGCGCCGCCTCAATCACTCCTTTGTCGACTTCGCGCAGGCCAATCTCGACCAATCGGGCGTAGAACGGTGCCGCGCCGACGATTAGCGCCGGCAATGCCGCATCTGCGCCCAGAATGGTGCCGATCAACGTCTTGGTGAACGGGATCAACAACACGATCAGAATGATGAAAGGAATGGAGCGGAACACGTTGACCAGCACTGAAATCAGCGAATAGACGGCCCGGTTTTGCAGCAGCTGACCGCGGGAGGTCAGGAACAGCAACACCCCGAGGACGATACCAAGTACCAGCGTCGCCAAACCGGCGATCCCGGTCATATACAGGGTTTCCCAGGTGGCGTTCAACAACGAATCAAGACGCAGGTGAGGGAACAGTGACTCAAGCATGTTTAATGACCTCAACGGCGATCTGTTGCTCTTTCAACAGCTTCAGCATGCTGTCGATTTGCAGGTCGTTGCCTTCGACGTGAATGTAAAGTTCGCCAAAGGAACCATTCAGGGTTTGACTGATTTTGCCGTGCAGAATGTTGATACTTACCTTGTAACGCAGGATAACGTCGGAAATCACCGCCTGATGGGTCTGCACGCCGACAAACGTCAGCTTGAAAATCGCGCCCGACAGATGTTGGCTCAACAGCGGATTGAAGCTTTCCTCGGTTTCCTGATATTGCGAAACCTGTTTGACGAACTGTTGGGTGATCGGTTGTTGCGGCCGGGTGAACACGTCAATCACCGGGCCTTCCTCTACGATGCGACCGTTTTCCATCACTGCCACCCGGTGGCAAATTTTGCGCACGACGTGCATTTCATGGGTGATCAGCACAATGGTCAGGTTCAGTTTGCGATTGATGTCCAGCAGCAAATCGAGAATCGAGTCTGTGGTTTGAGGGTCGAGCGCCGAAGTGGCTTCATCGCACAGTAAAACCCCCGGATTATTGGCCAGCGCGCGGGCGATGCCGACGCGCTGTTTTTGTCCGCCGCTCAACTGCGACGGATAAGCATCTTCGCGGCCCTGCAGCCCAACCAGTGCGACCAGCTCCGCCACTCGCGGTTTAATCTGTGCTTTGGGCACGCCGGCGATTTGCATGGAAAAAGCAATGTTCTGACTGACGGTGCGTGACCACAGCAGGTTGAAGTGTTGGAACACCATGCTGATTTTCAACCGCGCCTGGCGCAAGGCGTTGCCTTCGGCTCCGGCGATATCGAAACCTTCAACCTGAATGCTGCCGCTGCTTGGCGTTTCCAGCCCGTTCAGCAAGCGGATCAGCGTGCTTTTACCGGCGCCGCTGTAGCCGATGATGCCGTAGATTTGCCCGGCCTCGACCGTCAGGTTGACGTCATCCACTGCGACAACGCGGCCCTGTGCGCTGTCAAAAGTTTTGCAAACGTTCGAAAGAACGATCATAGAGAAGCGAATCCTTATTTAATACATCACAGAATTCCGTCCGGAGTGCGTCACGCCGGAAAGGGATCGGCTTCTTGGGATAAGGGCAGACGGAACCTCTGTTGCTGGGTGAATACGGGCCAATCCTACCGGGGGTTTATAGTGACAGGAAGAATGTAAATTCTATTAGTTATTCTGATTTGGTATATCAAGTGATGAGCGGAAGTGATGGTAAAACGACGGCCAGGGCAGACCATGGCCGAGGGGTTGGCGTTAGCGTTTGGCGAGCTTCATGTGCAGCAGCGGGAAAGGGTTGCCCTGGCCGTCGAGCGCGGAACGCCCGGTGATTTCAAACCCGTAGTGGCGGTAAAAACCGCTGGCCTGCGGGTTCTGTTCATTGACGTCCAGCTGCAACTCGTTATACAAGGTTTCCGCATGCTCCAGCAGTGCTTTGCCGACGCCCTTGCCGCGCTGATCCTGATCGATAAACAGCATTTCCACTTTGTTGCCGCTCAGTCCGATAAAACCGCAGGGCTGGCCGGTGCCGTCCACGGCAACCCAAACGTTGACCGCAGGCAGGTAATCGTTCAGCACCAGCGGATAGAGTTTGGCGATGTCTTCTTCGGTAAGAAAATGGTGGGTAGCGCGTACCGAACGCTGCCAAATCTCCACCAGTTGCGCATTGTCTTCTGCCGCGCGAGCTCGGATAGTGAACATGGTAACTCCCGTATTTGGACTCATTTATTTTAAACCCGGCCCCACAGTCTGGCTACGGTCAGGGCGATAAAGGCTTCCAGCTTGGCGGATTGCCGCCTTTCGGGCAGATAGACCAGGTGCATCGGGCGCGGCAGTGGTGAATACTCCGGCAGTACCCGGACCAATCTGCCGGCGGCGATATCTTCATCCAGCAGCAGAGTGGCATGCAGCGCGATGCCAAAATCCGCCAATGCCGCCCGGCGTACCCCTTCACCGGAGTCCATTCTCAGTCGAGGCCTGACCGGTACGCTGATCTCTCCCGGCGGCCCCAACAGCCGCCAAAAGTGGTTGCCATCCCACTGGCTGAAACCAAAGCAGCAGTGTGCGCTGAGCTGCTCCGGCCTTGTGGGTTCACCGTGCTGTGCCAGATAATCCGGCGAGGCAGCCAGCGTCATGCGGTAATCGGGCAGGGCGCGCGCCACCAGGCCGTCGTCCGCCACTGGCCCGATGCGAAACGCGGCCTCGTAGCCTTCTTCGATCAAATCCACCTTGCGATCCGACAGCACCACTTCCGCTTCCACCTCCGGGTGCCGTTGCAGGAACTCGGTCAGTATCGGTGTCAGAACGCGGTTGCCGAAGGTGACCGGCGCGCTGATGCGCAACAGCCCGCTGGGGGAGCTTAACAGCGCCCGCGCACTGGCTTCGGCCGCGTCGGCATCGGCCAGCAGTCGGCGGCAGCGTTCGTAAAACACCCGACCGGCCTCGGTCAGCCCCTGGCGGCGAGTAGTACGATTAAGCAGCGGCGCATTCAACCGTTGTTCCAGAGCGCGAATGTGTTTGCCAACCATGGTCGGTGAAATAGCCATCTCTTCGGCGGCGGCGACGAAGCTGCCTTTTTCCACCACCCGTACAAACACCGCCATGCTGGTTAATCGATCCATTATAAACCCCTGGTGTTTTCTGAATGCTTTTTAGGCCACTGTTGCCGAGTATAGCGCTTTGCGATAATCAATCTATCGACCGTCAGTGTGTTATTGGCGGAAATTTTCCGGAGTGGCGATATGCAGGCATTAGCGTTTGAACAATTTGGCGGGCCGGACGTGCTCGAATACCTTGAGCTGCCGACGCCGGCGGTACCTGCGGGTGCGGTACAGGTACGCATGGGGGCCGCCGGGCTGAATTTTGCCGATATTTATCGCCGTAAGGGCAATTACGTGCTGCACGGCAATCCCCCCCATATTGGCGGTTACGAGGGGGTTGGGACCATCATTGCCTTGGGTGAGGGCGTTCAGGGGTGGCAACTCGGAGAGCGGATTGGTTTCGCTGACGTACCTTTTTGTCATGCCACTCGCATCAATGTGCCGGTGGAGCACGCGCTGCGTCTGCCGCAGGCATTGAGCGACGTTGAAGCCGCCTCTATTTTGCTGCAGGGGCTGACGGCGCAGTACCTGATCAATGACAGCGTTCAGGTCAAGGCGGGCGATCGCGCCCTGGTGCATGCCGCCGCCGGCGGTGTCGGACAGATCCTTACCCGGATGCTGGTGGCGCGTGGCGCGCAGGTTTACGCCGTTGTCTCTTCGGCGCATAAACAGCAGATTGCGTTAAGCAACGGCGCGGTGGCGGCCTTCACTTATCAGCAGGATTGGGTCACGCAGATTGCCGCTCTGACCGACGGCGGCGTTGAGTACGGTTTTGACTCCGTGGGCATCACTCTGCAACAAAGCATCGACGCGCTGCGCCCCGGCGGTCGGGTGGTCACCTTCGGCATGGCCGGGGGCGAGGCACCGGCGATCTCTGCCTATCAGCTGATGATGGATTCCAAAGGCGTAGTGGGGGGCGATCTCTGGACTTACCTCAATAGCGCAGAGGCGCGACGTACGCGGGCCGAGCGTCTGTTCAGCAGTTGGCAGAATGGGGAGTTTGCTATCCCGCACATCGAAACCTTCCCGCTCAAAGAGGGGGCGTCGGCGCACCGTCGCCTGGAAGATCGCAGCTTTGCCGGTAAAATTGTGCTGCTCAACGATAGCGACCCGCGGAGTTAAAAGCCGTATTTCGCTTCATGTTACACTGGCCGCCAGAAGCTAAACGGGGCCAGTCAGGATGGAAGTGATACGCGCAGCGATAGAAAAACAGGTCATCAGCCTGACCGGGCTGGCGCTCGGCGACATTGATTTTGAAAATCCGCCGGGGGATCCGGGCCTGTTCGGCCCGCAGTCGGTTATCTGGCAGGTGCACAACGATTTTACCTCGATGCTGTGCGGGGGCGTCAGCGCCTTGCTGATGCAAATGCTGCACCCGCTGGCGTTGGCGGGAGTGTGGGATCATTCCAACTTTCGTGAAGATATGCTCGGCCGCCTGCGCCGTACCAGCCAGTTTGTCTCCGTCACCACTTTTGGCCCCACCGCCGAAGCCGAACGCCTGATTGCCAAAGTCAAAGCTATTCACCTGCAGGTCAACGGCGTCAGCAGCGACGGCAGGCCTTACGCCGCCAGCGATCCTGAGTTGCTTACCTGGGTGCACGTGGTGGAAAGCAGTCGTTTTTTGGCCAGCCATTTACGCTACCGCAACCCGTCTCTTCCCCGTGAAAAGCAGGACCAATATTACCGTGAGGCTGCACGCGTAGCCGCAGCCTTGGGGGCGGAAGAAATCCCAACCTCCTGCACGGCGGTAGAGGAGTATCTGCAACGGATGCGTCCGCAATTGGTGTGCGATGAGCGCACGCGGGAAGTCGCGCGTATTCTGCTGGCCGCGCCGGCCCCCAGCGCATTGGCCCGGCCTTTTGGCGCTTTGGTGATGCAGGCGGGTATCGACCTGCTGCCTGACTGGGCGCAACAACAGTTTGATTTTCATCCCGGAAACTTACGCCGCCGCCTGGTGCGCACCGGTGCAGGGGGCGTCGGTAAAGTGCTGCGCGCCTCAATGCGTAATGGTTCATATCAGCGCGCGCTGCGCCGAATTAACCGACAGGCCTGAATCGGCGCAGACTATAATTCTTACCAATAACCCGATGTTTCGGGGCACTTTTGAGACTTTTACGGGTGATCCGAGCGGTAATGCGCTTTACACTGGATAAAAGCCAATTTCCATTTTATTTAGCGTGCAGCATTATTCTGCGCCTTGAACCTATTTGAGGTTATATGAACGAGTCACACGTACTTGCTGAAGTCAGTAATGAGAACCAGACGCTGGTCGCGGTGGTTCAGCAAGATCACCGGGCTGCTTATTTTTATATTTACCCTACAGAAGAAAATAGCGAGCGTTTTCAGGTGCGCGCTTGCTGGCTGCGTAACCTGGCCGCTGCGCCGCAGCAGGAAGACAGCGCGGCACTGGCGCTGGGGCAGCCACCGATGCTGGCGGCCGAGTTTTGCCGCAATCTGGAAGGGGAAGCGCCGCTGAACCCGGAAGGGCTGACGGTGGTTTGGACCGAGAGCGACGACGGCGCGGCACTGTGGTATTACGGTCAATTGCTGGCGGTGATCCCCGGCTGGAGCCTGTATATCGACCATTCGGTATGTTATTCCGCCAGCTGCATTAAAGAGAGCCCGCTGGCTTATCCGCTCGGTTCCGCTTCCACCAATACCCAGTATGCACTGGCGGAAAGTACCCGTCAGTTCTGGCGCAGTTGGCAGCGGGAGGAAGGGAATCCCTGGCCCAAGATGCAGAGCGATTATCAGGCGCATTACGAGCAGCATTTTGGCCCCTCGGTGAAATACTACGCCATCGATCAGGGCAAGTGGCCGCCGATGGCGATCACTCAGCATGAACGCGACGGCATCTACTATTTCCTTACCCTGGGCGTCAGCATCCGGCCGATGCCGTGGGTAGAGATCCTGTTTAACGACGACGCCTCCCGCTATCGCCGTATGGAAATGGGTATCGCCATCGACGGTCAATACATGACCGAGGAAAATGCGATACAGATGGCCAGCGCGTTGGCCGGTTTTGCCCACGTGCCCTGGTCAAAAATCACCTGGTTTGGCGAAGGGCATACCCTGGAGTCCGAAGTGGCGCCTCAGGGCTATGAGGGCTACGTGCTGTCTTCCTCCTTTTATCCGTATCACGAGCATCTGAGCTTGCCGAAACAGTATGGCGATCCGGTCAATATTTTCTGGGCCAGCCCGGTATTTGAAGCCGAGCGTCTGCTGGCGCATGCGACGCCGAATGGGGGTCATGAGTTGGTTAACAAACTGCGTGAGCAGGGCGTTGACCATATCTTCCGCCCGCGTCAGCCGGTATGCTGAGACGGAATTTATTCTCTGGAGCCAATCATGAAGTCAGCGCTGTTGGTTATTGATGTGCAGAAAGGGTTGTTTACACCGCCGCCGGCGGATGCCGAAGCGACGATCGATCGCATTAACACCCTGAGCGCCGCTGCCCGTCAGGCCGGCGTGCCGGTGATTTTCATTCAGCATCAAACGCAGCATGATGAGTTGGCGCACGGCAGTGACGCCTGGCAACTTGATCCCGGTTTGCAGGTAAAGGCCGGCGATCATCGGGTAGAGAAAACCACGCCGGACTCATTCCTGCGTACCGGATTGGGGCCGCTGTTGATTGCGAACGGTATCTCGCATCTGGTGGTTTGCGGCTATTCCACCGAATTTTGCGTGGATACCACCACTCGCCGCGCCGCAGCTCTGGGTTACCCGGTAACGCTGGCGGCCGATGCGCATACCAGCCACGACAAAGCGCATGCCTCCGGCCTGCAGATCCGCGCCCATCACAACGCCACACTGTCGAATATCGAAAGCTTTGGTGTCCTGATCGACGCACTGCCAACGGCAGAAATTCGTTTCTGACGGCCAAATAAAAAGCCCGGAGCGATCCGGGCCTATCAGGATTACTTCAATCCGGCTCTGCGTGCCGCCACTTTGGCCAATGCCGACCAATCCAAATCTGCGTCGCCTTGCGCCACCGCGTCGAGGAAGTTGTCCTTTAGCACGCTGGCGAACGGCATTGGCGTGTGGCTGTTGGCACCGGCCTCTAGCGCCAGGCCGACGTCTTTCATCCCCAGGCTTAATTTAAAACCCGCAGGTTCAAACTTTTCTTCGGCGATCAACCCTCCATAACCCTTGTAAGCCGGAGAGGCAAACAGGGTACTGGTGAGCATGTGCAGATAATCCGCGCCGGAAACGCCGTAGTTGCGCACCAGAGCACTGCCTTCCGCCATCGCCTCAATGGCGCTGGCCAACGTGAAATTGGCGGCGATTTTAACGATGTTGGCCTGCTCGGGCTGATCGCCAAAATGCCAGGTCTGCTGGCCGAGCACCTCAAACAGCGGCTGCACTTTGGCGAGCAACAGCGGATCGCCCGCCGCCAGAATATTCAGCTTGCCGGCTGCGGCTACGTCCACCCGCCCCAACACCGGTGCGGCGATATAACCGACGTTGCGCTCCGCGTGCAGCAACGCCAGCCGTTTGGCCAACGCCACCGAGACCGTCGCCATATTGATGTGAATCGCTCCCGCCCGCAGCTGTTGCAGCAGCCCGCTTTCCACCACTACCTGCTCGGTGGCGGCATCGTTGGCCAGCATGGTGATCAGTACGTCCACCTCCGCCAGTTCTTCCGGCTGCCGAGCCTGCACGGCCCCGGCGCTCACCAAAGGCTGTGCTGCCTGGGGCGAACGGTTCCATACCTTTACCCCATAGCCAGCCTGCAACAGGTTGGCGGCCATCGCGCTGCCCATACCGCCCAGGCCGGCAAATCCGATCTTCATATCGCGTTCCTTATCTCAGGTTATCTTCCTTCACCCTAACGCGACGCTCGGAGAACGCAAATGGCGGAATGTAACGCTTTCTTAACCGACCCGCGCCCCCCCGTTAATCGAGGTAACGGTTCCTGTGATGAAAGAGGCCTCTTTCGAAGCCAGCCACAGCGCGGCGCTGGCGATATCCTCTACCCGGCCGGTGCGCCCCATCGGTGTTTCGGCCGCGATGGCGTCAATGCGATCCTGCGGCAAACCGGTACCGAAAAAGCGAGTATCGGCGATAAAGCCCGGCGCAATGGCGTTAACCGTGATGCCTGCTTCGCCCAGTTCGCGTGCCAGGCTGAGGGTAAAACCTTGCACGCCGGCCTTGGCGGCGGAGTAGCCCAGGGCACCGGCACTGCCGCTGCCGCATTGGGCGGCGATCGAACTCAGGTTGATGATGCGACCGCCCGGTTTACGCAGGTGTGGCAGCATCGCCAACGTAAACAAAAAGGTACTTTTCAGGTTTCCGTCGATCACCGCGTCCCATTCCTGCTCGGCCTGCGCCAGGGGCGTATCGGCGGCAATCACCCGGGTAAAACCGGCGTTGTTGATCAGCACATCCAAAGTGCCCAGATCGGCGGCCAACTGGGCGGCCACTTCTTCCACCGCGCCACGTTGGCTCAAGTCCGCCGCATAATAGCGGGTGCCGTGGCCAATTTGCTGCGCCGCCTGTTGCAGGCGTTGAGGGTTACGCGCCACGATGGCGATGCGGTAATCCTGTTGTGCCAGTTGCTGGGCGATGGCCAGCCCAATACCGCTGGATCCGCCGGTAATCACCGCTGTACGTTGCGTCATAGCTGATTCTCCTGTGCCCGTGGTCCACGCCGGAATGGCGCAGCACTTGAGGGTTCGGAAAGTATTGGCTTTCGCTATCGATACATCCAATACTCTATTTATACTTCCAAAATACGAAAAAGGTATCACGTGATTGAGCTACGCCAACTGCGGCAATTTGTCGCCGTCGCCGAAGAGATGAGCTTTCACCGCGCCGCCGAGCGTTTGCACATGGCGCAGCCGCCGTTGACGGCCGCCATCAGAAAGATTGAGCAGGAGCTGGGTGTCCCGTTGCTGGAACGCGGCAACCGGATCACGCGCATCACCGAGGCTGGGCAGGTGTTTCTGATCGAGGCGCGGCGGACCCTGGCGCAGTTTGAGCGCACCCTTGGCAATACCCGACGTGCGGCGCGTGGCCTGACGGAATCGCTACGGTTGACCTTTGTCGATAGCACGGTCAATGCCCTGCTGCCGGGGATCCTGCGCCAGTTTCGTCAGGCGCACCCGCAGGCGGAGTTCCATTTGCAGGAGGCCACCACCGCCGAACAGCTGATCGCGCTGCGCGACGATCGCGCCGATATCGGCATGGTGGTCCTGCCGATAGCGCCGCAGGATGAGCTGCAGATTCTGCCTTTTTTACAGGATCGCATGGTGCTGGCGCTGCCGGATCACCACCCTTTGGCGACGCAACGGCACGTGACGCTGAGCGATTTGGCCGATCAGCCCTGGGTGCTGTTTCCGGCACATTATGGGCCGGGGATGCACGCGGCGATTTTGCAGGCCTGTGCGGTGGCGGGGTTCAGCCCGCGTATCGTGCAGGAAGCTCGGCAGATGCAAACCATCGGTGGGCTGGTGGCCGGTGGGGTGGGGATTGCACTGATGCCGGCTCTGTTTGCGGTACTGAAATCACCCGGCGTGGTGTTCCGCGAACTGAGTGGCGCAGGTAGCCCGGTGCCCTATACGCTGGCGCTGGCGTTACGCACCCCTTCACCGCTGATCGAGACATTTTGTCGTATCGCCGGCGAACAGGCGGCGGCCTGGCAGCGTGCGGTTATTGACAACCGGCGCAGTGGGGGGATACCTTAAAAGCATGAATATGCCGATGCACTCCACTCACAGCCAGTCTTGGTGGCGCCTCCTCTGAAGGCGGCACGGGTATTCACACCTCTTTTCAATGCCGCCGGTTCTGGCGGCATTTTTATTGCGTTGATCCGGTGGTGTATTTACTTTCAGGAGCAATGCAATGAGCTACACCATTTTGACCGGCGATCGCGCCACCGGATCCCTGCATTTAGGCCACTACGTCGGATCCTTGCGCCAGCGCGTTGAGCTGCAACAACAGCATCAGCAAACGGTGCTGGTCGCGGACCTGCAGGGGCTGACCGATAACGGCAACAATCCGCAAAAAATCAGCGCCAACGTGCTGAATCTGGTCGCCGACTACCTGGCGGTCGGCATCGATCCGCAGAAAACCACAATTTGCCTGCAATCCGCGCTGCCGGCGCTGGCTGAGCTGACCATGTATTATCTCAATCTGGTCAGCGTGGCACGGCTGGAGCGCAACCCCACAGTGAAAAGCGAAATTATCGAAAAAGACTTTTCCCGCAGCCTGCCGGCCGGTTTTCTGGTGTACCCGGTCAGCCAGGCGGCGGACATCACCGCATTTGGCGCGACCCACGTGCCGGTTGGTGACGATCAGCTACCAATGCTGGAGCAGACCAACGAGATCGTGCGGCGTTTTAATCGCATCGTTGGCAGACCGGTACTGACGGAATGCCAGCCGTTGTTGAGCAACGTCGGCCGCCTGCCGGGGCTGGATGGGCAGGGCAAGATGTCGAAATCGCGCGGCAACACCATTACTCTGGGCGCCGATGCCGAGCAGGTGCACAAGGCGGTGATGAGCATGTTTACCGATCCTGGTCACCTGAACGTTAAGGATCCCGGCCGCGTGGAGGGCAATATGGTGTTCACCTATCTGGATGCTTTCTGTGAGGATGCCGATTTGGTTGCCGATCTGAAGGCGCATTATCGTCGTGGCGGGCTGGGGGACATGAAAATCAAACGCCTGTTGGAAGATTGCCTGCAAAGCCTGCTGGAGCCAATCCGTACCCGTCGGGCCGAGTATCTGGCCGACAAGGGCGAGCTGTTGCGCATTCTGCAGCAGGGCACCCAGCGTGCCGATAAGATCAGCAAGCAGACGCTGGCACAGGTGAAAGGCGCGTTGGGGCTGGATTTCTTTAGCCTGTGTTGAACGCACGCCCTCAACCGTGGGAGAGGGCGGCGGGGTGAAATCCTTAGGCGGCGCGGTCAACGATCGGGTGTTTAACCACGAAGATATACGACAGCGCACCTATCAGGGTGAAGCAGGAACAGAGGATGAGCGCCAGGTTGAAAGAGTGGGTGGTATCGAGGATCCAGCCGGTGACCACCGGCGCGAACGAAGCGAAGATAAAGCTGGCGAAGTTTTGAATGCTGCCGACGGAGGCCGTCATGCGCGAGGTTACCGCCACGTGGATCAGGCCCCAGCAGGAGGTGCCGGCAAAGTGGATACAAAACAGCGCCATGCCGATCAACAACACCGCGCTGTAGGTGGTGGTAGCCTGGGCAACCACGGCGGTAAAGGAAGCGGACAGCAGCATGCCGGCCACAATGCAAATTTTGCGGCTTTTCAGCGGTGCCATTCCACGCCGAACCAAAAAGTCGGTGACGAAACCGTTCGACAACATACCGGCGGCGCCAAACAGGAAGGGGATGGCACTCATTAGCCCGGTGCTTTTCAGGTCCAGATGGTAAGTGGTTTGCAGGTAACCCGGCAGCCAGGCCAGATACAGCCAGGCGGTGTAGTTGATGCCGCTAAAGCCGATCATCATGCCCCACATGGTGCGGTTTTTGAATAGCCCACGCCACTCGCGAAAGTTCATCGGTTCAGGCCGCGCGCTGACGCTACCGGCGTTCAGATAGGCCTGTTCCTGAGCACTCAGGCTGACGTCCTGCCGATTGCGGTACAGCATGTACCAGCCGATCGACAGGGCGATTCCCAACACGCCGATGGTGATGAACATACCGCGCCAGCCGAAGGCCAGCATCATGGCCGTGAGGATTGGCGGGCTGATCGCCAGCCCGATGGTCGAAGCGGCATTGAAAATGCCCATGGGCATGCCGCGATCTTTAATGTTGAACCAGTCATTGATCACCTTTACGCCGCACGGATTCATTGGCGCTTCGCCGATCCCCAGCCCGATACGTACCCAGATAAACTGGGTGAAGTTATGGATCATGCCGGACAGCGTTTGAAACAGCGACCAGACAAACATCCCGATCCCCAGCATCAGACGTGGGCCTTTTCGATCCAACAGCGGCCCGCAGGGCAGTTGGGCGATGCCGTAGGCCAATGAAAAAGCCGACAGCAGCAAGCCGATTTCGGTACCGCTCAGCCCCATTTCTTCCCGAATGGTGGAGTTCGCCACTGAGAGCGAGCTGCGATCGAGAAAATTGATTATTGCCGCCAGAAATAGCAACAACATGGCCGTAGTTTGGATTTTTTTAATTTTTGCCGAGCGGACTAACATGCCCTCCGGCGGCATAGGAATTATGTTATCGGAATAGGGATCCGTTTGTGGTTTTCCGCTATCGACGGTATGGGTTCTTTCCATCTTTCTTTGCCTCCAGAATTTCGCATTAATAATATTTATTATTCCGGGTATTCCCCTGGGAAGTGCATTAGCAGGTGGTCGGCAGTAAGCCTAGTGGGCGAAATGGAGTTGGCGGTGTGTTTTGTCGCGGTTCCGTGCAGCAGCCAATATTTTGCTGCTTTTTATCGGTTTTAAATGCTGTGGGGGTGTTTTTTATCAATAAAGAGCGCCACCCCGAATCAGGCGATGCTCTGATTGATCGAGCGGATCATGGACTGCTTGGCGGTATCCAGATGGCGGTGCAGGCCGTTGATGGCTTCCTGATCGTTACGGCAGATCAACGCGCTGAGAATGGTCATGTGTTCTTCAATGGCGACGATATTGCGCTGTTTAAGATCGGTTTCATCCCACTGGTAGTGGAAATGGAAAATCACGGAAATGATCTCCAGCGACTGGTTGAAGAACGGGTTGTTGGCGGCGGAGAGGATCAGCCCGTGGAAATCGCGATCCAATTGGGAAAACAGGCGATAGTTGTCGCTGATGTTTTCCCGCAGTTGGCGGTGACGGCTCAGCAGCTCTTTGGCCTGCAGCCAGCGCTCGTCGTGCATCGGCAGATTGATAAAGTGGGAAAGGGCGTGCGTTTCCAACATCTGGCGCAATTCAAACAGCTGTTCGGCGTAGCGTTGATCAAATTTCTTCATGCTCCACTGACCGCGCCGGACGCTGTCGATCAGGTTGTAACGGCTGAAGTGCAGCAGAAACTCCCGCACCACCACCGGGCTCACGTTGACCGCACGCGACAGCTGCAGTTCGCTGAAGGTATCGCCGGCACGCAGCTGCTTTTGGTTGATCATTTGGTAGAACGCCTTTTCAAACTTTTTCCCCTGTTCATCAAGAGAAAGGCTCTGGCAGTCGAAGCCATCTTGCGGCAGTGCCCGGCGTAAAATAACGTAGTCATCGCCGACTTTTTCCAGCACGCCACACTGGGACAAGTGCGTCAGCGTATGGCGCACGGTGGTGCGGCTGATATTGTACATCTCGGCCAGGGCGGCCTGAGACGGCAGCGGCGAGCGCAGGTGGCCGTTATTGATGCTGTCGATCATCTGGTTTACCACGTTTTGCCGCAGGTTTTGGGTTCTGCTCATGCTGTGCCTCAGGTGTTTTTTATGCATTTAAAACCAATTTAAATCGGTTTATTTAGCGATACCTCACAGATTTGTCTGAACATATCGGCGGCGCTCCGGTTTTTATTTAATAACCTCCTCATCATTAGTGGAGGAAAAACGATGACAACAATGAAAACCTTAGTGTGTGAGCAGCCGACAAAATTAGTTTATCAGCGGCGTCCGGTGCCTTTTCCTGCCGCGCAGGAAGTGGTGATCAAAATAATCACCGTCGGCATTTGCGGCACGGATATTCATGCCTGGTCCGGTCATCAGCCTTTCTTCAGTTATCCACGCGTATTGGGCCATGAAATATGCGGTGAAATTGTCAGCGTCGGCAATAACACCACTGACTGGCAGGTGGGCCAGCGGGTGGCGGTAATGCCGTATATTTCTTGCCACCGCTGTGGCGCCTGCCAAAGCGGCAAAACCAACTGCTGCGAGAATATTTCGGTGATGGGTGTTCATCAGGATGGCGGTTTTTGCGAATACCTCAGCGTGCCGATCGGCAACCTGCTGGCGGTAGACGATGTGGCTCCTGAAGCGGCGGCGCTGATTGAGCCCTTTGCCATCAGCGCTCATGCGGTGCGTCGTGCCGGGATTGCGGCGGACGATCAGCTGCTGGTGGTGGGCGCCGGGCCTATCGGGCTGGGCGTCGCGGCGATCGCCAAAGCCGATGGCGCGCAGGTGGTGGTGGCGGATACCAGCGCCGAGCGTCGGCGGCACGTCGAGCAGGTGTTGCAGTTACCAACGCTTGATCCGCAGGATGAACGCTTTGATGCGGCGCTGCGCGGCCAGTTCGACGGCAAATTGGCCGCCAAGGTGATTGACGCCACCGGCAACCCGCAGGCGATGAACCACGCCGTCGATCTGATTCGCCACGGCGGCAGCATCGTGTTTGTCGGCTTGTTTAAGGGCGACCTGCAGTTCTCCGATCCGGAGTTCCATAAAAAGGAAACTACCCTGATGGGCAGCCGCAACGCGACCGGCGAAGACTTTGCCAAGGTGGGGCGGCTGATGGCGGCAGGGAAAATCACCGCGCAGATGATGCTTTCACACCATTTTGATTTCGATACCCTGGCGGAGCATTACGAAGCGCAGGTGATCAACAACAAGCAGTTAATTAAGGGTGTCATTCACTTTCAATAAGCCCCAGCGGGAAATGATGGCACGCGTCATTTCCCGGCCATAAAAGCATCATCCCGTTGTCATAAACTTATCCGTTAATAGGTGCCCATAATGATTAGTCACTGAAACCAGAGAAATCATATGGCTCAGGCACTGTTAAAACTGGCACCAACCGATTTTCCAGGGCAGCAACCGGTTCAACTACAAAAAGTGTTATCGGTTAAAGGTTTGGGAAAAGCGTATAAATCTCAGCATCGCGTGCTGGATGACATCAACTTCGATCTGCACGTCGGTGAATTCGTGGCGGTGATCGGGCGTTCCGGCGCCGGCAAATCCACCTTGCTGCATACCCTGAACGGCACCATTCCTTCGAGCTGTGGCGAGATGCTGCACTTTGAGGATGACGGCGTAGCTCAGGATATCGCGCAGCTTTCCCCTCGTCAGATGCGGCAATGGCGTGCCCGCTGCGGCATGATCTTCCAGGACTTCTGCCTGGTGCCACGGCTGGACGTGATGACCAACGTGCTGTTGGGGCGACTGAGCCACACCTCGACCCTGAAATCCTTCTTCAAACTGTTTGACGATACCGACCGCGCCCGTGCTATCGAGCTGTTGCAATGGCTCAATATGCTGCCGCATGCCCTGCAGCGCGCCGAAAACCTGTCAGGCGGTCAAATGCAGCGAGTGGCGATCTGCCGCGCGCTGATGCAAAACCCCAAAATCCTGCTGGCCGATGAGCCGGTGGCGTCGCTCGATCCGAAAAATACCCGTCGCATTATGGATGCGCTGCAAAAAGTCAGCGAAAACGACATCGCAGTGATGGTGAACCTGCACTCGGTCGAGTTGGTAAAAGAGTATTGCACCCGGGTGATCGGCATTGCACAGGGCAAGATCGTGTTTGACGGCCACCCTTCGCAATTGAACGAACGGATACTGCACCAGCTGTACGGCGAGGAAGCCAATCAGATCCATTAACCACCAGAACCTTTATCTTCACTTTTACCTTTACACACACAAGGCATTGTAATGAAAAAAGTATTGAGTCTGACCACAGTGATGGCCGGCGCGATGATGGTATTTAATGCTGCCGCAGCGGATGCACCTAAAGAACTGAATCTGGGCATTCTTGGCGGACAGAACGCCACCCAGCAAATCGGCGACAACCAGTGCGTGAAGCAGTTCCTGGACAAGGAACTGAACGTGGACACCAAGCTGCGCAACTCCTCTGACTATTCTGGCGTGATCCAGGGCCTGCTGGGCGGCAAAATCGATCTGGTGCTGAGCATGTCACCGTCGTCGTTTGCCTCGGTCTATATCAAGGATCCGAAAGCGGTAGATATCGTCGGCATCGCGATTGACGACGTAGACCAATCTCGCGGTTACCACTCCGTGGTAGTGGTTAAAGCCGGTAGCCCGTATAAAAAGCTGGAAGATCTGAAGGGCAAGGCCATTGGCTTCGCCGATCCGGATTCCACTTCCGGTTTCCTGATCCCGAACCAGGAGTTCAAGAAACTGTTCGGCGGCACGGTAGACAATAAATATAACAACGCCTTCTCTAGCGTCACCTTCTCCGGCGGCCATGAGCAGGACATCCTTGGCGTGCTGAACGGCCAGTTCGAAGGCGCGGTGACCTGGGCGTCGATGATCGGCGACTACAACACCGGCTATACCAGCGGCGCGTTCAACCGCATGATCCGTATGGACCATCCCGATCTGATGAAACAGCTGCGCATTATCTGGCAGTCGCCGCTGATCCCGAATGGCCCAATCCTGGTGAGCAACTCGCTGCCGGCTGATTTCAAAGCCAAGGTCGTGACGGCCATTAAGAAGCTGGATAAGGACGATCACCAGTGCTTCATCAAGGCCATGGGCGGTAAACAGCACATCGGTGACACCACTCTGGCGGAATACCAGAACATCATCGACATGAAACGTGAGCTGACCAAAGGCGACCGTTAATGCTGACGGGGCTCGGCCTGGCCGAGCCCCGCTGAATTCCTCACGTCGGAAACCTATTTTGAATACAGATTTTGCGCACTACTACCAACAGATCCGCAGCAAGCAAAAGCGCGAGACGCTGTTTTGGTCGCTCGGTCTGGTGGCGCTCTACCTGGGCGCCGGCAGCATCGCCGAGTTCAACCTGCACACCGTGTGGGTCTCCATTCCTCACTTCTTTGATTATCTGGCGGAAACCATCCCCACCCTGCATTGGAATCTGCTGTTCGCCGATGGCCGCACCGAAGGCTCTTTGGCCTACTGGGGTTATCGGTTGAATATCCAACTGCCGCTGATTTGGGAAACGCTGCAGCTGGCGCTGGCGGCCACCATTCTTTCGGTACTGGTGGCGGGGGCACTGGCATTCCTGGCGGCCAATAATACCCACAGCCCGGCGTCGTTGCGGCTGGCAATCCGAACGCTGGTGGCGTTTTTGCGCACCATGCCGGAGCTGGCCTGGGCGGTCATGTTCGTGATGGCGTTTGGCATCGGTGCCATTCCGGGCTTTTTAGCCCTGGCGCTGCACACCATCGGCAGCCTGACCAAACTGTTTTATGAATCGATCGAAACCGCGTCCAACAAGCCGGTGCGTGGGTTGGCGGCCTGTGGCGCGACGCCGCTGCAGCGCATGCGGTTTGGCCTTTGGCCGCAGGTAAAACCGGTCTTCTTGTCGTACAGCTTTATGCGCCTGGAAATCAACTTCCGTCAGTCGACCATTTTGGGGCTGGTGGGGGCGGGCGGCATCGGCCAAGAGCTGATGACCAATATCAAACTCGATCGCTATGACCAGGTCAGCATGACGCTGCTGCTGATTATTCTGGTGGTTTCGCTGCTGGACTATGCCTCGGGCGAACTGCGCAAACGGGTCGTGGAGGGGAAAAAATGATCACAGCACCAACGCTCACGGCGGAAGGAATGCAGGCGCTCAAGCAGCAGCATCCGGAAATATTCTCGCAGCAGCGTCGCTACCTGCGCACCGTCGGCATCATCGCGGTAGCGATCGCGCTGTATTACCTGTTCTTCTTCCAGTTTTTCGGCATCTCCTGGCCGCAGTTCGTTAACGGATGCCATCAGCTTGGCCGCTATTTTATGCGCATGTTCGTCTGGCATGATTTCGTCAACTGGCCGTTCATGTACTATTTCCAGCAGATTTTCATCACCATCGGCATCGTGTTCGCCGGGACCATTACCGCTTCGCTGATCGCCTTGCCGCTGTCGTTCTTCGCAGCGCGCAACGTGATGTCAACGCCGCTGTTGCGACCCATATCGGTGGTGGTGCGGCGGTTTTTAGATATTTTTCGTGGCATCGATATGGCGATCTGGGGGCTTATTTTTGTCCGCGCGGTTGGTATGGGGCCGCTGGCCGGGGTGCTGGCGATCGTGATGCAGGACGTTGGTCTGCTCGGAAAACTCTATGCGGAAGGGCATGAGGCGGTCGATAAATCCCCGAGTCGTGGTCTGACGGCGGTGGGGGCCAACGGCCTGCAAAAGCACCGTTACGGTATCTTCACCCAGTCGTTCCCGACCTTTCTGGCGTTAAGCCTTTACCAGATTGAATCCAACACCCGCTCGGCGGCAGTGCTGGGCTTTGTGGGGGCCGGCGGCATAGGGTTGGTGTATGCGGAAAACATGCGGCTGTGGAATTGGGACGTCGTGATGTTTATCACGCTGATCCTGGTGGTGGTGGTGATGATTATGGATAAGGTGTCGTCGATCCTGCGTAATAAATACATCATCGGCGAAGACATTCCGTTGTATCAGCAGAAAAGCCAAATCGATTAAGCCCCGACACTATTTCACTGGCGGTTGGACATATTTGGCTTCTGATGCTGCGTTATCCACTTACAAGATTAACGCAGCGTATAAATAGCCAGGTAATTATGATTAAGGCGCAATGTCACCGTTGCGCCTTGTTATTTTATGGGATTTATCCTCCTCGCTGTTCTATGTGTTGTGTGGTACTTCAGTAATCGCTATCTATTAGTGCGTAAGTGCATTCTTAATTATTTTATCCAGGTCTGTTAGAGGACAAAATAACCTTGAGGAATGCAGGATGCCAACTATCACTAAATCAAAATCACTTTATACTTTGACGCGACCCGTTTGGTTAGATGCTGCGGGCATGAGCAAAGGGATTGACCACGATCGTCAACATCTGGGGATTATTCTCGCCGCCGGCCAAGTGGTGCGCGTTCGCCAGACCAATGCGGCCTTTAGCGGCAAGCTGAAGCTGCGCTTGCTGAACGACGACAGCAAAACCGAGGCCGAATTCACTATCGGCAGCAGCTGGGTTGAGGCCAGCGTGAAGGCCGTATCCGTGCCGTTTATCGACACGCCATATGCGGCTGGGGCGCCCGTCGTGGAGGTTGAGTACCCGGACACGTCGAAAATCTTGCCGGTCTGCCGTAAAGGCGAAAACGAAACGGCGTTCTTCGCCCGCTGGGATAATCAGGATGCGGAATTTGCACTTGTCGAGTCCGACTACGCGGCGCTGCTGGTGCCAAAAATCAGCAAAAAAGAGCTGAAGGCGCTGGGCGAAGCTAAAAACATCGACGGCCTGATCGCCTATTACGATCGCATTTTCACTTTTTATAATGCGCTGGCGGGGGTGTCATTCGAGGCTGAGAATGCTTCGGATCTTAATATTAAAAACCGCTACTTTATTAAGGCCGATAAAAATGGCGCCGGCGCTGCTTATTACGGTGGTCGTTGGACGGCGGAAACCAGTAATTCGGTCAGCAGTTTCTGGCTAACCCCGAAAGACAATAACTGGGGAAGCCTGCATGAAATTGCCCATGGTTATCAGGGCCATTTTATGGGCGATAAATACTTCGCCACCGGTGAGATGTGGAACAATATCTATGCTGCCTGTTATCAGGACGTGATGCTGGGGGCGCGCAAATATCAAGAAGGCTGGTTGTATGCGCATGGCGATATGGCCGGCGTGGAGAAGGTTATTGTTGATTTTATCGCCAAAGCTACTCCGCTTAATCAATGGGACCTGCGCTCGAAACTCTACTTTGCGGTTCTGATGGTGGATAAGGCGGGCAAAAATGCCTTCACCCACTTTAATCAGCAATACCGTAAAAGTTGCAACACCCCAGGCTTTGTTCCTTCCGAACATGCGCTGCTGGATATGCTCAGCGAAAGCTTTGCGGTCTCCGGCGAGCAGATTGACGTTACGCCATTTATCCAACTGGTCGGCGGCTACGTCACACCGGCCCAGCAGAAGCGTAATGTCTTTAGCCATGCGAAAGCGGTTTATCCTCTCTATCAATTGGTTGCCGCGCAGGATCTTGATGCGGTGAAAACGCAGTTGAAGCTGGACTCCACCCTGCGTCTGGTGGATTCCGCCCAGTTGAAGGCTACCGGTCTGAAAGGCAACGTTACCCTGAGCTTTGACATTGACGATTTCACCCAGATTTACGGCGAAGATCTGATCCTGCTGGAAGGGGCCCGTTACGTTCGCAAAATGCGGATCGACAGCCCAACCCTGGTGCTGAAAGAGCTACCGATTGGCGTTTATACCCTGCGGCTGCCTACCGGCAAAGACCGGAAGTATCAGTTGGCCCAGGGTTACCTGGTGCTGAAACAGGGCGATAACGCGCTGAAGCTCGGTTTGGTTAAAAAAGTTGCGTCGCCGATCGCTACGCAAGAAATTAACCTGTTGGGGCTGAGTGATGCCGTTTTCGCCACGGTTGTGGCCGATCGCGGCAGGGGCAAAGTGGTGATTGACGTTACCAGCAAGGAACCGCACTCTTACTTCCCCGGAGAGACCTATGCCAAAATCACCCTGCGCAATGCACAAGATGCGGTGATCTTCAGCAAGGATATCCAGGGTACCGCCGCGAGCCTGAGCCATGATGAGTTGCCTCTTGCCGTCGGCGACAAAATTGAAATCTATCATGTGGAGCCGGGACGCGTACGGGTGGCACCGGCCTCTCCGGATATCATTGATAATAAAAATAAAACCAACGTATTGACGATCACCCAATACGGATTGAAGAACGAAACCTTGTCGGGAGATCCGCAGGCAGCTCTGTTGGTGCGTCTTGAGGCAGCGGTACAGCGTCTGCGTGAATACCGTCAGGCCTATTTAGCGCCGTTCAGTGAGTTTAAAGACGATATCTATCTGGCGATCAATACCTTCGACAGCCCGCAGCGCGAGCAGTTATCGGCAAGCTATCAGGACTGCATTCCGGTTCACAATACCCGGCCGGGAGATCACCTGGGCAATGTCTTTACCATTGCCGGCAAAGGCATTGGCGATCGTCAGTTCCTGACCGGTACGGTCGATTTGGTGAAGAAAACTTTCACCCTGTCGATTGGGGCAGGGATTGCACATCATTACTTCACGGATGTTTATGCGGCCGTTAGCTACACGGATGCGGAAGGTAACGTGCTGTATAGCGATGAGGTGGTGGGTAACCAGGAGCAACAGGCTCGTTCGGTCGTGTTGCCAATTTCCGGCTACGGCGGCGAGGTGATCCAACTGCGTCATGAGGAACCGGATAACCGCCTGATTATCACCAACGAGATGCAGCATGTCCGGCTGGCTGAAAAGGGTAAGCAGCAGAGCTATTGCCTCACGCCGGTGGGGTTGGAGCGGATGGCTGAATAACCTATACCCGTCATACTTGAAGCTGCCTCTGTGTTGGCTGCGCTCACTTACCCGAATCACTTACTACAGTAAGCTCATCGGGATGCGCTCCCTTGCCGCCTTGATGCAACTCCAATTATTTAGGGTATATATATGGTGCCGGTTTGATAACCCAAAAGCCAAATCGATTGAGAAACCCTGCACTGATCCTTATACTGCCGCACATATTCAAGGTGTGCGGCACTTATTTGATTTAACAACGCGAGCACGCCTTCCGGTTTACAAGCTAAAGGCAATTCTATGATCAACAATGACGTGCTGCGCAGCGTGCGCTACATGCTGAGTATTAACGACGCGAAAATGGTCGAGATTATCAAGCTGGATAATTTCGATGTTGCGGTCTCGGCAATGGGTGCTTACGTCATCAAAGAAGGTGAGCCAGGTTTCGAGAAGTGCCCGGACGAAGTGATGGCTCACTTCCTGAACGGTCTGGTGTTTTTCAAACGCGGCAAGGACGACAAGTTCCCGGCGCCGGAAGTGGAACTGCCGATCACCAATAACCTGGTGTTGAAAAAGCTGCGCGTGGCGTTTGAGTTGAAAGATACCGACATGCATCAGATTTTCACCGCCGTAGATTTCCGCATTTCCAAGCCGGAGCTAAGTGCGCTGTTCCGCAAAGAAGGCACCAAAAACTTCCGCCCGTGCGGCGATCAGATGCTGCGTTATTTCCTCAAAGGCTTGGCGCAACGCCTGCGCGGCGCATAAGTTACGCCACCATTGATGAAAACCGCTTCTCAACGCCAACATCCTGTTGGCGTTGTTCTTTCTGCGATATGAACCAAAATCGAGCTTAATTCTTATTTAGCGTCTCAAAAACGGCTCCAATTCTCCGCGTCATCATCGGCAAGCGCTGGTCCTTTCGCTGCGGTAATAACCTGCGGGCGGACATTAATCGCGGCGGGCGCGGACGTGGATAGTTTGAAAACGGCGACGGTTTGGTTCAAGTGATTGGCCTGATCTTCCAGTGCACTGGCGGCGGAAGCCGATTGTTCAACCAGCGCGGCATTCTGCTGGGTCACCTTATCCATTTCGTTAACGGCTTGCGCGATTTGTGCAATCCCACGGCTTTGCTCTTCTGAGGCGCTTGAGATCTCCTGCATGGTTTCCGTGACCTGACCGATGGCGGTAACAATCTCCGTCATAGCCCCGTTAACGTTCTCCACCAGATCGTTGCCCTGACTGACGCGCAGCACCGACGTATCAATCAGCGTTTTAATTTCTTTGGCTGCCTGAGCGCTGCGCTGTGCAAGGTTGCGCACTTCACCGGCGACCACGGCAAAGCCACGGCCTTGTTCACCTGCACGCGCCGCTTCCACTGCCGCATTCAGGGCCAAAATATTGGTTTGGAAAGCGATACCGTCAATGACGCTGGTGATATCACCAATTTTGCGTGAGCTGTCGGCGATATCGCTCATGGTGACCACCATTTTGCGAGTAATCTCGCCGCCGTTGATGGCACTTTGCGAAGCGCTTTTCACCAACGAAGTGGCAGCGCCGGCGCTCTCTGCGTTGTTTTTCACCGTAGCAGAAAGCTGCTCCATGCTGGCCGCCGTTTCTTCCAGTGAACTTGCCTGTTCTTCCGTGCGGCTTGAGAGGTCGTTGTTACCCGCGGCAATTTCCTGCACGCCGGTATAAATATTTTGCGTGCCTGCACGGACGGCGCTGACGGTATTCGCCAGCTCATCACGCATATTGACGAGGCCTTGCATCAGCTTGCCAATTTCATTATTCCCACTGGCATTAATTTCTATCGCCAAATTTCCGTGTGCAATTTCAGCTTGATAGTCGATAATCTGATTGATTTTGTTGATCACATATTTTCTGATCCAGACCAGTACCACGCCGGTGAGCAGAATAAAGATGAAAATAAACGTCAACGATAAAGGCACCATTTTATGGTAACTGTCCTGTGCCGCAATACCCGCTGGAGTAATAATATCGTTGGCAACGTAGGCTGAGGTCTCATCAAGCGCAGACATGAAATGCGTGGCTGAGCTATTGTGCATAATTGTTTGGAAACGGGAGATATCGCCATCTTCCAGGCTGATAATTAATTTAAGCAGGTCGCCGCGTGCTTTTTCATACAGATTCTTGACGTTCTTGGTCCGCGCTTGTTCATCCTGATCATTCAGTGACAGTTGATAAAATTCTTCCATCAATTTATCAACTTCAGTGAGGCGCTGGCGAAGTTCGCCCAGAGATTTTTTTGCATTGTGATTTTGTGGCTGCGTGCTGAGCATCAAGGCATCTTTCAGCACGTCTTCACGGATCTCGGTAACGGAAGCGTAGGCATTATCCATTGCCATGATTTGATTAAAGCCGGAGGAGATTTGTGTAATGCGGTTATTGGTGCCTGAGGCATCCAGAATGCTCCATGCGCCGGAGAATATCTGAATAATACAGAATAGGGTTAAAATCCCCATTAGCCCGTGGGAGATTTTTAATCGTTCAAACATAGTACAACCTGAGATTTCAGTGAGGTGCCAGTGCGGCAAATAACACTATTTTGCCGCGAGAAGTGCTGTGTGTTTTCGGCAGATTACGATAAAACTTTAGTGATTAATTGGGAGCGGGATTTGAGGACCATATTATCTTTGTTTTTAACTTTTCGTTTTTAGTTGAAACATACAGATAACATGAACTGGCCTGAGACCTATTATCCAAAGCCCGGCAGTAAAGTAATAGCGATACCTCGAGGGAAAATAGCTTAAGATTTTGTAACGGAGCGTATTTATTTTTCCCGGTAATTATTAATCATGTTTCTATTTTAATGGCGGTGCAGCCAAACCCAAACAGGGCTCGGACTGCTGACAAACGCTCGAAAAGGCTAAACCGGTAGGGGGCGAACATGTTCGACCCGATTTAATTCATTGATTATGCTATTGGGCGCAGCATGCAGCGCCTCTACCATTAAACAACAGAGCACTTTGTCAACGGCTTCAGCCCACAGGGGGGATTGGTGAACCACAGAGCAATTGCTGCGCCAGCGATTCTGCGTGTTGCGCCACCTGCGGCAACCCCATCAGTTCACCGAAGCGTCCGCGAGCGGCGGGGCCTGCCACGTAGAGACGATCGTTACTTTTTCCCTGGCGATCAATCGCTCGCGAGTGGTCATCGACCCAAATTCCCAGCGCCAGCGGATCGGGCTGGATAGCCCCTTCCGCTGCGAGCTGCTTCAGCAGCGCATCGCTGTTGAGCAACGCACCGTGCGCCGGGCCAGTTGTGACAATCAGTTTATCCACCCGCAGAGTTTCCGTGACGGCTTTACCGCGTGCCTTCACCGTCAGAATGAGCGTTTCTTTGTCTACCTCAACCTGCTTAAGGCTGGCGGCCAGCACCTTAAGGCGCCCATTTTGCTGTAGCAGGGACAAAACCTCGCTGACCTGCGGCGCAATGCGGTAACGGTGCACGTCCCACCATGGACGCAGATGGCGTAGAAAGCGCCGCTGTTCTTTCAGCGAAAGACGTTGCCAAATCTGCTGCCCGTTCAGCCGTATGTCATCCAGTACCCCTTGCCAGGGCAGGCCTTCCTTGGCGGCCAGCGCTACTTCCTGTCGGACTCGCCGCAGCCAGGCGCGGGCGCTGTCCGCCTGTGGACGCAGATAATCAAGCTGGCGAGGCGGCGACTCACCGGTCAGATTTGGCCGGGGCAGCAGGCCGCGGCGCGAGAATGCCAGGATCGGCCCACGATGCCCCTGGCGCTCAAGCGATGCCACCACGTCAGACATGGTTAACCCGGAACCGATGATAGCCACCCGCGCACTCTTCTCCACCCCGATTAACGCATCTGTCCGCCACGGGTTGGCGATCAGGCCTGGATGATCTTGCGGCACCTGCTGTAGTTGTCTCGGTACGTCAGGGGGAGGGTGGCTGATGGCCAGCACCACCTCATCCGCGCGATATCTATCCCCGGAGGCCGTCAGCACCTCTGCATTTTGCAGCGCCACGGCATAATCCTGAACATGGGTGACCTGTACCGGCGATATTTCCAGCGCAGCGGCCAGCTTGTCGACGATATAGGCGGCGAACCGTCCCCGTTGCGGATAAAGGCTGCCATCACTCCAGAGCGCTTTGTCATCCTGTTTGAGGCCTCCCTCCGCCCTCAGCCAGCGGTCGAAGTCACCTTCTTCGGCGGCGGAAAGCTGCATACGTGCGGCAGGGACGTTTATGCGATGCGCCGGGTCGACCGTGCCATAAGCCACGCCCTGAGCCAACTGCGCACGAGGCTCGATAACGATCACCTTCAGGCCGGATTGGCCCAACCGCGCCAGATGAATAGCCAGCGCGGTACCGCTAAAGCCGCCGCCAATGATGACAATCTGCCGATCAGCCATGACTTAACACCGGTTGCTGTTGGCGTTCCAGCTTGCGAACCCGCGGGATCACTTCGCGGCCAAAGTACTCCACCTCTTCCTGAAAATGCAGGAAGCCCAGCAGCATCAGATCCACGCCGGCTTGTTTGAGTTCGACGATCCGCTCCGCTATCTGCTGCGGGGTGCCAATCAGGTTGGTTTTGAAGCCATCGTTATATTGCACCAAATCCTCCAGCGTCGATTTCGCCCAGTTACCTTCCCCCTCAGGGGAGGCGCTACCGGCATTTTTCACCTCAGACTGGAACCCTTTCACCGCATCCGGATTCGCATTGTCCAGGATATCACGCAGTACGCTTTGCGCTTCCTGCTCCGTTTGGCGGGCAATGACGAAGCCATTGACGCCGATCTTGACCTTGTGCTGATTTTCGGCGGCTTTTAGCTGGATATCTTCAACCTGCTGACGGATACCTTCCGGGGTGTTGCCGTTGGTGAAGTACCAGTCGGACACTCGCGCGGCCATATCCCGCGCGGCTCTTGAACTGCCTCCCTGGAAAATCTCCGGTTGTGGATCCAGCGGTTTCGGCTTCAGCGAATAGTCGCGGAAGCGGTAAAAATCACCGGCAAAGGTGAAGCTGTCCTGCTGCCAGATGCCCTGCAGGCAGCGAATGAACTCTTCCGAACGCAGATAGCGCTCCTCGTGATCCAGCCAGGGTTCGCCAATGGCTTTGAACTCGCCCCGGAACCAACCGCTGACGATATTGACCGCAATACGCGCGTTGGACAGATGGCTGATGGTGGCAATCTGTTTGGCGGCGAGGGTTGGATTCCATGGGCCCGGCAACAGGGCGGCGATGACCTTGAGCTTCTCCGTCGCTCCCAGCAAGTCCTGTGAAAATGTCACCGACTCATGTTGATTATCCGCGCCATAGCCGGCGGTAAAGCGGATCTGCGTCAGGGCATAGTCAAACCCGGCGCGCTCGGCAATTTGCGCCAGCTTGCGGTTATAGTTTGCATCCCAACTGGTGCGCTGAGGGATTTGGCTGATCACCAGGCCACCCGACACGTTAGGGACCCAGTAGGCGAACTTGATCGGTTCATTGCTCATGGTTTTCTCCTCAGTTTCACTTTTTCACCGGACGACGATCGCCGCCGATGGTTTCTCCAAATGGCCCGGTGTTAACCGTGCGCTGACGTTTTTCGACGTTGCCCGCCAGCGGCAACAGTGGCATCACCAGTTCGGCAAACCGGTGAGCCTCTTCCAGGTGCGGATAACCCGAGAAAATAAAATTAGTGATCCCCAATGCCTGATATTCACGGATGCGTTCGGCAACCTGTTGTGGATTGCCGACCAATGCGGTACCTGCGCCGCCGCGCACCAGCCCCACGCCTGCCCATAAGTTGGGGGCGATGCGCAAACTGGCCTTCGAGCCGCCGTGCAGTGCGCTCATGCGGGCCTGTCCGGTCGAGTCCATACGCGAGAAAATTTTCTGTGCGGCGGCGATGGTGTCATCATCCAAATGGGCAATCAGTTTGTCGGCGGCAGCCCAGGCTTCCTCTTCCGTTTCCCGAACAATGACGTGCAGGCGAATGCCGTAGTCCAGCGTGCGTCCCCGCTCCTGTGCGCGCCGACGCACCACGGCAATTTTCTCCGCCACCTGCTCAACCGGTTCTCCCCAGGTGAGATAGGTGTCGATCTGGCTCGCCGCTACCTCCAGCGCTTCCTCTGACGAGCCGCCAAAAAATAGCGGCGGCCCGTTCTCCTGTACCGGCGGGAACAGCACTTCAGCGCCTTCAACCCGTAAATAATCGCCCTGAAAATCGACCTTTTCGCCTTTCAGCAGGCGGGAATAGACCTCCAGAAACTCGCGGGTGACCTGATAGCGCTCGGCGTGACTGAGGAAGATCCCATCGCCTTTGTTCTCGACGGGATCGCCACCGGTCACCACGTTGATTAACAGGCGTCCCTCCGAAAGGCGATCCAGCGTGGCGGCCATCCGCGCGGCAAGGCTCGGGGGCTGCAACCCAGGGCGCACGGCGACCAGATAGCGCAGACGTTTGGTGAGGGGGGCGAGTGCGGCCGCGACCAGCCAGGAATCCTCGCAGCTTTTGCCGGTTGGGATCAGCACGCCGTAATAGCCAAGGTTGTCTGCCGCCAGCGCAACCTGTTGCAAATAAGGCAGATCTACGGCTCTTCCGCCCTCGGTCGTGCCCAGATAACGGCCGTCGCCGTGGGTCGGTAAGAACCAGAATACGTTGATGTGTTGCGCCTGCCGTTCGCTCATTAGTCATTTCCTATATAACGATATCTTAATTTATTCAATAGAATTTCCATGCTTGGTTATAAACAACCAAGCAGAAAGCATGCCAAAATGATTGGTTATTTTTGTTCTTATCTATTAACAAGTTAGTGATTTTTGCCGTGGACGGTTTTGCTGCAAATGCAGCAGTGACTGATGGCAGGCTGTTGCATTTGCAGCAACGGGGCGGTCGAGCCTCTCGTCTTGTCTGGCCGCTGTCGGTATTGTTTCTGTACTGTTCCCTTAAAGGTATCGACGATGCAAAGCTCCGGTCCGCGGTTAATTGACCCCGCTTCTCTTGCCTTCCAAAACGTTCTGGATCGTCTGGCTCCGACGGACGCCACCGTGCTTATCGTGGGCGAAACCGGTACGGGTAAGGAGCTAATGGCCCGCTATCTGCACCATCACAGCTTAAGGCGCGATCGCCCCTTTCTGGCGGTGAACTGTGGCGCGCTGACGGAGAGCCTTGCCGAGTCGGAACTGTTTGGACATGAGAAAGGTGCTTTCACCGGGGCGGTGGATCGCCACCAGGGTTGGTTCGAGGCGGCAGAAGGGGGCACCTTGCTGCTGGATGAAATCGGTGAGTTAAGCCTGCCGCTACAGGTAAAGCTGCTGCGTGTATTGCAAGAACGGGAAGTGACCCGGGTGGGCTCCCATCGGCCGGTAAAAGTGAACGTCCGCGTCGTGGCCGCTACCCATGTGGATCTGGCGAATGCCATCCGCGAACGCCGCTTTCGTGAAGATCTTTATTACCGGCTCAACGTGGCCGCCGTCACTCTGCCTCCCTTGCACCAGCGGCGGCAGGATATTCCACTGTTGGCTGAGCATTTCCTGACGCTGTACGCGCGGCGGTTGGGGCGCCCTCAGCTGCGTCTTAGCGCAGAGGCGCTGACCACACTGATGGATTACCCGTGGCCGGGGAATATCCGCGAGCTGGAAAACACCCTGCATAATGCGGTGCTGCTCAGCAAAGCGCCGCTGATTACGCCGCAGCAGCTGAGGCTAAGCGCTGAAATGGCCAGCTTGCCGCCTCAGGGGGATGCTTCGCTGGACAGCTTCCTTCGCCAGCAGTTGGCGGGTAACGATGGCCCCCTCTACCAGCGGGTGATCGACTCGCTGGTGCGCAATGCTTTTGAACTGAGCCAGGGTAACCAGTTGCAGGCCGCGGCGCTGTTGGGCATCAGCCGTAATACGCTGCGTACCCATCTGGGGCATCTTGGCTTAATCAAAGCCAGGAGAAGCGTCGGCGGCACGGCGTTAAAATCAGGCCGGGAGACCGGCAGCCGTGAACGCGAACTGCGTATTGGTTACCAGAAGTTTGGCAACCTGGGAATACTCAAGGCCCGCCAGTCGCTGGAGGCGCGCCTGGCCGACAGTGGGGTGAGCGTGTTGTGGAGCGAGTTTCCTGCCGGTCCTCAGTTGCTGCATGCCCTGACTAACCGAGAGATCGATTTTGGCACCACCGGCGAGGTTCCTCCTTTATTTGCTCAGGCCGGCAACAGCCCATTGCTGTACGTTGCCTGGGAACCGGCCGCACCACAAAGCGTGGCGTTGCTGGTTACCGACGACAGCCCGATCCGCACTCTTGCCGACCTGCGCGGAAAGCGGATTGCGGTCAATAAAGGCTCCAATGTGCATTATCTGCTGTTGCAGATCCTTGATGAAGCCGGATTGACGCTGGAAGAGGTACGGGTGGTTTATGCGCCGCCAAAATACCCGCTGACCCCCAGCGATCATCATGCGGTGGATGCCTGGATGATGTGGGATCCCTTGCTGAGCGATGCCGAACAAAGCGGGCAGTTCAGGGTTATCGCCAACGGCGTAGGGCGGGTGAGCAACCATCAGTTCTATCTTGCTCACCGCGATTTCGCCGGCCACTCTTCCGATTTGCTGCACGGCCTGATGGCGGCGCTGGAACAAACCGGGCGCTATATTGACGCCCATCGCGACGAAGCGGCAACGCTGTTGTCGGCCGAACTGGGGCAAGGTATCCCCTCGCTCACCCACGCACTGGCTCGTCGCAGCCATCAGACACGCCGAATGGATTTAAATATCATTCGCCAGCAGCAGGCGATAGCCGACCGTTTTTACGCTTTGGGGCTGTTACCCCGAGCGATTAAAGTTCGCGAGGCGATATGGCAGTGACGGGTTACTTCCGTCATCAACCCAGTTCCCTTGGCGCTAATATATTCATCAAAGTGGGCTGCGGCTCGTTTGTGATCAATCGAAAAGCGGCATTTAGCCGCGTGAGTCGAGAGCGTGGTGCATACCAGAAAGCCCCGCCAGCGCTGTAATAACAGAAAGTGTACTGCACCTTTTTTGCTCGCCGATTGTGCAGCGCTGGTGCAGGATGATTATTTTATTGTCATAAGTTTTAATTATAATTTATTGAAATCATACGATTAAAAATTGGCACGTCGGTTGCTCTATTGAATCCCATCTTGTGTACTAGATGGAATTCAGCCGATGACCCAGCCTGTTAATACGCTACGCGGTTTCACCCTCAGCGAATGGCAACACCACTATCACACCCGCCCGGCCGACGAGCGCATTGCCTGCGTGCGCGCTACCCTGACTGCACTGGCCGCCGACCTGCCGGCGGATGACAACGCCTGGCTGTATCTTGCCAGCGCCGCACAGCGTGAAGTGCAGTACCAAAGATTGGCGCAGCGGCTTGAAGCGGTTGCCGGCGATATCAGCCAGCTTCCGCTGTTTGGCGTACCCTTTGCGGTAAAAGACAACATCGACGTCGGCGGCTGGCCGACCAGCGCGGCCTGCCCGGAGTTCGCTTATCTGGCGGCGTCGGATGCCACCGTGGTCGCCAATTTGTGCGCTGCCGGTGCCATCGCGATCGGTAAAACCAATCTCGATCAGTTCGCGACCGGGCTGGTGGGCACCCGTTCGCCACACGGCGCGGTGGTCAACAGTTTCGATAGTCGCTACGTCAGCGGTGGTTCCAGCTCCGGTTCGGCGTCGGTAGTGGCGCGCGGCCTGACGCCGTTTTCTCTGGGCACCGACACCGCAGGTTCGGGGCGCGTTCCGGCAGGATTCAACAATATTGTCGGCCTGAAACCGACCAAAGGCGGGCTGTCGAACCGTGGCGTGGTGCCCGCTTGCCGATTGAATGACACCGTATCGGTGTTTGCCCTGACGGTGGCGGACGCAGCGCTGGTGGCCGAATTGGCCGGCGGCTATGACGCAGCCGATGCCTATTCCCGCATTAACCCCCGCACCGCCCCGGCGGATTTACCTGCGTCACCTCGTTTCGCGGTGCCTGCGCAACTCGAATTTTTCGGCGATGTGCAGGCCGAGCGGGCATTTCAGCGGGCGCTGGCGCAGTTGAAAAGCAGCGGCGTGACGCTGGAAACCCTCGATTTTACGCCGTTTCGCGTGCTGGCGGAGCAGCTCTACTACGGCCCTTGGGTGGCGGAGCGCACCGTGGCGGTCGAAGCGATGCTGAGCGCCAACCCGCAGGCCATCAATCCGGTGGTGCGCGGCATCGTCAATAACGGCCTGAAGTACAGCGCCTGCGATGCTTACAAGGCGGAATACCTGCGTGCCGAACTGACGCGGCAGATTGAGCAGCAACTGGCTCCCTTTGATGCACTGGTGGTGCCGACCTCGCCGACGATCCGCACCCTGGCGGAAATGGAGCAAGAGCCGGTGTTGTTTAACTCGCAGTTCGGCACCTACACCAATTTCACCAACCTGGCCGATCTGAGCGCACTGGCGCTGCCTGCGCCGATGCGTGACGACGGATTGCCTGCCGGTATCACCCTGATTGCACCCGCCTGGCACGATCGTGCGTTGGCGGCGTTCGGCCAGCGCTGGCAGCAGGCCCAGGATCTGCCGCTTGGCGCAACGGGTCGCCGGTTGCCTGCTGCTCAATTCTTGACGCCATCCAGCCAGCACGTGCGGGTAGCGGTGGTCGGTGCGCACCTCAGCGATATGCCGCTGAATTTCCAGCTCGTGCAGCGCGCGGCAACCTTCGTAGAGCAAACCACTACCGCGCCGTGCTATCGCCTCTACGCCCTCGCCAATAGCCAACCGCCAAAGCCGGGGTTGGTCAAAACCGCTCAGGGGGCCGCCATCAGCGTCGAACTATGGGATATCCCGCTGGCGCGTTTCGGCGAGTTGGTGGCCGAGATCCCGGCGCCGCTGGGTATGGGCACCTTGCTGCTGGCAGACGGGCGACGGGTGAAAGGCTTTATCTGCGAACCTTGGGCGCTAGAGGGCGCGACGGACATCACTGAATTTGGCGGTTGGCGCCACTATACCCGTCATCTTTCAAACCGTGGCGTTGTTGGCTGCACAGGCGCACCCCAGTCACTTACCTGAGTAAGCTCCCGGGGATTTACCTGTTTGCCGCCTAGCCACTGCCTGAAAACTATTGGGTATAGCGAATCTGGTCTTATAAGGGTTTCATTATGTTTACTACCGTATTAATTGCCAACCGCGGCGAAATTGCCTGCCGGGCGATCCGCACCCTGAAACGTCTGGGCATCACCAGCGTAGCGGTCTATTCCGACGCCGATCGCAACGCCCCGCACGTGACCGAGGCTAATCTGGCGATACCGCTCGGCGGCGACAAGGCCGCTGACAGCTATCTGTGCATCGACAAGATCCTGGCGGCCGCGGTGCAAACCGGCGCGCAGGCGATTTATCCGGGCTATGGCTTCCTTTCCGAGAGCGCCGAGTTTGCCGACGCCTGTGAAACGGCGGGCATCGCTTTTATCGGTCCGACGGCGGCGCAAATCCGCGAGTTTGGCCTGAAACACCGTGCTCGCGAGCTGGCGGCGGTGGCGCAGGTGCCGATGACGCCGGGTACGGGCCTGCTGAACAGCGTTGAGGAGGCGGTCAGCGCCGCCGGCCGCATTGGTTATCCGGTGATGCTGAAAAGTACCGCCGGTGGCGGTGGCATTGGCCTGACGCGCTGCGACGATGAAGCCGCGCTGCGTGAGGCTTATGACAGCGTAAAACGCCTGGGCGAGCAGTTCTTCCGCGACTCTGGGGCCTTTATTGAGCGCTTTGTCGATCAGGCCCGGCACGTGGAAGTGCAAATATTTGGTGACGGTCAGGGCTGGGTGGTGGCGCTGGGTGAGCGCGACTGCTCATTGCAACGCCGCAACCAGAAAGTGGTGGAGGAAACCCCGGCACCGAATCTGCCCGCCGCCACGCGTCAGGCGCTGCATCAAGCCGCAGTGGCGCTGGGGGCGTCGGTCAACTACCGCAGCGCCGGCACCGTGGAATTTATCTACGACGCTGCGCGTGACGAGTTTTATTTTCTGGAAGTGAATACTCGCCTGCAAGTGGAGCATCCGGTGACTGAATGTGTCACCGGGTTGGATCTGATCGAATGCATGTTGCAGGTGGCGGCGGGCGATGCGCTGGACTGGGCGGCGTTGCAACGAGCGCCGCAGGGGGCATCGATTGAAGTGCGCATTTATGCCGAAGATCCGCTGAAGAATTTCCAACCCAGCCCCGGCGTGCTGACTGAAGTGCACTTTCCGGACGACGTGCGCGTCGACGGTTGGGTGGCCACCGGCAGCGAAGTGTCGGCCTTTTATGACCCGATGATCGCCAAGCTGATCGTTCATGGCGAAGACCGCCGCCAGGCGCTGGAGAAAATGCGTGTCGCGCTGGATGCCACCCGACTGCACGGGATTGCCACTAACCTGGACTACCTGCGACAGGTGATTGCGACCGAGGCATTCCAGAACGGCAGCGTCTGGACACGCATGCTGGACAGCTTCCGGTTCCAACCCAATAGCATTGAAGTGCTGCAGCCGGGCACCTACAGCAGCGTGCAGGATTATCCCGGCCGTGTTGGCTATTGGGATATCGGCGTGCCGCCGTCCGGGCCGATGGACGACTTCGCTTTCCGGCTGGCCAACCGCATTGTTGGCAACCACCCCAGCGCCGCCGGGTTGGAGTTTACCCTGCAGGGGCCGACCCTGCGTTTTCACTGCGACGCCATCATTGCCCTGACCGGCGCGGATTGTCCCGCCGATCTGGACGGTGAGGCCGTGGCCTACTGGCAGCCGATAGCGGTGCGTGCCGGTCAGGTACTGCGTTTGGGGCGAGCACAGCGGGGATGCCGTACCTATCTGGCGGTACGCAATGGTTTTGACGTGCCGGTGTATCTGGGCAGCCGTTCGACCTTTGCGCTGGGGCAGTTTGGCGGCCACGCCGGCCGTACCCTGCGCGTGGCGGACATGCTGGCGGTATCGCAACCGGGTTTGGCCGCCGCCACGACTCCGGCGCCGATTGCGGCCCCGCAGGCAATGGACGAAAGCCTGATCCCGCAGTACGGCAATCTGTGGAATATCGGCGTGCTGTATGGTCCGCACGGCGCACCCGACTTCTTTACCCCGGCATCCATCGAGCGTTTCTTTGCCGCCGAATGGCAGGTGCATTACAACTCCAACCGGTTGGGCGTACGCCTGTCCGGGCCTAAACCGGAATGGGCGCGACAGGACGGCGGCGAGGCGGGGCTACACCCGTCCAACGTGCACGACTGCGAGTACGCCATCGGTTCGATTAACTTCACCGGCGATTTCCCGGTGATCCTTACCCGCGACGGACCGAGCCTGGGCGGCTTTGTTTGCCCGGTGACTATCGCCAGGGCGGAGCTGTGGAAGGTCGGTCAGGTGAAACCGGGGGATCGCATCCGTTTTCATCCTATCGGTTTCAAGCAGGCGCAGTCGCTGGAGCAGGCGCAGCTCGGCAGTATCGAAGCCTTGGCAGCGGTGAAGGCTATCACCCTGGCACCGCCGGATCTGATGCCGGGCACGACCGCCTCCGCCGCCATAGTGGCGGCGTTACCGGCCACCGACAGTCGGCCGGCAGTGGTCTATCGCCAGGCCGGGGATGGTTACATTTTGCTGGAGTACGGCGACAACGTGCTCGATCTGGCGCTGCGGCTGCGCATCCATTTGCTGATGCAATCGCTCAAGCAGGATGCGATCCCGGGCGTGGAGGAGCTGGCACCCGGCGTGCGATCGCTGCAGATCCGTTATGACAGCCGCATTATCGGTCAGGCCGATTTACTCCAGCGCTTGTTGGCGCGCGAACAGGCGTTGGGTGATGTCAGCCAGCTGAAAGTGCCGACGCGAACGGTTTATCTGCCGATGGCGTTTGAAGATTCCGCCACGCTGGGCGCGGTGGAACGTTACCAGCAGACGGTGCGTTCGTCGGCTCCCTGGTTGCCGAACAACGTCGATTTTATCCAGCGCATCAACGGGCTCGGCAGCCGCGAGCAGGTGCGCGACATCATCTTCGACGCCAGCTACCTGATCCTCGGGCTGGGCGACGTCTACCTGGGCGCACCCTGCGCGGTGCCGATCGACCCGCGGCACCGTTTGCTCAGTTCCAAATACAACCCGGCGCGCACCCATACCGCCGAAGGCACGGTTGGCATCGGCGGCATGTACATGTGCATCTATGGCATGGATTCGCCGGGCGGCTATCAGTTGGTCGGACGTACCTTGCCGATTTGGAACAAATTTCTCAAAAACCCGCAGTTCAACCCCGGCGAGCCCTGGCTGCTGCATTTCTTCGATCAGGTGCGTTTCTATCCGGTGAGCGAGCAGGAGCTGGATGAGCAGCGCGAGGCGTTCCGCGAAGGGCGCGCGCAGATCCGCATTGAGGACAGCGAATTCGATTTTGCCGATTACCGCCGTTTTCTGGCGGAAAACGCGGAAGACATCAGCGCCTTCCAGCAGCGCCAGCAACAAGCATTCAGCCACGAAGTGACGCGCTGGCAGGCGGAAGAGGGGGAGGCCGAGGCCCAATTGTTGCCACCGCAGACTGATGAGGAAGAGGTGGATGGCGACCTGGTCAGCGCCGACCTGAATGGCAGCGTGTGGAAGATCCTGGTTGAGCCGGGGCAGAGGGTGGAAGCCGGTCAACCGCTGATCGTGGTCGAGGCGATGAAAATGGAGCTGGCGGTCACCGCGCCGCGCGCCGGGATCATCAAGCGCATCAGTTGCCAGCAGGGGCGACCGGTGGGGCCGGGCGATGCGCTGCTGTGGCTGGAACACGCCAGCTAACGCTCAATCATTCACGTCGGGGCGCGCTATGCCGCGCCCACGGAGAGGCATGCGATGCAAATCACCAATAACCGCAGCAAGGCTCGGCCGGAGGGGCTGGCGGAACGTATCTATCTGCAGCTTAAGGACGACATTTTTGATTTTCACCTGCTGCCGGGCGATCGCTTCAGCGAAAACGAAATTGCCGTGCGTATGGACGTCAGCCGTACGCCAGTGCGTCAGGCGTTGTTCTGGCTGGAGCGCGAGGGCTACGTAGAGGTGCATTTTCGCAGCGGCTGGCAGGTGCGCCCGTTCGATTTTGCCTACTTCGAAGAACTGTATGACCTGCGCATCGTGTTGGAGTGCGAAGCGGTAAAACGGCTGTGCGCTCGGCCAATGGGCGAGGTGCCGGGGCAGTTGGCGGCGCTTACCCGTTTTTGGATCGACGAACCGCGGCTGGAGGAGGGAAAAACCGTCTCAGTGCACGACGAGCAGTTTCATATGGCGCTGGTCGAGGCGGCGGGGAATGGCGAAATGGCGCGTATTCACCGCGATTTGACCGAGAAAATTCGCATCATTCGTCGGCTCGATTTCACCCAGGAAAGCCGGGTGGAGGCGACCTACAACGAACACGCCGCCATTTTGCGGGCGATCTTGCAACACCGAACCGAGGAGGCGCAAACGCGGCTCAGTCACCATATTGCCGTCAGCAAGGCTGAAGTAAGAAAAATAACTCTGCATATGCTGCATCAGGCCCGGCTTCGTCAGCCATAACCCGGCGTCTTTCGAGCTGCAGCGTTGTTGGCTGCAACTCGAAATTCATAGGGTTAATTCTTCTTAACAAGGTGGGTTTTCTAACATCAACATCAGGAGTTTGAATTATGCAACGTCGTCACTTTATAAAAGCTTTTGCGTTGTCCGCCACCGTGATCGGCATGGGGATGGCCTGGGGCGTACAGGCCGCCGACACCATCAAGGTCGGTATCCTGAGCTCGCTGTCCGGCACCATGGCGATTTCTGAAACGCCGCTGAAAGACGTGGCGCTGATGACCATCGACGATATCAACGCCAAAGGTGGCGTGTTGGGTAAAAAGCTTGAGCCGGTGGTGGTGGATCCGGCCTCCAACTGGCCGCTGTTCGCCGAGAAGGCGCGTCAGCTGTTGAGTCAGGACAAGGTGGCGGCGGTGTTTGGCTGCTGGACTTCGGTGTCGCGCAAGTCAGTGCTGCCGGTGTTTGAAGAGCTGAACGGCCTGCTGTTTTACCCGGTGCAGTACGAAGGGGAAGAGATGTCGCCGAACGTGTTCTACACCGGTGCCGCGCCTAACCAGCAGGCAATCCCGGCGGTGGAGTATCTGCTGAGCGAAGACGGCGGAGCGGCCAAACGCTTCTTCCTGTTGGGAACCGACTACGTGTATCCGCGCACCACCAACAAGATACTGCGCGCCTTCCTGCATTCGAAAGGGATCCCGGATAAAGACATTGAAGAGGTCTATACGCCGTTCGGTTACAGCGACTATCAGACCATTGTCGCCAACATTAAAAAATTCTCCGCCGGGGGCAAAACGGCGGTGATCTCCACCATCAACGGTGACTCCAACGTCCCCTTCTACAAAGAGCTGGCCAACCAGGGGATCAAGGCTACCGATGTGCCGGTGATTGCCTTCTCGGTCGGTGAAGAAGAGCTGCGCGGTATCGACACCAAACCGCTGGTGGGTAATCTGGCGGCCTGGAACTACTTCGAGTCGGTGGATAACCCGACCAACAAGCAGTTTGTCAGCGAATGGCGAGCCTACGCCAAGGCCCATAACTTGCCGAACTACGCCACCGCCGTGACCAACGACCCGATGGAAGCGACCTATGTCGGCATTCACATGTGGGCGCAGGCGGTTGAGAAGGCCGGAACTACCGACGTTGATAAGGTGCGCGCCGCCATGGCCGGACAGACCTTCGCTGCGCCATCGGGCTTTACCCTGACCATGGACGCCACCAACCACCATCTGCATAAGCCGGTGATGATCGGTGAGATTGAAAGCAACGGTCAGTTCAACGTGGTGTGGCAGACCGATGCGCCTGTTCGTGCTCAGCCGTGGAGCCCGTACATTGCCGGCAACGATAAAAAGCCGGATCACCCGGTAAAAGGCGGTCAGTAAAACCCGGTTCCCCCGCTGCGGCGGGGGCAGGCTACGACGCCTCATTGCGACGAGACACCCGATGAAACTTTTCTCTTTAAGCCAACTCAGGCCTCTGTGTTTTCTGCTGTGCTGCCTGCCGATGTTCGCGCAGGCGGGGCCGGCCGATGAATTTGCTACGGCCAATCGCACGCAGCAAGCCAAATTATTACAGGCATGGGCCACCGCGCCGGATGCTTCGCGACTGCCGCTGCTGCAAGCGCTGAAACAAGAAAGTGTGGTGATCGACGACGCCAAACATGCCTTTGTCCAGCAGGGCGAAAATTACCAGCCCTTGTCTGGCAGCGCTGCCCCGGTCGGCACACCGAAGAAGCTGTGGTTGAACAATCGGCTGCGCATCCTGATTGCCAACGCACTGTCGGCGCATCGGCTGGTCAGCGAGGACCCGGCGGTGCGTTTACAGGCGGCGCAGGCCCTGCAGCGCGAGGCGCAAAGCGATCAGTTGCCGCTGCTGACCCAGCGTTTGGCGCTGGAACAAGACAGCCGGGTGCATGAGGCATTGAGCATCGCGCTGGCGAATCTGCAACTGAACGATGCCGATGCCGGGGTACGCCTCAACGCGGTGCGCTTGCTTGGCAGCTCGGGCGATCCTGAAACGCAAACGCGCCTGCAGGCGTTGACGGAGACAGGCCATGAGCCGGACGCCGCGGTACGTGCCGAAGCGATGAAAAGCCTGAGCAGCGTGAAACATCGGCTGATGATCGGTGACCTGATCGGCCAGGCATTTACCGGTCTGTCGCTGGGTTCGATCCTGCTGTTGGCGGCGCTCGGTTTGGCAATCACCTACGGCCTGCTGGGGGTGATCAACATGGCACACGGCGAAATGCTGATGCTCGGCGCCTATTCGGCGTATCTGGTACAGGGGCTGTTTCAGCAGTTTGCGCCGCAGTGGCTGGCGCTGTATCCGTTGGTGGCGCTGCCGGTGGCGTTCGCCATCACGGCCTGCATCGGCATGGCGCTGGAGCGCACGGTGATCCGCCACCTTTACGGCCGACCGCTGGAAACGCTGTTGGCCACCTGGGGCATTAGCCTGGTGCTGATCCAAGGGGTACGGGTGCTGTTCGGTGCGCAAAACGTGGAGGTCGCAAACCCGGCCTGGCTGTCGGGCGGTATTCAGCTCCTGCCGAATCTGGTGCTGCCGTGGAACCGCATTGCCGTCATCGTGTTTGTGGCGCTGGTCCTGATCCTCACCTGGCTGTTGCTGAATAAAACCCGACTGGGCATGAACGTGCGAGCCGTGACGCAAAACCGCGCCATGGCCGCGTGTTGCGGTGTGCCCACCGGCCGTGTCGATATGCTGGCGTTCGGGTTGGGGTCCGGCATTGCCGGGTTGGGCGGCGTAGCCTTGTCGCAGTTGGGCAACGTCGGGCCCGAGCTGGGGCAGGGTTATATCATCGACTCCTTCCTGGTGGTGGTGCTTGGCGGCGTGGGCCAGTTGGCCGGTACGGTGGTGGCGGCTTTTGGCCTCGGTATCCTCAACAAAATTCTCGAACCACAGATTGGCGCCGTGCTGGGTAAAATCCTGATCCTGGCGCTGATTGTCCTGTTTATTCAAAAGCGTCCTCAGGGGCTATTTGCCCTCAAGGGCAGGGTGAATGACTGATGAGCCAACCTTTGACTGTAACCGGGGTGCAAAAGGCCCCCCGGCTGGCGCTCGGCATCGGCGGGCTGGCGTTGCTGACGCTGTTAATCATGCCGTTTCTCGCGCTGTTACCGGTGGATCACCCGCTGGCGATCTCCACCTATACCCTGACGCTGGTAGGCAAAATTCTGTGCTATGCCGTGGTGGCGGTGGCGCTTGATCTGGTGTGGGGCTATGCCGGGTTGTTGTCCCTGGGTCATGGGCTGTTTTTCGCCCTGGGTGGCTATGCCATGGGCATGTACCTGATGCGCCAGGCGGCGGGAGAGGGCCTGCCGAGCTTTATGGCGTTCCTGTCCTGGAGCGAACTGCCCTGGTTTTGGAGCGGCACCCAGTATTTCGCCTGGGCATTGTGCCTGATTGTGCTGGTGCCGGGCGTGCTGGCTTTTGTCTTCGGCTACTTCGCCTTCCGTTCAAAAATCAAAGGCGTCTATTTTTCCATCATGACGCAGGCATTGACCTATGCCGGCATGCTGCTGTTCTTCCGCAACGAAACCGGGTTTGGCGGTAACAACGGCTTTACCGGCTTCACCACGCTGCTGGGTTTTCCGATCACCGCGATCGGCACGCGGGTGGCGCTATTTCTGGCAACGGTGTTGTTGCTGGCGGCCAGTTTGGCGATCGGCTTTGCCCTGGCGCGCAGCAAGTTTGGCCGGGTATTAACCGCGGTGCGCGATGCGGAGAATCGCCTGACGTTTTGCGGCTACGATCCAAAAGGTTTCAAGCTGTTCGTCTGGACGCTGTCGGCGGTGCTGTGCGGCCTGGCCGGGGCGTTATATGTGCCGCAGGTGGGCATTATCAACCCGGGTGAAATGTCGCCGACCAACTCGATCGAGGCCGCTATCTGGGTGGCACTCGGCGGACGCGGCACCTTGGTGGGGCCGCTGCTCGGTGCCGGTATCGTCAACGGCGCCAAAAGTTGGTTCACCATGGCGATCCCGGAATACTGGCAGTTCTTCCTTGGCCTGATGTTTATCATCGTCACGCTGTTCTTGCCCAAAGGGGTTATCGGCCTGCTACGCAGAGGGAAATCACAATGAATTCGCTGCAAATGACCGACGAGTTGTTTACCCAACCGTTGCCGGCGGATAAACATCGCCAGCAAACCGATCCGGTGCTGTTGCTCGACAAGATCAACGTCAGCTTCGACGGTTTTCGCGCACTGAGCGATTTGTCGCTGCAGATTGGCGTAGGGGAATTGCGCTGTGTGATCGGGCCAAACGGGGCGGGGAAAACCACCTTGATGGATGTGATCACCGGCAAAACCCGGCCGGACAGCGGCAGAGTATTTTACGATCAAACGGTCGATCTGACCGCGTTGGATCCGATGCAGATTGCCCAGGCCGGCATTGGCCGCAAGTTCCAAAAGCCTACGGTGTTTGAGGCACTGACGGTGTTCGAAAATCTTGAGATTGCCCAGAAGGCGAAAAAATCGGTGTGGGCCTGCCTGCGCGCCAGGCTGAGCGGCGAACAGCGCGACCGTATCGATGAAATGCTGAAAACCTTGCGGCTGGGCAATGAGCGACATCGGCCCGCCGGACTGCTGTCCCACGGGCAGAAGCAATTTCTTGAGATTGGCATGCTGTTGGTGCAGGAGCCGCACCTGTTGCTGCTCGACGAACCGGCAGCCGGAATGACTGATGCGGAAACCGAGTACACCGCCGAGCTGTTCCGCGCATTGGCGGGCAAGCATTCGCTGATGGTGGTAGAGCACGACATGGGCTTTGTCGAAACCATCGCCGATCATGTCACCGTACTGCATCAGGGCCAGGTGCTGGCGGAGGGCTCTTTGGCGCAGGTGCAGGCCAACGAGCAGGTGATTGAAGTCTATTTGGGGCGCTGAGGAACCACTATGTTGCAGGTTAACGAGCTGAATCAATACTACGGCGGCAGCCATATTTTACGCGGCCTGTCGTTTGAGGCCCGCATCGGTGAGGTGACTTGCCTGCTGGGGCGCAACGGCGTGGGGAAAACCACGCTGCTGAAATGCCTGATGGGGCTGATCCCGGTTAAAAGCGGCACTCTCAGTTGGCAGGGAACGGCCCTTAACGGCAAAAAACCGCACCAGCGTGTACAAGCGGGGATCGCCTATGTGCCGCAGGGGCGAGAGATTTTCCCGCGCCTGACGGTAGAGGAAAACTTGCTGATGGGGCTGGCGCGTTTTTCCGGCACGGAGGCACGTAAGGTGCCGGAGCATATTTATGAGTTATTCCCTGTCCTGTTGCAGATGAAAGATCGGCGCGGTGGCGATCTCTCTGGCGGGCAGCAACAGCAGTTGGCGATTGGCCGTGCGCTGGCCTGTCGGCCGCAGTTGTTGATCCTCGACGAGCCGACTGAAGGGATCCAACCTTCGGTGATCAAAGAGATCGGCGCTGTGATCAAGCAGTTGGCGGCAGGGGGTGATATGGCGATCCTGCTGGTAGAGCAGTTCTATGATTTTGCCGCCGAATTGGCAGACAGCTATCTGGTGATGTCGCGTGGCAGCATCATTCAGCGCGGGGCAGGCAGCGCGATGGAGCAGGACGGCGTACGCGGGCTGGTGGCGATATAAACGTGGGGATGACCCAATAAATTGCGTGCGGGTGGGATCCCGGGAGTGATGCAAAACCCTGATGATTCTTACCCAATGGATATCTTCACGAAAATAAATGAGATGCCCAGTGGCTGGCAGAACGCAGAGATCTTGTGCAATCAAGGCTACGTTTCTGCCAAGCTGAAAATGGCTAAGATTATCAAATGCCTTATGAATATGGTTAAGGTAGCCTTCGGCGGCTTGTAATCCATACCGCTCCAGGCCATAGAAATAAATACTTTCCATGTCATCCAGCGCTTTTGGGCGGACGACTAGTTTTCTCCGCATCCTTTTGTTTTACGCCGTATTCTTTCCATGAACACATCTCGATCCCACTCTTGGGCATCGCCACTATTTTCACCTTCGGCGATCAAGCGGCGCAGTTCTTCCAGTTTTGATGCAGCTGTACGTTCGCGCAGGGTACGTACCGATTCGCGGATGACCTCACTTGGGGTACGGTAGTCGCCGCTGGCGACCAGGCCTTCGACAAACCCACGCAGTTCTTCACCCAGGTCTACCGTTAACGTTCTGCCCATTGTGCGCCTCCATCAATTATGTCGCTTTTGTAAGATTTGTTCTTACAATATAGTTGCTAAGATACTCCAGGAACTGACCGACTGCAAACCTCGGTCCGTTTGCATAATCGGGGATACACCTAAAATAATTAAGGATAATTATGAACGAAATCAATATCTCACGCCTGTCTTGTATCATCCTGTCACTGTTTCCGGCCCTGTGGTAATGCCGTTCACTTAAGGTGTTTTTTAGGCCAGTTCAATGTTTTTTCGGTCGATAAACGGGTAAAGCTCCATGAGGTTCTTAAGCTCCGACCGAGCAAGGGGCCGTAGGCGCGGCCCCTTGCAACCCGCGCCTTTGCCCTGTCAGACGGTTGGCTACGCCAACGACTCTCACTTCATCACGCCGCATCACGCCCGACAACGTGGGTGCAGCGAGGGTATCCGCGCAGCGGACAGAGGGTGTTAAGCGAGGGCGCGGGTGGAGGGGCCGCGCCTACGGCCCCTCCCATTGCCGTTCATTGCGGTGGCAGAGAAATGCGGGATATTGACGGCAATTCCGCCTGCACTGAGCCTTCAGGGATCGAATAAAAAATGCCCGTCAGGTTTAAGTGAACGGCATTACGGTCCTGTGGGGATTTTCAGCCTGCTGAATAAAACTGCGGCGAAGTTCGCGAAAGTGTTGCCAAATGCTAACCTGCCGCAGTCTGTCACATTTCGTTCATAATTGTGCCATAGCATAATGACTCTTAAATAAATTGATAATAAATCAACAGGTTAAATTTTTTAAGGGAACAGGCATGAGCGATAAACCACAGAATGATTTGCCGCCGTCGGCGCAGGATCAACAGCAGCAACCGAGCAACCCGGCGCGTCGCCGCTTTTTGGCGGGGGCGACGGCATTGGGCGTTGGCGCCTCTATTGCCCCCTTGGCCGGAGCCGCGGCGGAGGGGAACAAAAAAGTGCTGCTAAACGCTTTGCCGCAAAGTGCACAAAACTCGTTGCTGCGGCGCTATGTGAAGAATGTGGTGGTGATTTACGCCGAAAACCGCAGCTTCAACAACCTGTTCGCCAATTTCCCCGGGGTAGAAAAACCGCTGTCGGCGCTCAAGCCGGAGGAGTACCAGCAGCGCGATCGCGATGGTCAACTGCTGGATACGCTGCCGCCGATCTGGAAAGGCCTGGTGCCGAAGGCTCAGGAAGTCGGACATGTTAACTACAAAATCGACGAAGATGCGGTTTTTACCACTCAACTGCCGAACCAGCCGTTTGTGCTGACCGGGCCGCAGGGGGAAAACCTGCCGCATGGCGTGGTAACTCGCGATTTGTGGCACGTGTTTTATCAGAACCAGATGCAGATCAACGGCGGCAAAAATGACAAATTCGTCGCCTGGGCCGATTCCGGTGCTCTGACCATGGGCTATTACGGCGACGGCGCATACAACCTGCGGCTATGGACGTTGGCGCAGGAATTTACCCTGTGCGATAACTTCTTCCAGGGGGCGTTTGGCGGCTCGTTCCTCAATCATCAGTATCTGATTTGCGCCCGCCCACCGTTCTACCCCGACGTGCAAAACTCTGTCGCCAAAGACGGCATTGCTCAGCTTGAAAGCGACGACGTGACGGACTGGCGTTTAAAGCCGCTGAGCGATTCGCCGGTCAGCGCTTCATTCGGCATTCCGCTGTTCGGCAAAAGCCTGCTGACGCCGGACGGTTACGCGGTCAATACCATGGCGCCACCGTACTGGCCGTCATGGACGCAGGATGAGAAAGATCCGACGTTGGCGGATGCCACCATGCCCAACGTTATGCCGCCACAGAAACACCCGCACATTGGCGATTTGCTCAGCCAGAAAGGGATCGATTGGGCCTGGTACGCCGGTGGTTGGCAGTACGCGCTGGACAACCGCAAAGATCAGGGTGATTTCCCCGGCGCACCGGATTTTCAGTATCATCATCAACCGTTCAATTACTTTGAAAATCTGGGGCCGTCCAACCCGCAGGCGCGCGAAGCTCATTTGCGTGATGGCGGCATTGGCGATTCAACCGCCGGCAATAAATTCCTGGCGGCGGTGGAAGCGGGCACCTTGCCGCCGGTCGCTTTCTACAAGCCACAGGGCAACCTCAATATGCACGCCGGCTATTCGGATGTCGAAGCCGGAGACCGTCATATTGCCCATATTATCAATAGCCTGCGTAATGGCCCACAGTGGGATAACAGCGTGGTGGTCATTACCTTCGATGAAAACGGCGGCTGGTGGGATCACGTTGCACCGCCGCCGGGGGATCGTTGGGGACCTGGCTCGCGCATTCCAGCGTTGGTGATCTCACCGTTCGCCCGTAAGGGATATGTCGATCACCAAGTGTACGATACCGGATCCATCTTGCGATTCATCAGTCGGGTGTTTGATTTGCCAACGCTGGAAGGGCTGGCAGATCGCGATAAGGCAATGGCGACGCGGGGTCAGAAACCCTTGGGGGATCTGACCGGCACGCTGGAGTTTCCGGGGTAATCTCATGCTTGAGCGCTGGAGTTACAGCGCTTTCGACATATACCAGATGCCGATGGAACCTTGGGCGCTGGTGTAGCAGGTCTCGCCGCAAATGCTCAGCCCCTGACGTTGGTAAAAACGCTGGGCGCTGGTGTTGCGCTTTAGCACCTCCAGCCACAGTGTTGTCTGCCGGCGTTCGAGTGCCCGCTGCTGTACCTGTTCAAAAAAACGCTGGCCATAACCCTGGCCGGCATATTCCGGCAGGAAATAGATTTTCTGCAGTTCTGCGCCCGTCTGTTGAGTGGGCGCCAGCAGGCTGTTGAAGTTCAGCCGTGCATAGCCCACCAGACGCTCGTCTTCATAGCCCAACAGCCAGCACACGTTCGGATCCTGCAGGGTCTGCTCCAGGGCTTCGACCGCAAAGTCCTGAGCCAAAAAAGCATCCAATTCCGCTTTATGGTGCCAAAGTTCGCCAAAATGGGCCTGATAAGTACGAATACCGACGTCACGAACTAGCGCTAAATCATGGCGTAAAGCCTGGCGAATACTGAACATGTAAACCTCTTGATGGATAGGAACAGGGCCGTTGGCGAGGATTTAGGCAATCCAGCGCATACTCAATTTACTCAATATCCGCATACCGGAGGGCGTATGACCGAGAAACAACACACCCATCGTCGACAGGGACATCCATGGCCATGCAGATGCTCACTGCCGATCAGCTACAGCATCTTAAGCCAAGTAAAGGTTCGGCGCGATTCCTGATAGTTGAAATCGATCCCGATGCTCATCAACCCCAAAGGCCAGAGTCACGTCGGTAATAACGCTTTGCGTAAAAAACTGACGGACATGGTCAATGACCCCGCGGTGGATCCGAATACGGCGATGCAAATGCTGGAGATTGCGTGGGATAGGGTGACGAAGTCTGCTGGAGTGAAGGTTCCGGTAGCTGCAGTCGACATTGAAAGCGAAGCCAGTGAACCTGACGCTTTAATGGAAACGAGTTATCTATTGCTGTTAGCACGGTATCAGTAACAGATAAAAGCGTTTTAATACATCTATTCGAACTGGCCGATCGCATGGGGATGACGTTTCTGGAGGGGGGTGAGCACGCCAATATTATCGGTTTAGCGCTTTTCCTCTCTTCTTCCTGATCCTGACTGAGCCCGATCAGTCCAAATGTTTCGGCGTCTCGCGCCTGAATCCCAGACCGATAATCCGGCCAAACAAATGTGGCAACCAACGGCTGTTGCCTACCCGGGCCATCAGTTTGGAGCTCTCGCCGGCACGGCGTTTTTTCGGCCTGCGCTGGCTCATTTTGATTTGCAGGAACTGAGTGGCTTTGGTGGGGAAGTTGCGGCGTCGCTGTACCTGCTGCAGGTGTTTTAACTGCAAGCGCTGGCTGCGCAGCGGGGGGATGATCGCGTTGGCGGTCGCGACTGCATCCTGAATCGCCAGATTCACCCCAACGCCACCGATGGGTGACATGGCGTGCGCGGCATCGCCAATGCACAGCACGCCCGGCTTGGCCCACTGATCCAGACGATCGATGCGGATGCTGAGCAGCTTCACCTGTTGCCAACTGACGATCGTTTGCAGGCGATGATCCTGGAACGGTGCCACCTCGGCAATCTGCAGTAAAAAATTCTCCAGCCCGTCTTGTTGGATCGCCTCGAAGCTGCCTTTGTCGATCGAATAGCCACACTGCCAGTATTCACCCCGGTCGATCATGATGAAGTTTTGCTTTGGTCCGGTGTGGCCCATCGACCAGGCCGGATCGCCTTCCTGTTTATCGATTTTCATCCACAACACGTCGCGCGGTGAGCCAAAACTGTGGCTGCTGAGAGAAGCCTGTTCACGCACCACCGAGTTGCGTCCGTCGGTACCTATCACCAACTGGCAGCGAACGCGGATCGGCCCTTCCGGCGTGTCCGCCAGCACGCCGCAGACCTGACCGCGATCGTACAACAGCTGGTGCACCTGCGCGGACTTGATCAGTGTGAATTCGGGAAAGGCGGCGGCCTTTTCTGCCAGAAAGTTGAGAAACTCCCATTGCGGCATAAAGGCGATAAATTTGCAGCGGGTTGGCAAGCGTGTGAAGTCTGCCAGCCGAATGTCACGCCCGGCGATCTCGGCATGCAGCGTTTCCGCACGCTGGTGTGGCAGAGCCAGCAATGCTTCCAGCAGGCCAAGCTGGTGCATGATTTCCAGCGTCGAGGGGTGAATGGTATCGCCGCGAAAATCACGCAGAAAATCGGCGTGTTTTTCCAGCACCGTCACGTTAATGCCAGCCCGAGCCAACAAATAGCCGAGCATCAGCCCGGCGGGGCCGCCGCCAACGATACAGCAACGGGTGACATAAGGCGTGATCAGGGACTGTGGCATAGCGGTGACCTCAACGAGTCGCATCCTGCAAATCGTTATTGAAAACTTTATTGTGATAATGATTATCAATATCAAATAAGGCTGTCAACCCGTGGCACTGTGTGGTCAAAGAGTGAAAACCGATTTTTACCCGTGCTCGCCTGGCGTCAGGCTTTACCTCATCCTGAATGGCCGCCCCGTCGTCACCGGCGGGCAGGGGGAAGAGTATTCCCGAACGCCTTGCTGAAAGCGGTTGACCCGCGATGCCTGACGCGCCATGTTTATCCATAAATCGGTATTATTTTGATTAATGGTTCTTAAAAACGGGACGGTCAGTATGGGGCGTGTCACCTTTGATCTCGAAGATCTGCGCAGTTACGTTACCGGTATTGAGTTGGGCAGTTTCGCCAAAGCGGCGGAGCGGCTGGGGCGCTCAACCTCGGCGGTCAGCGCGCACCTGAAAAAGCTGGAGCAACAGGTTGGCACCCCGATTCTGCGCAAGGCCGGGCGCAACATGGTGATGACCGAGGCCGGCGAGACATTGCTGAGCTACGCCCGCCGGCTGCTGGAGCTGAACGATGAGGCCGCGGCGGCGGTGCGCGGGCTGGATTTGCATGGCCGGGTACGCTTGGGGTTACAGGAGGACTTCGGAGAAACCTTTTTGCCGCAGGTGTTGGGCAGTTTCACTCGCGCGCATCCGCGTGTGCGCATCGAAGCGCGGATCGCCCGCAATGCCGAGCTGATCGACTGGGTATTGAAAGGGGAGCTGGATTTGTCGCTGGCGTGGGACGGGGGCATCAGCACGCCATTTCACCAGGCGCTGGGGCAAAGGCAAATGCACTGGATCGCCTCGCCTGATTTTGATCTGTCGCTCTGGCGCAGTGGGCATGAACCGCTGCCGCTGGTGATGTTCGACGCCCCTTGCCTGATGCGCAGTGCGGCGACGCAGGCATTGGATCGCGCCGGGATTGCGTGGCGTGTCGCCTTTACCAGCCGTAGCCTGAATGGCGTATGGGCCGCCGTCAGCGCCGGGCTGGGAGTGACGGTACGCACCGATGCCGGGCTGCCGTCGGGATTATCCCTTCTGCCGCCCGGCATGTTACCGGCGTTAAGCCCGCTTGGCGTGGTGTTGCATCGCGCACAAGAAACTCCAACGCCGGCCATTCAGCGGTTGGCGCAAATCGTGGCCGACAGAATCAAAAACTAGTCCTGCTCGATCGGCTGATTGCCGCTCAGCGCACCCCATTCGGTCCAGGCGCCGTCATACAGTTTCACCTGTTTTGCATCGAGGGAAAGCAGGCCAAAAGCCAGCACTGCCGCAGTTACCCCGGAGCCACAGCTGGTGATGATTGGCCCGTTGAGATCGACGCCCTTGTCGCTGAAGGTTTTCTTGAGGGCTTCCAGCGATTTGAAGCGGCCGTTTTCCAGCAGTTCGCCGTAAGGAATATTGATGCTGCCGGGAATATGGCCACGGTGCAGGCCGGGGCGCGGCTCTGGGGCTTCAGCGTAAAAACGCGGTGCGGCGCGTGCGTCGAGGATCTGCACCTGCGTGTTCAGCGCCTGTTCCACCTGTTGCATAGTGACTACCGCGTCTGCATTGAAGCGGGCGTTGAAGGTTTGCTGCGTGCGTTGCGTTGCGCCGGTTTCCAGCGGTTGGCCCAGGGCAGTCCAGCCGTTGAGGCCTTCGTCCAGCACATAAACCTGCTGCGCGCCAAAGTTACGGAAGGTCCACCAGCCGCGTGGGGCAGAGAACTGATTGCCCTCGTCATAGAACACAATGGTGTGTTGATCGCTAATGCCCAACTTGCCTGCCGCCGCGCTGAAGGCTTCCGTCGTGGGCAACATATGCGGCAGATCGGTGTTTTTATCCGCGACGTCATCGATATCGAAGTACACCGCGCCCGGGATATGACCGCGTTCAAATTCGGCAAGCATATCTTTTTTCGGTACCAGGCCGACCGGCGACATTCTTACATCGACCACGACCAGATTTTCATCGTTGATATGTTGTGCAAGCCATTGGGGAGTAACCAGAAACGGAGAGTTCATCGTCATTGTTCGCCTGTGGTGAAAACGGTTTTTCACTATACACCAGCGCGCACTCCGATGAGGTAAGATGTTAGCTCAATGGCGAAAACGGGAGCCAGGCGGGATGACGGATAAGCATTTTGGCGGCGCGAAAATCGCGCTGTTGTGCGGCAACAGCGTGCTGACCTATCAGCGAGACGACAAGCCCGACATTCCCTGGCCTGGCTGCTGGGATCTGCCCGGTGGTGGGCGCGAAAACGACGAAACGCCGCTGCAATGCGTGCAGCGGGAAACCCTGGAAGAGTTCGGCCTGCGGATTGCCGCGGGGCAGGTTCGTCATCAGCAGCGCTACGAGGGGATTTTCGCCGGCTATCCACCGACCTGGTTTATGCTGGGCGAAATCACCCCGCAGCAGATTGCCGCCATCCGCTTTGGCGATGAAGGGCAGCGCTGGCAGATGATGACACTCGACCGCTTTATCTATCACCCGCAGGGGATCTCCCATCTTCAACAGCGGCTGGCGGAGCACCTGCAGCGTTAGGGTAGATCCTCGGCCTCCACCCGGGCGATCAGCGCCTCCAACTGACGGTCGGAAAAGACCTCAATGCCGTTCTGACGCAGCAGTTCGGCGGTGACGCCGCTGCCGGGTTTGGTCTGGCCGCTGAAAGAGCCGTCGTAGATAAATTGGCTGCCGCAGGACGGGCTGCCGTCGGTGAGCAGGGCAAAGCGGCAGCCGTGGCGCCGCGCGGTTTCCAGCGCCAGATGGGCGCCAAGCAGGTAACTGTCGGTGACGTCACCGCCGCTGATCTCCATAACCCGAGCCCGTTGCGCGAGCACCGTGGCCCCTTCGGCGGTCGGAGTGATTTCTGCTGAGGGACGTGGCGTGGAAAAGCCGGCGGCCAGTTCCGGGCAGCAAACCACCAAACGGCCTTCGCGCTGCCAGCGCAGCAGGGTGAGATGGGGCAACGGTTTATCGGAACCGTTATAGCGAACTTTAAAACCGGCCAGGCAGGCGCTGAATAAAATTTTTGACGGCATGGGTCTGTCTCTGTCGCAGTGGCGAAAGCGTGGCACAGGTGGCCCACGCGCGCGGCTTTAACATAGCAGAATCAACCCGCCGAGGGCAGGGCCAAACGGTTAATCTCCACCGGTTCAAGGATGCGCAAGTCGGTCTCGCGCCGTGCCACGGCCAACATTGCCAGTCCGATACGTTCGGTGGTGGTGACCTGATTGGGGAACAGCCGTTGGGCGCCAAACCACAGCGGTTTAAAAAGCCGGTACAGTAGATCATAAAGCCGGGTTCGGGAGCGGATGCCGTGCAGCGGCACGATAACGCCCGGGCGGAACATCACCGCATGGAACGGCAGCGCCAACAAGGCATTTTCGGTTGCGCCCTTGACCCGTGCCCACATGCTGCGGCCTTGTTCGCTGCTGTCGGTGCCGACGCCGGAGACGTAAATAAAGACCATGTTCGGGTTTAACCGCGCCAGCGGGCGGCCCGCAGCCAGCGTCAGATCGTAGGTCAGGGCACGGTAGCGTGCTTCGCTCATGCCGGCGGAAGATACGCCTAGGCAGAAGAAGCAGGCGTCATAACCGCTGAGCTGAGTCTCCAGGGCGGACAAATCACTCAGATCGGGCAACGTCAGTTGGCGGAGCTTGGCATCGCTTTGCGCCAGTTCACTGCGGCCGATGCTCAGCACTTCCGTCACCTGCGGATCGAGCAGACATTCGCGCAGTGCGCCTTGCCCGACCATGCCGCTGGCACCGAATATTATCACTTTCATAACCTGTTCTCCTGACGCCCGGCGATGCGTTGATGACGCCAGCGGTTCGGCGTTTGTGATTCCCATTGCATAAAGGCGCGGCTAAATGAATTCAGTTCTTCGAACCCGAGCACGAAGGCAATTTCACCGGGCTCCAGATCGGTATCCGACAGCAGATGACAGGCCGTACGGTGGCGGGTTTTATCCAACAGTTGCTGATAGCTGTAGCCGTGCTGTTGCAGACGACGCTGCAGGGTGCGTGGGCTGAGGTACAGCTCGGCAGCCACGCTGTTCACGCTGGGTCGTTGTCCGCGCATGCTACGGGTGAGGATTGCCATCACCCGTGCGGGCAAACTGTCGTCCTGCTCGACCTTGGCCAACTCGGCTTCCAGCCCGGGCAGCAGCACGGCCAGCATGTCCTGGTTATAGGTGATAAAGGGCTGCTGCATCAGCGCACGATCAAACACCAGCACGTCCAACGGGGCATCGAAGCGGATCGGACAGCTAAAATGGCGCAGCAACGGCGAAGCGGGATCGTGGTGCCGCGTCAGTTCAATCGCCCTCGGTTGAATTGCCAGGCCGGTGCCACGACGGCACAGAGTAGTGATGGACGCAAACATGGCGTCCACCAACAGCTCAGGGGCATGACCTTCGGCCATGGTCCAACGGGTATGCAACCGCACGGCCTCGCCGTCTTCCGTCAGCGTCAGTTCTTCGGGACACACCAACCGCTTGTAGCGGGCGACTTTTTGCAAGGCCTCCCCCAGCGTCGCCGAATGCAGCGCCGCGACCGAAGCGATATCGTAATGCTCCGGTGCGACGTCACTGCCGAGGCGAAGACCAAAGGCCGTATCATCGGTCAGGCGCGGGAGCGCCTGCCAAATATCAAAGAACTGCCTGGTGGAAAGTTTGACCTTTTCGCGCCCGTGGCTGAGCAGCCCGCTGGGGAGGCCGGCCAGTTGACCAAGCTTTTCAATATCCACCCCCAGCGCTTTGAGACGAATGGCTAAGGCGCTGGAGACCGGGATTTGATCGCTGCTCATGGTGTTCCTTATGATTTGCCGGCCACCAACGCCGCCATGGTTTCGTGATCCGGTTGGCTATCGTCCCGGTCGGTGCTCAGGCTGAGGTAACGGAATTTGGCATCCGCCGCTTCCCGTTCGGCCTGCACCTGTCCGGCGATAAATACCGCATCGCTGCCGAGTAACAGGCGCAGCGGGGGTTCATCCAGCTCGGCTATCTGCAAGATAACCTGCGCGGCCTTGGCCGGGTCGCCGGGTTGGTGGCCGTTATGCTGTTGCAAGTAGTCTAGCATGGGCCCAAGCGTTGCCTGGTAAGCGGCGCTGACAGGGGCGATGGCCATTGATGAGCCGGCCCAGTCGGTGCGGAAACCGCCGGGTTCAACCAGGGTCACCTTCACGCCGAAGGGCGCAATTTCTTTTGCCAGCGATTCGGAGAAGCCTTCGACCGCCCACTTGGCGGTGTGGTAAGCGCTCAGACCCGGTACGCCAAGGCGTGCGCCTATGGTGGAGATCTGAATGATATGGCCGCTGCCCTGTTGACGCAGCACCGGTAGCGCCGCGCGGGTGACGTTAAAAACGCCATAGAAATTGGTATCGACCTGGGCGCGGAAATCGGCTTCATCGGCATCCTCCACCGGCGCGATGTTGCCATAGCCGGCATTGTTGACCACCACATCCAGTCGGCCGAAGCTGTCTATTGCTGTCTGTACCGCACGTTTGGCGGCCACGGCGTCAGTAACGTCCAACGCCACGGTGACCACTTGCTCACCGTACTGTTCCACCAGCGGCTGTAACTGCTGTGGCTGGCGTGCGGTCGCGACCAGACGGTGGCCGGCGGCCAAAACAGCCTGCGCCAACTGCTGGCCCAAACCGCGTGAACTGCCGGTAATTAACCATACCTGAGACTGAGACATAACCACCTTCCTGTACCTGCTTGTTGAAGAGGTTCTACTCTAGAAGGTTCGTCCACATGCGGATAATCCGATTGCGCCAGAGTTTAATCCGATCGCGCCAATGTGATGTCGCGCTCTGGGGCGTGCGCCAGCATCAGCATTTGAATGGTCTCGCCAACCCGTTGCACCGCTTGTTCAATCTCTGGCGTCAGCTTGGGCGCATAGTTGATACGCAGGCAGTTACGGTATTTACCGGAGGCGGAAAAAATGCTGCCGACGGCGATCTGCACACCCTGTTGTTCCAAATGGCGATTTAGCCGCAGGGTATCAAACGCTTCATCCAGCTCAATCCACAGCATAAAGCCGCCGCGCGGTTGGCTAACACGGGTACCGGGCGGGAAGTACTTCATAATCCATCCGGTCATCACGTCCCGGTTCTGCTGGTAGCGGGTACGCATACGCCGCAAATGTTGCAGATAGTGGCCGTGGCGGATGAATTCGGCAATCGCCAGCTGTGGCTGGGTCGCGGTAGAGCCGGTGCCGATATATTTCATGTGCAACACGCGCTCCAGATAACGCCCTGGGGCAATCCAACCGATGCGCAGGCCAGGGGCCAGCGTTTTGGAGAACGAGCTGCACAGCAATACCCGGCCATCTTCATCGAAGGATTTGATGGTGCGAGGCCTTGGGTATTGGTAGGCGATATCACCGTATACGTCGTCTTCGATGATCGTCACATCGTAGCGCTGCGCCAGCGTCAGCAAACGCTGTTTACGCTCCTCCGGCATAATGTAACCCAAGGGGTTATTGCAGTTGGGCGTCAACAGAATGGTTTTCACCGGCCACTGCTCCAGCGCCAGTTCCAGCGCCTCCAGGCTGATCCCGGTCAGCGGATCGGTAGGGATTTCCAACGCCTTCATGCCCAACCCTTTCAGCGTTTGCATGGTGCCGTGAAAGCAGGGGGAGTCTACCGCCACGATATCCCCCGGCTGGCAGACGGCGCGCAGGCCGGTGAACAACGCCTCGTGGCAGCCGGTGGTGATCACCAACTGGTCGGCACTAATCTGGCAACCGGAGTCCAGCAGCAGCCGGGCGATTTGTTCACGCAAGCCGATAACGCCTTGAATGCTGTCGTAGAGCAGGCTGCGCAGATCGCCGTGACGGCCCAGGGTGCCCAGCGCTTTGGTCAACGGTTTCAGCGTAGGTTCGCTGATATCCGGCATGCCACGGCCGAGCTGGATCACATCTTCGCGCGGTTTATTTCGGATCAGTTCCAGTACCTGCTCCCACTGCGAAATATCCACCGGTCGCTGCACCGGACGGGTGACGGCGGGAAGCTCGGCCAGAGTGCGGCGCCTTTGTACGAAATAGCCGGATTTGGGGCGCGCTTCCACCAGTTGGCTCTCTTCCAGCAGGCGATAGGCCTGTTGCACCGTGCTGATGCTGACGCCGTGTTCCAGGCTTAGCGCGCGCACCGACGGCAGACGATCGCCGGCCGGATAGAGCCCCTGTTCGATGCGTTGGCTAAGGAGCGCGGCCAGGGTGGCGTAGCGTGTCATACAGATACCCAAAGTGAGAGTGGTTGAGGAAAAAACCGGTACAGATGAGATTAAATTAGACCATTCAGATAGGCAGAGACAGCTTTTGTATGGAAAAAATATCAACGCCCTGAATCTGTATTGTTTTTCGCGCGATCAGCATCATAGGTTTCGTGATCAAACCGAAAGAGGATCTGTGATGAGCATTTCTGTTGAGGGCGAACCGGTACAGCACCGGGCGAGATTTCCACTTTGGCAGTTGTACCTGCAGCGTTATCGCACCCGTAGATCTTTGTTGCAGTTGGACGATGCCCAACTGGCGGACATTGGTCTGTCGCGCGCGCAGGCAATGCAAGAAGGGCGCAAGCCTTTTTGGAGAACATAAATGTTGAAATTGTTGGGTAAGGCCTCGTCGATCAATGTGCGCAAAGTATTGTGGACCAGCCATGAACTGGCGTTGCCGCTGACCAGAGAAGACTGGGGCAGTGGTTTTCGATCCACCCAAACACCGGAGTTTTTGGCCCTCAACCCCAATGGCCTGGTGCCGGTATTGATTGACGGCGATCGGGTGCTGTGGGAATCCAACACGATTTGTCGTTACCTGGCGGGCCGGGAAGGGCGTCAGGATCTGTTGCCGACAGAACCGGGCGCACGGGCAGCGGTAGAAATGTGGATGGACTGGCAGGCCACCGATCTCAACAACGCCTGGCGCTATGTTTTCATGTCGCGAGTTCGCCAGGATGCCGCCTACCAGGATCCGGAGCGACTGGCAGCGGCGGAGCGGGAGTGGAACAGGTTAATGGGCATGCTCGAACAGCATTTGGCGCAGGGGAATGCTTATATTGCTGGCACGACCTTTAGCCTGGCGGATGTGGTCATTGGGCTGTCGCTCAATCGTTGGCTGATGACGCCTTTCTCGCGCCCGGATTACCCAGGGTTACAAGGGTATTTGCAACGGCTGCAACAGCGGCCGGGTTTCTTGCTGTATGGTGCCAACGGGTTGCCATGATATGAAATAAAATATTCATTTTGGCCTGACATCTTTGGCCAGAAGACGCAGCGTACCCTCGAGGCTGCCTCGTTACATTCCCGTCTGCAAGGTTTCATGAACGGCATCACGGATATGAGTTTTATTTTTCTCTTTGCTTGTTATTGAAATTTATATTTCATATAACCGTATCACAGACGGCGCGTTTCATTGAGTGGCGCGCTGACCAGATTACGGATACAGGCAACGGGAGAGGGTGATGAAACAGGTACGCGTTGGTTTAATTGGCACCGGCTACATTGGGCGCTGCCACGCTATTGCTTATGCGCAGGCTGCCACGGTATTTCCACTGAAGGGGGAACTGGTGTTGGAAATGCTGGCGGAAGTGACGCCGGAGCTGGCGCAGCAGCGCGCTGCGGAATTTGGTTTCTCTCGTTCGACCGCCGACTGGCGCCAGCTGGTGGCCGATCCGGCTATTGATGTGGTGGATATCTGCGCGCCGAATTTCCTGCATAAGGAGATGGCGCTGGAAGCGATTCGCCACGGCAAACACGTTTATTCTGAAAAACCGCTGGCGTTGGACGCCAAAGACGCCGCTGAAATGGTGCAGGCCGCTCGCGCCAAGGGGGTTAAAACGCTGGTGGGTTTCAACTATATGAAGAACCCGACCAGCCAGCTGGCGCGCGAAATTATCGCCAATGGCGAGATTGGCGAAGTGGTGCATTTTTACGGCACCCACAATGAAGATTATCTCGCCGATCCGCGTACGCCTATCGATTGGCACTGCCGCAAGGCCACGGCCGGGTTAGGCGCGCTGGGCGATTTGGCGGCGCATATTGTCAACATGGCGCATTACCTGGTGGGTGACATTGTGGCGGTCTCCGGCGATATGCAGACCATTATCAAACAGCGCCCGGATGCGAAAGACCCTACGCTGATGCATCAGGTTGAAAATGAGGATCAGGCCAGCGCGCTGGTGCGTTTTGCCGGTGGCGCCATGGGTACCATCGAGACTTCACGCATTGCCTGCGGGCGCAAGATGGGGCTGACCTACGTGGTCACCGGAACCAAGGGCACGTTAAGTTACACCCAGGAGCGAATGGCGGAGCTGAAGCTGTATCGTCACGATGAGCCGGCGGAGCGCCAGGGGTTTAAAACGCTGCTGGTAGGCCCTAAGCATCCGGATTACGCCGCCTTCTGTATTAGCGCAGGGCACGGCATTGGTTTTAACGATCAGAAAACGGTGGAGATCCGCGATCTGGTTAACGGCATTGCCGCCGGTGATCGCATGTGGCCTGACTTTGAAGAGGGCTGGAAAGTATCTTGCGTGCTGGATGCGATAGCCGCCTCCGCCGAACAACGGCGCTGGCTGGAAATTAATCGCGATTAACCCAGGGCTATGACGCTCACAACTTGAGAGCGTCATAGCTTAACTGGCTAATGAGTTAATAAGCTATTAGCTTGATAACTTGCTGCGGTGATAGCCTGCCAATCAAAAAGCGAAGCAGGAACAACCGAATGCGCCCCAAAAGGCATTGTCGTCTGAAACAGGAATGCTGGAACGGCGGGCGACGTCATGCTGATGCGCGTGCACGCCGCAAGGGCCGCAACACTGGTGCGCCTGGCTCAGCACCCCGACGCGGGCCGCGGCTGAAGGAGGGGCAGAGCGATAATGCCCCGGCACCTGGGTCACCGGCGACCAGTCAGGCAGTACCGGAATTGCCGGCGGCGCCAGCGGTGAAAAACTGCCGGCGGCGTATACCACCTTGCCGTCCACCACCGTCATCACCGATTCAATCCCCTTGATCTGCTCCTCGGGTATGCTGAAATAATCCTGCGACAGCACGGCCAGATCGGCTAACTGTCCGACCTTAATCTGTCCTTTTTTACCCTGTTCGGTTGAGAACCAGGCGCTGCCCTGGGTCCACAACATCAGGGCCGTTTCGCGATCCAATCGCGCACTGTCGTCGTACATCGCCATACCGCCAACGGTACGGCCGGACACCAGCCAATACAGCGCCGTCCACGGGTTATAACTGGCCACGCGGGTGGCGTCGGTGCCTAACCCGACCGGCAACTCGGCCGCCAGCATTTTTGCGACCGGCGGCGTCTGTTTGGCGGCTTCTTTGCCGTAGCGTTCGGCAAAGTATTCCCCCTGAAATGCCATGCGATGCTGTACGGCAATGCCGCCGCCCAGCGCTTTCACCCGCTCGATGTTACGTTCGGAGATGGTTTCCGCGTGGTCGAAGATCCAGTGCAGGCCGTTGAACGGAATATCGCGGTTCACCTTTTCGAACACGTTCAGCATGCGGCTGATGGATTCGTCATAGGTGGCATGCAGGCGGAACGGCCAGCGGTGCTCGACCAGATGGCGCACTACGCGCTCGAGCTCATCTTCCGTACCTTCCGGCAGATCCGGACGCGGCTGGAGGAAATCCTCGAAGTCGGCGGCGGAGAACACCAACATTTCACCGGCACCGTTATGACGGTAAAAATCGGTGCCCTGACCGGGTTTCAGCATGTCGGTCCACAGCTGGAAATCTTCCAGCTCCTGCTTCGGTCGCTGAGTGAACAGGTTATAGGCAATACGCAAAGTGAGTTGCTGCTTATCGTGCAGTTCGGAAATCACCTGATAGTCATCGGGGTAGTTCTGGAAGCCGCCGCCGGCGTCGATGGCGCTGGTCAGGCCCAGGCGATTGAGCTCGCGCATAAACTGACGGGTGGAATTGACCTGTTGTTCAAGAGGCAGCTTGGGCCCTTTGGCCAGCGTGGCATACAGGATCATGGCATTAGGCTTGGCAATCAGCATGCCGGTTGGGTTGCCGTTGCCATCGCGCTGGATCTCGCCCCCCGGCGGATTTGGCGTGTCCTTGGTGTAGCCCACCACTTTCAGCGCGGCTCGGTTGAGTAAAGCGCGATCGTACAGGTGCAGAATAAACACCGGGGTGTCCGGCGCCGCCTGATTGATTTCGTCCAGCGTTGGCATGCGGCGTTCCGCGAACTGGAATTCGGTCCAGCCGCCGACCACCGTACCCATTGTGGGCTGGGGGTACGCAGTGCCTGCTCTTTCAGCATGCGCAGCGCATCGGCCAACGACGGCACGCCTTCCCAACGCAGCTCAAGATTGTAGTTCAGGCCGCCGCGGATCAGGTGCAGGTGCGAGTCATTGAGGCCGGGGACGGCGGTGTGGCCGTGCAGATCAATCACCTGAGTTTCAGGTCCTGCATGCTGCATAACGTCGTTTTCACTGCCGACGGCGAGGAATTTGCCGTCGCGGATAGCAACCGCCTGGGCGGTAGGCGCCTCGCGATCGACGGTGTGAAATTTACCGTTGGTGATAATCAGGGAAGCAGAGTTACTCATAACGTTCTCCCGGCAGGCCGCCTAACGGCGGGTGAGCCATTGATGAAATATGCGTGTGACTATCGGCATCCAGAGGAAGACCACCAGGGCGACGACGGTGGCGTCATTAAGCAGGTGGCCGACCAGCGTGCCGTTCAACTGCGGCAACAGGTTTCCCCAAAACCAGGGCACCAGATTGGTGGACGGAAAAATCACCAGCAGGGTGATCAAAAATTGTTTCCACTTGGCGGGCTGGCGGGTATTGGCGCTCGGCGGCGTGAACCAGAATTCTGCGCCGGGCCGAATTTCAATGCTGTCGCTCTCCAGCAGCAGCGGCGAAACTTCCTCGATGTAGCGTTTGCGCAGCGGTGAATTCACCCACTGGGACAGGTTGTCGAGGTTGTCAAAACGGACCAGTACGGTGTAGGCCTGCTCATGACCGGTGGGGCGGATCACGTTAACGCCCAGATGTCCGGCAAAGTTGGCGGCTTCGGGCATAATGCGCTTCAGCCAGGCCTCGTAGGCCGGTTCCTGCCCCGGCGCCAAACGGTGAGTGATAACTAGCGTGACATGCTGCGGGTGGGCCATAGCACCGACTCCAGAAAAAACCCGGCGACGCGGCCGGGATTAAGGTTTATTTCGCCACCCGCGCCGGGGCGTGATGCACCATGGTGTAAGCGTAGTCAACGCCCATGCCGTAAGCACCGCTATGTTCGCGCACCAGTTCCATAACCGCGTCGTAAGTCTCTTTGCGCGCCCAGTCGCGTTGATACTCCAATAGCACCTGCTGCCAGGTTACCGGGATGGCACCGGCCTGCACCATACGATCGATGGAACGCTCATGCGCATCCACCGAGGTACCGCCGGAAGTGTCGGTGACCACGTAAACTTCATAGCCTGCCTCGAGCGCCATCAGCGCCGGGAAAGTCAGACAGACTTCGGTCCACAGCGCGGAAATCACCAGCTTTTTGCGACCGGTGGCTTCAACGGCCTTTACGAAGGCTGCATCTTCCCAGGAGTTCATCGAAGTGCGTTCAATCGGGGTGATTTCAGGGTGAACCGCCAACAGTTCTGGCCAGATATAGCCGCTGAAACTTTCGGTTTCAACCGAGGTGAAAAGGGTGGGAACATTAAAAATCTTGCCGGCTTTCGCCAGACCGACCACGTTGTTTTTCAGCTGCTGGCGATCAATATTGGCCACGCCAAAAGACATTTGCGGCTGGTGGTCAATGAAAATCAGTGCAGAATTATCTTTATCAAGTAATTGAAACTTAGACATTATTTACCTTCCCAGAAAGACTTAGGTTTAACAACGGGTGAATGTAACGTCGATAAACCGCATGGTAGGCAGGGGCTGATTTCAAAGATAGCGCAGAATTTTTGCCGTCTTGTTGAGTTTTTTTATACACGGAGAGGAAGCGATGAGGTTAAACCTGGAGGCGTTATTGATTCTGGATGCGCTCGATCGGCACGGGTCATTTGCGGCGGCCGCCGCCGTGCTGTTTAAAACACCTTCGGCGTTGAGCTATATGGTGCAAAAACTGGAGAGCGATCTCGACATCACCTTGCTCGATCGCTCAGGCCACCGCGCCAAATTCACCGATACCGGCAAGTTGATGTTGGAAAAGGGCCGGGTGCTATTGCGCGCCGCGCAGGATTTGGAGCAGCAGGCTCGCTATGTGGAAAACGGCTGGGAAAGCGAGATCACTCTCGGTATCGATGCCTCGTTTCCTTTTGAGCGCCTGTTGCCGCTGATGGAAGAGTTTTATCAGCAGAATCACCATACCCGGCTGCGCGTTAGTCACGAGGTGTTGGCGGGATCCTGGGAGTCGCTGGTTTATGGTTGTGCGGATATTATTATTGGCGCGATTTGTGAACCCCCGTCGCGGGTAGGCTATGCTTTTAGTCAGTTGGGTCGGTTGGACTACGTATTTGCCGTCGCACCGCAACACCCGCTGGCGACAATGGCGGAGCCTTTGCCGAAGGCAGAGATCCGTCAGCACCGTGCGGTGGTGGTGCGTGATACCTCAAGGGTGAACGCACCGCAGAACCTGAATATTCTCGAGGAGCAGGACACCTTGACGGTGTTCGGTTTCGACGCCAAGTTGCGGGTGCAGCTCAGTGGTCTCGGCTGTGGTTATTTGCCGCGTTATCGGGCTGAACCTTACCTGAAAAGTGGCGAGTTGGTCGCGAAAAACGTCGAATCTGAGCGCTGCAGCGACGTCGCCTATTTTGGCTGGCGTGAGAATAACGCCGGTTTGGCGTCCAAATGGTGGCGTGAGCGCTTGCAGCAGTGTGCCGATGCCGGGAGCCTGTACCCGGCATCTTGATGCCCCGCCATTGTGCGGAAAGACAAGGATGCAGAATGATGAAAACAGGGATGTGGCTTTTGGTAGCGTTGTTACCGTTGCTGGCCGGTTGTAATACGGACCACCGTTCCGAGGCTGCCGGGCTGGAGAAACCGTTGGCTGCTGCGGCATTGGTGCAGCCGCCGTCGGGCAACTACCCGGAAAGAATGCGGCGTGCCATCACGCAAGAAATGCCGACGCTCGGCAAATACAAATCCCAAACCTGTTCGATCAGCATTCATCTGTTACCGGACGGCTCCCTGAAGGACTTCAAGGTACTGGCAGGCGATGCTGAGTTTTGCGCTGTAGCAAGTCAGGCAGTACAGCGCGCCAAACTGCCCAAAATGACCAGTCAGACCGAATACGCCTTATTCAACAGCTCGGTGCTGGATTTTGTTCCCTGATGCCGATGGCTTACCGCATCGGATGATCTCGCGATTGTGTGGGGCATCAAAAGTACGGCATAAATAGCTGATTTTTAACTTTGCTTTACCGCTTTCGTTATTTTGAGCGCCTGCGCTGCTCGCAGATACTGAGGAAAATGACCCACAGCGAGCCGCCGCATGTCCTCAACCAAAAGCCACAGCCACTATTTGCATTCTGCACAACGCCTTTGGATCCAACAGCTTAACCAGCGCTGGTATTGGCGATGCGAGTTGCCGACCTGGGGCATCATGGCGGCGGTGTACGGCGGCTGGTTTGGCGTGGTGCACTACTGGCAGTCGCTGGGACCCTGGCTTGGCACGCCGTTGCTGATTTTGTTGGCCACCTGGTATATGTCGTTGCAGCATGAGCTGATCCACGGCCATCCGACGCGGTGGCCCCGCGTCAATCAACTCTTTGGCCTGTTGCCGCTGGCGGTGTGGTATCCCTATGGGCTGTATCGCGATTCGCATATTCAGCATCACCGCAATGAACATCTGACCGACCCGCATGAAGATCCCGAAAGTTATTATTTCAGTCAGACACAGTGGCAGCGTTATCCCAGATTGTTTCCGCTGTTGGCCAAGGTGCGCAATACGCTTAGCGGGCGGATTGTGTTCGGTCCGGCGCTGGATATCGTCGCGACGGGGGTTAATGCGCTGAAAGCGATTGCCGCCGGTGAACTGCGCACGTTGGTGATGTGGTTGGTGCATCTGCTGCTGCTGGCGGCAGTGCTGGTTTGGCTGAAGCAACATGGCATTGGCACGGCGTTTTACCTGTTGGCGATCGGCTATCCAGCGCTGGCGCTGACCAAGGTAAGATCGTTTTTTGAGCACCGCGCCGTTGAAGCTCCGCAGGCACGTTCTATTATTAATGAGGCGGCCTGGCCGTGGCGGCTGCTGTTTCTCAATCTGAACTATCATTTAGTTCACCATGATCTCCCCGGCTTGCCGTGGTACGGTTTAAGGCAGGTCTATCTGGCGGAGCGCGGTGCTTACCAGCAGCGCAGCCAGGGATTTGTGGTGCAGGGCTATGGCCAATGGGTCAGCGAATACGCTTTTACCCCGGTCGCCGTTGAGGTTCATCCGTTTAACGCCGGCGAGCCGCTAAAGGAAGTTCAGGGCGAAACCGAAGCCTGGCCGGCGGAGACTTTTATCGTGCGATGGAAACGCGCGTCTCAGGATTTTCCAATCGATCTGGCCAAATAGCCGGAAAATACACAACAAGAGGAAAAAGTATGGCAATCACCCCATTACGTGGTCGCGTTTTCGCTTTGGCACTGGGTTTACTTGCCGCGAGTATCGGCGTGGCTCAGGCGGCCGATACGGTGCGCGTGGGCTCAAAAATCGATACCGAAGGCTCGCTGCTGGGTAACATCATCGTGCAGGTGCTGGAGTCCAACGGCATCAAAACCACCAACAAATTACAGCTCGGTACCACCAAGGTGCTGCGCGGGGCGATCACCTCCGGCGAGATTGACATTTACCCGGAATACACCGGCAACGGCGCATTTTTCTTCTCCGATGAAAAAGATCCGGCGTGGAAGAACGCCCAGGCCGGTTTTGAGAAGGTCAAAAAACTCGATTACGACAAGAACAAAATTGTCTGGCTGGATGCTTCGCCGGCCAACAATACCTGGACTATTGCCATCCGTCAGGACGTGGCGGACGCCAACCACCTGAAGACGCTGGCCGATCTGGGCAAATGGATCAACGGCGGCGGCAAGTTCAAACTGGCGGCCTCGGCGGAATTTATCGAACGTCCGGACGCACTGCCGGCATTCCAGAATGCCTATGGCTTTAAGCTGAATCAGGATCAACTGCTGTCGCTGGCTGGAGGGGACACGGCGGTGACCATTAAAGCGGCGGCGGAGCAAACCTCCGGCGTGAACGCGGCCATGGCTTACGGCACCGATGGCCCGGTGGCGGCCCTGGGTCTGCAAACGCTGGAAGACCCAAAAGGGGTGCAGCCGATTTACGCACCGGCACCGATCATTCGTGAAGCCGCGCTGAAACAGCACGCCAATATCGCCGAGTTGCTGAAGCCGGTCTTTGCAACGCTGGACGGCCCGACGCTGCAAAAACTTAATGCGCAGATCGCGGTGGAAGGTCAGGATGCCAAACAGGTTGCGGCCGCTTATCTGAAAGAAAAAGGATTGGTTAAGGGATAGCGCTGATATTCCCTCTCTCCCCATGGGAGAGAGGGAGAGCAGGGCCCATTGACTATGGAGCCGGAGAGTTTCTTTGATTATTGCCGTAAAAAACCGCGTATTACTGACGCTGCTTGTTCTGTTGCTGCTGGCCGCATTTGGCCTGCCGTTCCTCAGCTATGCCCCCAATCGCCTGCTGTCGGGCAAGAGCATTTCCCTGATTTCCCTGCTGCACGGCCCGGCGCTGTGGCTATTGGCCCCGCTGTTGGTGCTGGCAGTGCTCAGCCTGTTGCCACCGCTCAGGCGCAATGCATTGCTGACCGCGATGGCGGCTGCAGCGCTGCTGGCGCTCACCTTCTGGCTGAGCGGGCATGCCGCGCAGCAGTTGGCGCAGGAAGGTTCCAAACTGGCGCGTACCTCCTGGGGCAGCGGCTGCTGGCTGATGCTGGCGCTGAGCCTGCTGATGGCTGCCGATGCCATCACCCGCATCACGACTTCGCATTTGTGGCGCATGCTCGGTAACCTGCTGGTGATATTGCCTGCGCTGGCGCTGCTGTTCGGCCACCAGTTGGATCAGCTTTCGCTGCTGAAAGAATATTACAACCGGCAAGATGTGTTTGATGCCGCGTTGTTGCAGCACCTGACTATTCTGCTGGCGACGATGGTCCCGGCGCTGCTGATCGGCGTGCCGCTCGGGGTGTTGTGTTTTCGTTCATCCCGTTTGCAAACTCCGATCTTCTCCACGCTGAACATTATCCAGACCGTGCCGTCGATTGCCCTGTTCGGCCTGCTGATCGCTCCGTTGGCTGGATTGGCGAAGGCGGTGCCCTGGCTGGCGGAACACGGCGTCAGCGGCATTGGCATGGCGCCGGCGATAGTCGCCCTGGTGTTGTACGCCCTGTTACCGCTGGTGCGCAGCGTGGTGGCCGGGTTACAGAGCGTGCCCGCCAGCGTGATCGAATCTGCCAGCGGTATGGGGCTGACGCGCGGCCAGATTTTCTTTCGCGTACAGCTGCCGTTGGCTTTGCCGCTGTTTCTGACCGGCGTGCGCATTCTGGCGGTGCAGACCGTCGGCATGGCGGTGGTGGCCGCGTTGATCGGTGCCGGAGGTTTCGGCGCCATCGTTTTCCAGGGGTTGCTGAGCAGCGCGCTGGATCTGGTGCTGCTGGGCGTGATCCCGGTGATCGTGATGGCGGTAATCGTCGATTCGCTGTTTAAATTTATGGTTTCAATTTTGGAAGTGTCACGCCGATGATTAAGTTTAATCAGGTCAGCAAGATTTTTCAGGGTAAGCCGGCGGTGGACGATCTGACGCTGCAGATTGCCAAAGGCGAATTTGCCGTACTGATCGGTACCTCAGGCTCCGGTAAATCCACCACATTAAAAATGATCAACCGGCTGATCGAACACGATCAGGGCAAAATTTACTTTGCCGATGAAGAGATCCAAAAATTCAAACCGCAGGATCTGCGGCGCCGCATGGGCTATGCCATTCAGTCGATCGGCCTGTTTCCGCATTGGACGGTAGAGGAGAACATCGCCACCGTGCCGCAATTGCTGAAATGGCCGCGGGCACGGATCCGCGATCGGGTGACCGAACTGCTGGAGCTGTTGCACCTGGAGCCGGAACTGTTCCGACACCGTTATCCGCATCAGCTTTCCGGCGGGCAACAGCAGCGGGTGGGAGTGGCGCGCGCGTTGGCTGCCGATCCGGAAGTGTTGTTGATGGACGAACCCTTTGGCGCTCTCGATCCGGTAACGCGCACCGCGCTGCAGACGGAGATTGCGCGTATTCATCATCTCTCCGGGCGCACCATCGTACTGGTGACGCATGACATTGACGAGGCGCTGGCATTGGCCGATCGCATCGTGTTGCTCGATCAGGGCCGTGTGGTGCAACAAGGCACGCCGCTGGAGCTGCTGACTGCACCGGCCAACGATTTTGTGCGCGATTTCTTTGGCCGAAGCGATCGCGGCATCAAACTGCTTTCTTTAGGCACGGTGGCGGAACGGGTGCGGCCCGGGCATGCGGACGGTGAGCCTATTTCCTCCACCATGAACCTGCGTGAAGCGCTGTCGGTATTTGTGGCGCGCGGCAGTGAATGCTTGCCGGTGGTGGGGGAGCAAGGAGAGGCACTCGGCGTGCTGCATTTCAACGATCTGATTGCCCAAAAGGCGCTGTCATGAGTGCGCCTAAAGCCCTGCGTTGGCTGCGCGATCCGCTGCCCTGGACCTTTGCCCTGCTGCTGGCGCTGGTGTTTGGCATGAATCATCTGCATGGCCTGTTTGCTGCCTGGTTTCCCGATCTGGAAAGGCCGGTGTATCAGCAGGACAGTTTTATCTCGCTGGTGTGGGCACATCTGTTGCTGGTCGCGGTCTCCAGTCTGATCGCCGTGGTGATTGGCGTAGCGGCCGGGATCGGCGTGACGCGCCCTGCCGGTAAGGCGTTTCGTTCGCTGGTGGAAACCGTGGTAGCGGTCGGCCAGACTTTTCCGCCCGTGGCGGTGCTGGCGGTAGCGGTACCTGTGATGGGCTTTAGCGAACAGCCGGCGATTATCGCACTGGTGCTGTACGGTTTGCTGCCGATCTTGCAGGGCACGCTGACGGGTATTGAATCGGTACCCAGCGCGACCCGCGAGGTTGCGCAAGGGGTTGGTATGAGCGCCAGGCAAATTCTGTGGCGCGTCGAACTGCCGCTGGCGGCGCCGGTGATTGTTGCCGGTATTCGGACCTCGGTGATCATCAATATCGGCACGGCGGCAATCGCTTCCACCGTCGGCACCAAAACGCTTGGTTCGCCGATAATCATTGGCCTGAGCGGTTTTAATACCGCCTACGTGATCCAGGGCGCGGTAGTGGTGGCGCTGCTGGCGATCATTACCGATATGCTGTTTGAGCGCTGGGTGCGCTATCTCACCGCCTGGCGTCAGCAGACGCAGGCGGCTTCTTCTGCGGGGTAAGGGAATAGGATGCAAGTATCTTTGCCGATGTATGGCGTGACTCATCAACCGGCCGAATCTTTCTGGCGAGTGCTGCGCGATAAATTACTGCAGTTGGGATTGCCGCTGGCTCCTGAACAGCTCGTCTGGCCGCACGACCTGGCTCAGCACTGGCTACAGGACGATTTATTGCTCAGCCAAACCTGCGGTTATCCGCTGGTCAGCAGCCTGCAGCAGGTGCAGCTGATCGGGACTTATCACTACCGCGTCGAGGGTTGCGAGGGCGCGAATTACAGCAGTTGGTTGGTGGTGCGCGACGACGACTCAGGCGAGCAGCTAGCGGATTTTCGCGGCCGGATCGCCGCATACAACAGTACCGACTCTCAGTCAGGGCATAACAGCTTGCGTGCGCTGATCGCACCCTTGGCACAGAACGGCAGCTTCTTCAGTGCTGCCATCGCCTCCGGGGCGCACTATCAGTCGCTCAAGCTGATCCAAAACCGGCAGGCAGACATTGCTGCCGTCGACTGCGTCAGCCTGGAACTGTTGAAACGGGCACGGCCCCAGGCGTTGGCCGGGCTGAAAATTATTGGACGAACGGCCAGCGTGCCGGGGCTACCCTTGATTACCTCGTCGCAGACCCCGCCGGAACAGCTGGAAATACTGCGTGCCGGGGCGAAGGCGATGCTGGGCGAAGCGGTAAGCGACAATCTGCTGATCGGCGATTTCAGCCTGGTGCCGCGTTCGGCATACCAAATAATCACCGAGCTGGAGCAGCAGGCCGCCGCCCGCGGGGTGACAGCGCTGTAAGCTTATGACTGGCCCGTGTTCAGGCGGCGCTAAATAATGATGCCTGCGGCAGCGCGCAGAAAATCGCACCAACGGTTGGCGAAGGAAGAGAAGGGGAGTTGCTGCTGAAATGGAGAAATGAGGCGGTTACCGCGCCCTTTGCAGATACCGGCGCGCGTCGGGCGACTGCAGCGTTTTTTTACAACAACGCTGCCAGCGCGGGACGCATCACTTGGCCTGAATGCTCTCTGCCGGAGTGGCAGTGGCGGCGGCTTCGTGTGACGTGGCGGTCTCTTCTAGCGGCGTGGTGGAACGGGTGTACATATTCAGCCCGGCCAGGAATACGCCGCCGAGTGAACCAAAGGCACACAGAAAGATAACGATAATGAACGATTTTTTCAGCATGGGGATGATTTCGCAGGTTGCCAGGAACAACGGGAATTATAGACGCTTCGTAATATGAAACAAGAATCGTTTTAATACCCGTCGTCTTTCAAGCTGCAGCGTTTAAACCTGTTTCCGGTGGATTTGTCACTCCAGCCGCTGTAGGGGGCGAATACATTCGCCCCGATTAATTCGGCCGCAGCGTGCAGCGCCTCTACCTTTCCCTGCTTATGCGACTGACCGGGCGAGCAAACAGGAATTTGCCCAGCGTCACCAGCACCACCGCCGCTACGATAATCACCAGCGCCGCCCATTCACGCGCTGCCAGCGATTCGCCGGCAAAACCGATGCCGAGCAGCACGGCCACCACCGGATTGACATAGGCATAACTGGTGGCTACCGCCGGACGCACGTTTTTCAGCAAAAACATATAGGCGCTAATGGCCAACATGGAACCGAAGATAATCAGGTATCCCAGCGCAAAGAAACCTTTGGCGCTGGGCATCTGCGTCAGGCGTTCACCGCTGAGCTGACTGACAACCAGCAGAACCACTCCGGCAACCAGCATCTCCGCCGCGCCCGCCATCGGTCCGGCCGGTAGCGAAATACGTGACCCCAGCACCGAGCCAAAGGCCCAACTGGCGGAAGCCAGCAGGATCAGTAACGCACCGGTAGGGTTGCCCACCAGGTTATTGCCGGTATTGAGCAATACGATCCCCACCAGGCCCAATGCGATACCTGCCCACTCCAGCTTGGTATTGCGCATGCCCCAAAACAGGCTGAAGAACAGGGTGAACAGCGGTACCGTCGCGACCATCACGGCGGCAATACCGGAAGGTACGTGCTGGTGTTCTGCCACGGTCACCAGACCGTTACCCACCGCCAGTAGCAAGATACCGATAGTGCCAGCGGCCAGCCACTGCCTGAGGGTTGGTAATGCATGGCCGCGCAACGCTAAAAAGCTGAACAGCACTATACCGGCGACCAAAAAGCGGATCCCGGCCATCATCAGCGGTGGCCAGCTCTCCACGCCCAGACGAATAACGAAGTAGGTAGAACCCCAGACAATATATAACGTGAACAGCGCCCCGATTAACGGCAGGACGTTACGGCTACTTTGACTCAGCATGGATATTTATTCTGCAGGGAGGTTATTATTAGAGGACTCAGTAAACCCGATCGCACGGAAGATTAGCAACGCTTTTCACTATTTTTTAACGGCAAGGTCGGCTGGCGAACCGATGAGAATCGAGAGAGAACGCCAGCCTGCAGATAACCTTGAGCCGAGTGCCGATTACAGCAGCGAAATACGGTAGGCGCAGCGGCGTGCACCGGCCAGAATATGTTCGGAACGTTCAACCTGCGCCTGCAACACCTCGGTGAAAATACTCAGCTCAGCACGGCAGAACCCCTGACAAACGGTAGCGGCGGCGCAAATAGGGCAGTGGTTCTCTACCAACAGAAAGGAGCCGTCTTCCTGAGTACGGCATTCGGCCATATAGCCTTCGCGGCAACGAATGGCCGTCAGACGCTGAACCCGTTCCTGCAAGTCGGTAGCGCCAATCATCGCCTGCTTGTAATTAATCCGCGTTTCTTGCTCGCGGGTGTCGATCAATAACTCAATCGCCTGCTCGCCCAGCTTGTCGCGTACGGTACGCAGCAACTGTACCGTCAATTCTGAATGGGTATCCGGAAAGCGCGCATTGCCGGCGGCGGTCAGGTGCCAGAGCTGCACCGGTCGGCCGACACCGCGGGTTTCCGCCACGGCTTCAACCAGCCCGTCTTTGGCCAGTTTGACAAACTGCTGGCGCGCAGCCTCACCTGTGGTGCCAAGAACCTTTCCTGCATCAGACGCTTGTTGTGGGCCGCGGGTTTTTAATAGTGTCAGCAAACGGTCACTGACCGATTGTGCGGGACTACCGCCATTTTCCAAGTTTATTCTTGACATATTTCTCCGCCTCGCCCTACCATTATTCCAAGTTAACTCTTGTTAAATTTAACGCAATATCACTATTAACTCAATGCCCTTCCTCTGAAAACAGGACGACAACCGTGATAACCAACGATGATAGCCGCTGGGCCGACTTATTCTCCGGCAAAAATGGCGCCAGTGCGATCGCGCTCTCACTCGGCGTAGCGCTGCATGCGATCAATATTCTGGTCGCCACCACCATTCTGCCCTCGGTGGTGCAGGATATTGGTGGCCTGAATCTGTATGCCTGGAACACCACGCTGTTTGTGGTGGCGTCGATTCTCGGATCGGCGTTATCTGCACGTCTGCTCAGTGGTTACGGTGCACGCAGTGCCTATCTGGTGGCGTCGCTGTTCTTTATTGCCGGGGCAATGCTGTGTGCATTGGCGCCGTCGATGCCGGTGATGCTGATAGGTCGCACCGTGCAGGGGTTCGGCGGCGGGCTGATTTTCGCGCTTTCGTACGCCATGATCAACCTGGTGTTCGAGCAAAAACTTTGGCCGCGGGCAATGGCGCTGATTTCGGCGATGTGGGGTATTGCTACGCTGGTGGGACCGGCGGTGGGCGGCATTTTCGCCGAACTGAACGCCTGGCGCTGGGCCTTTGGTATCCTGTTGCCAATCATGGTGTTGTACGCCGGGTTCACCTTCCTGATCCTGCCGAAAGGCAAACCGCAACAGCAGGCAGCGCCGCTGCCGGTAGCCCAGCTGTTGCTGCTGGCGGTGGCGGTGCTGGTGGTATCCGCCGGCAGCCTGGCCGACAGCGCCTGGGTCAATTTTGGCGGTATTGCATTGGCCGTGCTGATGATGGTTTGGCTGATTCGCCGTGAAGCGCACTCCCGCGCCCGTCTACTGCCTCAAGGCGCTTTACGCCGCGGTTCCCCTCTGGCTTCGCTGTATATCACCGTCTCCCTGCTGGTTGTGGGCATGACCAGCGAAATCTTCGTGCCTTATTTCCTGCAAACGCTGCACGGGCAGTCACCGCTGATTTCCGGCTATATCGCAGCCACCATGGCGGCGGGCTGGACGCTGTCGGAGATCCTCAGTTCGGGCTGGCGCAGTGCGGGTATGCGCCGGGCCATTATCAGCGGGCCGCTGTTTGTGTTTGTCGGGCTATTGGCCCTGGGCGTATTGATGCCAACGCCTTCCGGTGGTCATTGGTCGGCACTGACGCCGATTGTCATCGCTCTGACAGTGGTGGGGTTTGGTATCGGTTTTGGCTGGCCACATCTGCTGACGCGTATTCTGCAAGTCTCGCCAGAGGCGGATAAGGATATTGCCGGCGCGTCGATCACTACGGTGCAACTGTTTGCCACCGCGTTCGGTGCCGCGTTGGCGGGAATGGTCGCCAACCTGGCCGGACTGAACGTGCCGGGTGGGGCACCGGGTGCCGCCTCCGCCGCGCGCTGGCTGTTCCTGCTGTTTGCCTTGGCGCCGCTGCTGGCGGTCTTTAGCGCCTGGCGCTGTGCGGCGATTACTCCACCTGTTGTGGCAACCAGCGATGCCGAAATTGCGCTGGCATCGCCGGGGTTGTCGCTCTCTGCCACCCCTGTGCGCGAATGCGTTCGTCCTGAATAAGACGGGTGCCGCCTGCTGGTTTTTATAACTTCGCAGGGTTTACTTTAAAATCTGATTGACGAATCCCGTATTTGAGATTATTTCTCTCATATGGGATTTTTCATATCAGGGCTATAGAGATCATGGATAACGGAGTGGACAGCGCCGACCTTCGCTTGGCGCAACGGCTGTCTGATTTACGCCAGCAGCAGGGCTGGTCGCTGGAAGCGTTGGCGCAGCAAACCGGCATCAGCCGGGCAACGCTATCGCGGGTTGAGCGTGCGGAAACCAGCCCGACTGCCTCGTTGTTGAACAAACTGTGCGCGGCGTATGGGCTGACCATGTCACGGCTGCTCAGCGAGGTTGAGGACGAACCGCCAGAGTTGCTGCATCGCGAACAGCAGACGGTGTGGGTTGATCGCGCCAGCGGTTTTCATCGTCGTTCGGTATCGCCGCCCGCCGCCCTCTATAAGGCGGAATTTATCGAGGGCAGGCTGGAGGCCGGCGCGGTGATCGCTTATGACGCCCCTTCGATACACGCGCTTGAACACCATTTATGGCTGCTGGAAGGCCGGCTTGAATTGACGCTGGAGGCGCGAACTTTTCAGCTCGAACCGGGCGATTGCCTGCGTTACCGCTTGTTCGGCGCTTCAAAATTTCATGCACCCGGCCCCGAGCCGGCCCATTACACCCTCGTTATCTGCAGGCCATAATCATGATTGAGATACAGCAATTGAACGTCAGTGCGGTACAGAGTGCGATCCCTGAACTGGCGGCGATGCTGCATGCCAGCGTCTCGCAGGGGGCGAGCATCGGTTTTGTCATGCCGTTTAGCGTTGAGCAGGCGCAGGCGTTCTGGCACCGTCTGTTGCCGGCTATTGAACGGAAGGAAAGGCTGCTGCTGGTGGCCCGAGATCGAGATGCCGGAAGGGTGGTCGGTACGGTGCAACTGCTGCTGGATATGCCTGATAACGGCCGCCACCGGGCGGAGGTGGTGAAGCTGATGGTGCACCCGGATGCTCGCCGTCAGGGCATTGCCCGCAGCCTGATGTTGCAGGTGCAACAGCTGGCGGTTGAGCATCAACGGCATTTACTGGTGCTAGATACCCTGACCGGCGACACGGCGGAAGGCCTGTACCGTCGGCTGGGCTTTCAACTGGCGGGCAGCATTCCGCAATACGCACGCGCCAGCAATGGCGGTGCGCTGGATGCCACCAGTTATATGTATAAATTGCTCTGACTACCCCGTCGTTTTTCAAGCGTTATCGCCTAAGGGGGCGAACGTATCGCCCCCTTAATCAGAACGCAGCCAGCGCCGTCCCTGCAAGGCTCAGGAAGTTATTGTCCGTTCCAGGCCTTGATTGCCTGTTGGCGAATCTGCAGCTTTTGCTCTGGCGTCAGCTTGTTATAGTCCTTCGCCATGCCGCTTTCCCAATCGCCGTACAGCGGATTGGGCAACACGATAAACTCGGTGCCGAATTTGCTTTGGTTGTCGGCGACGAACGCCCGCCGCTGCGCGTTATCTTTGTGGTAGGTCGCGGCGCCGAAGTCGTTCAGGTTGTCACCGGCGTAAACCACGATGTCGTAACCGGCGTTCTTGATTGCGTCGAAACGCGCCTGCTTGTTGGAGGTATCACCGCTTAACAGCACGGTTTTTTCCGACATGCCGGTGAAGCCCAATTTTTGCATATTGGCCAGCGTGGCGGCGTATTCAGACTGTTTGCGGTTGGAGACGTAAAACATGGTGCCCTGATGACTGTTGACGTAGCGGGCAAACTGCACGGCACCTGGCACCGCGCCGGCCTGTTGCGCCTGTGACCACTTCGCCCAGGTGGCAGCGGCGAAAGGTTGGCCCTGCTGCGCCTGCCAGCCGGAATAAGGGCTGTTATCCAGCATAGTTTCGTCCAAATCGACCACCACGGCCTTCTTCTTGCCCGGCGCGGCCTTGGCCTGATCAAAGGCCAGCCTGGCGCTGTTGAAGGCCTGGTGCGTCAGCGCCTGATATTCGCCGGATTGCTGGAACCAGTTCAGCGCCAGCACGGATTGCTCAGCCAACTGCTGTTGTGCCTGCCGATCGGTTTTTGCTGGCTGCACGCAGCCGGTCAGGGTCACCAGCGCAATGCCGATCGCCGCGCCGAGGGCCATTTTCTGTCTCATTATTCCTGCCATAAATAAATCACTCTCTGATTGTTATTGTGGTGTGTTCAAGGTCATCGTCATTTCAAACTGGCGCAACGCGTCCTGCTGCCAGCCGAGTCGGTCGAAGAAGGGGGCGGCCACTTCAGGAACGTAAACGTTGGCTACCAGCGGTAACGGCGCAAACTTCGCCTGTAATGCAGCCAGCATGGTACGGGCATGGCCCTGACTGCGGTGCTGCGGCGGCACGTAGATCATGCGCAAAAAGCACTTGTCGGCGCCCAACTGCACCACCGCATAGGCCTGGTGGCCAAGGCTGAAAGCATGGGGTTTGCCGGGTAGCTTGAACAACGTCTCCGGCGCGATCAGCCAGGGCAGGTCGGTGGCACCCTCGGCAATCAGGCGGTGAGAGACGAACAGCGGGTCGATCTCTTGCAACTGCGCAACTTCGGCAAGTACCGGCGTAGCGGCCAGATGCCCGGTCAGCGTGCGGACGATTTGCAACCCGGCCCGATGGTAGAGCGCCAACGCAGCCTCGTTCCCTTCAATCACTTCCAATGACAGTTGACGATCGCCGCGCTGATGCGCGTCGGCGACAATGCGTTTCATCAAGGCTTTTCCCAAGCCTTTGCCGCGCATTTCCGGACGGATGGAGAGTGCCGATATCCGGCTGTGCAGGCCACGGCGGCTGATCAGCGCCAGCGCTACCGGTTGTTGCTGGTGGGTAACGATAATACTGTCGTTCAGGCTGAGGTCTTCGGCACCAAAACGGCGGGCGAAGGTATCACCGTCAATCACGAAACGTACAATATAGTTTTCAAAACAATGACAAAGGATCTGCGCCAGCTCGTCGCTGCTGTAGCGCAGGGCGCTTTGGTACTCGAAGCTTTCATCGGTGTGCATGAGCTTTCCCTGTCTAAGGCGGAAGCTATACATCTAGACCCGATTGTTTTATAAGGCAAGTTTCCGCGTGCGGTTACGGGATATGCAGCGGTAAATGAGGCAGGAACAGGTGGTAAAAGCACAAATGAAAAAACCGGGCGTTGCCGCCCGGCGAAGTAACTCTGGGTATAAAGTGAAGCTAAGGTTTGCAGTGGTGGTTATTCATCACATCAGAACTGGTAGGTCAGGGCGACGGCAATCACGTTGTCGTCTTTCAGACCCAGCTTGTTATCGCTGTCGAGTTGGTTGATTTTATAATCGACATAGGTCGACATGTTCTTGTTGAAATAGTAGTAGGCGCCAACGTCGATATATTTCACCAGGTCGGCGTCGCCGATGCCTTCAATATCTTTGCCTTTCTGCTGAACATAACCCAGCGATGGACGAAGACCGAAGTCGAACTGATATTGCGCAACCAATTCCAGACCTTCCGCCTTATTGGCAAAGCCGCTTACGGAAGTGGAATTATTATTGATAGTGGCGGTGCCGGAGATTGGCGCGATATTACGGCTTTGCGAATAGGTTGCTGCCAGGTAAACATCGTTGTTGTCGTATTTCAGGCCGCCGGCCCAAATATCAGCTTTGTCGCCCTTACCGAAGGTACCCGCTTTTTGCCCGGCAGTACGGTTGGAAGAGGCATAGGCGGCACCCACGCTCAGGCCGTCGATGATTTCATAGCTGGAAGACAGACCCCAACCGTCGCCGTTCGCCTTGCTGTTGGAACGGCCGTCGTTTTCGTTCTTGCCCTGGTACTGTACCGCGAACTTCAGACCTTCAACCAGGCCGAAGAAGTCATTGTTACGGTAGGTTGCCACGCCGTTGGTACGACCATTCATAAAGTTGTCGGTTTTGACGTAGGCGTCATCACCGAACTCGGGCAGCATATCCGTCCAGGCGCCGACGTCATAGATAATGCCGTAGTTGCGGCCGTAGTCGAATGAACCGATATCTTTATATTTCAGACCGGCGAAGCCCAAACGGGTTTTGGTATCTTTTGTGCCGTCAGATTCAGAGTGGTTGGCTGCTATTTGATATTCCCACTGGCCATAGCCAGTCAGCATATCGTTAATTTGAGTAGCGCCTTTAAAACCGATACGCACATAGGTTTTATCGCCATCATTACCGGCATCGTCAGAGAAATAGTGCAGTGCTTTTACGCGGCCGTAAAAATCAAGTTTGTTGCCGTCTTTATTGTAGATTTCTGCTGCCTGTGCTGTCTGCGCAATTAAAAGTGCCGGAATAATAACGGCCAGAAGATTACGTTTCATGATTTACCCTGCTTTATTCGATTGAAAGACGCTTATCATCAGTAGTACTGCTGTTTCACTGTGCCGCCTGTTTTTTTGCAGCGAGGATTTTTTACCGTAGTTATGTGATCTATTTATGACAAAATATTCATTTCCATGTCGAACGATTAAAAATCTCGCGGAAAGCGTCTGTTTCTTCTACGGGCATCCAGAATTCCCCGTGATGCCCATCAGGTCGCTGCCAAAAATCATGCGTGAGATTTATACGTTGACGACTTCATTCAGCGCATCAGGAGGGCTTATTGTCCTGTTTATGTGAATGATTGATGCTGAAAATCCCGATTTTCACCCATGCAGGTTGAGGGTAGCGTAAAGCTTCCCTTAAGCAGCAGGAGTGCAAGATGCAACCTTCCCAACAGGCTGGCCAGCAGGCGTTTGGCGACATTGCCCCCAAGTTGGCGCAGCTCAGCGACAGCGTATTATTCGACGATGTATGGCAGCGACCGGGGCTCACGCCGCGCGAGCGCAGTCTGATCACCGTGGCGGCGCTGGTGGCGCTCAACCGCGTGGAGCAGATGCCATTTCATCTGCAACTGGCCGAACGCAATGGCGTGGGCGTTGAACAGCTCGCCGAGGCGATCACCCATCTGGCGTTTTATGCCGGTTGGCCAGCGGCGGCCTCTGCCGTGGCACGCCTGCGCGAATTGAAACAGGAGTAGTCCCATGCCATTCAGCCGTATCGCTTTGCATCAGGGCAAGTCAGCGCAATACCTGAAAACCTTATCTGACAGCCTGCACCAGGCGCTGGTCGAGACTTTTAGCGTGCCGCCGGCCGACAAGTTTCAGGCCATTGATCAATACCGCCCCGGCGAGCTGATTTACGATCCCCATTATCTCGGCGGCCCACGTTCGGCGGATTATGTGCTGTTTTACATCACCATTGGCCGTCCGCGCGATACCGCCACCAAACAGCATTTTTATCAGCGGTTGGCGGCGTTGCTGGAAGAAAACCTGCAGTTGAGCCCGCAGGATGTGATGGTAGTGATTACCACCACCCAACAGGACGAGTGGTCGTTCAGTGCGGGTCGCGCTTCAATGATCGAAGGCTAGGCTGACGCAGCCGACGGTCTGTGGGACAATAGCGCCATCATTTCGTTGAGATACAGAGTTGAATGGCGCTCTCCCCCGCAGTTAAAGATCAGATTGGCCAGTGGTACAAAGCCCTGCAGCAACAAATACCGGATTTTATTTCCCGTGCACCGCAACGGCAGATGATCGCCGAAGTCGCGAAAACCCTGGCCGGAGATTATCCGCGCCACCTGGCGATTGAGGCGCCGACCGGCGTGGGCAAAACCCTGTCGTACCTGATCCCAGGGATCGCCGTAGGCCGCGCGGAGAGCAAACCCCTGGTGGTCAGTACCGCCAACGTGGCGTTGCAGGATCAGATCTACAGCAAGGATTTGCCGTTGCTGAAGAAGATCATTCCCGATTTGAAATTCACTGGCGCCTTTGGCCGCGGGCGCTATGTTTGCCCGCGCAATCTGGCGGCATTGAGCACCGACGTCAGCGAGCAGGGCGATCTGACGCTGTTCCTGGATGACGAACTGGCGCCTTCCAGCGGGGAAGAGCAGGCGCTGTGCCAGAAACTGAGCAAAGCGCTCAGCCGCCATGAGTGGGACGGGTTGCGCGATCATTATCAGCTGACGATCGACGATCCGCTGTGGATTAAGCTCAGCACCGACAAGGCCAACTGCCTGGGGCGCAACTGCCACTACATCCGCGAATGCCCGTTTTATATCGCCCGTAAAGAGATTGAAACCGCCGACGTGGTGGTGGCTAACCATGCTCTGGTGATGGCGGCGCTGGAAACGGAATCGGTACTGCCCAACCCGAAAGAGCTGTTGCTGGTGCTGGACGAAGGCCATCACCTGCCGGAAGTGGCGCGTGACGCGCTAGAGATTGACGGTGAAATCACCGCGCTGTCGACCAATTTGCAACTGGACATGATCGTGCGTCAGGTTGAACAGTGCATGACGCAATATCGCCCGAAAGGCCCACCGGGGCTGACCAACGACGAACGTTTGAAAAATCACTGCGAAGAGATGCGTGAGCTGATCCAGATTTTCGAGCATCAGGTCAGCGCCTATCTGCCGACCGACACCGTGATTGCCGAACACCGGTTTGAAATGGGCGAACTGCCTGCGGAGATGGTGGAAACCAGCGCACGCTTGTTCAAGCTGACTGACGCGTTGCGTGGGGTGGCGGAATTTATCCTCAACGATCTCAGCGAGCAAACCGGTAAGCACGACATTGTGCGACTGCACCGGTCAATCATTCAGATGAGCCGCACCCTGGGTTATCTGGAAGCGATGAGCAAACTGTGGCGGCTGGCGGCGCTGGACAAGTCTTCCAATGCGCCGATCTCCAAATGGGTCACGCGCGATTTGCGCGATAACGTGACGCACCTGTATTTGCACTGCGTAGGCATTCGCGTGAGCGATCAGCTCGAAAAGCTGTTGTGGCGCAAGGTGCCGCATGTGGTCGTCACCTCGGCGACCCTGCGTTCATTGAACAGCTTTGCGCGCCTGCAGGAAATGAGCGGGCTGAGCGAGAAAGCCGGCGATCGTTTCGAAACCCTGTCTTCGCCGTTTAACCACGTTGAGCAGGGCAAGATTGTCATCCCGAACATGCGTTTCGAACCGGCGATGGCCAACGAAGCTGAGCATCTGGAAGAGATGGCGCGCTTTTTCCGCGCCGAGCAGGCCAGCGGCAAACATAAGGGCATGCTGATCCTGTTCAGCAGTCATCGTGCGATGCAGACCTTCCTCAGCTACGTGACCGATTTGCGCCTGATGCTGTTGGTACAGGGCGATCAACCGCGTTATCGCTTGGTGGAAGAGCACCGCAAGCGGGTCGAAAAAGGCACTGCCAGCGTGCTGATCGGCCTGCAGTCGTTTGCTGAAGGGCTGGATCTAAAAGGGGAATTGCTGACCCAGGTGCATATTCACAAGATCGCCTTCCCGCCGATCGACAGCCCGGTGATCCTGACCGAAGGCGAGTGGCTGAAGTCGCTGAAGCGTTATCCCTTCGAGGTACAAAGTCTGCCGAGCGCCTCGTTCAACCTGATCCAGCAGGTGGGCCGACTGATCCGCAGCAACGAATGCCACGGCGAGATCGTGATTTACGATCGCCGCCTGCTGACCAAAAGCTACGGCTCGCGCCTGCTGGCGGCATTGCCGGTGTTCCCCATCGAACAGCGTGAGGTGCCTGAAGCCGACAAAGCGCACCAGGCAGCGCTTAAATCCGCCGCCGAAGCGGAGAAAAAGAGCAAGAAGCGCAAGAGCCCGTTCGCCCGCAAACGTACCCGTTAATCACAGCATTGGCGGCAGGCGACGTTTCACCGGCGTTGTTTTGACGATGGAGGTATTGCTCTGTGCGCGCTCGGCCAGCCGATCGAGGATCTGGTCGAGTTGCTCCATCGAATGCGCCACCAGACGCACGATAAAGCAGTCTTCGCCGGTCACCTTGTCACACTCAACCACCTCCGGGATCTCCTGAATCATTTGCTCGACCTTTTTCAGCATGCCCGGCAGCGGTTTGATGCGCACCAGCGACTGAAAAGCGTAGCCCAACGCCTGCAAATTGACGTTCAGGGTGTAGCCCTGGATCACGCCGCTCTCCTCCAGCCGCCGCAGCCGCTCCGAGGTACTGGGTGACGACAACCCGACGCTGGCGCTGAGGGTCTTCAGCGACACCCGCGCATCCTCTGCCAGCAGGTTCAGGATTTGACGATCGATAGCATCCATAGGCTCTCCATTAGGTTTTTTTCAATTCATGCCTTAATTAAAAAGGAAGTTAAGCATTATTGCCTTTTTTATGCCATGGAAACCGCTGCAGGAAAGCCGCAAGCTAAGTGCCTAGGCTTACTGTGAGGAAACCAAGATGAATGCAGAGATAAAACGCGGCTCGTTGGAGATGATCGCCGCGATGCTGATTTCCGGTACCATCGGCTGGTTTGTGCTGATGTCCAGCCAGCCGGTGATCAACGTGGTGTTCTGGCGCTGTGCGGTGGGGGCGCTGGTGCTGCTGGCCATTTGTGCTGCGCTGGGGCAGCTGCGGCGCGACAGCCTGACGCGTACTACGTTGCTGGTGGCAATCGCCGGCGGCGTAGCGCTGGTGGTTAATTGGCTGTTGTTGTTTGCTGCCTATTCCTATGCGTCGATCTCCATCGCGACGGCGGTGTATAACACGCAGCCGTTCATGCTGGTGGCGCTGGGGGCGCTGTTTCTCGGCGAGAAGCTGACCCTGCGTAAGCTGTTTTGGTTGGTATTGGCGTTTATCGGCATGACGTTGGTGGTGTTGGCGCAGCCCAAACAGGCCGGTGGACAGAACAACTACCTGATGGGCATTTTGTTGTCGCTGGGCGCGGCATTTTTTTACGCGCTGATGGCGCTGACCGCCAAACGGCTGAAAGGGACGCCACCGCACCTGATCGCCTTGATCCAGGTAACGGTCGGCGCGCTGATGCTGTTGCCGATGGTAGATTTCCACGCGCGGGCCAATGCCGGACAGTGGGGTATGCTGGTGACGGTGGGCGTATTGCACACCGGGATCATGTATGTGTTGCTGTATGGCGCGATCCAAAAGTTGCCGACCAACCTGACAGGTTCGCTGTCGTTTATTTATCCGATCGCCGCCATGCTGGTGGATCGCCTGGCGTTCGGTCACCGATTGGTGGCGCTGCAGTTTGCCGGCGCTGCCCTCATTTTGCTGGCGGCGGCAGGCATGAACCTGCTGGGGGAGCGCCGTGTTCGGCTAGCGGCTGCGCCAGGCGGCAAGCAGGCCCCCGAACAATGACAGCGCCAACAGCAACAACATCACCGGCGTGTAGCCGTAGCTCGGGTAAATCAGGGTCGCCACCGCCAGGCCAACGGCGCCGCCGAGATTGTGCAGTGTCCAGGTGATGCCTAACGCGCCGCCGCTTTGCGACTCGCTGACGCTGTTGAGCGTCGCCAACACCAGCGGGCCGAGAATGCAGCCCCAGCCCAGCCCCATCAGGGCGAAGGCACCGAGCAGCAGCGGCAGCGGGCTGTCGACGTTAAACCGGCTTTGCAGGGCCGCGGAGCCGGCAAGGGCGGCAAAACCGAGGATCAACGCCGCGCGTGGGCCGGATTTATCCACCCATCTGCCGACCCAGGGCGAGAGGGCTGCCATCACCGCGGTGGTTGGCAGCAACAACAGTCCCAGCATCGTTCCCTGGTAGTGGCGGGTGTTTTCCAGGTAAATCGGCATCAAAAAGAAAGCGGCGCAGTAGAAAAAGGCCAATAGCGCGCTCATCAGGCAAACGCGCAAAAAGGCGGGACGCCGCAGCAAAACCAGCGGTACCAGCGGCGAATGTGCCCGTCGTTCAACCGGCAGTAGCAGGCCGAGCGCGGCGAGCGCCAGTGCAGCCGTTAACCCGGTTTTTGCGCTCAGCCATCCCCATTGGCTGCCCTGACTGATGGCCAGCAGCAGCCCGGCAACGCCGATCACCAACAGCAATAAACCGGGGATATCCAGCCTGCTGCCTTGTTGGGCGCGAGACTCTCGAACGCTTCCCAGGCAGAAGGCGAAACTCAGCGCAATCAGCGGCACGTTCAACAGAAACACCCAGCGCCAGCCCAGGGAACCGACCAACAGGCCACCGGGCCGATCGCCAGACCCAGGCCGTTGACCGCCAGCAAAATGCCGATTGCACGACCGCGCTGCTGCGGCGGCCAGGCATCGGCGACAATGGCCGTAGTGGCGGTGTACAGTACCGCGCAGGCGGCGCCCTGCACAAAACGCCAGACGTTGAGCAGCTCAATACTGCCTGAGAGCCCGGCGCCCAACGACGCGGCGGCGAACGTCAGCATTCCGCAGTACAACACCCGACGACGGCCATACAGATCCGCCAGCCGCCCGGCGCTGACCATAAAGGCGCACAGTGCCATCACGAACAACGTCATCACCCATTGTACGCTGCTCAGGCTGGCGGCCAGCTCACGCTGGATCGCGGGGATGGCGGTATTGACGATGGTGAAATCGATACAGCCCAAAAAGCTGGCGATACTGATGCCAATCAGCAGACGCCATAGTTGGGGCGTGCCGCTGTCGGTCAGAATTTCACTGCGTTCGCTCATAGGGGTTTCCTGGCAGAGAAAGAGTGCGTTCAGTTTACTCAGCGAAGGCGGTAGCCAGTGGCGTTGTTTCATCGTTTAATAGGCGAATTAATATCGCCAATAGGGCAGGTATCATGATTTCCAGCGAACGATTACATGCAATCCGCGCCTTTGTGCAGGCGGTGCAGGCCGGTGGTTTTAGCCGTGCCGCCGAGCAACTGGGCCTTTCGCGTTCAACGGTGGGTAAAGCCGTGGCTCGGTTGGAACAGCGGCTGCAGGTGCGGTTGTTCCAACGCACCACGCGCAGCCTGTCGCTGACCGATGAAGGGCAGTTGTTCTATGACGATTGCCTGAAGGCGCTGGCGGCACTGGAAGCGGCGGAAAACCAGCTGGCGGTTCGGGCCCAAACGCCGGAGGGACGACTGCGGGTATCGCTGCCGGTGCTGTTCGGCCAAAAGTGGGTGATGCCACCGCTGCTGGCATTGGCGGACCGTTACCCGAAATTGCACATCGAAGCGTTGTTTTCCAACCGTGCGGCAGATTTGGCGGAAGAGGGGATCGATTTGGCAGTGCGTATCGGTTCGCCGGGTGATGCCGCGGCCATCACCGCTCGGCAACTGGGTGAGCAGCGGCAAATACTCTGCGCAGCTCCGGGTTATCTGACACGACAGGGGGAACCGAGCACGCTAGCAGAACTGTTGCAGCATCAGGCGATTGGCTTACTGCGTGATGGGCGTAGCCAGCCGTGGCATTTGCTGGATGAGCAGGGTAAAGCTCAGCGGCTGTCGCCACCGGCCCGTTTGAGATTGGGCAATATGGAGGCGGTGCTGGGGGCTGCCTGCGCCGGTCAGGGGGTTGCCATGCTGCCGCGTTGGCTGGCGCATGATGCGCTGACGGCCGGGAGGTTGCGTGAGGTTTTACCCGGCAGCTGCGGTGCGGGGCTGGCGATTAACGTGGTCTGGCTAAAAGGGACTGGCATGCCGTTACGGGTGAGGGTCGCCATTGATGCCCTGCTGGCGGCCTTCACTCCCCAAGCGCCGTGGCAGTGATTTGGCGCTGGTAAACGCCGGTGGCGCGGCTATGATAAAGCCTGCTTCCCACCATGCTGCGTACGGGTGACTTATGATCGATGCTTCCACCATTTTGCTGTTTTCCGGGGCCTGTCTGGCGCTGACGGTGACCCCTGGGCCGGATATGTTGCTGATTGCCTCGCGCAGCGTTAGCCAGGGGCGCCGTGCCGGTTTCGCGTCACTGGCGGGGATCCAACTGGGTACCTATTGCCACGCGCTGGCGGCGGCGTTAGGCCTGTCGCAACTGTTTGTCGCGGTCCCGCTGGCCTATGATGCGGTGCGCATGTTGGGCGCTGCTTATTTACTGTATCTGGCGTGGAAAACGCTGCGATCCGGCAGCAGTTTGCAGGCTTCTACGGGGTTGGCGGCGGTACCGGCTGCACGCATTTTCCGGCAGGGATTATTCACCAACATTCTTAACCCAAAAATGGCGCTGTTCGTTTTAGCGCTGTTCCCACAGTTTATCGATCCACACGCCGGTTCGCTGGTGGTACAAATGCTGTTGCTGGCGACGGTGTTAAATCTGGTGGGGTTGGTGATTAACGGTGGGTTGATCCTGGCGGTCAGCGGCATGAAAAACCGTTTTGTCGGCCGCCGTTTCAGTGCGCGCTGGCCGAATTACCTGTTGAGCGGCGTGTTCGCCGGGCTGGCCTGCAAGCTGATTTTTGACAGCCGCAAATAGCCTTACGCCTGTAAGGATGCTTCAAAAGCCGCGCTGGCCGGGCATTGCGGTAGCGCGCTGTACATCACCAGCCGCAAATGATTTTCTTCATCGACAATAAACGACGCATGTTCGAAGGTCACCTGGCCGGCGCCCGGTACGATGAACGTACGTTCTCCCTGGCAGCGACCGTGAATGTCATGCTGTTGCCATAGCTGACGAAACTGAGGCGAAACCTGCTCTAGCGCCTGCACCCGCTGTTGCATGGTGGCGTCTTGTGGCGCACGCGCATAGTCGCGGCGGAAGCTGGCGAGGATTTGCGGTGCCTGCGCTTGCCATTCCACCAGCCGTTGATTGAGTTGGGGATCGGCAAACAGCATCCACAGCATATTGCGCTGATCCGCCGGGCGATCGCCAATCGCGAATAGCCGTTCCGCCGCCGGGTTCCAGGCGATGATGTCCCAGCTCAGATTCATCACGTAAGCCGGGCGCAGTTGCAGATCGTCCAGCAAGCGGCGCACCAGCGGTGAAACCTGACACCACTGATGACCGACCGGTACCGGCGGGCGTTGATGCGCCAGCAAAAACAGATGGTAGCGCCCGGTCGCATCCAGCTTTAATACCCGCGCCAGATTTTCCAGAAAATCGACCGAAACGTTGATTTCCCGCCCCTGTTCCAGCCAGGTGTACCAGGTCAATCCTACGCCTGCCAACGCGGCGACTTCTTCGCGCCTCAACCCCGGCGTACGGCGACGCGTGCCGCTCGGTAAGCCGACGGCCTGCGGTGACAGCTTCTCGCGTTTTTGACGCAGAAAATCCGCCAGATCCTGACGGGTTCGGTTGAGGGTACGCGGTGGCATAGCGGCCGTCCTGTTGCTGTTAGTAATAGTATAACTGGCTATATAGTAACAGTTTATGACATGTTCCATACTGCCGCCATCGTAATCTTTGGAGGCACGTATGGAACAGTCATTAGCGCAAGGCGATCGTCGTCTGGTGGGGTTACCGGTGTTGCTGTTGGGCGGCTTTGTGACGGTGTTTGACCTGTTTGTGGTGAACGTCGCGGCGCCGGTGATCCAGCAGCAGTTCGCGGCCAGTTTCGCTGGCGTGGGGTTGATCATTGCCGGTTATGAGTTGGCATTCGGCGTGTTGTTGATAGCCGGTGGACGTCTGGGCGATCGCTTTGGGCGACAGCGTATGTTTAGCCTCGGCATGCTGGGGTTTACGCTGACGTCGGCGCTGTGCGGTATGGCTACGTCACTGAGCATGCTGATCGTTGCGCGTTTTCTTCAGGGCGCGGCGGCAGCGCTGCTGTTTCCGCAGATATATGCGTTGATGCGCGTATTGTACAACCCACATCAGCGGCGGCGCGCCTTCGCCTGGCTGGGGATGACGCTGGGGCTGGCGGCGATTTTCGGCCAGATATTCGGCGGGTTTATTATTGAAGCCGATGTTTTCGGCAGCGGCTGGCGTATGATTTTTCTGATCAATCTGCCGATTGGCGTATTGGCAATCGTGGCGGCGCGTCGCATTCCCGAGTCACGTCTTGAACAAGCACAGCGGCTGGACGGCATGGGCTTGCTGTTGGCGGCGACCGGTTTGCTGTTGCTGCTAGTGCCCTTGTTGGAAGGGCCATCGCGCGGCTGGCCCTGGTGGGTATTACCGGCGTTGGCTTGCGGAATTGGCATGCTGTGGGCTTTTATTCGTTGGGAGCGGCGTCTGGCGCAGCGTTCTGGGGATGCGGTCCTGGATCCTGCGCTGTTGCGGCAGGGCAGTTTTACCCCGGGGGTGGCCGTGGTGCTGGCGATTTACTCGACCGCCTCTTCGTTCTTTCTGTGTTTTGCCCTGCTGCTGCAAGCGGGAATAGGCCTGACGCCGTTTCAGGCCGGTAGCCTGTTTGCCCCCGCCAGCGCGGCATTTATGCTGGCCTCGTTCCTGGCACCGGGGCTGGTGCAACGCTGGGGGAACGGCGTGCTGGCGCTTGGCGTCGCAGTCTATGCCGCCGGCATGGCGCTGTTGGTGGTGGAGGTGCTGTCGGGTGCGGCATTGGTACAGCCGTTGTGGTTATTGCCGGGGCTGGTGATCCTGGGCTTCGGCCAGGCGCTGAGCATGACGCCTTTGCTTAATTTGGTGCTCGGGCTGGCGAAAGAGCATCAGGCCGGGATGGCCGCGGGGGTCATTTCGACCGTGCAGCAGGTGGGCGGGGCGTTGGGGATTGCCGCCAGCGGCGCGTTTTTTGTTCCCCTGTTGGCGGGCGGTGCTGGCGCAGAACGTTACGGACAGGCGTTTGCCGGCGCGATGGTTTACAACCTGCTGGCGATGGCCGTTGCCTTCGGCTTGCTGAGGTGGATCATCCAAAAACAACGCAAACTGGCCCTTCAGTAAACCCATGGCGGGTGTTATTGCTATTTACCGCCAACCGTAAATCCCCAAGGAGCCAAGGTAATGTATCTGCCTGCCTCATTCCGTGAAGACCAACTGGACGCTCAAATTGCGCTGGTGCGCGCCAACCCGCTCGGCATGTTAATCAGCCAGGGGGAGCAGGGCCTGGTGGCGGATCCGCTGCCCTTTTTAATCGATGCCGATGAGCAGGGTAACGTCCTGCTGCGGGCGCATTTGTCCCGTGCCAATTCTCATTGGCGGCTGTTGCAGGCCGCCAGTGAGTGCCTGGTGATTTTTCAGGGAAGAGACGGATATATTTCCCCTGGTTGGTATGAGACCAAACGCCGGAGCGGCAAAGTGGTACCCACCTGGAATTACAGCGTGGTACAGCTGCGCGGTACGCCACGGATCACGGAAGATGCCCGCTGGCTGCGACAACAGCTGGAGGGTTTAACTGCGCTGCAGGAGGGGCATCAACCTGAACCCTGGCGAATGGAAGATGCTCCAGCCCACTATATTGCCGCACAGATCCAGGGCATTGTCGGCATTGAGATAGCCGTAACCGAACGTTTGGGCAAATGGAAAATGAGCCAAAACCGCAGTGCCGAAGACGCTGATGGGGTGATCGCCGGGCTGCGAGCAGGCGATTCGGACCAGCAGCAACTGGCGGATGAGGTTGAGCGTCGACGCGGATAGGGTATGCTGATCCCAGATTGGATCAGGGGACAGCAGAACGATGGATTACACCAAAATTATCAAAGAAATCGGCCGTGGCAAAAACCATGCGCGCGATCTGGATCGGGAAACCGCTTTCCAGCTCTATCAAAAGATGCTGGCCGGTGAGGTGGGCGAACTGGAGTTGGGCGGTATTCTGATCGCCCTGCGGATTAAAGGCGAAGCCGAAGAGGAAATGCTCGGTTTTTATCTGGCGATGCAGCAACAGGTGATGCGTCTGCAGGTGCCGCAGGGGCGGCCGATGCCGGTGGTGCTGCCAAGCTATAACGGAGCGCGCAAGCAGGCGAATCTGACACCGCTGTTGGCGTTGTTGCTGACGCGCGTCGGGTTGCCGGTAGTGGTGCACGGCGTGCTGGACGACAGTACCCGGGTTACCAGCGCGGAAACTTTTCAGGCGCTGGGCCTGCCCTGGTCGCAAGATGCTGCCCATGCCCAACGGCGTTTGGATAACGGCGAAACGGTGTTTATCCCTGTCTCGGCGCTGTCTGCCCCTTTGGATCTGCAACTTGGCCTGCGCTGGCGCATGGGGGTACGTAACAGCGCCCATACGCTGGCCAAACTGGCAACGCCGTTTGGTGAACAGGATGTGTTGCGCATTGCCAGCGTGTCGCATCCGGAATACGTCGGTCGGGTGGCTTCTTTCTTCCGTCAAATTGGCGCCCGTGGCTTGCTGATGCACGGCACCGAAGGGGAGGCGTACGCCAATCCTCAGCGCTGCCCGCAGATCCATTACATCGTTAACGGCGAGCAGCAAGTGTTGCTGGAGCGTCCGGAGCAGGATCCCACGCCGGAGCTGCCGGCAGCCAAGGATGCAGAAACCACCGCTCGCTGGACTGAGCGTTGCCTGGCGGGGGACGTGGCGATCCCGCTGGCGATCCAACGCCAGATCGCCTGCTGCCTGTTGGCCGCCGGTGAAGTCGACACCCTGGAACAGGGACTTGAACGTTTACGCAGCGCGTAAAACCCTTGGCTATACTGGAATATTTCGCTAATCGGCTGAAAGGATGGTTATGCAACAGGCTCTCGATTACTTCAATCAATTGAATCAGGACTATCTTGAGGTGCACCGCACCAAAGAAGATTTGTTTTGGCAAAACTATATGGGCATTGGCGGTGAGGGCGTTTCGGCCCGCTTCTCGGCGGCGGAAAGCGCCTATAAGCGTTTTATCGCCGAGCCGCGTCGGTTAGCGGAAATTCGTCAACTGTTGGCCGGGCTGGAGGCCCTGCCGCAGGATGCTCAGCGAGATGCGCTGCAGCACGGGCTGAACGGTTGGCTACGCTTTTTTGATTGCAACGCGATTGAAGATGCCGAGGCTCAAACGCTGTTGGATCAAATCATCAGCGCTGAGGCGGATCTTTATACCCGCCGCAAGGCTAACCCGGTCAGCCATCTGAATGCCGCCGGGCAGCGGGTAAATGCCTCGCTCGGCGAGCTGTTGACCAATCAGGCGACCAATGAAAATGAAGAGTATCGCCGCAGCTCGCAGAACGCGCTGCGTGAACTGGAGCAGTGGCTGTTGCATAACGGCCTGCCGGAGCTGATTAGCCTGCGAAACCGTTTTGCTCGCCAGATGGGCTTTCGTAACTATTTTGACTACAAGGTGAACAAAACCGAGCGTATGACGCCGGAACAGCTGTTCGCCATCCTTGATCGCTTCGAGCAGCAAACTCGCGAAGCCAACTCACGCAGCCTGCAGCAGTTGGCGGCGGAGAAGGGTGAACAGGCGCTGGAACCCTGGAACGTACGTTTTGCCAGCGCCGGTGATGTGACCCGCCAACTGGATCCATACTTCCCGTTTGCCCAGTCGCTGGAGCGTTGGATCAACAGCTTTAAACGGCTGCATATCGGATTTCGCGGTGCGCAGATGGATCTCGATCTGCTGGTGCGCGAGGGCAAGTATGAAAACGGGTTTATGCATGGGCCAGTGCCGCCGTTTATCCAGCAGGGAAAATGGTTACCGGCACGCATTAACTTTACCAGCCTGGCGCAGCCGGATCAGGTCGGCAGCGGGGCTCATGGTTTAAATACCTTGTTCCACGAAGGCGGTCACGCCGCGCACTTTGCCAATATCTGCCAGAATGCGCCCTGTTTTTCGCAGGAATTCCCCCCGACCTCGATGGCCTACGCCGAAACCCAGTCGATGTTCTGTGACAGCCTGCTGGACGACGCCGATTGGTTGAAACGCTATGCGAAAAACGCGGCGGGTGAGGCCGTGCCGGATACGTTGATCGAGGCCAGCATCGCTGCGCGTCAGCCGATGCGTGCGTTCAACGAACGTCATATTTTACTGGTGCCTTACTTTGAGTGGGCGTTGTATCAGTGGGATGACGAACAGCGCACCCCGGAAGCGATAACCGCACTGGCACGTGAAGTTGAGCAAAAAATATTGGGCATCAGCGGCAGCCCGCGGCCGACGCTGGCGATCCCGCATTTGCTGTCGCTGGAATCGGCCTGCTCATATCAGGGCTATCTGCTGGCGCTGATGGCAGTTGAGCAGACGCGACACTTCTTCTTGCAGCGCGACGGTTACCTTACCGATAACCCGGCAATTGGTCCGGATCTGGCGCGTCATTACTGGCTGCCGGGTAACGGTGTCAGCCACGATGACACGCTGCGTAGCTTGACCGGTGAAGGTTTCAACCCGGACTATCTGGCGCAGGCCTGCAACCAGACGGTGGCGCAGGCCTGGCAGGCTGCACAGCAAACCATAGCGGCTGCGGTTGCCCGGCCACAGCCGGCGGCAGACTTCGATTTGGCGGCACATATCCGCGTGGTGGATGGCGATCGCGTGCTGGCCGATAACGCCGAAGGCGATGAAAAGATGTGCCGTGATTTCGCCGCGGCGATTAATGCCCGCCTGAATTAAATAGCCATAAAAAAGCCCGCCGATAGCGCGTATCGGCGGGCTTTTTCATTGTAATCCGTTAATTACTTGTAGATTACCGCGGTGCCGTGCATCAGGTTGTTGCCGCCAGCGGAGGTAATGGTGAACGCTTTGGCACCGGCCGCATCGGCTTTGGCGGACAGTTGCGCTTTCAGGCTGCTCAGGTCGGTCGCGCCACTGGCAGAGATCACACCGGCCTTCTCAAACTGTGTGGCATCTTGTGCGCTGACGTAGTCGGCAGCAAAAGAAGTGAAAGAGACGGCGCTCAGAGCGATAGCAGCAGCAAAAGTTTTGATGTTTTTCATGATGGTCATTCCTGTCTGGTTTTTAAGGGAGAAAGGCGCTTGCCTTTCGATGGAGTGATTATTGCGCAGTGACAGGAAGGATGAAATCGGAGAGTATTGATAATATCATTCAATTTATTTGATTATTAATTGCACCCTCCCTTCAGAGGAAGAAAGGGCCGTTTATTATCGTTTTTGCGCATCCGGGCGAACCAGATCGAAACGGTGTTGCTCCGAGATGCCATAGTAGGCCGTCGGCCCGCCGGCGCGCAGGATAGGCTCGGCAGCAGCGGTTTGATAAACGCCGTGTTGGTCCAGCAGTGACGAATCGATATGTACCGCGACCACTTCTCCCAGTACCAGCCAGGTATCCACCTTTTCCCCGGCGGCGCTTTGCAACTGAATGCACTGTGACAGGCGGCATTCAAAGTTCACCGGGCTTTCCGCCACCCTTTCCGCTTTCACCCGACGGCTGGGCAGCGGCGTCACGCCGGCAAAGGCAAATTCATCTTCACCGCGGGCCAGGCTGGCCGAGCTGTTGTTCATGGCATCGGCCAGCGGGCGCGTCGCCAGATTCCAGACAAACTCCCCGGTTTCGACGATGTTTGCCACGCTGTCTTTCCAACCGCTGCTGGCGAAACCGATGATCGGCGGGCGGTAGTTGAAGCAGTTGAAAAAGCTGTAGGGGGCCAGATTGCGCTGGCCGCTCGCGCTGACCGATGAGATCCACCCGATGGGGCGTGGGCCGATGATGGCGTTCAGGGGATCGTGCGGCAGACCATGGCCTGTCGCGGGTTCGTAGTAATATCGGGACTGACTGCTCATAAGTGACCTGGGGTGGCTAAACGGAACTTTTATTCTGACGGGTTTCCCGTCGGCTGCAAGTTTGCCGCTGCTTTATGGTATCTTACGCGCCAGAAATACCTTTAAGAGAGCCCGTCACGGTGGAAAAAAAGAAAACCTTCCCGCAGCAGAAAAGCGGCCTGCACCCGCGTAACCGTCATCGCTCGCGCTATGATTTCCCGGCGCTGATCGCCAGCTGCCCTGCGCTGGAGCCGTTCGTCAAGCCGAATGCCTGGGGCGATATTTCGGTAGATTTTGCCGATCCGGCGGCGGTTAAAATGCTCAACCGTGCGTTGTTGCAACATTTTTATGGTATCGAACATTGGGATATCCCCGCCGATTATCTGTGTCCGCCGATCCCAGGGCGCGCCGACTATTTGCACCACCTGGCCGACTTGTTGGCGACCAGCAACGGCGGCGAGATACCGCGTGGTAAAGGCGTGGCGATCCTCGACGTAGGCATTGGCGCCAACTGCATTTACCCGATCGTCGGCCTGCGTGAATACGGCTGGCGCTTTACCGGTTCAGAGATCGACCCGGTGTCGCTCAATTCGGCCAAAATGATTGTCGAGATGAACCCGACACTGAGAAACAGCGTACGTTTACGTTTGCAAAAACAGCCTGAGTTTATCTTTAACGGCATCATTGGCGTGGCGGAGAAGTTCGACGCCACGTTGTGTAACCCACCGTTCCACGGTTCAGAGCAGGAAGCGCAGGCCAGTACCCGCCGCAAACTGCATAAGCTGGGCAAGGGTGAGGTGGCGGATAAGCCGGTACAGAACTTTGGCGGCAAAAATAACGAGCTGTGGTGCGAAGGCGGCGAAGAAGCCTTCGTGCGTAAAATGGTAGAGGAAAGCGTGAGTAAGGCGCAAAACTGCCTGTGGTTCACCTCGCTTATCTCCAAAAACACCACTTTGCCATCGATTTACCACGCGCTGAAGCTAGCCGGCGCCGCCGAAGTGCGCACCATTGAGATGGCGCAGGGGCAAAAGATCAGCCGTTTTGTAGCCTGGACCTTCCACGACGCGGAACAGCAGGCTGACTGGGCGGCAGAACGCTGGCGTTAACTCCCCCTGGGTGCCGGTTATTTGACCGGCACCTATAAATCTTCGCGTTTCCCTTTCAATTTCCGCATGTTGCGTTATTCTCAATACGTCGTCCAATACTAAAAATCTTAAATAAGTTATTTATTCAAAACACAATAGTTACCTTACTTAATTGATATTTTAATCCGGTGAGTTTTATCTGCCAGGAGAATTAGGCCTGCCTGTTTCTCAGGGTGATGCACGTCTGCGTGTGGGCGCGGCGTGCAGAAAAAATAAAATGAAAAGCACTTGTCTGCTAAATCATCTGCCAGAAGGATTTTAACCCTATGCTGTTACGATTCAGTCAGTTAAACACCCACAGCCGTGCCGAGTTGAGCGCGATAGAAAATGCCGTTGCCATGATCGTATTTAAACCCGATGGCACCGTGCTGCGCGCTAACGATTTATTTCTAAAAACGATGGGATTTCAACGACAGGAAGTTATCGGCCAGCATCACCGCCTCTTTTGTTCCCCGGAATATGTCGTCAGCCCGGCATATCGCAAACACTGGGATATGTTAAATAACGGCAAGCCCATTACCGATAATATAAAACGCATTCGCAAAGACGGAGAGGCCGTGTGGCTGCAGGGCACCTATACCCCGGTGATGAATAAACAGGGGCGGGTGGTGGAGATCGTCAAGATCGCCAGCGTTGTGACGGAGCGCATCACCCAGGCGCAGGAGCATCAGAGCCTGCTGTCGGCGCTAAACCGTTCGATGGCAATGATCACCTTTGACGCGCACGGCAAGATCCTTGCCGCCAACGACAATATGCTGAAATTGATGGGCTACCGAATCGAGGAGGCGCGGGGACAGGCGCATGCGGTGCTCTGCCCACCTGAGTTTGCCCATTCTGACGATTACCGCCAGCATTGGCGACGTCTCGCACGCGGCGAGTTTATCACCGGGCGTTTTGAACGGGTGAACCGACGCGGAGAGCGGGTATGGCTGGAGGCCAGTTACAATCCGATTCTTGATGATGATGGGCAAGTGGTCAAAGTGGTGAAAATTGCTCAAGATATCACCCGGCAAATGATCCAACAGCAGCACGAAGAAGAAATGGTGCGTAATGCCCACCATTTATCACTGGATACTGACCGGACCGCTGCACAAGGGGCCGTGATCGTCCAGCAGGCGGTCGCAGGCATGCAACAGGTTGAAGCGGCCGCGCGCGATACTTCCGCGGTGGTCAGTGAGCTGGGCATTGGTTCACAGCAGATAGGCACTATGGTGGAGGCAATCCGTAAAATCGCCTCTCAAACCAACCTGTTGGCGATTAATGCCTCGATTGAGGCAGCGCATGCGGGTGAGCATGGGCGCGGATTTGCCGTTGTCGCTAATGAAGTACGTACTCTGGCGGAACAGTCTCGCCAGGCGGCGACTGAAATTGAACGTATCACCAAATCTATTCAGCAGGGAGTGGCGGCGGCCATAGCCGGCATGGCGGTCTGTGTGGAACAGGCTGGCGGTGGCGTGGCGTTGACGCACGATGCCGGTGAAGTGATTAATCGGGTGAATATAGGTATGCAGGATGTGGTCAAACTGATGCAGACGTTTACCACGGTCAAGCAGGAGGAAACAACCCACTGAGGCTAATAGGCGCTAACCTACAAGAGGGTCGGTTAGCGCCTCTTCTTTTCAATAGGAGCCGGTTTATTATTGGCTACTCGCTGGCCGGGTAATATGAATGATCCGTTATTCGCCATCTTAATGCGTTATTCACAGATCCTGACGTCGTTACCACTAAATTCTCTTCTGCCAGTTGTAATAAGAAATAGCGGGCCTGATAAATACCCAATTGACATTGATCGGCCACTTCTCGAGTGCTCAGCCATTTCTCCGGCGGTGTTTCCGGTGAGATGCACTTGACTGCGCAGAGCTCAGATAAAGAGTTCATGAGCTGTTTTTTAATTATTTTCTTCTTTTCTGTTTCACTGGATTTCATGCTTTGGTGTCCCTCTCTTCAGCAAGGAAAAATGTCAGGCCCCTGTTATCCTTCACAAGAATAGGCGGGTGGTTTGCTTTGCACAACGGGATTTGTACTGCATTTCCCCGTTTTGTATGGGGCCTATTTGTTACGACAATTGCTGCATTATATCGAAAAAATATTATTTTAAGATATAAAATAACGCCATGCTTTGACATTTGGTTTTTTTTTGTGAAAAGCTGGGTTTTTTAGGCATAAAGATCGTGAAACCTTTCTTTGTAATACAAGTGTGGATAAATCTGGCGTAATGAAAGCATGATGTAAATTTTATTTTTAACCATGAAAGTGTTTTGTCATACTTCTCCACGACAACAGTGCGGCGGATTAAATTAATTTGGTTTTTTTAATATTTATTTTACACATGTTTACTATGTCTTTTTTAGATGGGTTAAATTTCCGCTCAGTGATGAATTTTTGTCGATTAAATTAAATATAACGTCTATTTAATGGAATGGGCACGTACGCCTTTTGGCTGTGGGGTATCTGCTTTTTTAAGAATGAAGATGTCCAGAACGGTACTGAAAATACTGTTTTTTTGTCTGGCAAATGAAAAGTGAACCAGAAATAGGGAATTATGGTAGGAAAATTTTCCCGTATGTTGTTTGTATTTTTTTACCAAAAAAGGAGTAATAAAATGCGTAGTACTAAATATATCAAAAGCCTGATCGCAGCATCTTTGCTGACTGCAGGGATGACTCATGCAGCTACAACCACTGTTAATGGTGGCACTATTCACTTTAAAGGTGAAGTTGTTAACGCAGCCTGCGCTGTTGATGCCGGTTCGGTAGATCAAACCGTTCAGTTGGGGCAGGTTAAAACTGCCACTCTGAGCGAGGCGGGTAAAACCAGTTCTTCAGTAGGTTTCAACATTCAGCTGAACGATTGCGATACCACTGTTGCAACCAAAGCGGCCATCGCATTCTCTGGTGTTGCTGTCAATGCTACGAACCTAACCGCTCTGGCTCTGGAAGGCTCTGCAGCCGGTGGTGCAACCAATGTTGGTATTCAGGTTCTGGACAGTACAGGTAAAGCGCTAGCATTCGATGGTGCTACCTACAGCACTGCCGCCACTCTGAGCGACGGCAATAACACCCTGCCATTCCAGGCGCGTTACATCGCCACCGGTGCTGCCACCCCAGGTACTGCCAACGCGAACGCCAATTTTAAAGTTCAGTACCAGTAATACCGGTCTGCAAGGATGCTTAATCAGGCCAGGATGGCCTGCTTTCGGCCATCGAAAAGGGAATAAGCGATGATCAAAATCATACTGGGACTCTTCCTGCTTTTTATTGCTCCCCTATCCATCGCCGGTAATAAGTGGAACGTCACGCTTCCCGGGGGACAGATGCGCTTTCAGGGGGAGCTCATCGCCGAAGCCTGTACGGTAGAGGCTGGTGACAGGCAGCTGGTTGTTCGCATGGGGCAGGTCAGCAGCAATCGGTTCAAGGAGGCAGGGGACGACACCGAACCGGTGCCGTTCAGTTTGCACCTTCAGGATTGTAATACCAACGTCAGCGATCGCGTCGGCATCGTCTTTCATGGCGTAGCTGATGGCAAAAACCCTGATGTGCTGTCTATCGGCGAAGGCGAGGGGATTGCGTCAGGCGTCGGCATAGCGCTGTTCGATGACCAGGGGCAACTCATCCCGATCAATTCTGAACCCCAGTCATGGAAACCTCTGACCAAAGGAACGCGTGTTTTGCAGTTTGTTGCCAAATACCGGGCAACCGGCAATACGGTCATAGGTGGCGCCGCGAATGCTCAGGCCTGGTTCTCTTTGACATACCAATGACTCGCTTTCGAGGTTGGCGTATTTATCTCCGGCGAGATAAACGCGCGCAAAATGATAAAACGGCGGTTATCCGCCCAAGAGGTTAACGTGATTAAAAAGAAAACGACCGGAAACGTCATGGGTTCGCTGCTGGCTTTGGCAGTCTTATTTTGCACTCCGCATGCTGAAGCAGGCGTAGCTCTTGGGGCAACGCGCGTTATTTACCCGGCAGATCAGAAACAGGTCACTCTAGGTGTGAGCAATAACAATGATAAAGACACATTTCTTATTCAATCCTGGGTCGAGAACAATGACGGCCAAAAAGAGGGTCGGTTCGTTATTACTCCCCCCTTGTTCCTCATGCAGGGGAAAAAAGAAAATACGCTGCGCATTATTGATGCAACCAATAACGCCTTGCCTAAAGACAGAGAGAGTCTTTTCTGGGTGAACGTCAAAGCCATTCCCTCTCTGGACAAGGCTAAACAGAAAGAAAATACGCTTCAACTGGCGATCACCAGCCGAATCAAATTGTTGTATCGCCCACAAAATCTCAGCATGGCGCCTGACCAGGCACCCGCGAAACTGACGTTTAAACGCGATGCGAACACATTGGTACTTAATAATCCAACCCCCTATTTTCTGACTGTCACGGAATTGAATGCCGGTACACGCATTTTAGCTAATGTCATGGTTCCCCCTCTGGGGGCCGCGACGATAAAACTGCCGGGCGATGCCGGCAGTGTAATCACGTATCGCACGATTAACGATTACGGTGCGCTCACGCCAGTGATTAAAGGCACTTGGCAGTGATGACTGGTGTCATTCACCCAACAATGGACTTTAACAACGCAGGTAACGGAGCACCGGCATTGAAAATGGCATGTGGGGGCGACCATGTCTACCTGGTTTATGGAGCAGGCACGGATAACATGAATAAACACCACATCCGGGAACGGACGCTAAACAAAGCAATGCTTACGCAACTGGCATTGCTCTTGGTTGCCTCGACATTTTCCGCGCGAGCAGACAATTACTTCAATCCCCGTTTTCTGGCGGATGACCCGGCATCCGTTGCCGACCTGTCCAGTTTCGAAAAGGGACTTGATGCACCGCCAGGTACCTATCGTGTCGACATTTACATGAACGAGGGTTACGTGACGACGCGAGATATCACCTTTGATAAAAGTGATGACGACCCCAAGCTGGAGCCGTGCCTTACACGCTCACAGCTGGCTTCACTTGGCGTCAATACCCTGACAATTCCGGGTATTGCCGTAATGAAGAGCACGGTCTGCGTGCCCTTTACACGGCTTATTGCTGATGCCGCAAGTTCATTCGATGTTGGTCGCCAGCGTCTTTCGATCAGTATTCCTCAGGCTTTTATGGGGAATCAGGCGAGAGGCTACATCGCCCCTGAGCTTTGGGACAATGGCATCCCGGCCGGTTTGCTCAATTATAATTATACCGGTAGTGAAGTGCGCAGTCATAACGGGGAAACCCGCAACTACTCCTATCTCAATCTGCAAACGGGTCTCAACCTGGGGGCGTGGCGCCTACGGGATAACACCACCTGGAGCTACAGCAGTGGCATGGGATATAACGAAAACCGCTGGCAACATGTCAATACTTGGCTTGAGCGTGACATTGTGCCCTGGCGCAGCCGGCTGACGATGGGGGACGGCTTTACGGCAGGTGACATCTTTGACGGCATTAACTTTCGCGGCGTTCAGGTTGCCACAGACGATAATATGCTGCCCGACAGTCAACGCGGTTTTGCGCCCGTTATACATGGAATAGCGCGGGGCACTGCACGCGTATCGGTCAAGCAGAACGGATATGAGATATATCAGACCACGGTACCCGCCGGTGCATTCATTATCGACGACTTGTACGCAGCGGGAAACAGTGGCGATCTGCAGGTTACCGTGAAAGAGGCTGATGGCTCCGTTCAGGCCTTTACCGTACCTTTCTCATCCGTGCCGATGTTGCAGCGTGAAGGACAGGTGAAATACGCGATGACTGCGGGGCAATTTCGCAGTGGCAATGAACAGCAAGACAAGCCGAAATTTTTCCAGGGAACGGTGCTTTGGGGATTACCCGAAGGCTGGACGGTCTATGGCGGAACACGTGCCTCGAGTGACTATCGTGCTTTCAACCTCGGGGTGGGGAAAAATCTGGGCTACTTCGGGGCGGTATCTACCGATATTACACAGGCGGATGCCACCCTGCCTGACGGCAGTAAACATCAGGGACAATCTCTACGTTTTCTTTACAACAAATCCCTCAATGAGTTAGGGACCAATTTCCAATTGGTCGGATACCGTTATTCTACCAAGGGCTTCTATTCTCTGGCTGATACCGCATGGCGGCGTATGAGCGGCTATTCCGTGATTAGTGAAGACAGGATCTTGAATATCGAGCCAAAACTGACTGACTATTACAATCTGAACTACAGCAAACGCGGCCGCCTGCAGGCGACGATGACGCAACAGGTTGGCCGGACATCAACGATATATCTGACCGGCAGTCATCAAAACTACTGGAATACCAGCCGCTCGGACGAGCAACTCCAAATCGGTTATAACAGCACCATTCAGGATATTAGCTGGAGTCTGAGTTACAGCCTGTCCAAAAATGCCTGGTCCGACGATAAAGACCAACTGCTCGCTTTCAACATCAATATCCCGTTCAGCCATTGGATGCGCTCGGATACCCAGTCAGTGTTCCGAAATGCCAATGCCAGTTACAACACGTCGACAGACCTCAAGGGACGTACGACTAATACGGCCGGTCTTTACGGGACGCTTCTGGAAGACAATAACCTGAGTTATAGCGTGCAATCCGGCTATAACAGCGGCGGTAATGGCTATACCGGCGCAACGGGCAATGCCGCGCTGAACTACCGTGGTGCTTACGGTAACGGCAACGTCGGTTACAGCCACAGCGGTGACTATAAGCAGGTCTACTATGGTGTCAGTGGTGGCGTGCTTGCGCATGAAAATGGTGTCACCTTCAGCCAGCCGCTCAATGACACCATGGTGCTTATCAAGGCGCCTGGAGCGGAACACGTTTCTGTCGATAATCAGACAGGGGTGCGTACGGATTGGCGCGGTTATGCCGTTCTCCCCTATGCGATGGATTACCGCGAGAATCGGATATCGCTGAACACGAACACGTTGGCGAACAACGTCGAGCTGGAAGAGCCGGTATTAAGCGTAGTCCCTACTCGGGGGGCCGTAGTGCGTGCAGATTTCAAGGCCAAAGTCGGGCTGAAGGTTCTCATGACATTGACAAATAACGGCAAGCCTGTCCCGTTCGGTTCTGTGGTCTCTTACGGAGATGGTCAGTCAGGCAGTATCGTGGCAGACGGCGGGCAGGTTTACCTTACTGGTCTTGCGCCAAAAGGAACCGTCAACGTGAAGTGGGGCAACGGTGATAATGAGCGTTGCACAGCGACTTACAGTTTGCCGACTGACAGTCAAAATCAGGCTTTGAGCTATGCCTCTGCCATTTGCCGGTGATAAGCAGGAGATGATGACGCAATGAGAAAATACCTTTCAATCCTGTGTTTGCTGCCGTTGGTTACGGGGTATGCCCATGCCGCGGACAGTACGATCACCATCACAGGTTATCTAAAAGACAATGCCTGCTCGGTCTCGGTTGACTCCCAGGACTTTACTGTGGATTTGCTGAGCAATGCAGCCAAGCAATTCAATCGTGTGGGGGCCGTTACGCCTGCGATACCCTTCAAGATTGTCTTCGACAAGTGCGGCAGTTCCGCGGCGGCAGTACGAGTGGGGTACCTCGGGGCTTCTGACAGCGACAACACCACCCTGTTGAAGATTGATGCTGGAACAAATGCGGCAAGCGGTATAGGGGTGCAGATTTTGGATCGTGACAAGACCCCGATCCCGCTAAATGCGGCTCAGGACTCCCTGAAGTGGACGACGTTGATGGCGGGCCAGCCCAACACGCTGGGTTTTTATGCACGTTTGATGGCAACGCGCGCTCCCGTGACTGCAGGGACAGTGACAGCGACGGCCAATTTCACCCTAGAGTTTCAGTAAGGAAGCCTGAAGATGACCAATATCAAGAACATTATGCTGACGGGGATGTTGTTTTTTACTACGACACTCACCGCGCATGCAGCTGATGTCACCATTACGGTCAACGGACGCGTGGTGGCCAAGCCCTGCACCGTATCAACGCCATCGACGACGGTAGACTTGGGTGACTTGTTCACATTTAATTACGTACAGGCTGGCTCGGACTCGGGCTGGCATCCCATCACGCTGAATTTGACCAATTGTCCGATAGGCACTTCGAGGGTCACTGCAACATTCACCGGTACAACCGATAGCACGGGATATTACAAAAACCAGGGTGGAGCGACCAATCTTCAATTGGAGCTGCAGGACACCAGTGGCAATAACCTGAACAACGGCAAAACCAAGGCGGTTCAGGTCGATGACGCCACGCAGTCAGCGAGTTTGCCATTACAGGTTCGCGCGTTATCAGTTAACGGCAACGCCAAACAAGGCAGCATTCAGGCCGTGATTAATGTCACGTACACCTACGCCTAAATTGAAGGAGTCACTTAATGACACTGGTTTCAAAACTAACAACGGCGCTGAAGAAAAAAGAGGTTGCAGTCATCGTGGCTTCTGTATGCCTGATGGCATATTCATCCGGAGCTAATGCATTTACGTGTCGAGATTCTCGAGGGAATACGGTGAATAGCGGCGGTGGAACTGGTTCACTAGACGTCTACGCAAATCTAACGCCCAGCGTACAACCCGGACAGGTTTTGGTCGTAGATCTATCTCAATCTATTACCTGCAGAAATGACCAACCTAACAGTAGAAACGATGTGGTTAGCTTATTGTCTGGCTCTGCTTATAGTGGTTTTTTGCAGAATTTCAGTGGCACCGTTAAGTATTATGGTAGTAGCTATCTTTTCCCTACAACATCTGAAACAAAACAAGTCAATAATAGGTCTGGCTCTTTTGTTCCGTGGGACACGCAATTGTTCCTTTCACCAGTGTCCACGGCCGGTGGGGTCGTTGTGACTCAGGGTAACCTTATTGCACGATTAGTCATGAGACAAATCGGCACTGATATTTCTACTGGTTGGCATCCCCATATAGCAACGTTCACATGGAATGTTTACGCAAACAATAATGTTGTAGTCCCTACTGGCGGTTGCGACGTGTCATCGCGCAACGTGACGGTTACCCTGCCTGATTATCCCGGCACGGCTGCAGTGCCGCTTACTGTACATTGTGGACAAAACCAACAGTTGGCTTATTACCTGACTGGTACAACGGCGGATACCGCAAGCACCATATTTACCAACACCTCATCATCCAATCCTGCAACCGGCGTTGGTGTGCAGTTGTCTAACCGCAATGGGGTAGTTGCCACGAATAAAAATGTTTCGCTCGGAACTGTCGGAACCAGTCCGATCAGTCTGGGCCTGACGGCTTCCTATGCACGAACGACGGGTCAGGTTGTAGCAGGTAACATCCAGTCGATTATCGGGATGACCTTCGTTTACGAGTAGCGCCGTCTAATCTGCGGCTGGCGAATAAACCAAATCCGCGTTTATCAGGTCCATGACCATCATATAATGCCCGTTGGATGCATGCATGGTCATAAGTGCCGGCTATTATCTGGACATTACGATTTTGAAAAATATAAAAAAAGAGAAATGTTGTAGTGAAGGACCCGGTGACATCTCATCGAGAAAGCGGAGTTTACATCCAGCATGGATACCAGGCTGACAGTGTCAACATAACTGATGTTGTCTTCAGTCTCTCCGAGATAGTGCGCCTAATGTGTTGAAAGGTCCTGCCGATTTTTATGTAATGGAAGCTTAGGGTCCAAATGAGCCTGCCGATCATAAGATGTTAAAACCGCTGTTTACACGCCACCCACTACTGATAAAGGTGATTGGCCTGTTCGCTCCTCGCTCCGTGCAGGACGAAGCCTATCTGCAAGACATTGCGGCCTTCCTTGGCGCTCAGTCTTGTAGCCATGGACAATAATCGTTATTGGGCTGCGGGTGGTTCACCATTGTCCGGCGCATAAGAAAGTTGAATGGCCTGTTGCGGCATGGCGATACCGGCTTGATCAAAGTGTATTTTGACCAGACGGTCGAGGGCATACTGCACCACCCACTGCTTTAACGCCTGGGTGCGTACGGTCACCCGGGTGGTGAAGGAGCGATCGCCCAGCGCCACTACGCCGTTGAACACCGGTTCGCCCACCAAAAAGCTCTTCACCTGTTCGTCTTGTTTCAACGCGGCGACGGCTTGATGCAGCACCTCATGGACATGATCGATATCTTCGTCACGGCTAACGCTGTAGTTGGCGCGGTACACGCCAAATTCACGGGCGTAATTCGCCAGCGTCGTGATCGAAGAAAAGGGGACGATATGATAGACGCCGTAATCGTCCCGTAGGCCAATCGACCGGATGGTCATGCGCTCAACCGTACCGGTAATGCCGCTGACGGTGACGTACTCGCCGGTATTCATGCCGTTCTCAAACTGGATGAATACGCCGGTGATCACGTCCTTTACCAGCGTTTGCGCGCCAAAACTGATGGCCAGCCCCAACGCCCCGGCCCCGGCCAGCAGCGGGGCAATATTAATCCCCACCTGCGACAGCACAATCATAATGGTAATGGTGCTGATAACGATGGCCAGCACGTTACGAAACAGCGTCAGCAGCGTGCGTTCACGCGCGCTGGGACGGATGCCGTTGCTCAACTCCAGCGCCAGTCGATGTTCGATAACGCTGGCCATCAGCGTCCAACTGATAACCGCAATCACCAGAATCAGCAGGATATGTACCAGTCCGCCGACGATTTTTTCCCCGTTTTCGCTGCTTGCCCACTGGTAAAGGTTGATCAGATGCCAGGCGTCAAACAGCAGCAGCGTGACCGTCAGTACCACCATCACCCGCAATATTTTCAACCCATTGGGAATATAGGAATTAATACGACGTTCCAGCATCGGATAGCGTCGGTTGACATCATCCGGCAGCGAAATACGGCGGAAAATCCAGCGGGTCAGTTGGCCGGAGATCAACGCCCCGACGCCGATAACCACCAGGCTTTTTACCGTTGCGGTCATCATAAAGTTCAGGCTGTTGCCAATATCGAACTGCGACAGGACAAACAGCACCAGGAAATAAGCGATCGCCAGCAGGTGCCAGACATGGCCCAAACCGCGCAGAATGATGCTGAAGAACGCCATCGATCGTTCGGCCAGCAGGTTAATCTGGAGCTGTATCGGCTTGCGGTTACGCAGGATCAACGCCAGTGCGTATAGCGTCAGTGCCAGCATGATGACCAGATTGGCTGCGGCGGCTGCGGGGTAACTGATCTGTGTCGCCACCACCGGTACCACCACCATCAGGCCGTAGCCGATCAGGCCACTCAGCCAGGCAAGGCGCGTATTCCAGTAATGGGCGACGGCATCGGAGAACGCAAAAGGACGCAGGTAATCGAAATTGGGTGCAAAAATCAGCCGCAGCACCGCCTTGAAGAATTCGATCACCGCGAAGGCGCTAAGAAACAGGGTTTGCAGCCGCAATATGGTGGCGTTGTCGGCGTGGACATGACGGGCAAACAGATTACCGGCAGTCAGTGCCAGCAACAACACCAGCAAATCGATAGCGAAGGCGCCGAGGATCGCCGTTGGCAGTTTGTACCACGAGTCATGCTGAAGTTTGGCGTTGTGTCCCCAGTTGCCGATGCGTTTGTATAGCGGGCGGATTATCCGGCGGATCAGATGGAAGAGGGCAAAGGTCAGCGCAACCGTCAGCAGAAAATAGCCCAAAGCCCGAAAAAAAACGTCCGGATGGAAAGTGCGTTTTGGCCCAGAGTCGATCAGTTTTTGCCTCGAGTTTAACTTCTTGTCGAGGGTGCTAAGGCTGTCTTGCGCCAAACTGGTCAGGCTTTCGCTCAGCGAGTCTGACGGCTCGGGCGTTGCTGACTTGGGCTGCGCTGCGGCTGGTTGATCCGCAGCCTGTCTCAGATGGTTAATCAGTTCGGCACGGGCTTTGTCGTCTTGCAGAATATCTGCGAGCGCCGCGTAGGAGGTTTTTTGCTGCTCGGTTTGGCCACTGGGCGCGGGATCCTGTGCGGGCTGCGCCGTTGCCAGTGGAGAAACTGCATAAGTGATCAGCAGCAGCAACAGGGGAAACAGCTGTTCTCGCAGATGAGAACCGAATCGGGAGTATGCGGTTGCGGGCATGTATCCTCTCTTGGGGCTCTGTAAATCGGCGGATTAATTACAAATGTTAAGAAAAACAAAGAATATAGTAGAAAATGAAGAGGCGCAGGGAGTGATAACGCGTGCTATTGCCATATAGAAACGGCGGGCCCGGAACAGGCCCACCGCTGGGTAGGGTAAGTCAGGATACGTGCTGCAAGAACTCCTGCAAGCGCGGGCTTGGCGGGTGGTTGATCAGGTCATGCGGGTTGCCGTCTTCCGCAATCCGGCCTTTATCAATAAAGATCAGTCGCGAAGCCACTTTTTCGGCAAAGCCGACTTCGTGGGTGACGATGACCATGGTCATGCCTTCTTCCGCCAGATCCTGCATAACCTTCAGCACTTCATGGCGCAGTTCCGGATCAAGTGCGGAGGTCGGTTCATCAAACAGCATCATTTTCGGTTTTACCGCCAGCGCACGGGCGATGGCCACGCGCTGCTGTTGGCCGCCGGAAAGCTCGGAAGGGTAGTGATGTGCACGCTCCGCCAGGCCGACTTTGGCCAGCAGTTCGCGCGCCAGTTTTTCCGCGTCCGACTTTTTCAAACCGCGTACGCGGATCGGGCCGAAGGCAACGTTTTCCAGTGCGGTCAGGTGTGGGAACAGGTAAAACTGTTGGAATACCATGCCGGCTTCCTGACGGATCAGACGATCGTCAACCTTGGGATCGTTGGCTTTCAGACCGTCGACGATCAGATCGCCGCTGGTGATCTCTTCCAATTTGTTGATGCAACGCAGCAGAGTGGATTTGCCGGAGCCGGAAGGCCCGATAATCACCACCACTTCACCCTGATTAATTTTCAGGTCGATATTGTGCAGCACCTGGGTTTGCCCAAAGTGCTTGGAGACGTTTTTAAATTCAATCACAGGATTTTCATCCTTCTTTCCAGACGACGCAGCACGAAGCTCAGCACCAGGGTAATAATCAGATAAATAACCGCCACGGCGCTCCAGATTTCCAGCGCGCGGAAGTTGCCGGCAATAATTTCCTGGCCCTGACGGGTCAGTTCCGCCACGCCGATCACGATAAACAGCGAGGTGTCTTTAATGCTGATGATCCACTGGTTACCCAGCGGCGGCAGCATGCGACGCAGCGCCAGCGGCATAATGACATAACGGATGGTTTCGCGGCGCGACAGGCCCAACGCCAGACCTGCTTCACGGAAGCCGCTGTGGATCGACAATACGGCGCCGCGAGTGATTTCCGCAATGTAGGCGCCGGAGTTGATCATGATGGTGACCACCGCCGCGCTAAAGGGATCGATGCGCAAATCGCTGAACGCCATCGGCAGGGCGAAGTAGATAAACATCACCTGCACCACGATAGGCGTGCCGCGAATAACTTCGATGAATACCAGGGCGATGTGGTTGGCAATCCAACCGCCGTAGGTACGGGCAAAACCGGCAACGAGGCCGATGATCAGGCCGCCAATCAGACCGAGGACCGAAATCCACAGGGTCATTTTGGCGCCTTCTAACAGGATAGGGATGGCGGGCCAGATGGCGCTCCAGTCGAACTGCATGGTGTTTTCTCCCGGTGATCCCAAACGTGGGAATCAGATACAACAAAGCGCAGGGGCTAAGGCACCACCCCTGTGCTTAAGTGAATCAGTGACTGACTTCATCCGTTATTTAGGTTCGGTACCGAACCATTTTTTGTAGATTTCGTTGTAGGTGCCGTTGTCGCGCAGCGTTTTCAGCGCGCCATTCACCTTCACGCGCAGTTCGTCACTGCCTTTAGGGAAGGCGATGCCGTATTGCTGTGCTTCCAGCGAGTCGCCAACGGTTTTGAACTTGCCGGCGCCGGCGGTTTTAATGAAGTACAGAATGTTTGGCGTGTCGTGCAGCACCGCGTCAGCGCGTTTGGTGCCCAGTTCCATATAGGCGTTATCGATGTTCGGGAACTGACGCAGGTCTTTGGTTTTGATGTGCTGCTTGGCGTAATCCACGGAGCCGGTGCCACTCTTCACCGCCACCACTTTGCCGTTCAGATCGTCAATGCCCTTGATGCTGTTATCGTTGGCGTTAACCATCACCAGCAGGCCGCTTTTGTAGTAGCCGTCAGAGAATTCGATGGCTTTTTTACGTTCTTCGGTAATGGTGATGCCAGCCAGCGCCAGATCGATATTTTTGGTTTGCAGTGCCGGGATGATGCCGCTGAAATCCATAGGCTTCAGGGTGTAATCCAGTTTCAGTTCTTTGGCGATAGCGGCCCACAGGTCGATATCGAAACCAACGTATTTATCGCCTTGTTTGAATTCAAAAGGAACGAAGGCGGTATCGGTGGCGACGACCAGTTTGTCTGCTGCGTGGGAGCTTACGGCAAAGGCCAGCGAAAGTGCGGCCAGGGAGACTTTAAAAATTGACTTCATGAGAGGAATTTCCTGTACAGGTTGCGGATTACCCATTTTTTATATTGCAGTTGGTGCCATGAAAAAATCGTGCCATGTTTTCAACTACTATAAAAACAAAGAGTTGCGGTGTGATGTTGGCTCTGAAGGTCGAATTATTATTTTTATGCACCAAATTGAGGCCCCAAAATGGTGCTTTTGGCGACCTGTTGGTGCATGGGTCTATCATTAACCAAATAATGGGGTTGAAACAACCGATAGTTAACGGTTTTGCTTCAATATTGATAACTAACTCTAACTTTTATGCCGCAAGCTTGTTGCATTTGGTGCAGGAGTGTTCTGTCAGAGAGGCCGGGGGGATATTTTGCGTCGATAAGCTCAACGCAGCTGGCTGTCTTTACTGCCGCGACGGTTATATAAACTGCTTGCCGCCTGCTTTTTATCCAACTCGGTTTGGCAGGCCAGGCAATAACGCACGCCTTTCAGCGCCTGCCGACGCGCCAGAGGGATTTCCTCTCCGCATTCCTGACAGTAATGTTCGCTTTCGCCCTGTCCCAGCGCCTGTCTGGCACGCTGTACGGCATCATCGACGGTAGAGTCGATTTGATCTTGTACGGCACCGTCTGCCGCCCATCCGCTTGCCATGATCACCTCGCTAGTGCTGAGTCTTCATCAGTTCGTTTTATCTACTATTTATCTACTATGGGCTGTTTTTTGAGCAATTCAAGCGGCGTAAAAGAAAAACAGGCCGGGGCAAAGCCCGCAGCCTGTTCAATCCCGCAATGCGGAACGCTTTGATTGTTTGTCGCGCAGATTTATTCGATGTTGGACTCGATAAACCACAGGAACTTGTCCAGATCGCGTGACGCAGCGGTAAACATATCCGCGGTATCTTCATCAGCGACTTCTGTGATGGCCTTGCGAATGTCGTTCGCAGCCACACCGTAGCGATCGGCCAGCGCTTTCAGGTGTTCCTGCACGCTGTGGATGTTGGTCGGATAGCTTTTCAGCGGGGTCTTGTCATTCACGACCTGCACGGTACCCAACGCCACGCCGCCCAACTGCACCACGCGCTCGGCAAAAGTGTCCAGGTGATCGATAATGGCGGTACGGAACCCGTCCAGCATTTCATGCACGGCAATGAAGTTGGCGCCACGCATGTTCCAGTGCGCCTGCTTGGTGATCAACGACAGATCGGTAAATTGAACCACCTGATGGTTCAACGCCTTGATGGCTTCCAGTTTGGTTTTTTCGTCCATGTCATTACGAGTGTAAAGCAGCTCAGAAGATTTCGTTTTCACCAGTTTAGCGGTACTCATATCAGATATCCTCTCGTTAGTTCGTTGTCCTATTTTTGTCACGGGAGTAATTATAGCAGCGATATAGCATTTTGCAGGCCGAAAATGGCTATTGGATAAATAGGTTCTAACGAATTGAAAATTAACTCCAGTAAGGGTAAGGTTATGGGGATATATTTATTTTTTTACTAATGGTTTGAGTTGTAATGATATTATTTCGTCTTCTCTCGTGAGGGTGGTTCCGCAGGGTAATAATTTCAGGAAGGCGTTTAATAACCATTTTCATTTATATTTTCATCAAAATTCGTCATTCTAAATCATTTTTATTTCATTTTATTAATTGCCTGTTAATTCATATTGATAGACGAATAACATCCCGCTAAGCTATTTCCCTCCATCTCAGAATTCGCTCCCATGAAAATTAACGTCGTTGGAACCAGTGGCAGTGGCAAAAGCACGGTGGCGCGCCAGCTAGCGGAAAAGTTTGCGCTGCCTCATATTGAGCTGGACAAGCTGTTTTGGCGTCCGCAATGGCAGGGTACACCCGATGACGAGTTTTTGGCGCAGGTCGCGCAGGCGCTGGCCAAGGCGGAGTCCGGCTGGGTGCTTGACGGCAATTACAGCCGGACCAAAACGATTAAATGGGAAAGCGTTGATTGGGTGGTATGGGTAGATTACGGCTTTTGTCGTACGCTGTTTCAGGCGGTGCGTCGTGCCGCTACACGCGCATGGCAAGGTACCGAGTTGTGGCCCGGCACCGGTAACCGCGAGAGCTTCCGCCGTTCCTTTTTCAGCCGTGATTCCATCGTTTTATGGACCATCAAAACCTACCGTAAAAACCGGGCCGGCTACCTTGCGGATATGAACGATGCCCGGTATCGCCATATCCGCTTTATCCAACTGCGCTCTCCGGCGCAGACGGCGAGGTTTATACGCGCTTTGCCCCAGTATTGATCAGGGCGGCTTTCGCTCAGCGCGATGGGAGGTCGGTCATCCAGACAGACCGGCTGGCCAATTACAGCAGCAGGGTGTAATGCACCTTTATCACCGCTTTTTTGATTGGCATCGATACATTAAGTTGGCAAGCGACTTTGTGCGGCTCATGAGGTAAAAATATGGCGTACATACCGGGAAACATCGCCAGCGTCTGGCGGTGGCGTATGATATCCAGCAGTTGTACATCTCGTGCATCGTCATAAGGCAACTCACTTTGCCAATCCCCCGGCAAACCATAATCAATGCGTTCTTCACCGCCGAGGAGCAGATGAATGGCGGCATATTCCTGATGCAGCTCTGCACGTCGGGTTTCCGCTAGCCCGGTGGTTAGCGTCATCACTTCCATAAAGATCTTCTCACCCTTTATCTCATGCCGCCCCTGAGCCAGCTCGGCGAGATCGTATTGACGCACAGCGGTGATAGTTTCGACCAGTGTCGGTGACAGCCCACGGCCATAGCGTGGGTTAAACAGCGTGTTATAAATCACTTTGATTCTCCATGTGGTTAACCCTATCGGGTTTATTTCCATAACTACCTGGGGGGACTGCGGGGAAAAGTATGCCTGTTTGCCAGCGTGAAAACAGTTAACCCGCCTGCATTCCGCTTTGGGCAAATGCAGGCGTAGCCAACACTCAGGACAGGTTTTCGATTTGCGGTTTGGGTTTGATGGTCAGGGTCGCCCCCATGGAGGCGGTAATGATCGCAGCCAGCGCCAACCATTGCACCGTCGTCAGGTGTTCATTCAGGAACAGCATGCCCGAAAGCGCAGCCAGTGCCGGTTCCAGGCTCATCAATGTGCCGAAAGTCCGCGCCGGTATTTTTGGCAACGCAATAATTTCCAGCGAATAGGGCAGCGCGGTAGAGAGAATAGCTACGGCCAGGGCGACCGGCAGGATATCAATGTTCAGCAGTGCGCTGCCGGCTTGCCAGGCGCCAATCGGGCAAAACACCACGGCGGCAATCAGTGAACCCACCGCAACGGTTCCCGGCCCGTGGTCGCCACCGGCTTTCTGGCCGCAGATAATGTAGACCGCCCAACAGGCACCGGCACCCAGCGCACAGGCGGCGCCGAAGGGATCGATGCTGCCCATGTCATGGCCCAACGGCAGCAGGAACCAGAGTCCGGCGATCGCCAGTGCCACCCACAAAAAGTCAATCGCACGGCGTGAAGAGAACATGGCGACCGCCAGCGGGCCGGTGAACTCCAATGCCACGGCGATACCGAGCGGCAGAGTGCGCAGGGAAAGATAGAACAGGTAATTCATCGCGCCCAGCGCCAGACCGTAAATGAACAACGGTAGTCGACTGCCGGCGGCAAATCGCATGCGCCACGGGCGGAAGATAATAAAGAGGATCAGCGTGCCGATACTCAAACGCAGCGTGGTGATGCCTTCTGCGCCGACCAACGGGAACAGGCTTTTGGCCAGGGAGGCACCACTTTGGATGGAGACCATAGCGATGACCAACAGGCAGATTGGCAGCAGCGTAGAAGACGCTTTTGCGGTTGCAGACGAAGACATCCTTTAGAGCCTTTTATGCATTTCCCACGATCTGGGAAGAGGTCGATGTTTGGATGACGGCAGTGTAAATGAATTGCGGTAAATGTGTCTGAGAAAAGCATTTTCAACGAAAAAAAGCGCTGGCTCCCGGCGCCAGAACAGCTTTTATGGTCAAAAAGTGCTCTTTTTTTAAGAATTGTCTGGATATTAAATAGGTGATTCTTATCACAGAAACGCGTAGAATGCGGCTCGAAAATAGAGCGAAATGAAGTAGATACACTGTTCTTGAAATCTAATGTTACACGATATAAAGCATTAGACACTCATTTTAAGGCAGAGTTTCACGCTAATTTTTGTTATATTTTCAATGCATGAACAAATGGATTTACTTAAAAATATAACGCGTTTGAGGTGGTTATGAAAAAAATTGCATGTCTTTCCGCAGTAGCAGCCTGTGTATTAGCAGTAACCGCAGGTACCGCATTCGCTGGTCAGAGCACCGTATCCGCTGGCTATGCGCAGGGTGATCTCCAAGGCGTTGCTAACAAAGCCGACGGTTTCAACCTGAAATACCGTTACGAGTTCGACAACAACCCACTGGGTGTTATCGGTTCCTTTACCCACGTAGAGAAGAACGGTTCTGAGAACGGTTACTACGGTAAAGCTCAGTACAACTCTATCACTGCCGGTCCAGCTTACCGCTTCAACGACTGGGCAAGCATCTACGGTGTAGTGGGTGTTGGTTACGGTAAAAACATCGACAACGCTCAAAACGGTACTGACCGTAACGGCAGCAGCGACTACGGCTTCACCTACGGTGCTGGCCTGCAGTTCAACCCAATCCAGGACGTAGCACTGGACGTTGGTTACGAGCAGAGCCGTATCCGCAGTGTTGACGTTGGTATCTGGAGCGTTGGCGTAGGCTACCGTTTCTAAGATTTCTCCATGCCTGCGGGCATGAGCATGTGGCGCAGTTGGCCGCATCAGATAAAAATCCGCCTTCGGGCGGATTTTTTTTGCCTGTCATTCGGCGTCGGTCACTTGCCCAATTTTTGCGCCGGTTCCGTTGAAAACCGCGCGCTGCGGGCATCTCGCTCATAGCCTTGCGGCTGCGTAAGAATGTCGTACAGTGCCGGTCGACGACCGTGGATCCAGCGGCGGCCCGTGCTGAGCGGGATCAGCGACAGATCAAGGTTGGCCGTGACCATCTGATCTTCTGCCGCCCAGGTTTCCGCCAGAATGCGGCCATAAGGGTCGAGGATCATCGCATTGCCGGTACGCACTTCGTCATCGTCACGTCCCACTCCGTTGCTGAATAACACAAACAAACCGTTGTCATGGGCACGTGCCGGGAGCCAGCGCATCAGCCAGCCACGCCCGTGTTCGCCACGAAACGCCGCCTCTATCGCCGCCGGATCCTCCTGCCGCCGTTGCCAAATTTCCAGTGGGATCGGCTTCATGCCGTGCGGGCTACGCGAATGCGTGCCGCCGGTCTGATGCGGTGCCAACAGCACCTCTGCCCCCAGCAATGCGGTCGCGCGGACATTCTCAACCAAGTTATTGTCCCAACAGATCAGCACCCCCATTCGGATACCCCATGGGGTGTCGAACACGGTGAAACTGTCGCCGCTGGCGATTGCCGGGTGTTCAAAGGCATGCAGTTTACGGTGAACGTGAAGCTTGCCGTCGGGCAGGCAGACGGCGTAGGCATTGTAATATTTGCCATCATCGCCCAGTTCAATCAGTCCGACGCCGATCGCCATGTTATAGCGTTCGGCCAGCGGGCGAATGCGCGCCAGCGAAGGGCTGTCGGCGATGGGCTCCGCCAGTGCACCAATTTCACCGGCGCTGAGGTGGCGTACGTGCCAATAGCCGGTGATGCACATTTCCGGGAAGGTCAGCAGCTGGATCTGTTCGGCGGCGGCGCGGGTGATAAAGCCCTCGATAACCGACAGGTTGTAGTTTTTATCATTGGCGCGATGCTGAAACTGCACCGTCGCGGCGCGTAAAGAGTTTGTCATAGGATTACCTTTTGGCTGTTATCTGGCGTTGATTACAGCAAAGCCTTTGATTACTGTATAATCAATTAAATTCCTTTTTTGATAACCTAACGGAATGGATATACGACAACTCCGCGCCTTCGTGGTGCTGGCCGAACAGGGCAATTATCGCTTGGCGGCAGAGCGGCTGTGCATCACCCAGCCGGCGCTGAGCAAACAGATCCAGGCGTTGGAAACGCTGCTGGGTGCCCGCTTGTTTAACCGTGGCCGTCAGGGGGCGCAACTGACCGCCAGCGGCCAACGGCTCTATCCTGAAGCTCAAACGTTAGTCGCTCAGCATCTGCAGTTTCAGCAGCGAGCCGTGCAGGTGGTACGGGGGGAGGCGGGGCGTTTGGCAATCGGCTTTGGCCTGTCCAGCTTTCATCTGGCGCCGCAGTTGGTGGCCGCTTTCCGTCATCGCTTTCCCGAGGTTGCCGTGGGGTTGGAAGACTTGCCTTCAGAACGGCAATATCAGTTGCTATTGCAGGGGGAGCTGCAGGTGGGATTTGTGCGATTACCTGTCAGTACGCCGTTGCGCGCCAGTGCGTTGCTGAGTGACCGATTGGTGCTGGCGGCGCCTTCGGCGCTGGCGCTGCGGGCGGACACCCTGATGGAGCAATTCAATACCTTGCCGTTGTTACAGTTGACGCCCAAGCGTGGACGCGGGCTGAGCGACCAGTCGCTGCGTTTTATTGCCGCCCATCAACTGGCACCTAACGTGGTACAGCAGGCCGGTGATATTCAAACCTTGCTGGCACTGGTTGCCGCCGGCATTGGCGTTGCTCTGCTGCCGCATAGCGTCACGCATATTGCGCCGGCGGGCATCGATATTCTGCCGCTGAGCGGCGAACAGACCCAATGGCAAGTCGGTATCGCCTGGAACCCGCAGCAGCCTGATGCGCTACGGGATAACTTTGTCCAGGTCGCTTTGGCTACCGCGTCGGGTCAGGTTGCCGGCTTATAGCGGGCAGTGCATCACCAGAATTGGGCTTTGGTGGTACTCGCTGCGATGACTTTCGCTGAAACCGACTTTCTTCGCCAATGCCAATGAGGGCTGATTTTCCGGGGAGATAATGCATACCGCCTTATCGCCCGGTAAATGGTCTTTTCCCCAGGCCAAAGCCGCGCGCAGCGCTTCGGTGGCATAGCCTTTACCCTGTGCCGAGGTCACCAGCGTCCAGCCCATTTCGGGGGCATCAAGCGCCGGATGGATATTGCGCTGGAAGTCGGAAAAACCGATGCCGCCAAGGTAAGCGCCGCTGACTTTATCGCGCACGGCCCAGTAGCCATAACCCAGCAACGCCCAGTGGCCGACGTAGCGCATCAGGCGGCCCCAGGAATCCTCACGATCCCTCGGCGTGCCGCCGATATAACGAACCACTTCAGGATCGGCCCACATGGCGGCCAGCGAGTCAAAGTCGTCCAGCGTATGTGCATCAAGGCGTAAACGTTCGGTAAGCAACAGCGGTGCGGTAGTGATAAGAGGCATTATTTTTTTCCTGCACAGAGCCAGAGGCGGTCTGTGCAGTATGCCAGAGAAATTACACCGCCAGCCACAGTAACCAGGTGAACAGGAAACCGCTCAGGCCAAGGATCGTCGTCAGTACCGTCCAGGTTTTCAGGCCATCGGCGACCGAAAGCCCGAGGTATTTGGTGACGATCCAAAAGCCGGAGTCATTTACGTGCGATAAGCCCAGCCCGCCGAAGCAGGTGGCGAGAGTGACCAGTACCAATTGCAGCTGATTAAGCCCGCTAACCGCTTCCGATAACAGGCCACCGGTCGTGAGTATCGCTACAGTAGCGGACCCCTGAGAGGCGCGCAGCGCCAGCGAAATGATAAAAGCTGCCGGGATCAACGGCAGGCCGATGGTGGTCAGCACGTCTGCCAATGCCTTGCCCACGCCTGACTCCACCAGGACTTTGCCGAATACGCCACCGGCACCGGTAACCAGGATCACCACCGCGGCGGTCGGCAGAGCGCCCCCCATGACGTCGCTGGTGTGTTGCAGGCTCCAGCCGCGACGAATTGCCAGGAAGTAGAATGCCAGCAAGAGGGCAATCATCAGCGCTACCGCCGGTGAGCCGAGCAACGAAAGCGTGTCACGCAGTGCTGAACCCGGCTCGAGCAGCGTGGCCGAAACGGTGCCCAGCATGATAATCGCGATAGGAATGACGATCAGCGCGGCCACCAACCCGGCGCCAGGCGGATTGATGCGGTCGCTCAATGGTGCTTTGCCTTCCGGCGCCGGTTCGGGCGCTGCCAGCTGCAGCTGTTCCAGTACCTCAATCGACAGTGGATAAGTTTTACGATTCAAATGCTTGGCTGTGAAATAACCGATCACGCCTACCGGAATACAAATCGTGAGACCGATAATAGTCAACCAGCCAATATCGGCGTTCAGCAGCCCGGCTGCGGCGACCGGGCCTGGATGTGGCGGCAGGGCGACGTGAACCGTCAGCATTACGCCGGCCATCGGCAGGCCGAACTTCAGCGGCGAAACTTTAGCGACCTTGGCAAAACCGTAGATGATCGGCGCCAGGATGATAAAGCCGACGTCGAAAAAGACCGGAATGCCGAGAATAAATGCGGCGATGGTCAGGGCGGCCACGGTATGTTTCGGCCCCAAAGCTTTGCTGAAGCGCTGGGCCAGCGATTCGGCACCGCCAGAATGTTCGATCATACGGCCGAGCATCGCGCCCAGGCCGATGATAATGGTCACCGAACCCAGTACGCCGCCCATACCTGCGGTCATCACTTTCATCACTTCGCCGGTAGGAATGCCGCTGGCCAACGCCACCAACAGACTGACCACCAGCAAGGCGACAAAGGGCTGGATCTTGGCCTTGATGACCATCAGCAAGAGCAGTACCACACCTAATACGGCAATCATCAAAAGCATAGAGGTAGACATGAAATAGCCTTTAATCGGGTAAGAGTCAGGCACCGCGATCGCCGGTTGGCGATACGGGTGCGTTTAATTTTTATGTTTTGGAAATCCCTGGGTTGGCGCAGTGCCTTACTGGTAAGGTCTTAGCCAATCAAGCCCGACGGTGGTATCGCCACGCGGCCGGTATTCACAACCGATCCAACCTTGATAGCCGATGGCGTCCAGTTGATCGAACAGCCATGGGTAATTCAGTTCGCCGTCGTCCGGTTCATGACGATCCGGCACCGAGGCAATCTGAATATGGGCGTAGCGGCCGGCCAGCGAATGCATCAGCCCGCTGATGTTGCCGTCCACCAACTGAGCATGGAAAAAGTCGAACTGTACGAAGACGTTCGAGCGATCGATGGCCTCGACCAGTTCGGCTGCCTGGTGCTGGCTGGAAAACAGATAATGCGGCTTAACCTGTGGGCTGAGCGCTTCAATCAGCACCTTGATGCCGTGCTGGGCGAAGCGGTCTGCGGCATAGCGAATATTATCGATAAAGGTATCGCGATAGCGCTGCCAGTCCGCTCCAGGAGGAACGACGCCGGCCATCACGTGCACGTTGGGGCAGTTCAGCGCAATGGCGTAAGCCAGGGCGCGATCGATATCCGCACGCGCATCTTGCTCGCGGCCCGGCACCGCCGCCAGCCCCCATTCGCCGGCTTCGGCATTGCCCGGCGCGGTATTAAACAGCACCTGCTGCAAACCGTTGCTGCGCAGTTGTTCCGTCAGCAATTCGGCCGGATAGTCATAGGGAAACAGGAACTCGACTGCCGTGAAACCTTCGGCTGCGGCAGCCTCGAACCTTTCCAGGAATGGCAGTTCGTTAAACATCATCGATAAATTGGCGGCAAACTTAGGCATGGTTCAGCTCCGTAGCTCGGTAATTTCATCATCGGTCAAATAGCGTATTGGGCGGTCGCCGAGGGTGAAAATCAGCCTGGCGGCATCTTCCATCTCTTCAGTATTATCCGCTGCCGCCCGCAGATCCTTGCCCGTAACCACCGGGCCGTGATTGGCCAGCAAAAAGGCACGGTGGGTCGGTGCCAGTTTGGCCAGGTCTTCCGCCAGCCGTAAATCACCTGGGCGGTAGTACGGCACCACCGGCACCTTGCCGACCCGCATCACCACATAAGGGGTGAAGGGTTTTATGGCATTCTCCACGTCCAACCCTTGCAGGCACGATAACGCGGTGAGGTAGGTACAGTGCAGGTGCACCACCGCTTTGCACTCTGGGTTATTCAGATACAGCGCACGATGAAAGCTGATCTCTTTCGAGGGTTTGTCGCCGGACAGCCATTCGCCGTTCAGGCTGACTTTCGACAGCCGCTCGGCCTGCAGTTCGCCCAGGCAGGATCCTGTCGGGGTTGCCAGCAGCGTGCCATCCGCCAGCAACAACGAAAGGTTACCGGCGGAGCCCGTGGCGTAGCCGCGTTGGAAGAACGAGGCTCCGAGGCGCACCATCTCTTCGCGTGCCTGTTGTTCGGTCGTCATTGTCATAATGGGAATTCCGTTTGTGCCCGGGCGAAAAAGTTATCATCGCCAAAATTGCCCGATTTAAGGGCCAGTGAAACCGGTTGTTCGATGGCGCGAACCCAGGGTACGCCGGGAGAGATGCAGGGGCCTATGTGGAAGCCGCGAATGCCCAGCGCCTGCGTCACTACGCCAGAGGTTTCGCCGCCGGCAACGATAAAGCGACGGTACCCTGATTGTTGGAGCTGTTTAACCACTCCGGCAAACAGTGACTCCACTGCCTGACTGGCTGCAGCCATGCCATATTGTTGCTGAACCTGCTGCAGTTTCTCCGGTTCGGCGGTGGCATACAGCAGCGGGGCCAGCGGGGCATTTTCCTGCCGCTGTACCCAGTCGGCCAGTTCTGTGACATAGGCCGCGCGGTCAGCTTCGCTAAGGCAACGCGCCACGTCGATAGCCATGGCCGGGGCCTGTTGACGATATCGAGCGACCTGTCGATTGGTCATGACGGAGCAGGAGCCGGACAGGACCACCGCTTTCTCCCCCTGTGGGGCTCCCGCGGCCTGCGGACGACCTTGTCCCGGCTGAGCCCATTGCCGTGCGAGGCCGATGGCCAGGCCCGATCCACCGGTCACCAGCTTCATATTTTTCAGCGCTTCGCCCTGGGTCAGCAAGTGCTGCTCATTGAGCGTATCCAGCACCGCATATCGCACGCCTTGCTGCGCCAGCTGTTGCAGCTTTTCCACCACCGCGCCGGCACCGCAATCCATCTCTGCGGCCGTTACCAGTCCGCAGCGTCCCTGAGCCTGTGCTTCCATCAAGCGCAGCAGATTGCTGTCGGTCATCGGCGTCACCGGGTGATGGCGCATGCCGGACTCCGACAGCAGTTGATCCAACACAAACAGATAGCCCTGATACACCGTCCGGCCGTTGACCGGCAGCGCCGGGGAAATCACCGTTTGGTTTTCGCCCAGTGCATCAAGCAGCGCATCGGTCACCGGGCCGATGTTACCCTGCGCAGTGCTGTCGAAGGTTGAGCAATATTTGAAGTAAAATTGCCGGCAGCCCTGGCGCTGCAGCCAGGCCAGCGCCTGCAAAGATTGTTCAACTGCCTGCGAAGCTGGGCAGGATCTTGATTTCAGGCTGATAACGACCGCTTGCGCTTCAATCGGCATTTCATCATGCGGTACGCCATTTAACTGCACCGTCGACAGGCCGTTTTCCACCAGAAAGCTGGCAATGTCGGTCGCGCCGGTAAAATCATCTGCAATTACGCCGAGCAGCATTATGCGTTCTCCTTCTTTTGCGGCAGGTCGATGCCGGAGAAGATTTTGATCACTGCGCTGTCATCCTCTTTGCCGAAACCGGCATTGCTGGCGGCGGTAAACATATTAAAAGCGGTAGATGCCAGCGGCAGCGGGAAATGCAGTGCTTTGGCGGTATCCGCCACCAGCCCCAGATCCTTCACGAAGATATCCACCGCCGATTTGGGCGCATAGTCGCCGTCAACCACGTGACGCATACGGTTCTCGAACATCCAGGAATTGCCGGCCGCGTGGGTGACGACGTCGTACATGACATCCAGAGGAATACCGGCGCGGGCAGCCAGCGCCATGGCCTCGGCTCCGGCGGCGATGTGCACCCCGGCCAGCAATTGGTGGATGATTTTCACCGTGGCACCCAGGCCAATCTCTTCACCAATGCGATAGACCTTGCCGGCAATGGCGTCCAGCACCGGCTGCAATTGTTGGAATGTAGATTCTGCGCCGGATGCCATCACCGTCATTTGGCCTTCAGCCGCCTTGGCTGCGCCACCTGAAACCGGAGCGTCAAGCATGTTCAGGCCAAGCGCCAGCAGTTGTTGTTCTATCTGCCTGGCATCGGCAGCGGAGATGGTGGAAGAGACCATGACTGGCGTATTGGGCTTCAGCTTCGCCGCCAGGCCGTTTTCGCCGAACAGGATCTGCTTGACCTGAGCAGCGTTAACCACCAGCAGCAATAACGCATCCAACTCAGAGGCGAATCCATCTGCGCTGGTGGCAGCCTGTTTGGCCCCGGCCTGCTGCAATGTGGCCAGCGCCAGTGGGTTAAGATCGACACCATAAGTCGTCAGCCCGGCATTAATGCACGACTTCGCCGCCCCCATTCCCATGGAACCTAACCCTACGATGCAAACTGCAAAATCCCCTGGCTGTGTCATTTGGCACCTCGTGTTAATTTTAGTGATAATTTGTTTTGTTGTGTTAAATGTAAGCGCATTGATGCGCTGAGTCAGCGATCGATATCACAATTATTAACATTGAGTGGAGCCTTAATAGATGCGCTTAAAAAGGTTGGTGTCGAGTTATCTCACTGTTTTAAAAATATTTAAAATAAGTCATCGATACCATGAGCGATCTCACGACCTGCAAAATGGCTGCTTTCATCGAACGAAAATTGACGTAAAATCACAATTATTATCACTGCGGTTAAAAGAGAGGGAACCGTGATACCTGTAGAACGCCATCAGCAAATTTTAGCGCTGGTATCAGAACGCGGGGTGGTCAGTATTGCCGAATTGACCGAGCGGCTGGGAGTGTCGCATATGACGATTCGCCGCGATCTGCAAAAACTGGAAGAGCAGGGCGCGGTACTGGCAGTGTCAGGCGGGGTGCAATCTGCTGAACGGGTGGCGATTGAACCTTCTCATCAGGATAAGGAAGGGATGTACAGCCAACAGAAAGCGGCCATCGGTCAGTTGGCTGCCCGGCAGGTCCCGCCCAACAGCTGCATTTATCTGGATGCGGGCACCACTACGCTGGCATTGGCAAAGCACCTCAGTGAGCGCGAAGATCTGACGGTGGTCACCAATGATTTTGTGATTGCGGGCTACCTGATAGAACACAGCCAGTGCAAGATCATTCACACCGGCGGCACCGTCTGTCGCGAGAACCGTTCCTGCGTTGGTGAAGCGGCGGCTCAGGCGCTACGTGGGTTGTTTATCGACCTGGCGTTTATTTCCGCCTCATCATGGAGCATGCGCGGCCTGTCGACGCCCAATGAAGATAAGGTGATGGTGAAGAAAGCCATCGTTGACGCCAGTCGCCGCTGTATCCTGCTCAGCGATACCTCAAAATACGGTAAAATAGCCACCTATCTGGCGTTGCCGATTGCGGTATTTGACGCGATTATTACCGATGATAATCTGCCCGCCGCAGCGCGAGAGGCGATCCTGCAGGCGGATATCACGCTGATGACGACCGGGGAGAAAAGCTGAACATAGCCTCGTATTAACAGCGTCGGAATAAATGCACCAGCGGGGGGGGGAGCTCTCTGCGCAGCGCTACGCAGAAATTAAATGCCGCTGAACCAGTTATAGCCCTGATCTTCCCAGTAACCGCCAGGATTGGTATCGCTGACGAAAATGGCGGCGATATGTTTGGCGTTCTTGAAGCCCAGCTTGGTCGGCACCCGCAGCCGCAGCGGATAACCGTAATCGGCCGGCAGCGCCTTGCCGCCGAAATCCAGCGCCAGAATGGTTTGTGGATGCAGGGCGGTGGCCATATCGATGCTGGAATAGTAACGATCCGCGCATTTGAATCCGACGTAACGGGCGTTCAGATCCGCCCCGATGTGCTGCAGGAAATTGCGCAGCGGCACGCCACCCCATTGGCCAATGGCGCTCCAGCCCTCGATGCAGATTAACCGGGTTATCTGGCTTTGCTGCGGCAGGCGTTGCAGTTGCTCCAGCGTCCAGGGGGCCTTTTTTTCTACTTTACCGGAGACTTCCAGCCGGTAGCTGGCGAGATCCACTTCCGGAACGTTGTATTCCGGGTAATACGCGTTGAACGGGAACGGATGGGTAATCTGATCCGAACGGTAGGTCTGCGCCAGCTTTTGGCCGTTGAACAGCCAGGCTTGCACCCGATCGTTCCAGCGGGACATTGCCCACAGCACTTTATCCACCTGGTCACCGTCCTGCAGGTTGCAGCCGGTCAGCATGGCAACGCCACCCAGCGTCAGGCCGGAGCGAAGCATCAGGCGGCGCTGCAAATTAACCAGCTGTTTCTTTTGTGCCGGTTCCAGCCCCGGTGCCATGGGGCGCTGTTTTTTATCCGTCATGTTTGCCACCCGTTATCATTGCCCACAGCGTGCGCGGCACGATAATCACCATCAGCAGGTGAATCACCACAAATAAGCCAATGCCTGCCATGGCGAAAAAATGTACGTAACGCGCAATGTCAAAGCCGCCGAACAGGCTAACCAAACCTTGTAACTGCACCGGTTTCCAAATGGCTAGTCCGGAGAGCACCAGCAGCAGCCCCAGAAGCAGTACGCCGAGGTACATCAGTTTTTGAATGGCGTTGTAATGACCATGCTGATGTTTGAGCCGCAGCGTCACGGCTTGCCAGATATCGCGCCGCAGCGCGCCGAGGCCAAGCGGCAGCAGATCGCGCCGCAAGTGGCCGCTGAACAGGCTCCACAAGACATAACACAGCGCGTTGCAGGCCAGCAGCCACATCACCGCCAGATGCCAGCCGATCGCGCCGCCCAGCCAGCCGCCGAGCGTGACTTGCGGCGGAAAGCGGAAGCCGAACAGCGGCGAAGCGTTATAGATTTCCCAGCCGCTCATGAACATGCAGACCATGGCGAACAGGTTAATCCAATGGGTCAGGCGGACCGGCCAGCGATGCACCGGCCGCGGCGCGTTGCTTTTCATCATGCACTCCTGAATTACATCGGTGGAACGGTACCGTCTTTGCCGGCAGAAATGCGGGTAGCAACGCGTTCGCCCTTATCGTCCATGGCGGAGAACAACACGATATGCGCGCCCGGTTTCAACAGGCTGCGGTCACCGGGATCCAGGGTAACGATCGGCACATCTTCCGGCACGTTAACGGTTTTCTGCTGGTTACCGTAGGTCACGGTCAGGGTGCGGCCGTTGGACTTCACCAGTTTGCCCACGGTGCCGTTGGTCATGGTGTCGACCTTACCGTCGGCGGATTCCCAGGCCGAGTGGCCTTCGCCGGTGCCACGCAGGCTGGCTGCGAACACGTGCACTTCCAACGCTTTCAAAGAGCCGTCCGGCTGCGGTACGGCAGCGGTGCCGATAAAGCTGTCCGGCTTGATATCATCCAGCGTGCCCTTCGACACGCTCAGCACTCGGGTCTGGTCATTGAGCTTGACGCTGACCTTTTCCCCTTTGCGATCGGTGACCTGCAGGCTGGTGTCGCTCACCTGATCGATAACGCCACGCAGCGGGGCAATCACCTTGCCTGGGGTTTGCGCTGCGGCGGCCGCACCGCTGCACAGCATGAGAGTGGAAAGCAGTAAACCGGCAAAACGATGACGGGTAATCATAAAGTTCTCCTTTGTTTAGGTTGCCGGTTAAGCATGGTTGAACACCGGGGACAGCACCATGTCCGTTTGATGACATTAATGTCATCAAGAATGTCCGCCAGAACTGCTAGTATTTCCGCAAGAGTCATGAGGTGGCGATAATGCGAATACTGGTGGTTGAAGACGACATCAGCACGGGTGATTACCTGAAAAAGGGGCTGGGAGAGGCGGGGTACAGCGTCGATTTGGCACGTAACGGCACCGACGGCCTGTTTCGGGCACTGGAACACGGCTATGACGCTATCGTGCTGGACGTAATGTTGCCGGGGCTGGACGGCTGGCAGATTATCGAGGTACTGCGCAAGAAAAGTGATGTGCCCATTCTATTTCTGACCGCGCGAGATGGGGTGCAGGATCGCATTCATGGCCTCGAACTGGGTGCCGATGATTACCTGATTAAGCCCTTCTCCTTTACGGAACTGGTGTTGCGTCTGCGCACTTTGCTGCGGCGTGGCACGGTACGTGAAGCCGATCACTATGTAATAGCCGACCTGCAGCTCGACGTGCTGCGCCGTAAAGCGGTGCGGCAGGAGCAGGTGATCGCGCTGACCAATAAAGAATTTATGTTGTTGCATCTTCTGGTACGACGTGAGGGGGAGGTATTGTCACGCACCATGATCGCCTCCCAGGTTTGGGACATGAACTTTGACAGCGATACCAACGTGGTGGATGTCGCCATCAAGCGGCTGCGTGCCAAGATTGACCGGCCGTTCGAGGTCAAGCTGATCCACAGCGTGCGTGGTATCGGCTACGTTTGCGAACCGCGTTCATGAAGGCCGTGATCCAGCGTTGGCGCGTCTTGTCACTGACGTTGCGCAGCGCCATGTTGTTTGCGCTGGTGGCGGCTCTGGTGGTTAGCGGCGCGGGCGGCTACCTGTACGGTGCAATGCGTCAGGAGATGACTACCCGTAGCGATTTGCAGGTTACCGGCCGGGTGGAGTATTACCGCAATTTGCTGAGTCAGCGTTTTCCGTTGGAGCGTCTGACGGCGAATACCGGCCTGTTCGAAAATATGCTGGGTAACGAACAGGACGTGCTGATTTTTCAGCAGCCGGGGAAAAAACCGTTAATCAACGTGAATCCGGCGAGGTTGATCCTGCCACCGGTGATCCCGACGCCGGTCGGCACGCCGCAGCGCTTGAGCGCGGTTCAAGGCGGAATGACCGCTCAAGGAGTGCCATTGCGTGCTGCATCGGCACTGGTCAGGCTGGAGGACGGTAACCTGCTGCAAATTTCGGCTGCCCATGTGATGGTCAATGAGCAGAAGATGCTGGCGCGTTATCTCTGGCGGATCGTCGCCGCCGTCGCGGTGGCATTTATTCTGATTGCATTGCTGGGGTACTGGGTGATGCGCCGCGGGCTGCAGCCACTGTGGCGAATGGCGGCGCAGGCGGCGGTGATCACCCCGAACACGCTGTCGACTCGCCTGAGCGAGCACGGGGTACCGAAGGAATTGCAGCAACTGACCCGTTCGTTCAACGCCATGTTGGATCGCCTGAATGAAGGTTATCTGCGCCTGACGCAATTCTCCGCCGATTTGGCCCATGAAATCCGCACGCCGGTAGGGGCACTGATGGGGCACTGTCAGGTAGCGCTGTATCAGGCGCGCAGTGTGGAAGAGTATGAAACCTTGTTGTCGAACAACATGGAGGAGCTGGAGCGTATTTCCCGTATGGTGGAAAATATTCTATTTCTGGCGCGCGCCGGCGAAGGGCAAGCGGTGTTGAACCCTCAGCGGCTTGATGTGGCGCAAGAGCTGCAACGGGTGGCTGACTACTTCGAAGGTTTGGCGGAAGAACGCGGCATTACGTTGGTCTGCCAGGGAGAAGGGCAATGGATGGCGGATGCCATGCTGTTTCAGCGCGCATTGAGTAACCTGGTCTCCAACGCGGTACGCTATGCCGATGAAAACAGTCAGGTACAGCTGCAGGCTGTCAGTCAGGCCGATGGTGGGCTGGCGATACTGGTTATCAATCAGGGCCCGCCGATCTCCCCGGCGCATCTGAACAAATTGTTCGACCGCTTCTATCGTGCCGATGCCGCCCGCAGTTCCGGCAGCCATGCCAGCGGACTGGGGCTGGCGATCGTCCGTGCGATAATGACACTGCATGGCGGCACAGCGCACGCCCATTGTGTTGTCGAAGAAAATACTGCTCGCATCACCTTCAGCCTGATATTCCCCGCGCAAGAATAGCCTATTTCCCACGCCGGATTTGATTGGCTGGGTCGGCCAAATCCGTTTATCCGGCCTGGTCGAAACTCTTTACTTTCATTTACCGCTGGGCTAACCCAATCACCTCCGGATCAAAAAATTAATTCTGACCAGAATTAGGGCAATGTTGTGGCCTAAGCCCGGTTTTTTGGCGGCGACCCCTTTTGGCAAAATTCACCCATCGTTACGTTGTTATTAAAATTGCTTGCATTAAAGGAATGACGAGAATTTTCAGCTTAAAGGCGGTAATTTACAAAACAAAAAACTAACTTTAAGATCTTTTACATATAAATATATCAATGATGTGGATGTTTGTATAATCTTTGGTTATGACATATGAGAAAATTCTTATATCAAAAATGATAAGGTGAGAAATATTTACTTTGTGGCGTTAATTGATTTTCAGAAGGGTCAGTGGCTAAGGTTGGCTAATTAACCTGATTAAATATTGCTTAATATTCTATTAACATTTAACGCCGGCGATAAATAATCCTAGAGTGAAACCTGTGAAAAATGAAATATAGAATTAATGACCACATCATTTTTGACGTGGATACGGGAACCATGAGCCTGACAGAGTTTCCTGACGATCCCATCTCTATTTCCAATCCGTCGAAGCGGTTACTGCTGCTATTGATTACGCATCATGGCGAGCCAGTGGGGCGGGAGGTAATATTCAAGAAGGTTTGGGATGATTATGGCATGGTGTCAGGCAACAATAATCTTAACCAATGTGTGAGTAAATTACGTCGGGTTATTAAAAATCTGGGCATTGAGGACGAGGTGATTGTCACCGTCCCCAAGGTCGGTTTTATGCTGCGATATGAAATTAGGGTGGAGTCTTGCGAAGGGCCGGAAGATCGTTTCGTAAATGGAGATATAAATTCCCCTCCACCGGCGCCGGTTCAAGCGGAAATCGCGCCTTCGTCAGGCTCTTCAGCCGCAGCCGAAGCGGTTTATACCGGGTATTCCCGGCGCTGGTGGGCGATAGTCAGCGTAGTGGCATTGGGGGTAATTATGCTGGCGGTTGGCATTACCACCTATCTCACCGGTTCGGTTTCCCGGCAAGAAATCTATCTGGGCAAAGTCAGCAGTTGTAAGGTGTTTATGTCGATGCCGGGCGCCTCAGCTGCCGTCAGTGCTGCTCTAAGTCGCGACATTCTGGCCTATGCGGGCCCGCAAACGGCAGAGTGCAGCGGTGACGAATTCCTGTTGGTAGTACGCAGCAATCAGGTACGTTCTTACATTTCGGGCATTTCCCGACTGTTTTTTCTGCGCTGTCGCATTTTACGCGAACATCGGGTAGAGATTTGCTCTGGACTCGAAAGCGATAACGCCGCAATTCTTAATTAATCATCAATCGGTGTCAGGATGAACGCCACCCCGGGGAAAGGAATATGCCACCAATCTTTATTGTCTTGATATTAAATACTTAATTTTCACCGCCTGGTTAATAATGCAGCATTTGTTTGATGCAAGCCTTATATTTTGCTCGCCGGCGCTGCCTTGCATTTCCGCGCCAACCGCTTTTGTGATACCTAATTATGGTAATAGATTATGAAAAATATCTCTTTCAGGGAGGACATTCTCTTTTTCGAACCCAACCCCTGGGTGAGAAAAGGATTACGGGCACTTATTGGAACCGAACCCATACACTACCAATTTGTGCACAGCATCAGGGCAGTGGAGGCAGGGTTAAAGGAGAATGAGAAACAAATCCTCATAATGGAGCTGTATAATGAAAGTGAGAGTTTGTATGATGTATTACATTTCATCCTGACGATAAAGGATATTTGGCCCAAGACGCCACTGATCATATTTACTGACGTGACCAATGCCAGCATATTGACCATTCTGGCTGCTCAAACGCATTTATCCCTGGTGGCCAAAGACGATCCCTTGGATTGCCTGTATCAGGCCATTGACGCTGTCGGCACGGGGGTAAGTTACCGTAGTCCGGCGATTCAGGCAGCGTTGATATCCGCGGTAGAGCCCTTGTCCCGTAGCGAATGGCAAATATTGGCGATGATGATCGCCGGCGCCAATCCGCGACATATCGCCAGTATTACCCATCGCAGTTGTAAAACGGTCAGTAGCCATAAGCTGAATATCATGCGTAAGCTGAGGCTTAATCAAGCAGGGTTTATGCGCCTGATTTTGGCCTTCAGGACTCAACACCCGGCCTAAAAATTCGCCGTCGGTTGTAATGGCACACGCCGCGCCGGCGGTTTAATACTTTCTCGTTCCAAGCGCTTATCCCCCCTTTATTTCCTGCCAGCCACCCAGATGAATTGATCTGCATCAAATTAAACATCCTACAAAAATAAACCTGTCGCCCTTATTTATGCGCTGACGCAATAGTGCGTTTTATATACCGTTAACGTGGTTTTAGAGGGGATGAAAACAATAGGTGTTTTGTTCCCTGCAGCATCATTACATGGCCCTTTTAACTTACCGGAAGCAAAATAAACATTAAAGTAAGAATAAAAATCTAAATATTTGACCATTGGTAGTTAATGGTTCTTTTTTTGATTTGATGCGGTTACTCTTTTCTCCGTCAAGCAGACTGGCTAAAAGCACTCATGCAAGTGACTGATTAAGGCACGTCAGGCTAATGGACGCACAATCATATTTAAAGTTGAAGGGAGTTTTACCATGAAGAAAATTACACTGGCTCTGGCAATCATTTCCGCCTTCGCTGCGGTCAGCACTGCTCAAGCCGCCGACGTTACCGCTCAGGCGCTGGCTACCTGGTCTGCTACCGCGAAGAAAGACACCACCAGCAAACTGGTTGTTACCCCAATCGGCAGCCTGTCTTTCAACTATGCGGAAGGCATCAAGGGTTTCAACAGCCAGAAAGGTCTGTTTGACGTGACCGTAGAAGGGGATGCCACTGCAACTGCCTTCAAACTGACTTCTAAACTGGTTTCAAACACCCTGACTCAGCTGGATACCTCTGGCTCAACCCTGAATGTCGGCGTGAACTACAACGGCGCAGCGGTAGAGAAAACGGCGGAAACCACCATGATCGACACCTCTGCCGGCATTTTGGGCGGCAACCTGAGCGCGTTATCCAACGCTTACAATCAGGCTGTCCGCACCAGCGCACAAGATCAGTTCACTTTCACCATTATTGGCGCCACCTCTGACGGCACCACTGCGGTCACCGACTTCAGCACCCTGCCGGAAGGTATCTGGAGCGGTGACGTGAGCGTGGAATTCAACGCCACCTGGACTGCGTAATCCCCGAGTTGCTGGTTTAGAGCAGGGGGCAATCCCCTGCTTATTCCACCCCGCTGAAGAACGTCACTGGAATACCGTTATGAAACTACTCTCTCTCGCCACCTGCCTGTTGCTATCGCTGTCTCAACCTGTTTTCGCGCTCGACGTCGGTGAGATCAGCTCGTTCATGCACAGCGATAGCGCGCGTCTGAGTAAAGAAATCAAGAACACCACCGACAGCGGTCGTCTGGTGAATATCAAGATCGAGCGAATTTCCAGCCCGCTGGAGTCCGGCACGGTGCTCCCGATGGGCAGTAAAGATGAAATGTTGCTGTCGCCGGCCAGCCTGATATTACCGGCCAATGCCAGCGACGTGATCCGTTTCTATTACAAAGGCCCCAGCGACAACCAGGAACGGTATTACCGCATTGTCTGGTTCGATCAGGCGTTGAGCGATGTGGGGAAAAACTCGGCTAAACGCAACGCGGTTGCCACCACATCGGCACGTATCGGCACCATTTTGGTGGTGGCGCCACGGCAGGACCAATTCGACTATCAGTTTGCCGACGGCCAGATCAAAAACACCGGCAACGCCACCTTTAAGGTGGTGGCCTACGGTAATTGCCGCGACAAGAAAGAGGGGAGTGACTGCAAGGAAAACTATTTCGTCATGCCGGGCAAGGCTCGAGCTTTCAGCAAGGTGGACGTCCGCGACAAGAAGGGTCGCGTTGCGCTGTGGCATGGCGACCAGTTTATCCCGGTGAAATAACGGACTGCGTAACCCACGGCAAAGCCTATACGGAATGGAACTCATAACAAGAATTCAAGGAGTGGATGTGAAAGGTGCGCTGGATGATGTGTTGTTGAAAACCCTGCTTGCCGCCGGCGCGCTTGTGCTTCCTGCCGTGCTGTTGCCGGGTCAGACGACGATGGCTGCCGGACTGACCCAGATTGATGGCGTTTTGATCCCCCAGACCTTCAGCCTGGCGTTGCGCGAAGGCATGAGCATCCCCCTGCTGTTGCACTTTGAAAAAAACAGCGGTGTAAAAGACGACCGCCGTATTGGCCATGCCTTTTTGTACCTCGAAAACGACCAACTAAAAATTCGCCAAATTACCCTGGAAGATGGCGACGAGGGGACACCGCTGACTGCGGAAACCATCAAACAGCTGCAGGCGCTGCAGGAGGCCGCATTTGATCGGCAGCAGCGTATTGCGCTGACGCCCGACGCCTGGCTGGCGCTGGATTTCCGTCAGCTCAATTTACAGCTGGTGGTGAAAGCGTCCGCGATGGGAACCCTGCTCCGCGCGCGCTCCAGCGACATTGGCGCGTCGAGCGTCAATGCCGTCAGCAGCACGCTGGACTATAACCTTGGTATTTACGATAACCGCACCCGTGCCAGCGAGGGCAACACTTCCAGTTACCTGTCACTCAACAGCGTTACCGCTCTGCGCGAGCACCACGTGGAAGTGAACGGTTCGATTTACGGCATCGGCAGCGGCGACGAAAACGCTACGCTGTATAAGGCGATGTACGAGCGCGATTTTGCCGGCCGCCGCTTTGCCGCCGGTATGCTCGACAGCTGGAACCTGCAGTCGCTGGGACCGGTCACCACCATCAACTCCAGCAAGATCTACGGCCTGTCCTACGGTAACCGTGCCAACTCTACCGTTTTTGATAACAGCCAGTCGCTGACGCCGATCGTGGCATTTTTCCCATCGGCGGGGGAAGTGCACTTGTCGCGTGAAGGGCGGCTGCTCAGCGTACAAAATTTTGCCATGGGTAACCATGAAGTGGATACCGGTAACTTGCCTTACGGCATTTATGACGTCGAAGTCGAAGTGGTGGTCAACGGCAAGGTGGTAGATAAGCGCATGCAGCGGGTGAACAAACTGTTCAGCCCCAATCGTGGTGCCAATGCGCCGCTGGCCTGGCAGTTTTGGGGCGGAATGATCCGTATGGACGACTGGCGCGGCGATAACCAACGTCAGCGACCGGCGAAAGATTCTTATCTGCTGGGTGCCTCTGCTACCGGCAACGTAAACAGGCTCAACTGGGCGCTGTCCGGCTATTCGTTTGACAGCAACGCGGTCGGTGAAAGCCGCATCAGCGTACCGCTCACCGAGTCGATTCAGTTCAACCTGCAGAACATGGCGGCCTCCGACAGCTCATGGAGCCTGGTTAACAGCGTCAGCGCAGCACTGCCTGGCGGTTTCAGCAGTTTGTGGATCAATCAGGAAAAAACCTCGATTGGCGACAAACTGCTGCAAAACGATGCATATAACCGTGCCATCGGCGGCACGATGAATTTTGGTGCGCTATGGTCGCCGTTGGGCAGTCTGAGTCTCAGTTACAACGACGATAAGAAGAACAACAGTCATTACTACAACGCCGATTATTATCAAAATGTGTTTACTGGCCGTTTTGGCACGCTGGGCGTACGCGCCGGCATACAGCGCTATAACAACGGTGGCTACAGCGCAAATACCGGTAAATATATTGCGCTGGACTTCTCTTTGCCGATGGGCAATTGGCTCAGCGCCGGAGTTTCCAATCAAAACGGCTATACCACGGCTAACCTGGCGGCGCGCAAGGATATTCAAAACGGGCCGATCCGCACCCTCGGCGCCAACCTGTCGCGGGCGATATCCGGCGACACTAACGGCGATAACAGCCTTAACGGCGGTGCATACGCGCGCTTTGATACCAAATATTCCGCCGGTACGGTCAACGTCAGCAGCTCCGCCGACGGTTACGTCAACTCGAGCCTGTCCGCCAGCGGCAGCGTGGGTTGGCAGGGGCGTGATATTGCGGCCAGCGGCCGAAGCGAAGGGAATGCGGGCATCATCTTTAATACCGGTATTGAAAACGACGGCATGCTGACCGCCCGGGTCGACGGACGGACGGTCAAGCTGACTGGCAATAAAAACTATGTGCCGTTGTCGCCGTACGGTCAGTACGAAGTGGAGTTGATGAACAATAAAAACTCGGCGGAAAGCTTCGATATCGTCACCAAACGCAAGAGCAAGCTGACGCTGTATCCGGGTAACGTGGCGGTGATCACGCCAGAAATCAAACAGATGGTGACGGTGTTTGGTCGCATCAAGGCTGAAGACGGCACGCTGCTGGCCAACGCCTATATCAAAAACCATATCGGGCGCACCCGCACCGATGACAAAGGCGAATTCATTATGGACGTCGATAAGAAATTCCCGGTTATCGACTTTACGCATAGCGGTAACCAGAGCTGCGAAGTGGATCTGGATCTGAGCAAGGCTCAGGGCGCCGTGTGGGTCGGTGACGTGGTCTGTACCGGGCTGAAAACCTATGCCGGCAACAATATGCAGGCAGGAGAAACGATCAATGAAGGCTAAAATTGCGCTGCTGCTTATGCTGTGGGTGGCCCTGCCGTTGCGTGCGGCGGTTACCGTTACCAACTGGCCAAACGCCGCGACCGTGAAGTTCGTGTTCGTTGAAAACAACGCCGACGACAACTTTTTCGTTACGCCGTCCGGGGTGCTGGATCCGCGCATGACCGGTGCGAATAAATGGACCGGCCTGAAATACGGCGGCTCCGGCACCATTTATCAGCAGAGCCTGGGCTATGTGGACAATGGTTATAACACCGGCCTGTCGGCGAACAACCGCTTTGACATGTGGCTGGAAAATGCCCCGATAAAAAATCCGTTCCTCGGCCTGCGCTGCATTAACTGGTATGCGGGCTGTAATATGGACACCAGCCTGATCCTGCCGCAAAGCACCGATGAAAAAGGGTTTTATGGTGCGGTGGTGACGCCGGGCGGCGCAAAATGGATGCACGGCATGATGTCGCCGAGTTTCTACCAATATTTGCAGCAGATGGCCCCCGGCGATGCATTCAGTATGCAGATTAACAGCTGCCAGACCTCGGCCACTTATGATGCCGGCGCTGGGGGACGGTGCCAGAACCAGGCCAGCGGTAATTGGTATAAACGCACCGTGACCCACAGCAAGGCCGCGCATCTGCGCTTTATCAACACCAACGCGGTATCGGAAGTGTTTGTTAACAGCGACGGCGTGCCGATCATCGGTGAGGGGAATGCCGACTGTAAAAACCAGACTATCGGTGCGCGCGCCGGCATCATGTGCAAAATGGTCAGCTACGATCTGCAGACCGATGGCAGCGTCAGCAATACCTCGATTCACGTGTTCCCGGCCATTAACCATGCGGCGCTGTCCTCGGCGGTTAACGCCGCCGACCTGCAGTTCAGTCTGAACGGCAACACCTGGAAAAACACTTCCGGTACCGGCAGCTATTACACCTTTAACGAGCTGAAAAGCAGCAATGCCATCTACGTCTTTTTCGCCAGCAACTTCTTTAAGCAGATGGTGAAGCTGGGGATCTCCGACAGTGGCACTCGCGACCTGATTAACTTCCGCTTCCAGAACACCACGTCGCCGGAGTCCGGCTGGTATGAGTTTTCCACCTCAAACCAGCTGATTATTAAACCGCGCGATTTCAGCATTAGCATTATTTCTGACGACTATGACAATACCCCTCATCGTGAAGGTTACGTTGGACCGGGTGAGCCACCGCTGGAGTTTACTTATATTGTTACCACCAGTGGTAAAACCGCTGCCGATGAGGTGAGAGTCATGGCCACCGGCCCGACACAGGCCCTCAGCGGCAGAAGCTACTGCATTTTTTCCTCGGCGGATAACAGCACCAAAGTACCGTTCCCGGCGACGCTGAGCATCACTACCAGCACCAACGGGCAGCAGGATTATGACGCCGGCTGCGACGGGCAGTGGCATGACATGACGAATGCGTTATGGAGCAGTACGCCGTGGAATGACATTTCCGGCGAGGTAGGGGTGTTAAACAAAACACGGGTGAAATTCAGTATTCCGATGAATAACCCGATTTCACTGAGGACGATTGAAGGTAATGGTTGGTACGGCGACGTTAGCGCCGCCGGTGAGATCCATGTTGAAGCCACCTGGCGCAACATTAACTAGGGGAAAGGCTGTGAGAAGCTTGCTGCTCGGGCTATTGTGCCTGCCATTTTATGCCAGCGCGATTAACGTTGGCACCCTGACGTTCGCCATGGATCAGGACCAATCCTTCACCGCCAAGCGGGTGCTGAACAATAACCGCAGCGCGCGTATTTATCAGGTGACGCTGCGGGCCATTGATCGACCGGGTGATAGCGAAACGCGGAGCAAACCGGCCGATGGCGAACTGCTGTTTGCCCCTCGTCAACTCCAGCTGCAGGCGGGACAGAGCGAATATTACAAGTTCTTTTACCGCGGGCCGCAGGATAACCGCGAACGCTATTACCGGGTATCGTTCCGAGAAATTCCGACCCGTTTATTCGATCCCGCAGGGCAAAAGGCGACTGGCGTGACGCTGGAGCCAATCGTGGTAATGGACACCATTTTGGTGGTGCGGCCGCGTCAGACCAATTTTGCCTATCGGCTCGATTCACAGCGCGGCACCGTCACCAATACCGGCAACACCTACTTCAAGCTGTTGATCAAGCCCGGTTGCGACAGTACCGACGAAGAAGGGGTAACCGAATACCTGCGTCCTGGCGATACTTTGACTCATGCCGGTATTCGCCAGAAAGGGCAGAAATTTATTATCTATAACGACAAATTTATCAGCATCGATAAAAGCTGCCTCAACGAATAATAACGCGCTAACGCAGCGGGATTGAGAAGCGGAAGCAGGCACCGCGTTGCGGTTGTTCGATCAGTTGGATATCGCTGTCGTGCAGCAACAAAATGCGCCGCACGATCATCAATCCCAGCCCGCTGGCGTGGCGACGCGCGCTGCTCAGAATAGAAGGGCGAACGAACAGATCGGCGCGCAGCTCCTGTGGGATACCGGGGCCACTGTCGTTAAGTTGAACCAGCACCTTGCCTGCCTGCTGCCAGAGCCGCACTTCAATCTCGCCCCCCTGTGGCGTGTGACGAATAGCGTTGTCCAGCAGGTTGGTCAACACGCGTTCAATCATGCTGACATCGGCGAACACCAATGGAATGCCCGGGGCGATATCAGCCAGCAGCCGTTGCTGGCGAGCCTCGGCTGCCAGCTCGAACTTCTGGAACACATCCTGCACCAGCTCGCTGAGCGAGAACGGCTCTTTCTGCGGTTTCACCACGCCATACTCCAGCCGTGCCAGCTCGAACAGCTCCTGCGCCAGCCGACCGACCTTGCGGCTCTGCGCCAGCGCGATCTCCAGATAGCGTTGGCGATCGTTTTCACTCAGGCTGGCGGATTTTACCGACAGCGTTTCCAGGTAGCCGTGCAGCGAAGTCAGCGGGGTACGCAGGTCGTGCGAGATATTGGCGATAAACTCGCGGCGCTGTTGGTCCTGCTGTGAAAGCGACTGCCACTGTAAGGCGATGCGTTGCGCCATGCTGTTGAAGGCTTGCTGCAGTCGGCTGACCTCGTCGCGTCCGGCGGCGTCGACCGGCAGCGCGGCATAGGCCTGTACCGCAGCGATGCCGCCGCTGTCCAGCTCGCTGACCTGACGCGTAAGACGACGGATTGGCCGGGTGACCCAATAGAACGCGAATCCGCCGGCCAACAGGCTGAACAGCACCATCAGGCCCGATGACCACAGCGCCATGGAAACCGCAGAGCTAAACAGCGCGTTGCTGGCCAGCGCGTCGTAGTCTTCGCCCAGCAGCACCACGTACAAATAGCCTTCAACCTGACCATTGACCTTCAGCGGTGCGGCGCTGAACACTTTTCTGGCATTCGGGTTGCGCGGGTCATCGCCGTAAACCGGCATGCTGGCGCCATCGAACAAGGCCTGCAACGGCAGCAAATCCACTTTCTGGCGTTTCAGGTGGCCGGCCGGCGCGGCGTTGCCAATGATATTGCCCTGTTTGTCGAGCAGGTAGACCTCAACGCTGGGGTTTACCGCCATCAGTTGATCGAACAGGCTGTGAACCGAGGGGGCGTTCAGCCCGTTTTGCCCCAACAGCGGGTTACTGTCGGCAATGTGCTGCGCCAGATTACCGGACAACCGCTGGATCACCGCCTGGCTATACTGGGTACTGCTGCGCACCTGCATCCAGCCGGATATGGCGCAGCTGACCACCATCAGCAGTGCGAAGATCAGGGTCAGACGTTGCGTTAACGTAAGGTTTTTCATGATTCACTCTTGCGGCGCTGCCGCGAATTTGTAGCCCATACCCCACACGGTGAGGATGCGCTCGGGTTCCGCCGGGTTGCTTTCAATTTTGATGCGCAGCCGGTTGATATGGGTATTCACGGTGTGCTCATAGCCTTCGTGCTGATATCCCCACACCTGGTTGAGCAGGCTCAAGCGGGAAAAGACCTTGCCGGGGTGTTTGGCAAAAAAATACAGCAGGTCGAATTCACGCGGCGTCAGGTCGATGGCTTGATGATTCAACAGCACTTCACGCGCAATCGGATCGATGGTCAGGCCGTCAAAGCTCAAGGTGCCGGCGTCCATTTTCAGGTTGCGGCTCATGGCTTCCTGACGGCGAAACAGTGCCTTAACCCTGGCCACCAGTTCCAGCATCGAAAAGGGTTTGGCGAGGTAGTCGTCGGCACCGAGCTCCAACCCCAGCACGCGATGTACCTCGCTGGATCGCGCGCTGGTGATGATGATCGGCGTGTAGCGCGTCATGTTGCGCGCACGGCGGCAGATCTCCAGCCCATCGATCCCCGGCAGCATCAAATCAAGGATCAGCGCGTCCCAGCCGCCCTGTTCCAGCATCGCCATCCCCAGATTGCCATCGGCGGCATGGCTGATGTCATAACCCTCGTCGCGCAGATGTAACTGCAGCAGCTCCGCGATATTGCCGTCATCCTCGACGATTAAAATTTTCTTTGGCTTTTCCATTCTCTCACCGCTGATTGCCAGGCCTTAATGAAGTCTACACAACCGCCGAAGCCGGAGTTATCACATTTTATTTAACTTTGCGTGAGGTCTTGGGGAACAAATCGGACGGATACTCAGCCCATCGAAACCGCCACCGTCAGGAGAGACGTCATGGCCATGTCCATTACGCCGGAGAAACCCGCACTGATCCACCCGCTGTGGCTGCGCCTGACGCATTGGCTGAATGCGTTGGCGATGCTGATCATGGTCACCAGCGGGTGGCGCATCTACAACGCTTCCCCGCTGTTCAACTTCAGTTTTATCAATGAGCTGACGCTAGGCGGTTGGTTGGGTGGGGCGCTCCAATGGCACTTCGCCGGCATGTGGCTGTTTGGGGTCAACGGGTTGTGTTATCTGCTGATCAATCTGTTCAGCGGCCGTTTGAAACGCAAATTTTGGCCGCTCAGCCCAAAAGCCTTGTTGAGCGATCTGCTGGCGGCGCTACGGGGCAAACTCGGTCATAGCGATTTGCGTCATTACAACATGGTACAGCGAGCTGCTTATCTGTTTGTGATGGTGGCAGGCGTAGTGATGGTGATATCTGGCCTGGTGTTGTGGAAGTCGGTGCAATTTCCGCTGCTGCGCGAATTGCTCGGCGGCTATGAAGCGGCACGTTATATCCACTTTTACGCCATGTCGGCGCTGGTGGGGTTTGTAGTAGTGCACCTGGTCATGGTGGCGCTGGTACCACGCACGCTGTTGGCCATGCTGCGTGGACGTTAAGGAGAACCCGATGAAAACAGATAAACCCCTTATCAGCCTGAGTGAAGGCCGGGAGATTGTCAGGGAGGCACAGCAGTTGTTGGCGCGTCAGTTGACCTCCTCTTCACGCCGCCGTTTTCTGCGTAACGGGTTGACGCTGGGTGGCATTGCGATGCTCACCGGCTGTGACCTTAGCGACAACACCCATGTGGAGCAGGCGTTGAGCCGTATCTCGCGCTTTAACGATCGGGTGCAGGGGTGGCTGTTTAACGCCGACCATTTGGCACCGGTGTATGCCGAGTCGCAGATTACTCGTCCGTTCCCGTTCAACGCGTTTTACGCCGAAGAAGAAGCGCCGGATATCAATGGCGAGGATTATCGGCTGGAGGTCAGTGGGTTAGTGCTGAATAAGCAGCCGTGGACCTTGCCGCAATTGCACAGCATGACGCAAATCAGCCAGGTGACGCGCCATATCTGCGTTGAGGGTTGGAGTGCCATCGGTAAGTGGGGGGGCGTACCCTTTGCGCAATTTTTGCAGGCGATCGGCGCGGACCTGAGCGCCAACTATGTCAGCTTCAAATGCGCCGACGACTACTACACCAGCATCGACATGGCCACGGCGCTGCATCCGCAAACCATTATGGCGCTGACTTACGATGGCCAGATCCTGCCGCGTAAATACGGCTATCCGATGAAGCTGCGCATGCCGACCAAGCTCGGCTACAAGAACCCGAAACATATTCAGGTCATAGAGATCACCAACCGCTTTCCCGGCGGCTACTGGGAAGATCAAGGTTACAACTGGTTTGGCGGCAGCTAACGACGGCCCCAACTATCCCCGGCACACAGGTGCTTTTTAAATGAGAAAAGGAAATACCATGAAAAAGTTATTCGCAGTAATGATGTGTAGCGCGTTGATGTTAGGTTCCCTCGGTGCCAATGCCGCCGACAGCATGGGCAAAGACGCGATGAAAAAAGACGGCATGAGCCAGATGTCGCACGAGGGTATGGCCAAAGACGGCATGAAAAAAGAGTGTATGGGCAAGGATTGCATGAAGAAAGACGGCATGGGCAAAGATGCCATGAAACATGATGGCATGAAGAAAGACAGCATGGGTAAAGACGCCATGAAGCATGACGGCATGAAGAAAGACAGTATGAGCAAAGACGCTATGCAAAAAGACGCTATGGGGCAGTAAGCCGCCGCGTCCCGCAGCCGGATGGACGCTGGTTTAATCCCGGCTGCGGGCAAGTACAACGGGAGGGACGATGGTTCAGACAATATGGCTGCAGCGCTTTAAGCGCTCGAACTGGGACGTGGCCTTTATGCGGCTGGCGCTGGTGGTGATCTTCGCCGCTTTCGGCTATGCCAAGTGGTTTGATTATGAAGCGCAGGGGCTGGTGCCTCTGATTGGTAATAGCCCGCTGCTGGCCTGGATGCACGATGTGTTTGGCATTCGCGGTGCCAGTTATGCGTTAGGGGTTGCCGAGTGGAGCTTTGGTCTTTTGCTGCTGGCCGGTTTTTGGTCGCGACGTTTGGGGTTATTGGGGGCGGTGGGATCGACGCTGACTTATCTGACGACCCTGACGCTGATCTTCTCCACACCGGGTGCCTGGGAAGCTTCGGCCGGTGGCTTTCCGGCGATGGGGGGGGCCACCAGCTTTCTGCTAAAGGATCTGGTGTTATTGGCGGGTTCGATACTGCTGCTAAAAGCCGACTTGCCTGACGATATACCGTAAAAAAAGGCGCAGTTTTTAAACTGCGCCTTTTGGCCATGATGAACGGATTACATATCCGGGAAGGTCAGGGTATTGCCCGGTGCCTCACGGTGGATATGCACAAAGTTCAGGTGTTTCTCATACTGATCGAGAATATCGCCGATCACCTGCTCTTTGCTGTAATCCATCAGGTCATTGCCCTGGGTGCCTTCCATCAGGAATGTTTCCAACCGGTAGTAATGCGACTTACCGGAGCGAGCACGATAGGTAAAGCCCGGCACCGAATAACGCTGTGGCCAGATCTGGTAGATGAAGTTCTGCTCTTCGCCCAGATGCACCAGCAGCTCCAGATGGCTCAAACGTTCATCTTCGGTCGGCGGTACCTCACTGAATTCCACTTTGGCACCGCGCAGTTCCAGCTCACGCGCCACTTCTTGCATCGCCGGTCGGCAACGGGTATCCAGCATTTTCTGCGTGTACTGCGTGCCAGGATAATTCATTACGCGCGACAGGCGCTGTTTCCAGTTGAGCACGTCATTGCTGGACACCGGCATTGGCGCACTGGTGTTCAGCGCGCTGGCTTTGCGGTAATCCTCTACCCGCAATGATTTATACAATCCGGCCATCACGAAGAAGATCACAAAGCTGAACGGCAGGCCCATGATCACCGTGGTTTTTTGCAACGCGGGCACGCCGTCGGTCATCAGCATGCCGATGGTCAGCAGGCCAATGGTTATCGACCAAAAAATACGTAGCCAGTTGGGCGCATCGTTGTTGATGTCGCTCAGGCGCGAGGTGAAGTTACCCAAAACCAGTGAACCTGAATCCGCCGAGGTGACGTAGAACAGCAGGCCAGTGATGGTTGCCACCGAGGCGCTGAAGGTGAAGCCCGGATACTGAGCCAGCAGGCTGTAAAAACCGCGTTCCGGATACTGCATTACTTCCTGCGCGAAAGCGGCGTTACCGTGAATGATCTGATACAGCGCGCTGTTGCCGAAAATCGACAGCCACAGCAGGGTGAACACGAAAGGAATAATCAGCGTACCGACTACAAATTGGCGGATGGTGCGCCCACGCGAAATACGCGCCAGGAACAGGCCGACAAACGGCGCCCAGGCCACCCACCAGGCCCAGAAGAACAGGGTCCAGTTGTTCATCCATTCTACCGGACGATCGAAGGCGAAGCTGTTAAGGGTCATTCCCATAAAGCGGTTAACGTAGTCGCCAACGTTGAGCACCAGCGCATTGAGCAGGAATTCGGTATCCCCGAAGAACAGCACGAACATGATCAGCCCTAACGCCAACAGCACGTTGAGTTCGGACAGAATGCGGATGCCCTTGTTAACGCCTGAGGTCACCGAAATGGTCGCCATGATCACCGAAAGCAGGATCAGCGCGGCCTGAACCGTCAGGTTTTCCGGAATGTGGAACAGAACTTTCAGCCCGTAGTTCAACTGCACTACGCCAATACCCAGCGTGGTGGCGATGCCGAAGATAGTGCCCAGCACGGCCGCTATGTCTACGCTGTGGCCGATCGGGCCGTTGATGCGTTTACCGAAAATCGGGTAGAGCGCCGAACGGATGGTCAACGGCAGGTTATAGCGGTAGCTGAAGTAGCCGAGGGCGATGCCCATCAGCGCATACATCGACCAGCCGGTCAGCCCGTAGTGGAACAGTGTCCACACCATGGCCTGGCGGGCGGCTTCCATCGTCTGGCCCTGGCCTTCCGGTGGCATCATATATTGCGTCACCGGTTCGGCGACCGAGAAGAACATCAGATCGATGCCGATGCCGGCGGCGAACAGCATCGCTGCCCAACTCATCAGGCTGAATTCGGGTTTCGACTGTTCTGGCCCGAGCTTGATCGAACCGAAGCGCGACGCGGCGATAAACACCACAAATACGATGTACAGAGTAGCGGCCAGCAGGTAATACCAGCCGAAGGTGGTTGAAACCCAATTCAGGGTGCGGGTGATCCATCGCCCGGAGAAATCGGTAAAAAAGATGGTCATCAGCGAGAAGGCCAGAATCAGCCCCGCCGAGGTAAAGAAAACCACCGGATTAAGGCCATCCTTTTGTGGTTTTGAGGAGGTTTCGCGTGTTGTCATCGTCTTCCTCTGTTTTTTAACAACTGAGTAAAATCGTGCCCACACACCAGCCTGAACGGACGCATCGGCGCCGTCCGGAAAAGTGCGGATATAAAGCCGCGGCAATCGCTATTCTGCTTGCCAAAGATTGCCGCTTTGCTTGTTAACGAAACAGAAAATCGTTTCGTGGTGGGAACCGCTTACAGACACTGATTTTGGTCAGATTCGTTAAATACCTCACAAAAATCAGCCAGTTCCACAACCGAAAAGTACATATTTGTAACCAAGCGGTAATAAAATATATGCAATTTTTATTGAACGTTCAATCAAAAAAAAGTTTAATAGTGAGCATGAAGACCAAGTTCAGCAGGTGAAAAGGGCGTGAAGTCCCGCCGCTGAGACGAGGCCGAAGTCGGTTTTGTGAGAGTCGAATTATGCCAAAGGTAGGAATGCAGCCAATCAGAAGGCAGCAGTTGATAGATGCCACGCTGGCCGCGGTGAACGAAGTGGGAATGCATGACGCCACCATCGCGCAAATAGCGCGGCGGGCCGGAGTTTCCAACGGCATCATCAGCCATTATTTCAAGGACAAGAACGGCCTGCTGGAAGCCACTATGCGCTATTTGATTAGCCATTTGGGCGAGGCGGTGAAGCTGCGGCTACAGGCGTTAAGCGACCAGAGCCCGGCATCACGGCTGCAGGCGATCGTCGCCGGTAACTTCGACGACAGCCAGATCAACAGTGCAGCGATGAAAACCTGGCTGGCGTTTTGGGCCAGCAGCTTGCACCAGCCGCAGCTTAATCGGCTGCAACAGGTGAACGGCCGTCGGCTGTATTCCAACCTGTGTGCCGAATTTAGTCGCCAACTGCCCAAGGTGCAGGCGCGACTGGCAGCCAAAGGATTGGCAGCACTGATTGACGGCCTGTGGCTGCGCAGTGCGTTGCGCGGCGCGGCGTTCAACCAGACGCAGGCGATAGCGCTCACGACCGAATACATTACGTTTCAACTCCGGGGGCAAACGCCACCCTGAGGATAACCCAAGGAGAACCTATGTCCCGTTTTGGCTTACAGAAGCTCTATATTAATGGTGCCTATGTAGACAGTACCGATGGAAAAACTTTCAACGCGGTTAACCCGGCGAACGGTGAAGTGCTTGCCGAGATCCAGTCCGCCAGCGCTGAAGACGTCAACCGTGCGGTGGCCAGTGCAGCCAGCGGACAGAAAGTGTGGGCAGCGATGACGGCGATGGAACGTTCTCGTATTCTGCGCCGAGCGGTGGATATTCTGCGCGAACGCAACGACGAACTGGCCGCGCTGGAAACGTTGGATACCGGCAAGGCCATGTCGGAAACCACGGCGGTGGATATCGTTACCGGTGCCGACGTATTGGAATATTATGCGGGTCTGATCCCGGCGATCGAAGGCCAGCAGATCCCGCTGCGTGACAGCGCCTTTGTTTATACCCGTCGTGAGCCCCTGGGCGTGGTGGCCGGTATTGGCGCCTGGAACTACCCGATCCAGATTGCCCTGTGGAAATCCGCACCGGCACTGGCGGCAGGCAACGCGATGATCTTCAAACCCAGTGAAGTCACTTCCCTGACGGCGCTGAAGCTGGCGGAAATCTATACCGAAGCCGGTTTGCCGGACGGCGTATTCAACGTGGTCACCGGCAGCGGCGCAGAAGTCGGCCAGTACCTGACCGATCATCCCGGCATTGCCAAGGTGTCCTTCACCGGTGGTGTAAAAACCGGCAAGAAAGTGATGGCTAACGCCTCAGGTTCGACGCTGAAAGAAGTCACCATGGAGCTGGGTGGCAAATCCCCGCTGATTATTTTTGACGACGCCTGCCTGGATCGCGCCGCCGATATCGCCATGATGGCCAACTTCTACAGCTCCGGCCAGGTGTGCACCAACGGGACTCGAGTATTTGTCCCCGCAGCGTTGCAGGCCGAGTTCGAAGCCAAAATCCTCGAGCGCGTTAAGCGCATTCGCCTGGGGGATCCTACCGATCCACAAACCAACTTCGGCCCGCTGGTCAGCTTCGCGCATATGGAGTCGGTATTACGCTTCATCGAAAGCGGCAAGAAAAGCGGCGCTCGGCTGTTGTGCGGCGGCGAACGTGTGACTGAGGGGGAATACGCCAAAGGGGCTTATGTGGCGCCGACGGTATTTACCGACTGCGGTGACGAGATGGAGATCGTGCGCGAAGAGATCTTTGGGCCGGTAATGAGCATTCTCACTTACCACAGCGAAGAAGAAGTGGTACGCCGTGCGAACGACACCACCTTCGGCCTGGCTGCCGGTTTGGTGACGAACGATCTGACCCGGGCGCATCGGGTGATCCACCAGTTGGAGGCCGGCATTTGCTGGATCAACACCTGGGGTGAATCGGCGCCGGAAATGCCGGTCGGCGGGTACAAACAGTCTGGCGTCGGCCGTGAAAATGGCCTCAGTACGCTGGAACATTACACCCAGGTCAAATCGGTACAAGTCGAGCTGGGCGAATATATTTCCATCTTTTAAATATCCCCGTCGTCTTTCAAGCTACAGCGTTGTTGGCTGCGAACGCGGACCCCAGTCACTTACTTGACTCCTGGGGTTCCACGCCCTTGCCGCCTAGCTGTAACGCGAAATCCATAGGGGATAATCCTTTCTTGCATCCAAAACTGCCTGGATATATTCAGCATGCGATATTCAAGCCATTCGCATCATTCAGGCATACGAATATTTAGGAGATAATGTATGGAATACGATTACATCATTATCGGTGCCGGCTCAGCCGGTAACGTTTTAGCCACCCGTTTAACCGAAGACGCTGACGTTAGCGTATTGCTGCTGGAAGCCGGCGGCCCGGATTATCGGATGGATTTTCGCACCCAGATGCCGGCCGCGCTGGCATTCCCGCTGCAGGGCCGTCGTTACAACTGGGCGTATGAAACCGATCCTGAGCCGCACATGAACAACCGCCGCATGGAGTGTGGCCGGGGTAAAGGGCTGGGCGGCTCATCACTGATTAACGGCATGTGCTACATCCGCGGCAACGCGATGGACTTCGACAACTGGGCAAAAGCACCGGGGTTGGAGGACTGGAGTTATCTGGACTGCCTGCCATATTTCCGCAAGGCGGAAACCCGCGATATCGGGCCTAATGATTATCACGGTGGCGACGGCCCGGTCAGCGTGACCACGCCGAAAGCCGGTAATAACGAATTGTTCCACGCAATGGTGGAGGCCGGTGTGCAGGCGGGTTATCCGCGTACTGATGACCTGAACGGCTACCAGCAGGAAGGCTTTGGCCCGATGGATCGCACGGTCACGCCGAAAGGCCGTCGCGCCAGCACCGCTCGGGGTTATCTGGATCAGGCTCGTTCCCGTTCAAACCTGAAGATTGTCACTCACGCGTTGACCGACCGCATCCGCTTCGAGGGTAAGCGTGCGGTGGGCGTTGACTACTTGCAGGGCGAAAGTAACCAAATCAACAGTGCCCGAGCGCGTCGTGAAGTGTTGCTGTGTGCAGGCGCGATTGCCTCGCCGCAGATTTTGCAGCGTTCCGGCGTTGGTCCAGCGGCGCTGCTGAACCGCCTGGACATCGATCTGGTGCACGATCTGCCCGGCGTGGGCGAGAACTTGCAGGACCATCTGGAAATGTACCTGCAATACGCCTGTAAAAAGCCGGTGTCGTTGTACCCGGCATTGCAATGGTTCAACCAGCCGAAGATCGGCGCAGAGTGGCTGTTCAACGGCACCGGCGTGGGCGCCAGCAACCAGTTTGAAGCCGGTGGCTTTATCCGCAGCCGCGAAGAGTTCGCCTGGCCGAACATTCAGTACCATTTCTTGCCGGTGGCGATTAACTACAACGGCAGCAACGCGGTGAAAGAGCACGGTTTCCAGGCGCACGTCGGTTCAATGCGCTCCCCGAGCCGTGGCCGGGTGCAGGTGAAATCGAAGGATCCGCGCCAACATCCGAGCATCTTGTTCAACTATATGGCGACCGAACAGGACTGGCAGGAGTTCCGCGATGCCATTCGCATCACGCGCGAAATCATGGCGCAGCCTGCATTGGACGAATACCGCGGCCGTGAGATAAGCCCGGGGCCAGAAGTGCAGACCGACGAACAGCTGGACGCTTTTGTGCGTGAGCATGCCGAAACCGCCTTCCATCCTTCCTGCTCATGCAAAATGGGCGAAGACGAGATGGCGGTGGTGGATGGGCAAGGGCGAGTGCACGGTATGGAAGGCTTGCGGGTGGTGGATGCGTCCATTATGCCGCTGATCATCACCGGTAACCTGAACGCCACCACCATCATGATCGCCGAGAAGATTGCCGATCGTATCCGCCAGCGCACGCCGTTGCCGCGTAGCAATGCTGACTATTACGTGGCCGGCGACGCCCCGGCGCGTAAGCCATAACCCACATGCCCTCTCGCCGCTGAGGGGGAGGGCCGCTGTAGCAAGCAACCCCCTCTCCAATGTCCTTCCCCGAGGCGAGGGGGCAATTCATTCCCGTTATCTTTTACCTCAGCAGGTACAAACGTACCCCTTAAGCCGGCAGGGCGATCGCCTGATCGAAACTGTTTGGCGTCGCCATGCGCCACATGCGCGCATAAAAATCGCTTTCGATCTCTTTTTGCAGCAGTGCACCAGGCTCCAGGTAGTAATAGATGTCGGCGTAGACCTTGATTTCGGTTGAGGTAATACGGCGCAGCATATGATGCGAAGTCAACTGCTCAGGGCGGCTGACGCCCGCTGCCGCAAGCATTTCTGCCAGCGCTTTCACCGTATTCTGGTGGAAGTGATAAACGCGTTCGGCCTTGTTTGGCACCACCAGGGCTTTCTGTCGCAGTGGATCCTGGGTGGCGACCCCGGTAGGGCAGTGATTGGTATGGCAGCTTTGCGACTGAATGCAGCCGATGGCGAACATAAAACCACGGGCTGAGTTCACCCAGTCGGCGCCCAACACCAGCACGCTGGCGATATCGAAGGCGCTGATGATTTTACCGCTGGCACCAATCTTGATTTTGTCACGCAGTCCGCAGCCCACCAGGGTGTTATGGACGAATAACAACCCTTCGCGCAGCGGCATGCCCATATAGTTGGACAGTTCGAGCGGTGCTGCGCCGGTTCCGCCTTCTTTGCCGTCCACCACGATAAAGTCCGGCAAGATCTGGGTTTGCAACATGGCTTTGGCGATGGCGACAAATTCCCACGGGTGGCCGATACAGAGTTTGAAGCCCACGGGTTTGCCACCGGACAATTCACGTAGCTGCTGGATGAAATGCATCATTTCAATTGGGGTGCTGAAGGCGCTGTGCGAAGCCGGAGAAATACAGTCGACCCCTTCAGGTACGCCGCGCGTTGCGGCGATTTCCGCATCCACTTTTTTCGCCGGTAGTATGCCGCCATGTCCGGGTTTAGCCCCCTGGCTGAGCTTGATTTCAATCATTCTCACCTGCGGTTTTTTAGCCTGCTCGGCGAAGCGTTGCGGATCAAAATGGCCGTCGGCGGTGCGGCAACCGAAGTAACCGCTGCCCAATTCCCAGACCAGGTCGCCGCCATTTTCGCGATGATAACGGCTGATACTGCCTTCGCCGGTGTCGTGGTAGAAATTGCCCTTTGCCGCGCCGAGGTTGAGGGCGCGAATGGCGTTGGCCGACAGGGCGCCGAAGCTCATGGCGGAGATGTTAAAGATCGACGCGGAGTAGGGTTGGCTGCAATCTGGACCGCCGATCGTCACGCGGAAGCTGGTGGGGTCAGATACCTCGACCGGACGCATGGAGTGCCCGATACATTCGTAGCCGGTTTGATAAACGTCCAACTGGGTACCGAACGGCTTGTCGCCCATTTCATTTTTGGCGCGTCGGTAAACCAGCGTGCGTTGGGTACGTGAAAACGGGATCTGCGCGTTATCTTCTTCCAGTAAGTACTGGCGTATTTCCGGGCGAATAAACTCGAAGAAAAAGCGCAGTCGGCCGATGATCGGATAGTTTCGGCAGATGGCGTGGCGTTGTTGGGTCAGATCATAAATGCCCAACGCGCTCAGACCACCAAAAATGATCGTCGGTAGCCAAAACCAGGGGCTATGGGACAACAGCGCCAAAGACGCCAACGTCAGCAAAAGACTCAACACAAGGCAGGTATAACGGCTGAATAATGATGACTTCATAACATCTCCTGATGTTTTTATTAGTCCAGACGACATGGCTCACAGAAAGTTTGCTGAGCGGATCCTAACCAATAGACAGGAGTGTTATGTGGCTGTTACTGCTTTATCGTTGATTGTTACATTAATTTAACATTGAATCCGCCCTTCAGGCCGCCGGTGGCAGCCTGAAGGGGAGGAGGGAGTTACTTGCTGGCAACGAAAATACTGCTCATGCTGCGCAGACGCAGCTTTTTCATCGCACTGTATTTCTGAGAGAAAATCGTTTTGGGGTGGGTGCCGCGCTTTTGGGCAATATGCAGCAGGCTGTCACCGCGCAACAGGTTGAAGATAACGTCGCTTTCCGCCGGGCTAAGCTCGCGGGTTTTCTGCATTTTTATCCCCCCGGGCTCTTTACTTTCCAGCAGGTTCTGTATTTTTTCCTGCAGCGAATAAAGTGGAATGCGTGTAGACACCAATTCAACGGAGATGCCCAGGATCGACAATAGTTTCACCACGCGTTCATCGTCATAAAACACCAACAGACGCGTTTTGGAGTTGTATTGCTGATGCAAAGACACCAGGCTTTCAATGACGTTAACGCTTTGCTCCAGATTTTGTGAGGTGAAGATCAGGGCGATGTCGTGCTTAATTATTTTCTCCGCCTTGGCGCCACCGTGCATAAAATCTGAAAACAGTCTGATATCGTACTTGCCGTAATGTTTTTTCAGTAACACCGAAAGGCCGACATAGCTGTACTTACACTCACTAATAACAAGGACATTGTTTTTAGACATAATGGCAAACACCCATAATGAGTTAAAAGTATTCAGCTGTAAGAAGCGAGTTCAAATCCTTGATGTCGGATTCCTTCCACAGCTTTCCCTGCAGTGCGTAATATGGCATTTCGTCCAGCCATTTTTTATGCTCGGGGGTTTCAACCCCTTCAATAATTACCTTGTAATGATTAAGGTAAAAAAAGCGCAATAAAGCGCGCATTAAACCGTCGCCGCCGGACTTTTTCATAAAGTCCCATAACAAAAAACGGTCGAGTTTAACGAAGCGGAACTGGCTGTTATACAGCGCGGAAAAACCCGCATAGCCAGAACCAAAATCATCGAGCCAAAATGAATAGCTCTTTAGTGAAGGATCGCCATGAACGCGATCTTTAACCAAACGGGTTGAGTTCTCACTGATTTCGAAATGTATACAGCGAGTGGCGCTAATTCTTTCTGCAAAATGGCTATTGGCCAACGAACGCAGTGAATGGTCGTCTACATTCAGCGTGGCTATAACCTGATTCTCATGAAACCAGTGATTATATTTCTCTATCAGACTGACCTGGTCTAACAGAATCTCAATTCGGGTCTCGCTATCGGCAGTACGAAAGAACTGTTCAGGAGAGAAATGCGCATATTCACTATTAAAAGTGAATCGAGATAGGCACTCAACGGCCAGCAATTGTCCGGATTTTGCGAACATTGGCTGGAAAACATAATTAATTCCGTTATTTTTCTCTCTAAAAGAACTGCGCATTCCTCAATCCCTTGATTGATATGTAACTGCCTGTTTTTTAACTAAAATTAATTCAATATCAGGCTGTTTATAGGTAAATGTCTTATTTGGTGCGACGTGATTGTGAAATGTCGCTTGCAGACCATTTAACGCGCATTTAGTCGTGAAGTCCAAAGGGCTCTAAAGGTAACAAAATGTAAATATACGGAATAATATGCTGTTAATCAGGCCTTAAATAAAAATGTCTGACTGCATGACTTTCCAAAACACAGATTATTCCTATTCGATTGAATCGTCAACATCGATCGATAGGTATTTGTTGATAGTTTATTCCTATCAAGAGGGGGGTTATGAATGTTTTAAACGATTTAACAATAAGAATGCGCTTAGTCTATATTTCGTCCGGCAATGGGTTCATCGAGGCAACACTCCTTTTAAGCAAGGAGTGCTATCGCTGAGTGTATGCTCAGTGCCGGGGAACTATATATTCGTCTGTCACTGAATCGATTATTTTATTGTTTTTCTATGGAGCTGGAAATGAAAAAAGTATTATTGCCTTTGGCCGCGCTGGTATTGTCTGCTACTGCTTATAACGCTACTGCTGCAAGCGGCAACGTTAAATTCACCGGTGAAATCGTACAGTCCACCTGTAAAGTTGTTGATAAAGACCAGAATAAAGAAGTTTACCTGGGTAAATACCCTACTACCGCATTCCCAACTTCTGGTTCTACCAGCGGTGCTAAAGCTTTCGATATTAGCCTGGAGAAATGTGAAGCGGGTAACTACACCCTGCGTTTCGACGGTAACACCCCAGCTGGCCACCCAGAGCTGTTGGCTGTAACTGGCGGCGCTAACGGCGTTGGCGTTGAAATCCTGGATAACAACGGCGCAACTCTGCCAATCTCTCAGGAAGTTGCTACCCCTGCGACCGTTTCTGTTGCTGCTGATGGCGACAACCCAGGTTCTGCGACTTTCAACCTGCGCGCTCGTTATAAATCTTACCAGGATCTGGTAACTGCGGGTCAGGCAAACTCTAACGCTACCTTCACCATCGAATACAAGTAATTTAATTCGCTGGCAGGATAGATAGAGCTATTGGCCACGGACGGCTAAATTCTGAGAGTTGAGATATTCCGATGAAAAAAGTGCTTTCTTGTATTTTATTCGCGTTTTCCGTAAATGCTTTTGCCGGAATTCAGGTTGATTCGACGCGCGTAATTTATAACAGCGGAAGTAAATCCGCATCGCTCTCAATCAGCAATGACAGCGACGACACCTATATGGTGCAAACCTGGTTGGATACTGGCGATTCAAGCCAGATGCCGAAGAATTTACCGATCGTGGTCACTCCACCTATTTTAAAACTGGCTGCCAAAAAAGACGCAATTCTGCGCTTTATTTATTCCGGCAGCGGGTTACCGCAGGACAGAGAAAGTCTGCTCTGGGTAAACGTACAGGAAATTCCGCCAACGCCTAAGCAAGACAACGTGCTGCAGGTGGCGATCCGTACCCGTATCAAACTGTTCTACCGCCCAGAAGCCTTGAAGGCCAACCTGCAACAGCAGGCAGAGGCTCTGAAATGGCAGCGTCAGGGCAGCAATCTGGTGGTGACCAACAATGGTCCACTGTTTGTGACGCTGGGTGTACTGACGCTGAAAAGCGGTGGCAAAAGCTGGAAAGTGAATGCCGACATGGTGAAACCGCAAGATAGCCTGCGGATTGCTCTGCCACAGGGCGCGCAGTCGGCCAACAGTATGTCGTTCACCTATATCAACGATTACGGCGGCCACACCGAGATTAAGAACGTTGCATTAAATTGATTTAAGCCCTTCAAGGAATGAACAAAAAATGGCACATAAAAGAATAACAACCCTCACGCCAAAACGTTTGGTCAGGCTGATTAATGGTGTAATTTATTTTTCTGCGGTGCCATTTTCATTCTCTCATATGGCCATGGCGGAGGAGCAGTTCAACACCTCCTTCATCCATGGCGATGACAACATTGCCCAGGTGGCAGCGTTGTCCAGCGGCGATGATATCCTGCCAGGTAAATATCCGTTCGATATTTACCTGAACGGACAGCGTATCGATCACCGCGACATCGAATTCAAAAAAGACGCCAAAGACACGCCGGTAACGCCTTGCCTGACTGCGCAGGATTACCAGGACTACGGTGTAAAACTGCCGGGCGATATGAAAACCGAAGGTGCCGCGCAGTGCTACGCTCTGTCACAGCAAATTTCGGGTGCCAAGCTGAGCTACGACGCAGCCATACAGCGTATGGATTTGGAAGTGCCGCAGATATTCCTGGAGCCGCGTCCACAGGGTGCTATCTCGCCGAAGGTTTACGATCGCGGGATTAACGCCGGTTTCGTTAACTATAACTTCAGCGGCAACCATAATAATTACCGTAATAACGCCAACGATAAAACATCCGACTACTACTTCCTGAGCCTGAACAACGGCATCAATGTCGGTAATTGGCGCCTGCGTAACAACTCGACGCTGAATCAGCAGTCGGGTGCCGGCACGCACTGGAATACCGTTTCAAGCTGGGCGGAAACCGACATCGTTTCCCTGCGCAGCCGTCTGGTGATTGGCCAGACCAACACCAATAACAACGTATTCGACAGCATTCAGTTCCGCGGTGTGCAGATTTCCAGCGCCAACGATATGCTGCCAGAAAGCCAGCGCGGTTACGCGCCGGTGGTCCGTGGCGTGGCGTCGACCAACGCCCGCGTTGAGATCCGCCAAAACGGCTATACCATTTACAGCACCAACGTGCCGCCGGGTCCGTTTGCGCTGACCGACATCTTCCCGAGCACCTTGAGCGGTAACCTGAACGTTACGGTCATTGAGGCCAACGGTTCAAGAACCTCTTTCGTGGTGCCGTTCTCTTCCGTGCCGAACATGCTGCGCGAAGGGATCTGGGACTACCAGATGACCGCCGGTAAATACCATGACGGCACCACCAAATACCAGCCGAAGTTTGTGCAAGGCACCTTGTCCCACGGCATGGCGTATGACATCACGCCTTATGGTGGGGTACTGGTCGCGGAAAATTACCGTTCGGCGGTAGTGGGTATGGGTAAAAACATGGGTGTCTGGGGGGCAGTTTCCTTCGATATGTCCTATTCCGACACCAACCTGGTCAACGGTGACGACAAACAGGGGGAGAGCTTCCGCTTCCTGTACTCCAAATCGCTCAACGACTGGGGCACCGAATTCCAGATCGCCGGTTACCGTTACTCGACCTCTGGTTACTATGATTTCTCTGATGCGGTTGCGGAACGCGATCGCTATGAAAACGGCGTCTACCGTAACGATTACTACGATGAGAATGACCGCAATCTGGGCGTGCCGGATTGGGCAGAATCACGGCGTCGTACCTATTACACCAGCCGTTTCAACAACAAACGCCAGCGTGTAGAGTTGTCGATCAACCAGCGTATTGCCGGTAACTCAACGCTGTACACCAATATCAGCAACCAGTCATATTGGGGCGGCTCCGGCCAGGATCGCACGGTTCAAACCGGCTTTAACAGCAGCTACAAAAATATCAGCTACGGCGTGTTCTATCAGGACAGCCGCAGCAACTACGGTTATAAAGATCGCAGCATCAACATGAGCGTCTCTATTCCGTTCAGCTTCTTCAGCCGCGATTCGTCTGATATGACGGCCAGCTTCAACGCCGGTCACAGCAAGCAGAGCGGTAATACATACAGCGCTGGCCTGAGTGGTACCGCGCTGGACGATAACCGCCTGAACTACGCGGTGCAAAGTGGTCACGATCGTTACTCCGGCCAAACCAGCTCGGCTAACGTCGGCTACCAGGGCAGCATGGGTACCGTCAATGCCGGTTACAGCTACAGCAATGATTACCAGCAGTCTACCCTGGGCGTGTCGGGCGGTATCGTAGCGCACTCCGGCGGCGTGACGCTGACCCAGCCGCTGCAAAATACCTTTGTGCTGGTTGAGGCCAAAGATGCCAAGGGCGTCCGTCTGGAAAACCAGCCGGGTGTGGCTATCGACCGCTTCGGTTACGCGGTAATGACCTCGGCCTCACCTTATCGTCACAACCGCGTGGCGTTGCGCACTGAGGATATCGGCAACGGCCTGGATATCCCGATGGCGGCCCGCGACGTGGTACCGACATATGGCGCCATTACCCGCGTGAAATTTGAAACGCATACCGGCCAAAGCCTGCTGGTACACAGTAAACTGTTGGACGGCAGCGTACCGCCAATCGGTGCCAACGTGTTTAGCGCCGACGGCAAGAACAACGGTACCGTGGGTACCAATGGGGATATTTATATCTCCGGCGCATCCGCAGGGGATCGCCTGTTGGTTAAATGGGGCAGCGATGCCGGCGACAGCTGTTCGTTGATAGTGCCGGAACTGAAATCGGCGACCGAGCAGCTGATGGGCTATCAGGAACTTTCGCTGACCTGCGGAAAACCGTAAAAGGAATGAATATGTCTTCTTTGTTGTTAAAACATAAAAACCTCGGGCTGGCGGCAGGGCTGCTGGTCACGCTGGGGACGTTCTCGCAGAGCAGCTTTGCGCTGTCTTGTAAGCAGAATGGGAATATCCGACAGGATATCGTGCTGGATAAAGCGATCAAAGTCTCTACTGCCAATACCACTGCGGGTGCACTGTTGTGGCGTTCACAGACCTTCACGTCAACTTTCCAGTGTACTGATACCGATGGTTTTCCAAATGGCGAGAACGCATTTCTGTATTGGGATCCCCAGGCTCGAATGAGTCAGATCCATAACTCGATTGAAGTGGGTGTGACCTATAACGGCGTTGACATCAAACCGGTCAAAAATGCGAAGCAGGATGTTGGTCCAGGTACCGAGTGCCGTCGTTCCGGTAGCCGTTGTCTTTCGCCAGCAAAACCGTTGTCGGTGACGGTTTCCTACGCTATTTATATCAAGGCCACCGGTAAGGCACCGCCTGCAGGCGGCAAGATCAACGACAATAATTCTTACTCGGTATTCCAGGTTGACGGTAAAGGTGGTTTGAATAGTCGCCCAAACAGTAACTTTAACGCCTATATTTCCGGGTTGGGCAACATTCAGTTTATCTCTTGTAACCCGAAAATTACCGTGGTGGCTAACAACGGTTCAACCGTAAACTTTGGCACCATTCCGCGTCAAAATGCGGTGGCCGGCAAAATCGAGAAGCAGGTTCCTTTCTCCGTTGCGGCTAACATGTCTGACCCGACAACCGGGCAGGATTGCAAAGGGGAAACCTTGCAGGCCAGTTTCAGCACCACTTATCCCTTGCAGGATAACAGTCTGATTATGCCAACCAGCAACAGCGGCTTCGGTATTTTAATTTCGCAGGCGGCGACACCAAACACGCCGATCATGATGAACTCCCCGGTTGATCTGGGCCTGGTCAACGGTACCATCGTTGAAAAGAACTTTTTGGCCAGTCTGAAGTGGTTGAATACCAATCCACAGGTTGGGCCATTCAGTGCTTCGGCGAATATTGACGTAACCTTTAAGTAATCTCTTTCAGTAAAAAAGGGGTTCAGCCTGCGCTGAACCCCTTTTTTAATGCATTTTTCTCTCAGCTCTGGCCAACCCAGTTGGTGCAGACACTGTCCAGACATTTCCCCGCATACCACAGATGAACGCCCGGTGACTCATGGCGATGCCCGTTCAGCGGTTCTATCGGCTGCGGGTGCATCTCTGCGACGTCCCAGCGAGTTGTGCGACGATAAACCGCCGGCGTTTTGCCGAACTGTTTTTTAAATGCGCGTGAAAAAGACGGCTGGGAATCAAAGTGGAACTGCAGGGCAATGTCGAGAATAGGGCGCGGGGTCGAACGCAGTGCTTGCGCGGCTTGCGACAGTCGACGCTCGCGGATGTAACTGCCTAAAGCATGCCCGGTAGTGCTGCGGAACATCCTTTGCAGGTGCCACTTGGAGTAGCCTGACTTCGCCGCTACGTTGTCTAACAGTAACGGCTGATCCAGATGGGTTTCAATCCAGTCCAGCAAATCGTGAATGATATTAACGCGATCCATTGTTTTAGTTCTCCTGCGGGTACGACATTCAGGTCACAGTAGGTAACAGTAATTATCCAAGTTGATGCTTTGATAATAGGCCGCGGAGACGGGTTACGCAAGTGTTAACCCGGGGGAAAAAGGTGGCTAAACGTGCTCTTTGGGTCGCAGGGAAATGAAAAAGGCCGCACGTGGCGGCCTTGAGCAAAGAGGGGAAAGACGGGGATCAGTTAGTTTCCGGCTTCACTTCGATATAGTCCAACTGCAAGACGCTGCTGGTGTAGCCGCGGATCTTGTTGGTCATTTCAATATCGCCGTTCAGCTTGTGGCCGTAAGACGGAATGATCTCTTTCAGTTTGCTCTGCCATTCCGGCGTAGCCACTTTATCTTTGAACACTTTTTCCATCAGGTGCAGCATGATCGGTGCGGCAGTTGATGCGCCCGGTGATGCACCCAGCAGAGCGGCAATGCTGCCATCTTCGGAGCTGACCACTTCGGTACCGAACTGCAGTACGCCACCTTTATCTGCATCTTTTTTGATGATCTGCACGCGTTGGCCGGCGGTCCACAGTTTCCAGTCTGCCTGTTTGGCTTCAGGGAAGTACTCTTTCAGCGCAGCGAAACGATCGTCGTCGTTCATCATCAACTGACCCACCAGGTATTTCACCAGGTCGAAGTTGTCCAGCCCGACGTGGGTCATTGGCATCAGGTTCGAAGTGCTCAGGGAGTGCAGCAGGTCGAACAGTGAACCATTTTTCAGGAACTTGCCGGAGAAGGTGGCGAACGGTCCGAACAGCAAGACACGCTTGCCGTCCAGCATGCGGGTATCCAGGTGCGGAACCGACATCGGCGGTGAACCTACGCTGGCCAGGCCATAAACCTTGGCCAGGTGTTGGTCAGCGATTTCCGGGTTGGTGGTGACCAGGAACTGGCCGCCGACCGGGAAGGCACCGTAGCCTTCGGCTTCGGGAATGCCGGTTTTCTGCAGCAGCGTCAGAGAAGCACCGCCTGCACCGATAAACACGAATTTGGCATTCACGGTGGTTTCTTTACCGTCACGGTTCAGATCGGCCACGGTGACGCGCCAGGTGTTGTCGGCGTTGCGCTTGATGTCGCGGACTTCATGGCTCAGGTTCAGCTTGAAGTTCGGGTTTTTGGTCAGCGTGTCCACCAGTTGGTGGGTGATCACGCCAAAGTTAACGTCGGTACCCAGCGGCATGCGGGTCGCAGCAATTTTCTGCGCCGGATCGCGGCCGTTCATCACCAGCGGAGCCCACTGTTTAATCTGGTTAGGGTCTTCTGAGTACTCCATACCACGGAACAGGGTGCTGTGTTGCAGTGCGGCATAGCGTTTGCGCAGGAAGTTGACGTTGTCGTCACCCCAGACAAAGCTCATGTGCGGCACGCTGTTAATAAAGGATTTTGGATCTTTCAGGACGTTATTTTTCACCTGATAAGACCAGAATTGACGCGAGATTTCAAAAGACTCGTTAACCACCACGGCTTTGCTGATGTCGATGGTGCCGTCTTTTTTTTCCGGGGTATAGTTCATTTCAGCGAAGGCGGAGTGACCGGTACCGGCGTTGTTCCAGCCGTTGGAGCTTTCTTCAGCCACGCCGTTCATGCGCTCATACATGTCGATGGACCAGTTTGGCTCCAGCTCATGCAGGTAGGTCCCCAGCGTGGCGCTCATGATGCCACCGCCGATCAGTACCACATCAACGGACTTATTCTCTTCCGCCGTCGCCTGTTGCGTAACGCCAAACAGGTTCAGGCAGAAGATCAGGACGAGTAATTTTCTCATTGAATCAAATCTCTTGTGTGTAAATTCTACTCATTGCAGGTGAAAGAATTTATCGGGAGTTACCCTGGAAATAAGTAAAACTAACCCGCCCGGCTAAGCCGAGTGACAGTGATAATGTCTTTTTGTTAATCGTTTTCTTAACGAAAAGTGGATTATTACAGGCTGTCTGGGGACAGGTTGTTCAACTCTGGTTACTGCGGGGATATTATTGTTTGCAATATTGTTAAAAACTACTTTTGTAACTAAAAAAAGCCCATTAAAGGCAGGAATCATTCATTTATTATTTTTATTTAAATATAACCGCTAAATTAATAAGGTCTAATTGCCGCTGATTTAAACGATATGCCAATATCACACAATATTTATGGAATAATGGCAAATAGCAGCAGGTAACAAAATGAAAATGGCCGCCGGGCATTTCAGTGCGGCCAAGATGCTGGTTGACGCTTAGCGGCGGGCCTTCATTGCTGCCGACGGCCACTCTTCTTTCAGCAGTGCATAAATCAGTTCATCACCCCATTGGCCATTGAAACGATCGTTTTGTCGCAGGTGCGCCTCTTTGCGCATCCCCAGACGTTCGACGACCCCGATAGACCCCTGATTGGCTGCATCGAGCCGGGCAAAAATGCGGTGACAGCCCACTTGGTTAAACCCCCGATCCAACACCGCTTGCACGGCTTCGCTGGCATAACCTTTACCGGCATAGGCCGGGCTGAAGATATAACCGATCTCGGCTTGTAATGCGGCGCGGTTAGCCAGTTTCAACAACACTTCACCGATCAACTCTCCGCTGTCCTTCAGGGTGACGGCGCAATAAAAAATATCGCCGTCCTGACTGAAGCGCGAAGCTATCGCCTGAGCAAGCTGATCGGCCAGTTGCGCGTTGTCCGGGGTGGGGGCATACAGATAACGATAGACCTCCGGCAAACGGTGGTAAGTCGAGTAGGCTTCGAGATCGTCGGGCGTGAAGCGGCGCAGTTGCAGGCGTTCGGTGGTGAAGGGCAGGGTAATCAAATGCAAGAGCTCATCCTTATTGTCGGGTGGGATCACATTGGTTTGTTTACGGACAGGGCAGAACATTTTTGCGAGGAATACAGGTCCCACAATATAGCAGTAGCCTGGAGGTTTCAAACGGCGAAAACCCTGTTCATCGCCGGCGTGAGCAACGATGAACAGGGTTTAATTAATCAGTGGACGGGGTCGTTAGCTTACTTGATCGCCATGACGTCACGCATGGTATAGAACAAATCTGTCTGATCGGTCAGCCCGACGACGTTGGCGGCATGCGGGCCGTAGGCGGCAACACGCAGCTGGGTGCCGGTGTGGCCCTGCGAATCCTCTTCCGAGTTGCCGTAGCTGATGGTCATTGGCGCGCCATCTTTGGTGGTCAGCATTTGCGTCAGGCCCGGCGCTTTGGCGTCGGCGGCGATAATCTGGCTGGAGTGAGCATGGTCAGCGGTGACGATCACCAGAGTGTTGCCGTCGGCACGGGCGAATTCCAATGCTTTCTGCACGGCTTCATCCAGATCGACAGTTTCCCCGAACTGGCCGCACGGGTTGGCGGCATGATCCTGTTTGTCGATCGATGCGCCTTCAACCTGCAGGAAGAAACCATTTTTGTTGGTTTTCAGCAGGTCGATGGCTTTCTCGGTCATAACCGCCAGCGTCGGGATATCCGCCGTACGTGCCGGGTTGTTCTGACAGGTCACCGCCGGTTGGTCGAGATTACCGTGATAGCTGGCCTTCGGCCCCTGCCAGCGCACCGGCATATTGCCGGCGGCAAACAGCCCCAACAGCGGCTTTTGCTGATTGGCGACGTTAACGGCGTTCAGGGCATCGAGGTTTTCCACCCACTGATAACCTAATGCAGTTGCCTGCTCTTTCAGTGATTTTCCCTGCCATTCGCCGCTTTTGGCTAACTGATTAAAGGATTTTGCTCCGCCGCCTAAGGTGACGTCGGCGCGGGCTTTGAGTAACTGTTCACTGATCGAACCGCGGCCGCCATTTTCCAGCGCGTTGGTTGCGCATTTTTCACTGGTCTCTTCCGGGCCGTAACATTTACGCGAGGTGACGTGGGAAATCTGCGCCGCAGGTGTGGCGTCTTGCAACTCTGCGGTGGAAACGTTGCCGGTGGCTTTACCCGCCGCTTTGGCAATTTCCAATAAGGTCGGTTGGTCTTTGCCATTAACGTCAACGCCCAGCGCGCCGTTATAGGTTTTGACGCCGCTGGACCAGGCAGTCGCGGAGGCGGCGGAGTCAGTGACGTAATCCGGCTTGTGGGTTTTCTTGTCCAGCGAATAATGGGTGTATTGGCCGGTTAACGGCAGGGCATCGATGCCTTTAAAATAGCCGCCTGCGCCTTCGGCATAGTTGCGTGCCGAAGTGATTTCCGAATCGCCCATGCCGTCGCCAATCAGCAAAATCACATTCTTGACCGTTTTATCAGACAACGAAGCTTTCAATGCCGCGGTTTGATCGCCACTCAGGCGACGTGCTCCGCCGGGTTCAACGATATTGCCGCGAGCCGCACGCTCGGAAAGTCCGGCAGCGTTGGCCTGCGTCTCATCGGCGAAGGCGCTTGAGCATAATAAGGCGGATAACACGGCACTGGCGATCAGGGAAACAGGCTGCAACATCGGGGAAAGCTCCTTGTCGTAATATAAAAACATAAATACCCGGTCGCCTTTCAAGCTACAGCGTGGTTACCAGCACTCGCTAACCCCAGGTTACTTACTGGAGTAAGCGCCTGGGGATGAGCGAACAGGATGCCTGACTGTGGCTTAAAAATCATAGGGGTATAACACGAACTTGTTAGGCAGGGAGGGTAATGCAGGGGTGTGACACTTTTATGACGGTAAAGAAGACGCAAAAGGGATAGCCGGGCGGCTATCCCAGGCAGGCCATTATTCGCTGCGGGCGGGAATGTTGACGCCGCGTTGCACCGCCGGTCGTGCCAGACCGCGCTCCAGCCATTGCCCTACGCGTGGGAAACTGTCGAAATCGACTATCTCGCGGGCTTCGTAGAAGCCGATCAGATTACGCACCCAGCCCAACAGTGAAATGTCGGCAATGGTGTAATCCTGGCCCATGATCCAGTCGCGGCCTTCAAGCCGGCTTTCCAGTACGCCCAGCAGGCGTTTCGACTCATTCTTATAACGCTCAAGCGGGCGCTTATCTTCGTATTCACGACCGGCGAAACGGTGGAAGAAGCCGAGCTGACCGAACATGGGGCCAACGGCCGCCATTTGGAAAAATACCCACTGAATGGTTTCATAACGCAGAGCCGGATCCTGCGGCAGGAACTTGCCACTTTTTTCCGCCAGATACAGCAGAATGGCGCCGGATTCGAACAGGGGTAATGGCCTGCCGCCAGGGCCATCGGGATCGATGATTGCCGGGATCTTGCCGTTCGGGTTCAGCGACAAAAACTCGGGCGTCCAGGTCTCGTTTTTGCCGATGTCGATCAGGTGCGCTTCATACGGCAGGCCGATCTCCTCCAGCATGATAGAAACTTTTACCCCGTTCGGCGTGGGCAGCGAATAGAGCTGCAGCCGCTCCGGATGCTGCGCCGGCCACAGTTTGGTGATTGGGAATTGGGTTTGATCGAGCATGGGGAGTCCTCGGGTTGACGGTTTGCTTATTGAGTATTGCACCAAAACTAACCTGTTGTGAGGTTAAACAGTGAGGTCAAAATGTGCTTTAAGCGCTTTTTTTCCGCTGGCGGTGAGCTGCAGTTCACGACTCTCCAACTGGCGTTTTATCCAGCCACGACGGATAAATGCGGTAAGCATCGCCGCACCTAATGCACCACCCAGATGGGCCTTGCGTTCGCTCCAGTCCAGGCAGCCGCAGGCGAAGCGCCTTCGTGAGGGCGCAGGGGAACAGTCGACGCCCAACCGAGTGAGTGCAGCGTGGCCAGCCTCGCTTAACCGATAGTCTTCCTCACCTTCTAACCAGGTTAGCTGATGCAGGCGTTGGTGCAGTTTTACCGCCACTTCACCGGCGAGATGGTCATAACAGGTACGAGCGAATTGCAATGACGTCGGAGTAGTGCTTTTCACCACGGGCTTTTCGACGCCGGCCAGTGCCATTAGCGTTTCCAGCGCGGCGGCGACTTCCGGCCCTGCCAGACGGAAATAGCGGTAACGCCCTTGCTTGACGCAGGCGATCAGTCGCTGTTCCTGCAGGCGTGCCAGATGGCCGCTGGCCGTAGAGGCGGCAACGTCCACCGCGGCGCTGAGTTCGGTGGCGGTATAAGCGCGACCATCCATCAGCAGGCACAGCATGCGCGCCCGGGTGCGGTCGGCAATGGCACCGCTCAGTGCCGCCAGACGATCTTCAATATCGATGTTATTCATACTTCGAGATTAGGCGAAGTATGGCTGTGCGTCCACCGTTAGGATGGGTTCACAAAATGCATGTATGCCTGAGTTTTACCTCTGACAGGAGCGCCTTATGATTGCCGTTATTTTTGAGCTGCAGGCCGCTGACGGCCAGCGTGAGACCTACCTTGATTTGGCCGCCGATCTGAAGCCGCTACTGGCAGAAATTGACGGTTTTATTTCCATTGAGCGTTTTCAAAGCCTGGCCGATCCACAGCGGCTGCTGTCACTGTCCTTTTGGCGTGATGAGGCGGCGGTACAGCAGTGGCGAAATGTCGAGCAGCACCGAGCCGCACAGAAACGGGGCCGCCATGGCGTGCTGGCACAGTATCGCCTGCGGGTAGCTGAGGTGGTGCGGGATTATGGTCTGGATCAGCGAGAACAGATCCCGCATGACAGCCGCGGCTATCACGCGGGGTAAAGTGCGCGGCCATTATCAGTTATGACTCTGTGAGGCACAGCGTTGTTGACAATATGTGGGGATTTGCCTTATTGATAATGTATGAGCATAAACAAGGTTTCATTCGCGCAGATTATTATCACCATTCTCGGAGTGGTGGGATAGCGCGTCTCTGTCATGCTAAAACCCGCCGGTAAGGCGGGTCATATTTTCCTCCTGCCGGTACTCACCTTCAGGAGAACGCCATGAATAATTCCTCCCACGCCGTTTTACATTTGATGTGCGGCAAAGCCGGCTCCGGCAAATCAACCCTGGCAAATCGACTTGCGCAGCAGCCCCATACGCTGCTGATCGTTGAAGATAGCTGGTTGGCAACGTTATATGACCAGCAGATGAAAACCCTACAGGACTACGTTCGTTATTCCGCCAACCTGCGGCAGGTGCTGAGCGAGCATTTGGTGCAACTGCTGCGGCATGGTCTGTCGGTGGTGCTGGATTTTCCGATGAATACGCCGGATCGGCGCTTATGGGCCAGACAACTGGCGGAGGAGGCCGGTGTAGCGCACTGCCTGCATTTTCTGGACGTCAGCAATGCGCAGTGCAAGAGCAGAATAAAACACAGAAATGAGCAAGGTGAACATCCCTTTGTGCTCAGTGAAGAGACCTTCGATCTGCTCACGCAATATTTTGTCGCCCCTACCGAGGAAGAACGTCTGAGCCTTATCAAATACGGTGAATAGATGGGGTGAAGCGCAGAGACTGCGGAGAAAAGCATCCAATGCCGGCGACGCTATCGCCGGCATCGTCAGGATCAGAAAGGCTTGGTTGGCAGGTATTTACCGTCCAGGGTGATCACCGCGCGTTCGCCACCGTCCGGATCCGGCACTTTCTTGATGTCCAGTTTGAAGTTAATCGCACTGATAATGCCGTCGCCAAACTGCTCATGCACCAGCGCTTTCAGCGTGGAGCCGTAAATTTGCACCATTTCATAAAAGCGATAAATGGTTGGGTCGGTCGGCACACCGCCAGGGATGCTGCCGCGCAGCGGAATGGTTTGCAGCAGACGGATGGCGTCTTCGTCCAGATCGAGCTTGGCGGCCACCACACGTGCCGCCTGTTCTGGCAGCGGATGCTGACCCAGCAGAGCGGCGGTGACGAAGGCCAGACTCAGCCCGGTACCCTGGTTGATCGCTTCGAAGGTCAGGTTTTTACGGATCTTGGCGGCCATAATGGTGTCGGTCAAGGTTTCGCGTGGGGATGAATAATGCAGGGACTGTGTCATGTTATCTCCTTATTGAGATTAAAAACGGGATACGGCAGGGGTAGCCGTGACATTTGGATTGGTGGCCAGTGGAATAAAGCGGCGGGTTTCGCCATCCAGCGCTTCAATACAGCCGCTGGCAATGTCATAGACCCAACCGTGCAGCTTCAACCGGCCCTGCTCAAGCGCCAGCGCCACTGAAGGATGGGTTTTAATATTGGTCAGTTGTGCGATGACGTTCTCACGCACCATCGAACTGACGCGTTCACTTTCAGAGGTATGCGGATGGGCCTGATTCACCGCCTTGGCTGAATCGGCGTAACGCAGCCAATTCGCTACGGTTGGCATATGATCCAGGCACTGACAGGTGGCGATGGCGGTCATTGCGCCGCAGTCGGAGTGTCCGCAGATCACGATATCTTCCACGCCGAGTGCGGCGACGGCATATTCCACAGAAGCTGTTACGCCACCCGGCTCCGGGCCGAACGAAGGCACGATATTGCCGGCATTGCGGATCACGAACAGGTCACCCGGCTCACGCTGGGTGATCAGTTCCGGCACCAGGCGGCTGTCGGAACATGAGATAAACAGGGTGCGTGGGTTCTGGCGCGTGGCCAACTGCCGGAACAGTTCGGAACGTTCGACAAACGCCTCGCGCTGGAACTTCAAAAAACCCTCAATAACCTCTTTCATGCTGTCTCCATCAGGATGCTGTTAAGCGATGGGGGCATGATGCGCCGCTCTGGCTATAGGGTCTAAGACCCATTTATAATGGTCTCCATAGGAATTACTAATAGTTGAGGCGTTATGCTGCTGCGACACATCCGTTATTTTCTTGCCGTTGCCGAACAGGGCAACTTCACCCGCGCCGCCGAAGCGCTACACGTCTCGCAACCGACGCTGTCGCAACAAATCAAGCAGTTGGAAGAAAACCTGGGAACGCCTCTGTTTGATCGTTCCGGCCGAACGGTGCGCCTGACCGACGCCGGTATGGCCTGGATGCGCTATGCCCGGCTGGCGCTGCAGGATCTGGAAGCCGGCACTCGGGCGATCCATGACGTGGCGACGCTGGAACGCGGTAATTTGCGGCTGGCGATGACGCCAACCTTTACCGCCTATCTGGTGGGGCCTGTTATCGATGCTTTTTATCGGCAATATCCGGGCGTTTCGGTGAGTATTCATGAAATGACGCAGGACAGGATCGAGGCGCTTCTGGCGGAAGACCGGCTGGATGTGGGGATCGCGTTCAGTCAGGCGCAATCGGTGGACATCGTGGCCGAGGAGCTGTTTACCGAATCGCTGAATATGATGGTTGGGGCTCAGCACCCGCTGGTTCAACAGCGTGAGCCTTTGAGTGCGCAGGTGTTCGAACAGCAACCGCTGGTGTTATTAAGCGAGGACTTCGCTACCCGTCAGTTTATCGACGATTATTGTCGTCGACAGGGGATCCGCCCCCGGGTAGCAATGGAGGCCAACGCGATTGGTGCCATCATTGAAATTGTGCGCCGTGGCCAACTGGCTACCCTGCTACCGGCAGCGGTTGCGCAGGAAAACCCGCAGTTGCACCCGGTGCGGCTTACCGACGTCATGCCCGCTCGCCGGGCGGTGCTGTTGCAGCGTAAAGACGCCTACCGTAGCGCGGCGTCACGGGCGTTTATCGAGGTCTTGCACCGGCAGAAATTTAGCCAGGGACATTCCGACCCGCTATAAAACCGGCTGAATACCGTGGTAGTGTGGCGCACCGAGCTGGTCCGATCGTCACTTTCATTCTTGGCTGAATAGGGAGGTTTTTGTGAAAAGGATCTTGAGCGTTATTACTTTGGTTTTTGTTTTTTTCTGTTCCCTCAACGGTTACGCCGCTGAGCAACACCGTGAAGCGACAGAAAATAATTTATCCAAGGTGACTCATTTCTCTTTGGGAATGAACGGGTTTGTTGGCATTGGCAGTGCCGGAGAAACCGATGTAATAGAAATCCTAACCTACCAGGACGCGGGGGCCGTTTTCTTGCGTATTGCCAATAACCCGCAGGCAACCCCAGAAGCGAAACTTTATGCTGCCTGTGGCTTAAAAAAGCTCAATAACAAAACCGGCGAACCTAATTTCACCCAAGTGTGGGATCAACCGGTTTCGGTATTGAAAGGGGATGTTTTAAGGAAAGAAAAATTCAGCGATGTTTATTTCAGTATTCTAAAACAGGGGTGTTGGTAAACCTCTGCATTCACCTCCCTCAGGCCGAGACGTTCTTTCCACTTGGCCTGCCGCCGCACCTTTGCTCAAATTGTCACCGAAACTTCCCGCGATCTCTGTTGCCCGTTATGGCATAATGCGCGCCAAATCACATTCCCAATGATATGAAGAGCGAGCGCTGTGTTAAGCACTAACAACATCACTATGCAGTTTGGCAGTAAGCCGCTGTTTGAAAACATCTCCGTTAAGTTTGGCGGGGGTAACCGCTATGGTTTGATCGGCGCCAACGGTTGCGGCAAATCTACCTTTATGAAAATCCTGGGCGGCGATCTGGTGCCGAGCGGCGGCAACGTGTTCCTCGACCCGAACGAGCGCCTGGGTAAACTGCGTCAGGATCAGTTCGCTTTCGAGCAATACAGCGTGCTGGACACCGTCATCATGGGCCACAACGAACTGTGGGCGGTGAAGGAAGAACGCGATCGCATTTATGCGCTGGCTGAAATGAGCGAAGAAGACGGCTATAAAGTGGCCGATCTGGAAGTGGCCTACGGCGAGATGGACGGTTATACCGCCGAAGCGCGCGCCGGCGAACTGCTGCTCGGCGTCGGCATCCCGGTTGAACAACATTATGGCCCGATGAGCGAAATCGCACCGGGCTTCAAACTGCGCGTGTTGCTGGCGCAGGCGCTGTTCTCCGATCCGGAAATTCTGTTGCTCGACGAACCGACGAACAACCTGGACATCGACACCATCCGCTGGCTGGAGCAGGTGCTGAACGAACGTAACAGCACCATGGTTATCATTTCGCACGACCGTCACTTCCTGAACATGGTTTGTACTCACATGGCGGATTTGGACTACGGTGAGCTGCGCGTGTATCCGGGTAACTACGACGAATATATGACGGCGGCCACTCAGGCGCGTGAACGTCTGGTTGCGGATAACGCCAAGAAGAAGGCGCAGATTAACGAACTGCAATCGTTCGTGAGCCGCTTCAGTGCCAACGCCTCCAAATCCAAGCAGGCAACCTCACGTGCCCGCCAGATCGACAAGATCCAGCTGGAAGAAATTAAGGCTTCAAGCCGTCAGAACCCGTTCATCCGTTTCGAACAGGACAAAAAACTGTTCCGTAACGCGCTGGAAGTGGAAGCGCTGGCCAAAGGTTTCGACAACGGTCCTCTGTTCAGCAAGTTCAACCTGATGGTTGAAGTGGGCGAGAAAGTGGCGGTGTTGGGCCCGAACGGTATCGGTAAATCTACCCTGCTGAAAACGCTGGTGGGCGATACGTTGCCGGACAGCGGTACCGTGAAATGGTCTGAAAATGCCAAGATCGGTTACTACGCTCAGGATCACGAATACGAATTCGATGACACCCTGACGGTGTTCGACTGGATGAGCCAGTGGAAGCAGGAAAAAGACGACGAGCAGGCGGTGCGCAGCGTGCTGGGCCGTTTGCTGTTCAGCCAGGACGACATCAAGAAGAAAGTGAAGGTGTTGTCCGGGGGTGAGAAGGGCCGCATGCTGTTTGGCAAGCTGATGATGCAGCGTCCTAATATCCTGGTTATGGATGAACCGACCAACCACCTGGATATGGAATCCATCGAGTCGCTGAACATGGCGCTGGAAATGTACGAAGGCACCTTGATCTTCGTTTCCCACGACCGTGAGTTCGTTAGCTCGTTGGCGACCCGCGTACTGGAAATGACGCCGACCAAAGTGATCGACTTTACCGGCAACTACGAAGATTATCTGCGCAGCCAGGGTATCGTGTAACCCAGCGGCAGAGGCGCAGCATGCTGCGCCCGAAGCTATAACCGGTGACGAATTTGTCATCAAACTCAGGCGGGAGCATTCCCGCCAGAGACTGCTGACAAACATATAATGTTTGGCGGCAGGCGCTAAAGGTTTTGAAAACAAATCAGGAAAATCAATTTATTGATTTTCGGCTGATAACACAAAGGGGGAAAAACCACGCTTTTATCCCCCTTTGTCAAAAAATCTCAGGCGGGAGCATTCCCGCCTTTTTTGTCTCTGCTATTCCCCGCCGCAAACTTCGCACTGCGGATCCTTCGGCAGCTTCATCTCGCGGAACTGCATCGTCATGGCATCAAACATCAGCAGTTTTCCAGTGAGCGGTTGGCCGTACTGCGTCAGCAGTTTGATGGCCTCCATCGCTTGCAGCGTGCCGATGGTACCGACCAGCGGTGCCATGACACCGGCCTCGACGCAGGTGAGGGCGTTGTCGCCGAATAACCGACTCAGGCAGCGGTAGCAGGGTTCTCCGGGCTGATAGGTGAAGACGCTGAGCTGCCCTTCCATGCGGATCGCCGCGCCGGACACCAGGGGTTTGCGCTGAGCATGACAGAGGCGATTTAGCAGATTGCGCGTCGCCACGTTGTCAGTGCAGTCCAGCACCAAATCGCAGGCGGCAATCTGCGTCGCCATCTGGTCGTCGTCCAGCTGTCCATCAACAGTTTCAATCTGAGCATGTGGGTTGATGGCACTGAGTTCGAGACGGGCCGATTCAACTTTCGCCATACCGATGCGCGCATCGCGGTGCAGGATTTGGCGCTGCAGGTTAGAGAGTGAAACGGTGTCGAAATCAACCAGCGTCAGGTGGCCGACGCCCGCCGCGACCAGATAGGGGGCGGCGGCACAGCCTAACCCGCCGAGGCCGACAATCAATACCCGGGCGGCCTTCAGTTTTTCCTGACCGTCGAAGTCAAAGCCACGCAGGATAATCTGGCGGTTATAGCGCAGCGCTTCGGCATCGGTTAATTCCGGCAGCATGCTCAGCTCCTCAGCAAGGCGTTGAAGGGCTCAATGTCCACTTTTTCGCCCACTGCCACGGAGCCGCGTTCGCGCTCCAGCACGATAAAGCAGTTACCCTGGCTGAAAGAACTGAACACGTGTGACCCTTGATGGCCGGTGGTGCTCACTTCCAGCTCGCCCTGAGCGTTGCTGCTAAACACGCCGCGCTGAAAATCAAGGCGTCCCGGCGCTTTCTTCAGGGGGGTCAGGGCGCGAGCCTGCAAACGCGGTGGCAAATGCCAGTCGCTGTGGCCCGCCAGCTTCGCCAACAGCGGCTGCACCAGTTGGTAGAAGGTCAGCGCTGCGGAAACCGGGTTGCCCGGCAGGCCACAGAACCAGGCCTGCTTGAGCTTGCCGAAGGCAAAGGGTTTACCGGGTTTGATCGCCAGCTTCCAGAAGCCGACTTCGCCCAGCTCGTCGAGCATCTGCTTGGTATAGTCGGCTTCACCGACCGAGACGCCACCGCTGCTGATCACCACATCGGCCTGGCGGTCTGCCTGCTCGAAGGCGGCGCGCAGCGCGTTTGGGTCATCACGGATAATGCCCAGATCCAGCGTTTCGCACCCTAACTGTTCCAGCATCAGGCGTACGGCAAAGCGGTTGGTATCATAGATTTGGCCCGCCTGCAGCGGCTGCCCGACCGGCTGTAACTCGTCGCCGGTGGAGAACACCGCCACCTTCAGCTTACGTACCACCTGCACCTCGGCGACACCGAGCGAGGCCAACAGCGGCAACTGCGCAGCGCCCAGTCTGATACCCGCAGGTAAAACCCCGGCACCCTGGCGAATATCTTCCCCCGCCAGGCGAATATTTTGCCCGGCTTGCACTTCGGCCGTGAAGCGCACGCCGGCATCGCTGATCTCGGCCTGCTCCTGCATGATCACCGCCTCGGCCCCTGCGGGGACAGGCGCGCCTGTCATGATGCGTACGCAGGTACCGGCTGGCCAGTCGCCGTCGAACGGAGCACCGGCAAAAGCTTTGCCCGCGACCGGCAGCGGCGCGTTGGCTTGCAGATCGGCGAGGCGCACGGCATAGCCGTCCATGGCCGAATTGGCGAAGGGCGGTACATCAATCGGCGAAATGACCGGCGCGGCGGTAATGCGGCCGGCGGCGGCGGTCAGGGCAATGGATTCGGTCTGCTGAAGGGGGGAGATCTGGCTGAGCATCTTCTCCAGCGCCTGCTCCAGGGAAATAAGATCGGAAGTATGGCAATGATCCATAAGGAACTCCGTAATCAGGGTGCGCGACAAATGGCAGCAAAGTGGGGGTATTATGAAGGATGCTATGCTGAAGTAAACAACGGGAGGCAGTGATGCACAGACAGGTATTAGACTTTTGGTTTGACGAGATCGAACCGGCAATGTGGTTCAAAAAGGACGATGATTTCGATCGCCTGTTGCATACGCGCTTTGGTCAGATCTGGCAGGCCGCCGCCGCCGGCGAGCTGGCGCACTGGCGAGACACCATTGAGGGGCGGTTGGCGGAGGTGATCGTGCTCGATCAGTTCAGTCGCAACCTGTTCCGCGGCACGCCGCGTTCATTTGCCAGCGACTGCATGGCGTTAGTGCTGGCACAGGAAGCGGTCCGTAGTGGGCAATGTGAACGACTTACGCCAGAGCAACGGGGCTTTCTCTATTTGCCCTTTATGCATTCAGAGTCGGCGTTGATTCATCAACAGGCTTTGGCGTTGTATACCGAGCTGGGCAATGCCAATCAGTTGGAGTTTGAAGTGCGGCACAAAGCCATTATTGACCGCTTTGGCCGTTACCCACACCGTAATGCGATATTAGGCCGAGTCTCTACCCCGGAGGAGGAAGCATTTCTTCTGTTGCCGGGGTCAGGATTCTAAATATTGATCATCTGCGTTCAGCCGGCTAAAAAACAGCAGGTTGAACGCACAACGGCCGGATATTTAGAGATATCGATTATTTTTGCCGGTAATTACTGTGTGCCCCTCACGGGTTTCTACCAAAAATCCCAATCGTTATTCAGAACGGTTTTTCCAATTTATAACCCTCTGTTTTTATTCCATTAAGCTATTTCAATGTGCGAAATAATCTAAGCGGGCTACGCTAAAAGCTGGGCGAAGACTTTATGCTTTACTTCGATTGCGCGGCTAAATATAGTCGGGAAAAGGCCGAATAATAATTATACCCGTCGCCTTGCCGGCCGCCGCGTTGTGGGCTGCCGCCGAGGTGAATCTATTTCCCCTTCAATGAGGGGCGGGATTGACAGGATTAACACAGGGTGACAGGCAAATGAGCAAACCAGTGATTGCCATTCATGGCGGCGCGGGCGCAATTACCCGTGCGGCGCTGAGTGCTGAAAAGGAACAGGAGTATATTCAGGCGTTGTCCGACATCGTCGCCGCCGGCCAGCAGATCCTGGCCCAGGGTGGCAGCGCCCTGGATGCGGTCACCGAGGCGGTGAGGCTGCTGGAAGAGTGCCCATTGTTTAATGCCGGTAAAGGCTCGGTATTCACCCATCAGGGCACCCACGAGTTGGATGCCTGTGTGATGGATGGGAGCACCTGCGATGCCGGTGCCGTGGCCTGCGTCAGCCGGATACGCAATCCGGTGCTGGCTGCGCGCGCGGTATTGGAAAACAGCCAGCACGTGCTGTTCGCTGGGGAGGGTGCGGAGAAATTTGCCGCCGCCCACGATCTGGAAATGGTCGCACCCGATTTCTTCTTTACCCAACCACGTTTTGACCAACTGCACCGTGCTCAGGCAGAGCTTGGGCGTGTGTTGCTCGATCACGATGGCGCTGCGCAAAGCGGTGAGCCGATCGACCCCGATCGTAAATTTGGTACCGTTGGCGCGGTGGCGCTGGATGCCCTGGGCAACCTGGCGGCCGCAACGTCGACGGGCGGCATGACCAACAAACAGGCCGGCCGGGTGGGGGATACGCCGATCATCGGTGCCGGTTGTTACGCCAACAATGCCACGGTGGCGGTCTCCAGCACCGGTACCGGGGAAACCTTCATGCGCGGCGTGTCGGCCTATGACGTTTCCGCGTTGATGGAGTACGCCGGGCTCAGTCTGCAGCAGGCCACTGACCGGGTGGTGATGGAAAAACTGCTGGCGATGGGTGGCAGCGGCGGCATGATTGCCATCGACAGTCACGGCAACGTGGCGCTGCCTTTCAACAGTGAAGGCATGTACCGCGGTTTCGGTTATGTCGGCGATGCGCCGTCCGTAGGGATTTACCGCTAACCGATCGCCAGGAGGGTGCATGACCGATGCCTTAATGCCGCTTGCGGCCGACGCCGGGCTATTATTGCCGCCGCAGCGCGTGCTGTCGGTGCGCGATCTGAGCGTCCAATTTCAACAACAGGGCGATACCGTAGAAGCGGTGCGCAACCTGTCATTTGATCTCGATCGCGGCGAGACGCTGGCGATCGTCGGTGAATCCGGTTCGGGTAAATCTGTCACCTCTCTGGCATTGATGCGCCTGGTCGAACAGGGCGGTGGCAACATCGTCAGCGGGACGATGCCCTTTCGTCGGCGTAACGGCGAGGTGCTCGATCTGGCCCACGCACGTCAGGGGACATTACGCACGGTGCGCGGTGCCGATATGGCGATGATCTTTCAGGAACCGATGACCTCGCTGAACCCGGTATTCCCGGTAGGGGAACAGATCGCCGAATCTCTGCGCCTGCATCAGGCGATGGATCACCGCGCCGCCAGACAAGCCGCCTTGCAGATGCTCGATTTGGTGCGCATTCCCGAAGCCAAAGACGTACTTAACCGTTACCCACATCAGCTCTCCGGCGGTATGCGCCAGCGGGTGATGATCGCCATGGCGCTGTCCTGCAAGCCGGCCTTATTGATTGCCGATGAACCTACCACAGCGCTGGACGTCACCATTCAGGCGCAAATCCTGCAGCTTATCCGCGTACTGCAGCAGGAAATGCAGATGGGGGTGATTTTTATTACCCACGATATGGGCGTAGTGGCGGAGATAGCCGATCGGGTACTGGTCATGCGTCAGGGGGAACAGGTGGAGCAGGGGCCGGTGCGCGAACTGTTTGCCGCGCCGCAACAGCCCTATACCCAAGCGCTGCTGGCGGCGGTACCCAGGCTGGGATCAATGGCGGAGTTGGACTTCCCGGCGAAATTCCCGTTGCCAAACGGCGCAGACAATGGCGGGCCACAGGATACCGTACCGCCGGGGGCGACGCCGATCCTGCGGGTAGAAAATCTGGTTACGCGCTTTGACCTACGCAGCGGTATTTTAAATCGCGTCACCCGACAAGTGCATGCGGTGGAAAACGTCAGTTTTGATCTCTACCCCGGCGAAACGCTGGGGCTGGTGGGAGAGTCCGGCTGCGGCAAATCAACTACCGGCCGCTCGTTGTTGAAGCTGGTGGACAGCCAGCGCGGCACCATTACCTTTGACGGTCGTCAAATCAATCAGTTGAAAGGCCCGGCGCTGCAGCACCTGCGGCGGGACATCCAGTTTATCTTCCAGGATCCTTACGCCTCACTCGATCCGCGTCTGACCGTCGGGTTCTCGATCATGGAACCGCTGCTGGTACATAACGTGGCGCGTGGCAAGGCGGCACAAGAGCGCGTGGCCTGGCTACTGGAACGCGTCGGGCTTAAACCAGAGCATGCACGTCGTTATCCGCATGAGTTTTCCGGCGGCCAGCGGCAGCGAATCTGCATTGCGCGCGCGTTGGCGCTTAATCCCAAGGTGGTGATCGCTGACGAATCGGTGTCGGCGCTCGACGTGTCGATTCAGGCGCAGATCGTCAATCTGCTGCTCGATCTGCAGCGTGAGTTCGGCATCGCCTTTTTGTTTATCTCGCACGATATGGCGGTAGTAGAGCGCATCAGCCACCGCGTTGCGGTGATGTATCTCGGGCAGATTGTCGAGATTGGCCCGCGTCGGGCGGTGTTTGAGAACCCGCAGCACGCTTACACCCGCAAGCTGATGGCGGCGGTGCCGGTGGCCGATCCTAACCATGCTTATAAACGCCAGCCGCTGCTGGTCGATGAAATCCCCAGCCCGATCCGCGTGCTGGGCGATGAACCCGTTACCGCACCGCTAGTGCAGGTTGGACCGGGGCATTTTGTCGCCCGCCATCCGATCGCCGGTGCCTTTTAGTGACCTCAGGAGAGACAAGCACCATGAAGCACTCATTCAAACGTAAGGCATTAGCGGGCGCCGTGCTGCTGGCGGCCGCGGTCGCCGGCCCAGCCTGGGCTGCGAAAGATGCGGTGATCGCCGTCGCGTCCAATTTCACCACGCTTGATCCGTATGACGCCAACGATACGCTGTCGCAGGCGGTGGCCAAATCCTTCTATCAGGGCCTGTTCGGTTTCGATAAAGACATGAAACTGGTGAACGTGCTGGCGGACAGCTATGAGGTGAGCAAAGACGGCCTGACTTACACCCTCAAGCTGCATCCGGGGGTGAAATTCCATGACGGCACCGAGTTTAACGCCGAAGCGGTGAAGGTGAACCTGGATCGCGCCAGCAACCCGGACAATCACCTCAAGCGCTACAACCTGTTCAAAATGATCGACAAAACCGAAGTGGTGGACGCCAATACGGTGAAGATCGTGCTGAAAGCGCCATTCTCGGCCTTTATCAACAACCTGGCGCACCCGGCGGCGGTAATCATTTCGCCGGCCGCGTTGAAGCAGTACGGCAAAGAGATTGGTTTCCACCCGGTGGGGACCGGCCCTTATCAGTTCGTGACCTGGAACCAGACCGATTTCGTCAAGGTGAAAAAGTTTGACGGTTACTGGAAACAGGGGCTGCCGAAGCTCGACAGCATCACCTGGCGCCCGGTCGTGGATAATAATACCCGCGCTGCCATGCTGCAGACCGGTGAAGCGACCTTTGCCTTCCCGATCCCGTATGAGCAGGCCAAGGTGCTGGAAGGCAATGCCAAGCTCGATTTGGTGGCCGCGCCGTCGATCCTGCAGCGTTATATCAGCCTGAACGTGACTCAAAAGCCATTCGATAACCTGAAAGTGCGTCAGGCGTTGAACTACGCCATCAATAAAGACGCGCTGATCAAGGTCGCGTTCTCCGGCTACGCCGTTCCGGCGGAAGGCCCGGTGCCGCCGGCGATCGATTTTGCCACCCGTTACCAGCCTTGGCCTTATGATCCGGCCAAGGCGCGCGAACTGCTTAAAGAGGCCGGTTATCCTAACGGTTTCACCACCACCCTGTGGTCGTCTCATAACCACAGCACCGCGCAGAAAGTGCTGCAGTTTGCCCAGCAGCAGTTGGCGCAGGTTGGCGTGAAAGTGACGGTGACGGCGATGGATGCCGGTCAGCGCGCGGCCCAGGTGGAAAGCGTTGGGGTGAAAGACACCGGCGTGCGTATGTTCTATACCGGCTGGTCAGCATCAACCGGTGAAGCGGACTGGGCCTTGTCACCGCTGTTCTCAACCCAGGCTGCGCCGCCAAAGCAGTTCAACACGGCGTTCTACAGTAATCCGCAGGTAGATCAGGATCTGACCGGCGCGCTGGCGACCACCGACCGTGCCGAGAAGCAGAAACTGTACAAGGACGCGCAGGATCGCATCTGGGCAGATGCGCCATGGATTTTCCTGGCCACCGAGCGCTTGCTGTCGGCTAACAATAAACAGCTGAGCGGCTTTTACGTGATGCCGGATACCTCGTTCAACTTTGATAATGCCGATCTTAAATAAGGCACCGATCCCCGCTCTCCTGGAGGGCGGGGTGAAGGGACGCACCCAAGATGCTTAATTATTTTCTTAAACGACTGCTGGGCCTGATCCCGACGCTGCTGATTGTCGCGGTGTTGGTGTTTTTGTTCGTCCATATGCTGCCCGGCGATCCGGCGCGGCTGGCGGCAGGACCGGAAGCCGACGAAGCGGTAGTACAGCTGGTGCGTAAGGATCTGGGGCTGGACAAGCCGCTGCCGCAACAGTTCGTGCACTTTTTTGTCAATGCGCTGCGGGGGGATTTCGGTACCTCGATGGTTTCCAAGCGCCCGGTGAGCGAAGAGATCGGCTCGCGCTTTTTACCGACCCTGTGGCTGACGCTAAGCAGCATGCTGTGGGCGGTGATTTTCGGTATGGGCATCGGCATGGTGTCTGCCGTGTGGCGCAACCGCTGGCCCGATCGTCTCGGCATGACCCTGGCGGTCTCCGGGATTTCGTTCCCCGCCTTTGCGCTGGGTATGCTGCTGATGCAGGTGTTTTCCGTCAATCTCGGTTGGTTGCCGACGGTGGGCGCTGACAGTTGGCGGCACTATATTTTGCCTTCCATCACCCTTGGAGCTGCGGTAGCGGCGGTGATGGCGCGTTTTACCCGCGCTTCGTTTGTTGAGGTGCTGCAGGAAGACTACATGCGTACCGCGCGCGCCAAAGGCGTACGGGAAACCATGGTGGTAGTGAAACACGGGCTGCGCAACGCGATGATCCCGGTCGTCACCATGATGGGATTGCAGTTTGGCTTCCTGCTCGGCGGCTCGATCGTCGTGGAGAAGGTCTTCAACTGGCCGGGGTTGGGCAGGCTGCTGGTCGATTCGGTGGAGATGCGTGATTACCCGGTGATCCAGGCCGAAGTCTTGCTGTTCTCGCTGGAGTTTATTCTGATTAACCTGTTGGTGGACCTGCTGTATGCGGCAATTAACCCGGCAATACGATACAAATGAGGGCGCTGCATGATTAAGCATTGGCGACGCGACGCCGCACTGAAGGCGATGCCGACAATCGATCCTAACGCGGTACGAACGCCGTGGCATGAATTCTGGCGGCGGTTCCGTCAGCAACGCGTGGCGCTGGTCGCTGCGCTATTGGTGTTACTGTTGGTGGTTGCTGCGCTGCTGGCACCCTATCTGGTTCCCTTTGACGCGGAAAATTATTTTGATTACGACCGCCTGAACGAAGGGCCTTCGCTGATGCATTGGCTGGGGGTGGACTCGTTGGGGCGGGACATTTTCAGTCGCATTCTGATGGGGACCCGTATTTCGCTGGCCGCCGGAGTGTTCTCGGTGCTGGTGGGCGGGCTGATCGGTACGCTGCTGGGTCTGCTGGCGGGCTATTACGAAGGCTGGTGGGATCGCATTACCATGCGTATCTGCGATGTGCTGTTCGCCTTTCCCGGCATCTTGCTGGCGATCGGCGTGGTGGCGATTATGGGCAGCGGCATGGCCAACGTGATTATCGCCGTGGCCATTTTCAGCATTCCGGCATTCGCCCGATTGGTACGGGGCAACACCCTGGTGTTGAAGCATCTGACCTACATCGAGTCGGCACGCAGCATTGGCGCGTCAGACTGGACCATTATCATGCGGCATATTCTGCCGGGGACAATTTCGTCGATTGTGGTGTATTTTACCCTGCGTATCGGTACTTCAATCATCACCGCCGCCAGCCTGTCGTTCCTCGGGCTGGGTGCCCAGCCGCCAACGCCGGAATGGGGCGCAATGCTCAACGAGGCGCGGGCGGATATGGTGATTGCGCCGCACGTGGCGATTTTCCCCAGCCTGGCGATATTTATCACCGTGCTGGCGTTTAACCTGTTGGGGGATGGCTTGCGCGATGCGTTGGATCCGAAGTTGAAGGGATAACCGTTTTTTAGTCCAAAGGAGTTGGCTATGAGCAATGTGAGTAAAAAGGGAATTAAAACAGGCATGCTGATTTACATCATCACCTATCTGGGGGGGCTCAGCCTGGTACGCAATTCGTCGCTTCTGGTAGCCTACCCCGATATCAGCTATGTCGATGTGGTTATTGGTCTACTGGTGTATTTTGGTATCTGGAAGGTCTGTAACCTGATGCAAGCTTTTTACCGCTGGTATAACGGCATCGATAATGTTTCATGATCTTTAGCGTGAGAGAAGGCTAACGTACCGGATAAGATAAATTTATCTCAAGATTAATACGCTAAGCTTTTAGTGTTTTAATTAAATGGAGTGTTTTAGTATTGTCGGTTAATAACCGAAGAATACATGATTAACCTATTGCTCTCGTCACGTTTTCACTAAATAAAATTTGTATTTTACTTTCGCAATTATATTATCACTATGGTTGCCCAGTATGTTTGTTTGTGAGGATTTAATAACTTTAATTCATGGAGTGAATAATATGGCTATTCGTGAGTTAACATCACAGGATCTTGATTTAATTTCGGGCGGAAATAATAGCCCTAATAGTGTGAATGGTCAGTGCCGTTGGTAATATTCACCGCATCAATGGAATATCAAATGAAAGATGTTATATATGTCGCTTTATGGATATGGATATCATTTGATTTAATTCAATACTCTTCACTGGCCCTTATGAAACCTCATAATAGCTATGTGGATATTGCCGTGGCGGTTTTCGCCTTTTTTGGCGTGAAGGCGGTACTGACTTCTGTTGAGAATTTTTATTATTGGTTTAATGGCCGGGAATAAGCAGTCGCCGTAATAAGTGCTTGCGATAGCGATTATCGCAAGCACTGTTACGGTTTTATGATCAGCGGAACAGATGTTCGGCGTGGAAGCGCAGATGGTCTTCGATAAAGCTGGCGATGGTAAAGTAGCTGTGATCGTAGCCCGGCTGAATGCGCAGGATCAGCGGCCAGTCACGCTGGCGTGCCAGCTCGGCCAGTTTTGCCGGCTGCAGTTGATCTGCCAGGAACTGATCGTCGTCACCTTGATCCACCAATACCGGCATTTTTTCCGCGCCGTTGGCCAGCAGGTGGCAACTGTCATACTGCAGCCACTGGCTTTCGTCGTCGCCCAAATAGGCGGCAAAGGCTTTACGTCCCCAGGGCACCTGACAAGGGTTAACGATCGGCGCAAACGCCGATACCGACCGGAAGCGCTGGGGATTGCGGAACGCCATCATCAGTGCGCCGTGGCCGCCCATCGAATGGCCGAAAATCGACTGGCGCTCGCTGACGCTGAAATGCTGGTTGATCAACGCCGGTAGCTCATCGCTGATGTAGTCGTACATGCGAAAGTGCTTGTCCCACGGCGCTTGGGTGGCATTCAGATAGAAGCCTGCGCCCTGGCCCAAATCGTAGCCTTCATCATTCGGCACATCGTCGCCGCGCGGGCTGGTGTCGGCCATCACCAATACCAGTCCCAGCTCGGCGGCGATACGCTGCGCACCGGCCTTCAGCGTGAAGTTTTCGTCATTGCAGGTCAGCCCCGACAGCCAGTACAGCACCGGCGGCGGGTTATCATCGCGCGGTGGCGGCAGATAGATGCTGAAAGTCATGTTGCAATTCAGGCTCTGCGCCGCATGGCGGTAACGCTGTTGCCAGCCGCCAAACATGCGGTGCTCTTCGAGAAGTTCTAATGACAAGGTCATCTCTGCCTCCTGGCTTATTTTTTGTCGAAGTGAATAACGGAACGAATGGATTTGCCTTCGTGCATCAAATCGAACGCCTCGTTAATCTGCTCCAGGCCCATGGTGTGGGTAATAAAGTCATTCAGCGCGAATTCGCCGTTCATATAACGCTCAACGATACCTGGCAGTTGCGAACGGCCTTTCACCCCACCAAAGGCAGAGCCGCGCCAGACGCGACCGGTCACCAGTTGGAACGGACGGGTGGAGATTTCCTGACCTGCACCGGCGACGCCGATGATTACGGATTCGCCCCAGCCTTTATGACAGCATTCCAGCGCTGAACGCATTACGTTGACGTTGCCGATACACTCGAAGGAGAAATCTACGCCGCCGTCGGTCAGTTCAACGATCACGTCCTGGATCGGCTTATCGTAGTCTTTCGGGTTGATCAGATCGGTAGCGCCCAGCTTGCGCGCCAGATCGAACTTGCTGGTGTTGATGTCGATGCCGATGATGCGACCTGCACCGGCCATCTGTGCGCCGATAATGGCCGACAGACCGATGCCGCCAAGGCCGAAGATGGCAACGGTATCGCCTTTTTGCACTTTGGCGGTGTTAATAACCGCACCCATGCCGGTGGTGACGCCGCAGCCGAGCAGGCAGACTTCTTCCAGCGGTGCTTCCTTACTGATTTTGGCCAGTGAGATTTCCGGTACCACGGTGTATTCGGAGAAGGTTGAAGTGCCCATGTAGTGGAAAATAGGCTTGCCGTCCTTAAAGAAGCGGGTAGTGCCGTCCGGCATCAGGCCCTTGCCTTGGGTGGCGCGGATCGCCTGGCACAGGTTGGTTTTGCCGGATTTACAGAATTTGCACTCGCCGCATTCCGGGGTGTACAGCGGGATCACGTGATCGCCTACCGCCACGCTGGTCACGCCTTCGCCGATGGCTTCCACCACGCCGCCGCCTTCATGGCCGAGGATTGCCGGGAACACGCCTTCGGGATCGGCACCGGACAGGGTGTAGGCGTCGGTGTGGCAGACACCGGTGGCGACGATCCGCACCAGCACTTCGCCTTTTTGCGGTGGCATCAGATCGACTTCTTCGATCTTCAGCGGCTGGTTCGGTCCCCAGGCAACGGCGGCACGGGTTTTGATCATTTCCATCATAGTCTCCAGTGGTCTATTTTTTAAATCAGGCTATGTCGATAGCATCGGGTAAGTCATGGGCAGTATTTTCAACCGCAACGGTTTCTGCCTGTTCAATAATCAGTTCTTTCAGGGCGCGAACGTTCGGGCCAAAGGCGTCGCGTCGCCACAGCAGCCAGGTGGCAGTTTGGGCAATGTCGTCCGGCAGGGTGTGTACTTTCACCCGTTCATGGCCGGGCAGCAGGCTGAGTACCGAATGCGGGATCATCGCCAGCCCGGCGCCGCTGGCGACGCAGGCCAGCATGGCGTGGTAGGACTGGATTTCCATAATCTGGCCTGGCAGTGCACCTTCGCGCTTGAACCAGGACTCCAACCGCAGACGGTAAGAACAGCTTGCGCGGAAGGCAAATAGGGTTTCGCCCTTGGCATCTTTGGCGTTATGGATCGGCAGGTGGTCGAGACAGGAGATCACCACCATATGTTCGGGGAAGGCAATACAGCCATTGAGTTCGTCATACTGTACCGGCCCGTCGACCAGCGCGGCCGCCAGCGTACCTGCGCGGACTCGCTCGGTGATCTCGCCGGAGGTGCCGGTGGTCAGCGACAGCGACACCTGCGAAAAACGCTGATGATACGCTGCCAACAGGGTGGGCAACCGGGTGGCGGCGGTGCTTTCCATCGAGCCGATGGCGAAGTTACCCGCCGGCTCACCGGCATGGGTGATGCTCATGGCTTCTTCGCTCAGTGCCAGGATACGGTTGGCATAACAGAGAAAGTTATGGCCCATCGGCGAAAGGCGCAGTCGCTGTTTTTCACGGATAAACAGATCGGTGCCCAGTTCCTGTTCGAGCTGACGCAGGCGTGTGGTCAGGTTCGAGGGGACGCGGTGCAATTGCTCTGCGGCACGGGCGACGGAGCCGGTTTCGGCGACGCTGCAAAACATGCGGAGCTGGGTCAGATCCATTATCTTCTCTTTTTGTGATGAACTTGATGAGTATTATTCAGTTTTTGTGAGTGTAATACTGCTGCATGATACTGGCAACTTTCTTTTAACAGTATGGATAACTCTACATGGCCTTAAGAATTGCCCTGAGCGGTTTTATCGCGTTGATCGTAGCCATGGGGATCGGCCGCTTCGCCTTTACCCCGCAGGTGCCGCTGATGATTGCTGAGCATCAGTTTACTCTGACCGGCGCCGGGTTGGTGGCGGCCATCAACTACCTGGGCTACCTGTGCGGCGCTTACGATGCCATGCGTGCCAGCCGACACGTGGAACGTCGGCTGTGGTTGGGCGTGTGGGGGGCGGTGATCTTGACGCTGCTTTCCGCCTGGGTGCAGGGGGAGTGGTGGCACGGTGCGGTGCGTTTCTTCATCGGGTGGGCCAGCGGTTGGTCGATGGTACTGGTGGCGGCCTGGACCAACGAACGGTTGGCGCACTACGGCCGACCGGCGCTCAGCGCGGCGGTATTTGCCGGCCCGGGAGCCGGGATTTTTATCAGCGGCATGCTGGCGGTGGGGATCCACAGCCTGGCGTTGTCCGCGTCACAGGCCTGGCTGGTCTACGGCATACTGGCGCTGGTATTGATTGGCGCGATCAGCATTAATCTGCCGAAGACCGGCGAATTGCATCGTCCTGACGTGGCGCCTGAGCCATTGTTGTTGACCCCGGCGCTGAAACGTCTGGTGTGGAGCTACAGTCTCGCAGGCTTTGGTTATATTCTGCCGGCCACTTTTTTGTCGCAAATGGCCGCGGCGCGCTTTCCCGGCAGCCTGTTCGCGCAATTTGTCTGGCCGATCTTTGGTGGGGCGGCGGTGCTGGGGATTGTCATCGGTATTCTGACCCGTCACCGGCTGACTACTCAAACCCGGCTGGCTATCACCCTGTGGGTACAGGCATTGGGGGTGTTAAGCGCGGAAATCGTACCGGGAGTTGCCGGCTTGGCACTGGGCGCGTTGCTGACCGGTGGCGGCTTCCTCAGCGTGGTGCAGCTGTCGATCCAGCATGGCCGTGAGCTGGCCCCCAACCATGCCCGTTATATGGCGGGACTGCTGACCACCGGTTATGCGATTGGCCAACTGGTTGGTCCGACGCTGTCGGCGTTGTCAACCGCATTGACCCACCGGCTGGAACCGGCACTGTACGTGGCCGTGGCGGCGCTGATTGTGGCCGGTCTGCTGGTGGTCAATACGTCGGCGCGCGAGTTGGCGCGAAAACCGATGGCGCAGTGATTAAATTCCGTACAAAAAACGTGGAATAGCCGCAGCCGGCCTGATTGTGCTAAATGCGAATATTTCACCTGCGGATGAAACACAATCACTGGATAATCCCCTCGCTCTCATCTAGAGTGGGGGCAAAATCTTGACTGGGTTCACGTTATCAACTGCGGAAACGTCTGTCGTCAGGAGAGTATGCAATTCATCCCTCTGCTCGGTAAAACAGCCGGATGGGTGAGTTCAAGTCCGTTGGAGAGAAGAAATGACATCATCATTAAGTAAAGAAGCTGCATTGGTTCACGCGGCGCTCGAAGAGCGCGGTCTGGAAACTCCGTTGCGCGGCGAAGTGCTGGATCGCGAAACGCGTAAACGTCGTATTAAAGAGCACATGACCGAAATCATGCAGCTGCTTAATCTCGATCTGTCCGACGACAGCCTGGCGGAAACCCCGCACCGCATCGCCAAAATGTATGTCGATGAGATTTTCTCCGGCCTGGACTACGCCAACTTCCCAAAAATCACCGTCATTGAAAACAAGATGAAAGTGGATGAAATGGTGACGGTCCGTGATATCACGCTGACCAGCACCTGCGAACACCATTTTGTCACCATCGATGGCAAGGCGACCGTTGCCTACATTCCCAAGGATGCGGTGATTGGGCTGTCGAAAATCAACCGTATCGTGCAGTTCTTCTCCCAGCGCCCACAGGTGCAGGAGCGCTTAACTCAGCAGATCCTGGTGGCATTGCAAACCTTGCTGGGCACCAATAATGTGGCGGTATCAATTGATGCGGTCCATTATTGTGTTAAGGCGCGCGGTATCCGTGACGCGACCAGCGCCACCACCACGACCTCTCTGGGCGGGCTGTTCAAGTCCAGCCAGAACACCCGTCAGGAATTCCTGCGCGCGGTGCGCCATCACCAGTCGTGATGGGTCGCTAGAATGGTAACAGGCGCCTGCGGGCGCCTTTTTAATGAGCGGAATACAGCGATAAAATAATGAACACTAGCCCAACGGCTCCTTTGCCGCGCATCGCCACGCTGGACTGCGTGCGCGGTATCGCCATCCTTGGCATTTTGCTGCTGAATATTAGCGCCTTTGGCCTGCCGAAGGCGGCCTATCTCAATCCGGCCTATCTGGGCTTGCCTACAACGCGCGATGCCTGGACCTGGGCGCTGCTGGACATTTTCGCGCAGGCTAAATTCCTGGCGATGTTCGCCCTGTTATTTGGCGCCGGGCTGCAGATGCTGCTGCGCCGCGGCAAAGGCTGGATACGTGCACGGCTGTCGTGGCTGGTGCTGTTTGGCCTGGGACATGCCATTTTCCTTTGGGACGGCGATATCCTGCTGGCCTATGGGCTGATCGGGCTGGTGTGCTGGCGGATGATCCGCGATGCGAAAGAAACCTATCAACTGTTGAAAACCGGCGTGGTGCTGTACCTGATTGGCGTCGGGGTGCTGTTGCTGTTGGGCTTCATTTCGCACGGTGAGCCTGGCAGTTTCTGGCAACCCGGCGTGGCAGAGCTGCAGTATGAGAAGTTTTGGAAGCTGCAGGGCGGGATGGAAGCCTGGCGCAGCCGCACCGATCTTCTCTCCTCCAGCCTGCTGGCGATTGGCGCGCAATACGGTTGGGAGTTGGCGGGGCTGATGCTGTTCGGCGCCGGTTTAATGCGCAGTGGCTGGCTACGCGGCACTTATTCACCGGGTTACTACCGCCGGCAGGCAGCATGGCTGATACCGCTTTCATTGCTGATCCAACTGCCGGCCGTGGTGCTGCAATGGCATCTTCACTGGGACTACCGTTGGAGCGGTTTTTTATTGCAGGTGCCACGTGAGCTGGGGGCGCCCCTGCAGGCGATGGGCTATCTGGCGCTGTGCTACGGTTTTTGGCCGACGCTGTCGCGTTTGCGCATTGGGCACTGGTTGACGCAGGTCGGGCGCATGGCGCTGAGCAATTACCTGCTGCAAACGCTGATCTGCACCACGCTGTTTTATCGCTTTGGCCTGTATCAACAGTTTGACCGCCTGCAACTTTTGGCTTTCGTTCCGTTGGTCTGGCTGGCTAACCTGTTGTTTTCAAACCTGTGGCTGCGCTATTTCGAGCAGGGACCGGTGGAGTGGCTGTGGCGCAAACTCACCGCCCTGGCTACCGGCAAGGTAGAGCCCATGGCGGTGAATTGAGATCTGGCGCAGGTAGGTTAAAAAAATGTATGTAAACGTTTTCTTTCCTGTGACGTAATTCACGCAGAGGAGGATGACAAACGGGGTAGGATAGCGCCACTGCCAACTACCCCGACCTCAGGATCCTTCATGACCTCTGTTCACCCAACCACCATTCGCGACGTGGCGAAGCGTGCGGGCGTGTCTGTAGCGACAGTCTCCCGCGTGCTGAATCACAGTGCCCTGACCAGCAAAGAGACGCGCGAGCAGGTATTGAAGGCGGTGGCTGAATTGGGCTATCGACCCAATGCCAATGCGCAAGCCCTGGCCACCCAGAGCAGCGATACCCTTGGGGTGGTGGTGATGGACGTCTCCGATCCCTTCTTCGGCGCACTGGTGAAAGCGGTAGACACCGTGGCGCAACAGCACCACAAATATCTGTTGATCGGTAACAGCTATCACCAGGCTGATAAAGAGCGCCACGCCATCGAGGTGCTGATTCGCCAACGCTGCAACGCCTTGATTGTTCATGCTAAAACTTTGTGTGATGCCGAGCTGATCGCCTTTCTCGATCAGGTGCCGGGTATGGTGCTGATCAACAGAATCATACCCGGCTATGAACATCGCTGCGTCGGGCTCGATAACGTCAGTGGCGCAGAGATGGCCATGCGTTTGCTGTTGTCGCAGGGCCACCAGCGTATTGGTTATCTGGGCTCGAACCATCCAATCGAAGACGGGCCGCTGCGCCAGCAAGGCTACACGCAGGCGATGGCGGCGGCCGGGCTGGCAACGCCCGACAGCTGGCGCGCCTATGGTTCGCCAGATTTGCAGGGCGGGGAAGAGGCGATGATCGAACTGCTTGGCCGCAACCTGCATCTTAGTGCAGTATTCGCCTACAACGACGCCATGGCCGCCGGGGCGATGGCGGTGCTGAAAGAAAACGCTATCACAGTACCGCAAAACTTCTCGCTGGTTGGGTTCGACGACATCCCCATCGCTCGCTACACCAGCCCCAAGCTCACCACGGTGCGTTACCCGATTGTCACCATGGCGACGCTGGCCACCGAACTGGCCTTGCTGGGCGCGGCAGGCAAGCTGGAGCCGCAGGCCCGCCATTTGTTTATGCCGACCCTGGTCCGACGCCATTCTGTGGCCCCTTGGCAAAGTGAGGCGGCGGTCACTCTCTGAACATTTAATCTTGTGTAACCGTTTTCAATCTGTGAGAAAATTCACAGATTATTAACATCACGCCGTCTATGCTCTAGGCGTTTTCCAGCGTAAAGGCACTTGCCGCTGCTGTTTTAACTCACGCTGGCGCCACATTTTTCAGGAATAACATGATTCACGGATGACAGGGAAACTGCCAGGCCCGGTCGTGCTGACACCGCCGGTTGCCCTTGGCCTAATACCGAGCAAGACCCTACATAAACCGGAGACACACAATGAATAAGAAGGTTTTCACCCTGGCCGCGACGGCCGCAGCCATGATGTTTGGCGCCGCAGCTCACGCAGATACCCGTATTGGCGTCACGATTTATAAATATGACGACAACTTTATGTCGGTGGTGCGCAAGGCAATCGAGAAAGACGCCAAGGCCTCTCCGGATGTCACCCTGCTGATGAATGACTCGCAGAACGACCAATCCAAACAAAACGACCAGATCGACGTGCTGATCGCCAAGGGCGTAAAAGCGCTGGCGATTAACCTGGTGGATCCAGCGGCTGCCCCGGTGGTGATTGATAAGGCACGCGCAAACGATATCCCTATCGTGTTCTACAACAAAGAGCCTTCCCGCAAAGCGCTGGACAGCTATGACAAAGCCTATTACGTGGGCACCGACTCTAAAGAGTCCGGCGTGATCCAGGGCCAACTGATTGAGAAACACTGGAAGGCCAACCCGAACTGGGATTTGAATAAAGACGGCCAGATCCAGTACGTGTTGCTGAAAGGTGAACCGGGCCATCCGGATGCAGAAGCGCGTACCACTTACGTGGTGAAAACGCTGAATGACGACGGTATCAAAACTCAGCAACTGCAGATGGACACCGCGATGTGGGACACCGCACAGGCAAAAGACAAGATGGATGCCTGGCTGTCCGGCCCTAACGCCAACAAAATCGAAGTGGTTATCGCCAACAACGATGCCATGGCGATGGGGGCGGTAGAAGCGCTGAAAGCGCACAACAAATCCAGCATTCCGGTATTCGGTGTCGATGCCTTGCCAGAGGCTCTGGCGATGGTGAAATCCGGCGCAATGGCGGGGACGGTGCTGAACGATGCCGACAACCAGGCCAAAGCCACCTTCGAGCTGGCGAAAAACCTGGCTGCGGGCAAACCTGCTGCCGACGGCACCCAATATAAAATCGACAATAAAGTGGTGCGCATTCCTTACGTTGGCGTAGATAAGGACAATTTGTCCAAATTTGTTAAGTAAGTTCTGAATGGCCCCGCCTGCGGTGCGCTGCCCAGCGCCAACACCAGGAAAGCCGCCGGCGGGGTAATTTTTCTTAAAATCACAGCCCAGATCCGATGAGTTTCAAGCTGCAGCTAATTAGGCGGTGGTTTGGAAGGTGTCGGATCACATAGCCAGGTGTATTTATGGCCGACAGCCCACGCGAATTTTTGCTGGAAATGACTGATATCAGTAAATCATTTCCCGGCGTCAAGGCATTGGATAATGTGAATCTGCGCGTTCGTCCGCACTCCATTCATGCATTAATGGGAGAGAACGGCGCGGGGAAGTCGACATTATTAAAATGCCTGTTCGGCATTTATAAAAAGGATGCCGGCAGTATTATTTTTCAGGGCCAGGAAATAGATTTCAAAAGCTCTAAAGAGGCGCTGGAACACGGCGTGTCCATGGTGCATCAGGAATTAAACCTGGTCTTGCAGCGCACCGTGATGGACAACATGTGGTTGGGGCGCTACCCGACCAAGGGCATGTTTGTCGATCAGGACAAGATGCTGAAAGATACCCAGGCGATATTCGACGAGCTGGATATTGATATTAACCCGCGGGATAAAGTGGGCACGCTATCGGTATCGCAAATGCAGATGATTGAAATCGCCAAGGCTTTCTCCTATGACGCCAAGATTGTCATTATGGATGAGCCCACTTCATCGCTGACGGAAAAAGAGGTGAACCACCTGTTCACCATTATCCGCAAGCTGAAGGAACGCGGCTGCGGCATCGTCTATATCTCGCATAAGATGGAAGAGATCTTCCAGCTCTGCGACGAAATCACCATTCTGCGTGATGGCCAGTGGATCGCCACCCAGCCGCTGGAAGGGCTGGATATGGACAAGATCATCTCGATGATGGTGGGGCGTTCGCTCAGCCAGCGTTTCCCCGATCGACAGAATACGCCGGGTGAGGTGATCCTGGAGGTGAAGAACCTGACCTCCTTGCGCCAGCCTTCGATTCGCGACGTCTCTTTCGATCTGCATCAGGGCGAGATCCTCGGCATCGCCGGGCTGGTGGGGGCCAAACGTACCGACATCGTCGAAACCCTGTTTGGCATCCGCGAAAAAATTGCGGGTACCATCAAGCTGCACGGCAAAACCATCAACAACCACAGCGCCAATGAGGCGATAAACCACGGTTTCGCACTGGTCACCGAAGAACGTCGTTCCACCGGAATTTATGCCTATTTGGACGTGGGGTTCAACTCGCTGATCTCCAATATTCGCAACTACAAAAATAAAATCGGCCTGTTGGATAACGCCCGCATGAAAAGCGATACCCAGTGGGTGATCGATGCCATGCGGGTCAAAACCCCGGGCCACCATACCCACATAGGTTCGCTGTCGGGCGGTAATCAGCAGAAGGTGATCATCGGCCGTTGGCTGCTGACTCAGCCGGAAATATTAATGCTGGATGAGCCGACGCGCGGCATTGACGTCGGCGCCAAATTCGAAATTTATCAGCTGATGACCGAACTGGCGAAGAAGGGCAAGGGGATCATTATTGTCTCGTCTGAAATGCCGGAGCTTTTAGGAATTACCGACAGAATACTGGTGATGAGTAATGGTCAGGTTGCGGGCATCGTCAACACCAAACAGACCTCGCAAAATGAAATTTTACGTCTCGCATCCCTGCACCTTTAAGGATCAGAATTATGAACGCGCTGAATAAAAAAACTTTGTTCACCTATTTCAAGGAAGGTGGCATTTACGTAGTGTTGCTGGTGCTGCTGGCAATTATTATTATCCAGGACCCGACCTTCCTCAGTCTAATGAACCTGAGCAATATCCTGACCCAGTCTTCGGTGCGCATCATTATTGCACTGGGCGTGGCGGGGCTGATTGTTACCCAGGGGACTGACCTGTCCGCCGGGCGCCAGGTTGGCCTGGCGGCGGTGATCGCGGCGACGTTGTTGCAGTCGATGGATAACGTGAACAAGGTATTCCCGCATATGGAAACCTGGTCGATCCCGCTGGTGATCCTGTTGGTGTGCGCCGTGGGTGCGGTGATCGGTCTGGTGAACGGTTTGATCATCGCTTACCTCAATGTGACGCCGTTTATTACCACGCTGGGCACCATGATCATCGTTTACGGCATCAACTCGCTGTATTACGACTCCGTTGGCGCCTCGCCAGTGGCGGGGTTTGATCCCAAGTTTTCCACCTTTGCCCAGGGGTTCCTGCGTTTTGGCGACTTTAAGCTGTCGTACATCACCTTCTACGCCATCATTGCGATTATTTTTGTCTGGATCCTGTGGAATAAAACCCGCTTCGGCAAAAATATTTTCGCCATCGGCGGCAACCCTGAGGCAGCCAAGGTTTCCGGCGTGAACGTGCCGCTGAACCTGATCATGATTTATGCGCTGTCCGGGGTGTTCTACGCCTTCGGCGGCTTACTGGAAGCGGGCCGTATCGGCAGCGCCACCAATAACCTGGGCTTTATGTATGAACTGGACGCCATTGCGGCGTGCGTGGTGGGCGGGGTGTCCTTTGCCGGCGGCGTCGGGACGGTGCTGGGGGTCGTGACCGGGGTCATCATCTTTACGGTTATCAACTACGGCCTGACCTACATTGGCGTTAACCCTTACTGGCAGTACATCATCAAGGGCGGCATCATTATCTTCGCCGTGGCGTTGGACTCCTTAAAATACGCCAAGAAAAAATAGTTGTGTCTCAGCTATGAAAACGGCCAGCAAATGCTGGCCGTTGCTGTTTCCAGGGCGGCATAAAGCTTATTTGGCCTTTTGTTTTTCCGCAGCCAGCTTGTGTTCCAGCTCAACCAATTGCTCTGGCGAAACTGCCGGGTAGCCTTGGGCATCTTCCGGTACGGTATGCATGGCGGAAATGGGGATCAGTGGCCCGAGGAAGCGCGGCTCGCGTTTTAGTATGTACAAATCGGTCAGCGCGCCAAGGCGGGCGAAGATCTCGCGTGCCCGTACCGTCATCATGTCTTTTGGCGAAGGGACTGCGTAGCACTGAGCCTGGATCCCCATATGCAGCGCGATAAACAGCGCGCGCTCGCAATGGAAGCGCTGGGTGATAATGATGAAGTCGTTGGTGTCGAACACTTTGCGGGTGCGGACGATAGAGTCAAGAGTACGGAAACCGGCATAATCCAGCACGATATCGCTGGGCGCCACGCCGGCGGCGATCAAATCGCGGCGCATGGTCATCGGCTCGTTGTAGCTTTGCTGGGCATTGTCGCCGCTCAGCAGCAGGTATTTCACTTTGCCGCTGTTATAGGCATTAATCGCGCCCTGAATGCGGTAGCGATAATATTGGTTGATCACGCCGGTGCGGTAATATTTGGCCGTGCCCAGTACCACGCCGACCTGGCGATGAGGCAGGCCTTGCAGTTCGTCATAGACGTAAGGCGCGGTTTTCCAGCTGATCCAACGATCGAGCGCGAGAGCCGAAAGCATCAACAGCGCAGTGATGATGAACAGGCTGATTATCAGGCGTTTCCACATGTTATTGCCTTACGCGCACAGGGGCCAAAAAAGATGGCTCAAGGCTACTTTACCTGACAGGCCGACGCAAGCTTGACGCCCTATCAAGCAAGCATTGCACCGCATTTTTAGGCGGTTTGAGCATAAAAAAAGCCCGGCGAGCCGGGCCTGATGTTTAACTGTGCAAATCAGAATGAAGTGCGCTTATAGCTGCGGTATTGCGGGCGCCAGAAGTTGTGTTCGATGCCTTTCGACAGCGCTTCTTCTGAGGTGACCACAGCAACGCCTTGCAGCTGTGCCGCTTTACCCACTTCCATGGCAATGCACTTGGACACGCCCTGAATATCGTCGATATTCGGCAGCAGTGCGCCATGCCCGTCGGTCGCCAGCGGCGAACAGTCGGCCAGCGCACGGCTGGCGGCCATCAGCATCGCGTCGGTGACGCGGGTGGCGCCGGAGGCCAGTACGCCCAATCCAATCCCCGGGAAGATATAGGAGTTGTTGCACTGGGCAATCGGGAATACCTGATCTTTGTAGCTCACCGGCGCAAACGGGCTGCCGGTTGCTACTAATGCAGCGCCTTCGGTCCAGTTAATGATGTCTTCCGGGCGGGCTTCCACGCGGGAGGTTGGGTTGGACAGCGGCATGACGATCGGGCGCGGGCAGTGCTTGTGCATTTCGCGGATCAGTTCTTCGGTAAACAGGCCTGGCTGGCCCGAAACGCCGATCAAAATGGTTGGCTTGGCATTACGCACCACGTCCAGCAGGGAAATGGCATCGCTTTCTGTCTGCCATGCGGTCAGATGCTCGCTCTTTTGCACCAGCTTGCTCTGGAAATCGAGCAGGTTAGGCAGTTTGTCGGTCAGCAGGCCGAAACGGTCGACCATAAAGACGCGCGCGCGGGCTTCGTCTTCGCTCAGGCCTTCGGATTTCATCTGCGCGATAATTTGCTCGGCAATGCCGCAACCTGCAGAGCCGGCGCCCAGGAAGGTGACGGTCTGATCGCGCAGTTGGCTGCCGGCGGCGCGGCTGGCGGCGATCAGGCTGCCCAGCGTGACGGCTGCGGTGCCCTGAATGTCGTCGTTGAAGCAGCAGATTTCGTCACGGTAGCGGTTCAGCAGCGGGGTAGCGTTATTCTGCGCAAAATCTTCGAACTGCAGCAGCACGTTCGGCCAGCGGCGCTTGACCGCCTGGATAAACTCTTCAACAAAGGCGTGGTATTCGTCGCCTGAAATACGCGGGTGACGCCAGCCCATGTACAGCGGATCGTTCAGGCGCTGCGGGTTGTTGGTGCCGACGTCCAGCACCACCGGCAGGGTATAGGCCGGGCTGATGCCGCCGCAGGCGGTGTACAGCGACAGTTTACCGATTGGAATGCCCATGCCGCCGATACCCTGGTCGCCCAGACCGAGTATGCGCTCACCGTCGGTGACGACGATCACCTTAACGTTTTGCTTGGTGGCGTTTTGCAGCATGTCGTCAATGCGGTCGCGGTTAGGGTAGGAGATAAACAGCCCACGCGCCCGGCGGTAAATATCGGAGAAGTGCTCACAGGCCTCGCCCACCGTCGGCGTGTAGATGATCGGCATCATCTCGCTCAGGTGCGCTTCCAGCAGGCGATAGAACAGGGTTTCGTTGGTGTCCTGGATATTACGCAGATAAATGTGTTTATCGCTGTCGTTTTTGAAATCCTGGTACTGGCGGTAGGCACGTTCCGCCTGCTCTTCGATGGTTTCTACCGCTTCTGGCAGCAACCCGTGCAGGTTGAAATGGCTGCGTTCATCCTCAGTGAAAGCGCTGCCTTTATTGAGCAGCGGAAATTCCAGCAGAATAGGGCCGGCATAAGGGATGTAGAGAGGGCGTTTGCTTTCGTATTCAAGTTCCATGGCTTTTGCTCTTCAACGTATCGGATAACTTTATGGGCTAGATCCTAAAAGATCGGGGAAATATGTACAGCAATTGTTATCGGATCATGAGGTAAATTGGCGTAATTATCGACGATCAAGTCCTAATTTAACTAAAGAAAGTGTTTTAGGACGTGAATGCCATTGTAATCGGCTGGCGGGGCTGGTAACAGCGGTGCCGGGCAGCACCGCCAGGGGGCAGATTTAGAAAGTGATACGACTGACATTTTGGCAACCCAGCGCGGCCAACGTGGCGCGGGTGGCATCCCATTGGGTGAGGATGGCACTGTCGGGCTCGGCCAGCACCGCTCGAACCACTTTTTGGCAGTCGCCGCCGGAGACGTTCATCAGAATCAGCGCGGCCTGCAGCGGTGGCAGGCTGGGGTTGAAGGCTGCGTTTTCCGCATAACGACCGCTATAAATCGTCCCGTCTTCGGCTTCCAGTGCGACGCCGCTGTGAGCATTGCTGTAGGGCGCGTGACTCTGATTGGCGGCAGCCAGCGCGGCCATCTCCAGTTCGTCGGTCAGCGTCAGTTGGAAACCATGATCGACGCGGTCCATCAGCAACGTGGCGATATTCAGGTCTTTCGGGCCGAAGGCATCCGGCAGATAGTCGCCCAGGGTGGCCGGTTCGCGACCGGGCAGACGAATTTTCAGCGTGGTACCACTGTTGAGTTCGTTCATAAACTGACGGCAGTGGCCACAAGGCGTGTAGTTAACGGTGATAGAGGCTAACGCTGATTCGCCGCGTAGCCAGGCATGAGTCACGGCACACTGCTCTGCATGAATGGTTTGTTGCATCGGCGCGCCGCTGAACTCCATGTTGGCGCCAAAATACAGGTTGCCGCTCTGCCCGCGAGCAATGGCGCCAACATAAAACTGCGAAATCGGCGCTAACGAGCAGGCCGCCGCCAGCGGCAGCAGAGCGAATGCCAGAGCATCATCACCCAGCCCGCAGCGCTGCTTGATAGCATCCACTTGTTCCGCCTTGAGCATGGCCGGAAAATCAGGCGCATCAAAATAAGGCAGCAGGGCGGATTGCAATGTGGCGGGCAGTTCAGCAAAAGCGGTTTGAAAACGCGGGTGCATAGAAACTCTCTCTACAGGTTAACGGGATAACATTCTAGGCAGTCCGGCGCGAATAAAGTGTGATTTAAATCTCTTTATTGATGAAATCAATGTAATGAAAACCATAAATGCGAGATATATCGCAAGTTTTAGGCCTCAGGCAAACAGGTGCAACAGCACCGGAAACAGAAATGGCGCCAGCAGCGAGGTGATGATGCCGCAGATCACCAGGGCCAGTGAACCAAATGCCCCTTCCTGATAGTCCATTTCTGCACAGCGTGCCGTGCCGAGCGCATGTGACGCGGTCCCCATTGCCAACCCGCGTGCCGAGCGGGTGGTGATTTTCAATACTTTGAACAGCGTATGCCCGAAAACCGCGCCGAGAATACCGACGAAAATCACGCAAACGGCGCTGATTGCCGGAATGCCGCCGAGCGACTCTGCGACCGCCATGGCGATGGGCGTGGTGACCGATTTTGGCATGATGGAAGCGGCAATTTCCGGCGTGGCCCCCATCCATAAAGCGATGGCGCCACCGCTGATCATCGCGGTGAGGCTGCCGATAAAGCAGACGGCGATAATGGACTTCCAGCGCGCGCGGATCTGATGCAGCTGTTCATACAGCGGATAAGCCAATGCCACTACGGCCGGTTGCAGCAAGTCATTGAGGATTTTACTGCCCTGAAAATAACGCTCATAAGGAATGCCGGTCAGCAACAGCAGGGGGATGATCACCGCCATCGACACCAGCAGTGGGTTCAGCAACGGCATGTTCAGCCATTGCGCCAGTTTGCGCGCTGCAAAATAGATGGCCAGCGTCAGCGGTAATGACCACCAGATTTCATGGATCATTTTTCGCCCTCCGCGGCATCAGGCTTGCCGATGATGGTGCGCTCCCGGTGGAAATAATGTGAGGTGTAGCCGACCACCACCAACACCATCAGGGTGCTGACGATGCAGGACACCACCAGCGGCCCCAGATGCTCGATAATTTGGTCATAGTATTTCATCACGCCCACGCCGATAGGCACGAACAACAGCACCATATAGCGGATCAGCAGGTGGCAACCGGGTTTGACCCATTTGGCCGGCAGAATTTGGGTGGAGAGCAGGGCGAACAGCAACAGCATGCCGATAATGCTGCCCGGAATGGCGATCGGCAGCAGAGCCGCGATGGCATTGCCGGCGAACAGACAAAGGTAGATAAGGACGAATGCCCCCAGGTATTTCCAGCACAGAGTGAGTAGCTTGGCCATAACTTAATCCCGTTTAACCGATGCATTCATCATACAATTAAACTGTGATCTTCGCCACAAATCACACCATGAATTCTCTCTATGGCTACCATGCCGATGGGGCTGGTTGACAACCGCGATGAAAAGGGACGCAGGTTTATTCTGCACTGGCGAAGTTGGCATTCTGTTGTTGCCTCTGCGCCAGGCGATGCCCGAGAAAAAAGAATAGCAGGCTGAGCAGCGCAGCAGCAATCAACATCAGAAACATCATTTGCGGCGCGGCGTAGCTGAGAATAAAACCGCACAGAACCGGATTAATGGCGCCGCCCAGAGCGCTCAGGTTTTGTACGCCGTAATAGCTGCCTTTCAGGTGCTGTGGCGCGATGAAGTCGATAAACATATATTCCACCGGGATCACTATGATTTCGCCCAGGGTGAATATCGCCATGGCAAGGATCCAGAGCCAGAGCGATTGCCCGGCCAGCCAAAAACCGATCAGCCCCAGAATGAAAAATAGCGTGCCCAGCGCCAGCCAGCGCAGCATATTTTCCTGACGCATGCCGCGGCTGAGCAGATACTGCAGGGCGATGACGATACAGGCATTGACGATCATCACCGCCCCAATGACCTGATAAGCGAACTCTGCATTAGAAACGGTGATCAGGTATTGCGATAAATAGCCGGAGAACTGGCCAAAAACCACCGCACCCAGCGTACTGCCAAGGGTAAAGTAAATCAGCCGGCGATCGTTACGCAGGATGGTCAGCGTCTGGCGAAAATTAAGGCGCGCGGCGGGCGTTGCATCCAGCGCGACCGGGGCCGTAGCGGACTGCCTGCGCAGGATGACGTTCAGCGTCGCCACCGTGAATAAAGCCAATCCACCGGAAAGGTAAAACGGCAACAGCGGATCCAGACCTGCCACCAGTACCCCCAACGATGATCCAACCGCCCAGCCGACGTTGACCAGCGTATAGTTTATTGAAAAGGCTTTGATGCGCTGCGCGACCGGCAGCCAGTCGGCAAAGCACGCTTTAATGGTGATGCCCAATACGGAATAGGCGGTATGTAAAATAGCCAAAACCACAACGATACCCCCCGGCCGCGGGATCCACGGGATAGCGAAAAAACTCAGGGCGAACAAAAGAATGGAAATCAGGATCAGCGTGTTTTTGTTGAATTTGTCTACCAGGTAGCCGCCATACAGGCTGGCGAAAATGCCGATCGCCAGGCTGATACCCAGAATGATGCCGACGCTTTTGGGCAGCAGATGAAAATGCCCGGTCAGATAGATAGTAATGAACGGCAGCGTTACGCCGCGGCCAATGGTCAGTACCAGCGAACTGACCAGCAAGGCGTTAATCAGCGGTGGGAATCCCTTCATATCAGACCTGTTTATGCATACAGTGATAAAACCAGTATGGATAACATAGCTCATTTTGGCCGTCTGGGAAGAGGCGATGTAAAAAAATAGGTTACCTCGGTAACCTCCTGGAGAGGGATTACTTGCCGGTTTTAGCCTGTAGCCTGGCGAACCACTGCTGGACTAAGCGCATAAAAAGGGCCGAGCAAGCTCGACCCTTTAGAGGTTGGAAAACCGGTGTTATTTCACCTGCATTCCTGGCTGTGCGCCGCTGTCCGGGCTCAGCAGGAAGATCTCTTTCCCTCCTGGGCCGGCAGCCATCACCATGCCTTCAGAAATCCCGAAGCGCATTTTACGCGGTGCCAGGTTGGCGACCATGATGGTCAGACGGCCTTCAAGCGCTTTCGGATCCGGGTAAGCGGAGCGAATGCCAGAGAAGATCTGACGTGATTCGCCGCCCAGATCCAGCTGCAGCTTCAGCAACTTGTCTGAACCTTCAACAAAGTCGGCGCTCTTGATCAGCGCAATGCGCATATCAACCTTGGCGAAATCGTCAAAGGTGATGGTTTCCTGAATAGGATCGTCCGCCAACGGCCCGCTGACCACTTTCGTTGCCGCCATGTCTTCTTTCGAGGCGCTAACCATTTCATTGACCTTATCCAGGTCGATACGGTTGAACAGCGCCTTGAATGCGTTGACCTGATGCCCCAACAGCGGTTGCTGGATGCTGTCCCAGGTAAGCTCGCAGTTGAGGAAGGCTTCGGTACGTTCGGTCAGTGACGGCAGCACCGGTTTCAGATAGGTCATCAGCACGCGGAACAGGTTGATGCCCATGGAACAGATGGCCTGCAGATCGGCATCGCGGCCTTCTTGCTTCGCCACCACCCAAGGAGCCTGTTCGTCCACATAGCGGTTAGCCAAATCGGCCAGCGCCATGATTTCGCGGATTGCACGGCCCGACTCACGGCTGGCGTAGGCGTCGGCGATGCTTTGCGCTGCGTCAACGAAGGTCTGGTACAGCGCCGGATCGGCCAGCTTGTCGGCCAGTTGGCCACCGAAACGCTTGCTGATAAAGCCGGCGTTGCGCGAAGCCAGGTTGACCACTTTATTGACGATGTCGGCGTTCACCCGCTGCACGAAATCTTCCAGATTCAGGTCGATATCGTCAATGCGTGAAGACAGCTTGGCGGCGTAGTAATAACGCAGGCAGTCGGCATCCAGGTGTTGCAGGTAGGTGCCGGCCTTGATGAAAGTGCCGCGAGATTTGGACATCTTGGCGCCGTTCACCGTCACATAGCCGTGCACGAACAGATTGGTCGGTTTGCGGAAGTTACTGCCTTCCAGCATCGCCGGCCAGAACAGGCTGTGGAAATAAACGATGTCTTTACCGATAAAGTGATACAGCTCGGTCGTGGAGTCCTTACGCCAGAACTCGTCGAAATCCAGATCGCCGCGCTTGTCGCACAGGTTTTTGAATGACCCCATGTAACCGATAGGCGCATCTAGCCAGACGTAGAAGTATTTGCCCGGCGCGTCCGGGATTTCAAAGCCAAAATACGGCGCATCGCGGGAGATATCCCACTGTTGCAGGCCGGATTCGAACCACTCCTGCATCTTGTTTGCCACCTGTTCTTGCAGCGCGCCGGAACGGGTCCAGGCCTGCAGCATTTCGCTGAACGACGGCAGATCAAAGAAGAAGTGCTCTGAATCACGCAATACCGGCGTTGCGCCGGAAACCACGGATTTCGGCTCGATCAACTCGGTCGGGCTGTAGGTCGCGCCGCAGACTTCGCAGTTGTCGCCGTATTGATCCGGTGATTTACATTTCGGGCAGGTGCCTTTGACGAAACGGTCGGGCAGGAACATGCCTTTCTCCGGATCGTACAGCTGGGAAATGGTGCGGTTCTTGATAAAGCCGTTTTCTTTCAGGCGGCCGTAAATCAGGCTCGACAGTTCACGGTTTTCATCGCTATGGGTGGAATGATAGTTATCATAGCTGATGCCAAAACCGGCGAAATCCTGTTGGTGCTCCTGGCTCATCTCCGCAATCATTTCTTCCGGCTTGATGCCCAACTGCTGAGCTTTCAGCATGATTGGCGTGCCGTGCGCGTCGTCCGCACAGATGAAATGAACCTCGTTGCCGCGCATTCGTTGGTAACGAACCCAGATATCTGCCTGGATATGCTCGAGCATGTGGCCGAGATGGATGGAACCATTTGCGTACGGTAGCGCGCACGTCACCAATAATTTTTTCGCGACTTGAGCCATAGTGAGAACTTGGTTTCTGTAATGAATAAAAAGGGTCTTCGATGTTACCCGATCGCGCCCGCTACGGCTAGGGCGGTTTCTTTGTGCGGACATGCGCCGACCGGCGCTCACTTCTGATATGCTTAGCGGGAAGCTATCCATTCAAAATCAAGGAGCCGGGATGAACGCAAAATCCCCCGAGCAGACCAACCCCGAAGTTCTGCGTGCCCTGGTGACCGGTGTACTGGCCGCCTTTGAACACCCGACGTTAAAAAACAATCTGACTGCGCTGAAGGCAATTCACCACTGCGCGCTGCTGGATAATGTGCTGCATATTGAATTGACCATGCCCTTTGCCTGGCAAAGTGGTTTTGAGGCGCTCAAAGACAGCGTCAGCGCAGAACTGCTGCGCGTGACCGGCGCCGAGGCGATTGACTGGAAACTGAAGCATGATATCACCACGCTGAAACGCGCCAACGATCAGGCCGGCATCAAGGGCGTGCGCAATATTATCGCCATCAGTTCCGGCAAGGGCGGGGTGGGCAAATCCACCACAGCGGTTAACCTGGCGTTAGCGCTGGCGGCAGAAGGCGCCAAGGTCGGTATTTTGGACGCCGACATCTATGGCCCGTCAATTCCGAACATGCTGGGGACCGAAAACGAGCGACCAACCTCGCCGGATGGTCAGCACATGGCGCCGATCGTGGCCCACGGGTTAGCGACCAACTCGATCGGTTATCTGGTGACTGATGACAACGCCATGGTTTGGCGTGGCCCAATGGCCAGCAAGGCGCTGATGCAACTGCTGCAGGACACGCTGTGGCCGGATCTGGACTATTTGGTGCTGGATATGCCGCCGGGCACCGGCGACATCCAGTTGACGCTGTCGCAAAATATTCCGGTCACTGGCGCTCTGGTTGTTACAACACCGCAGGATATTGCGCTGCTCGATGCCGCCAAGGGCATTGTGATGTTTGAAAAAGTGCATGTGCCGGTCTTGGGTATCGTGGAAAACATGAGCGTGCATATTTGCAGCAACTGCGGACATCACGAGCCGATCTTCGGTACCGGCGGGGCGGAGAAGCTGGTGAAGAAATACCACAGCCGCCTGTTGGGGCAACTGCCGCTGCACATTTCTCTGCGCGAGGATTTGGATCGCGGTGCGCCAACGGTGATAAGCCGACCGGACAGCGAGTTTGCCGAACTGTATCGCCAACTTGCCGGACGGGTTGCTGCGCAAATGTACTGGCAGGGCGAGGCGATCCCGACGGAAATCTCTTTCCGCGCGCTGTAATCGCCGCAGGCAGGAAAATAAAAACCCCGGCTATCTCCGGGGTTTTGCTTATGGTGCTGTGACGTGTTTGTGCAAATCGGCGCGGGTATAAGGGTGTTCGATGTGCGCGAGGGTTACAGCAATATGTTCCAGCAGGCCTTGCGTGGGCGCCGGTTGTCGATTGCCCATCAGCGCCAGAGGTAAGGCCAGAGCGGCGATAATTCTCGGCCATGAAAGCTGTGGCCGCACCTTACCGCGTTGCAGCAACAGAAATAAGGTACTGGCCAGATAACCAAGCACTAGCCCGCTAACCACTTCCGAAGGTGAATGCACCTGAATGGCCAACCGTGATAGCCCTATGGTGAGTGGCAGGACCAAGCCGAACACTAACGCCATGCTGCGTACGGCATGGGAAAAACGTCCGGTCAGCGTCCAGAGGAATACTGGCCAGATGCTGGCGGCCAGGGCTGAATGACCGCTAAAACCGGTAAAGTCATAACTTTCGATGCCAATCCCCCAGCCCATAAAGGCCAGCTTGGACACACATACCACAGCGCCGGCGCTGCCGAAGATCAACGCCCATTGCCAGCCGGCGGTTCTGGTGGCGCGCGGGACGACCAATGCGACAAAGAGAATTAATGCACATGGCAACAGCAACATGCTGTCGCCAAAAAATGTCAGAAAATACCAATCCAGCACGTCAGACTCCGATAAAATACAGCACCCCATGGGTAGGATGATGAGCAAGCAGGGGAGTTTATCTCGTGACGCCCAATTGCCCTAGACGCAATAATCTTAAAACGTTGCAAGCACCGTTGTGGCGAAATAACTGCAGATAGCAACCACCAGCGCCAATATAGTCTGGCGCAATGCCCGCTAACTCCCTATAATTGTCGCGTTTTAGTCCCCCCCTTCACACTACGAAATCAGGTCTTTAATTTTATGACTGACAAGCCGCATCAGTGCGTCATTATTGGTATCGCCGGCGCATCTGCCTCCGGAAAAAGCCTTATCGCCAGTACGTTGTATCGTGAGCTTCGCGATCAGGTTGGCGATGAACATATCGGCGTTATTCCTGAAGACAGTTACTACAAAGACCAGACACACCTGACCATGGAAGAACGGGTCAAAACAAACTATGACCACCCGAGCGCCATGGATCACAATCTGCTGTTCCAGCATCTGCAAATGCTGAAATCGGGCAGGGCGATAGAGTTACCTTTGTATAGCTACACCGAACACACGCGCAAAAAAGAGACTGTTCACCTGGAACCGAAAAAGGTGATTATTTTGGAAGGGATCCTGCTGTTAACGGACATCCGTTTACGTCAGGAAATGAACTTCTCGATCTTTGTCGATACGCCGCTGGATATTTGCTTGATGCGTCGTATGAAGCGCGACGTGAATGAGCGTGGTCGTTCAATGGATTCGGTAATGGCGCAATACCAGAAAACCGTTCGTCCGATGTTCCTGCAGTTTATCGAACCTTCCAAACAATATGCCGACATTATTGTCCCTCGTGGCGGCAAAAACCGCATTGCGATCGATATTCTGAAAGCCAAAATCAGCCAATTCTTTGAATAATGCCGTTCAATGGCCGGAAAACCTGTGTTTCCGGTCAGCGGGCAACTATTTGCGCTGCGGCGTAGACCTTTCGCCCGTTGTGTGGCAATTTTTGTTTTAGTGACACGCCTGATGGAGATAAAGAAATGAGACTGTGCGACCGTGATATAGAAGCCTGGCTGGATTGCGAAAAGCTGGTGATTTCACCGCGTCCGCCGATTGAGCGTATTAACGGGGCCACAGTGGATGTCCGTTTAGGCAATCAGTTCCGCGTGTTTCGCGGCCACACCGCCGCGTTTATCGATCTCAGTGGGCCGAAAGACGAAGTCAGTGCCGCATTGGATCGCGTGATGAGTGATGAAATCGTTCTGCCAGAAGGCGAAGCCTTCTTCCTGCATCCGGGCGAACTGGCGCTGGCGGTGACGCTGGAGTCGGTAACGCTGCCAAACGATCTGGTGGGGTGGCTGGACGGGCGTTCTTCTCTGGCGCGCCTGGGATTAATGGTGCACGTTACCGCACACCGTATCGACCCAGGCTGGCAGGGCCGAATTGTTCTGGAGTTCTATAATTCAGGTAAGCTGCCATTGGCATTACGCCCGGGCATGCTGATTGGCGCGCTGAGTTTTGAACCGCTTTCTGGGCCGGCGGCACGTCCTTACAACAGCCGGCAGGATGCAAAATACCGCGATCAGCAGGGTGCGGTAGCCAGTCGAATCGACAAGGACTAACAGCGCTGGAAGCACTGTCGGTGGGGCGTTGACAAGAGGATGGCATGAGAAGATTACTGACGACTTTGGTGATTTTGCTGGTGGTGCTGGTGGCGGGAATGTCTGCGCTGGTGCTGTTGGTTAATCCGAATGATTTTCGCGCCTATATGGTCACGAAGGTCGAACAAAAGAGCGGTTATCATCTGACGTTGGACGGTGAGCTGCGCTGGCACATCTGGCCACAGCTCAGTATCCTTGCAGGGCGCATGACGCTGACAGCCCCCGGAGCCACTGCGCCGGTGGTGAGCGCCGACAACATGCGGCTGGATGTCAAACTGCTGCCGTTGTTATCGCATCAGCTGTTTGTGAAACAGGTGATGTTGAAAAACGCCGTTATCCGCCTGACGCCCGACAGTGAAGAGCAGACCCAACCTGACGCACCGATCGCCCCCGCGGGCCATTCCGAAGAGTCGGCAGAGGCGCCGTGGAAATTTGATATCGATAATCTTCGCGTGGTGGACAGTCTGCTGATCTGGCAGCGTGCCAACAACGAGCAGATTAACGTTCGCGATATCAACCTCACCCTGCAGCAAAATGCCAAACGCCAGGCGCAAATGGAACTTTCCAGCCGGGTGAACCGCAATCAGCGCGATCTGAGTTTCAGTATGGCGGCGGATATCGATTTGCAGCAATTTCCACGACGCATTGCCGCCAATGTGAGCCAGTTCAGTTATCAACTGGAAGGTGCTGACATTCTGGCCGGCGGTATTAAGGGCGAAGGCAGCGCTCAGGTGGTATATCAGCAAACGCCACAGCAAGTCGCACTAAGCCAGCTTAGCGTTAGCGCAAATGACAGCACGTTCACCGGTGACGCCGACATTAAGTTCGGTGAAATCCCGGCCTACACGCTTAACCTGGCGTCCACTGTGCTTAATTTGGATACATTTACCGGTTGGCAAGCCAGCAGTTCACAAGCTCAGCCATCACAGGTTGTGACCTCAGCGCCGGTCATAGCCAGCCAAATGGACGATCCTCAGCACAATCTTGAGGTGCTGCGAGATTTTAATGCTCAACTCAATTTAAGCGTGGATCAACTGACTTATCGCGGCATGAACATTGCCCATTTGGTGCTGCAAGCGGATAACCGGCAGGGGTTGTTGACATCTCATTCGCTCTCTGGACAGTTGGCTGGCGGTGATTTTGCGTTGCCAGGGACGTTGGACGCACGGGGGAGCCGCCCGGTCATCACGGTGCAGCCGGTTGTGAAACAGGTTGAACTTGGCACCGTTTTGAAAGCGTTCGAGATGCCACAGGTGTTGACCGGCAAATTCAGCATGCAGGGGGATTTAACCGGCGATCGCTTTACCTCACAGTCATTTGAACGACGCTGGCAGGGCACGGCTCAGATGACGATGCAGGACGCGCAGTTGCATGGTCTGAATATTCAACAGTTGATTCAGCAAGCGGTGGCGCGTAACGACAGCAGCGTACGCGGGCAAGACGAATATCAACGTTATACCGAAGTGAAACAACTGTCGGCGAAAGCCAGCCTTAATCGGGGCACGGTAAAAATTACCGAGCTGGGCGCAGATTCCCCATTGTTGAACCTGAGTGGCGGCGGTACCGTGGATATGCCGGGCAAACAGTGCGATATGGCGCTTAATGTCCGGGTAACCGGCGGTTGGCAGGGACGCGACGATCTGATCCAACAACTGCAGAAAACGCCGATCCCACTGCGGGTTTATGGCCCGTGGAACCAGCTTAACTACCAATTGCAGGTCGATCAGATATTGCGTAAAACGCTGCAGGACCGGGCGAAGGACGCGTTGAACAAATGGGCAGAAAAGAACCAGGATTCACGCGAAGGGCAGGATCTGAAAAAGCTGCTCGATAAACTCTAATCTTAACGATGCGGGTCGGTTCTCGGCCCGCATTTTTGATAAACCCCGTAAAGTGTTTCTCCCCCCAATAATTTCCTCCCGTAACATTGACGAACATCATGATGCATTTGACTGAGTTTGTGCAGAGTGTGCGCAGTAAGGCGATTTATACGCTTTGGCATGGTCAATAACGATAATGATAAGTTGAGGGAATATGATAGAGCTTCTGATTGGGGCGGTCGTCGCGGCGGGCGTTGGCCGCTACATCATCAAGGGTTACTCCGCTACCGGAGTGTTGATGGTGGGGGGCTTATTGCTGTTGGCAATCAGCGCCCTGATGGGCAAAAGCCTGTTGCCTGCCAGTGCTGCCACTACCGGGTGGCGTGCGACTGACATCATCGAATACGTCAAAATCTTGCTGATGAGTCGCGGTGGCGATCTTGGCATGATGATTATGATGCTGTGTGGCTTTGCAGCTTATATGACGCACATTGGTGCTAATGATGTGGTCGTAAAGCTGGCCTCACGTCCATTGCAGATGATCAACTCTCCTTATCTTTTAATGGTGGCAGCCTACTTTGTCGCTTGCCTGATGTCACTGGCGGTATCATCTGCTACCGGCCTGGGCGTATTGCTGATGGCAACGCTATTCCCGTTGATGGTTAATGTCGGCATCAGCCGCGGTGCAGCGGCGGCTATCTGCGCTTCGCCTGCGGCGATTATCCTGGCGCCAACCTCCGGTGATGTGGTATTGGCCGCCAAGGCAGCGGAAATGCCGCTGGTCGATTTTGCTTTTAAAACCACTTTGCCCATTTCCATTGCGGCCATTGTCTGCATGGCCATCGCGCATTTCTTCTGGCAACGCTATCTGGACAAAAAGGGCAACGAACAGCATCACATTATGGATGTGAGTGAAATCACTACTCACGCACCGGGGTTCTACGCCGTGCTGCCTTTCACCCCCATCCTCGGGGTGTTGGTATTTGACGGTAAATGGGGGCCGGAACTGCATATCATCACCGTGTTGGTCGGGTGCATGTTACTGGCAGCGGTAATCGAATTCTTGCGCAGTTTTAGCGCCAAACAGGTGTTCACGGGATTGGAGGTTGCTTATCGCGGTATGGCGGATGCTTTTGCCAGCGTCGTGATGCTGTTGGTGGCAGCCGGCGTTTTCGCACAGGGGCTTAGCACCGTCGGATTTATCAGCGGGCTGATCAGTCTGGCGCAGTCGTTCGGTACCGGTGGCATTATCATGATGCTGGTACTGGTGGTGATTACCATGCTGGCAGCCATGACGACCGGTTCGGGGAACGCACCTTTCTATGCTTTCGTTGAGCTCATTCCCAAGTTGGCGGCGCAGATGGGGGTTAATCCGGCTTATCTGGTGATCCCGATGCTGCAGGCTTCAAATCTGGGGCGCACCCTGTCGCCGGTATCTGGCGTGGTGGTTGCGGTGTCCGGTATGGCTAAGATCTCGCCTTTCGAAGTGGTAAAACGCACTTCGGTGCCGGTGATTGTCGGGTTAATCGTGGTGATTGTGGCGACGGAGCTGCTGGTTCCCCAGCATTTATAAAAGGGGCCGGGTCATACCCGGCCAGGCTTTACACCTCGTAGTCCGGCTCGGGCACCGACAGCGGGGTGATTTTCACTTTCAAGATACGGTGGCTGCTGACTTCCAGCGGTTCGAACAGGTAGTCACCGATCCGCAACTGCTCGCCTTCCTGAGGAATACGCTGGCTGTGCTCCATCAACAGGCCGGCCAGCGTGTGATACTCACGCTTGTCTTCCAACGGCAACGGCAGATACAACACCAAATCTTCCAGTGGCATATAGCCGTTGGCGGTCCAACTGCCATCCTCATTTTGCTGGATATCATGCCGGGCATCCACTTCCTCACCGGCTTCCGGCAGGTTACCGGCGATGGTTTCCATCACATCGGTCAGCGTGACGATCCCTTCCACCGAGCCGAACTCATCGACCACAAAGGCAAAATGCGTCTGCGCCTGACGGAATTGTTCCAGCGCGCTCAGCAGGGTTAACTGCTCGGGGAAGATCAGCGGTTGCAGCACCAGCGCGCGTAAATCTAGCGGGGCCTGGGTAAGCTGTTGTTTCAACACGTCAATGGTGTGAATAACGCCGAGCGGTTCATCACTGGCGCTGTTTTCCACCACCACGATGCGCGTATGCTGATTTTTTTCCAGCAGTTGGGTCAGCTTTTCCTGTGGGTCATTCAGCTCAAGGTATTCCACATCATGGCGGGAAGTCATAATGCTGCTTACCGTACGCTGGGCCATGCCCAACACGCGTTCGATCATATGGCGTTCTTGCTGATTGAAAATCTCGCCGCTCTCACTGTCGCTGTCGGCCAGCAGGTTGGCTGAGTGGCTGTCGACTTCCGCTTCTTCATGTTTGCCGCTCAGCATGCGCAGCACGGCCTCTGCCGTCCGTTCGCGCAATGGTCGCACTTTGGAAAGAAAGCGGCGCCGATTGAACTGCGACAGCTGGTTCAACGCTTCGATCATCACCGAGAAGCCAATTGCAGCGTACAAATAGCCTTTTGGAATATGGTAGCCGAAGCCCTCGGCGACCAGGCTAAAGCCGATCATCAGCAAGAAGCTCAGGCACAGGATAACGATTGTCGGGTGGGCGTTGACGAAGCGTGTTAAGGGCTTGCTGGCCAGCAACATCAAGCCGATAGCGATACAAACCGCAATCATCATGACGGCGAGGTGATCAACCATACCGACGGCAGTGATCACCGAGTCGAGCGAGAATACGGCATCCAACACCACGATTTGCGCCACCACCGGCCAGAAACGGGCACCCTTGCGCGAGCCATGTTGCTCTTCATCTTTACCCTCCAGCCGTTCGTTAAGCTCCATCGTGGCTTTGAACAGCAGGAAGATCCCCCCAATCAGCATGATAAGGTCGCGACCGCTAAATGGATGTCCGGCGGCAAAAAACAGCGGTTGGGTCAGCGTAGCCAACCATGAGATGGAGGCCAACAGGGCCAAACGCATCAGCAATGCCAGTAACAGGCCTACGACGCGAGCCTTATCTCTCTGATGTTTAGGTAATTTTTCCGCCAGAATGGCGATAAAGATAAGGTTGTCTATACCCAGAACGATTTCCAGCACGACCAGAGTGGCCAGGCCGGCCCAAATTGTTGGATCCGCGATCCATTCCATACGCCCAATTTCACCTGTAAGTTCGACGGCTTATGCCGCCAGTGAATGATGGGTGTTGCACCGGGAAAATTCAACTTTAAAACCATGGCCTGGAAGGCTAAGGATGCAACATGACGGCAATCACTAAAATAATGCATAAAAAATCACCCCGTTGAAGGGCATTCGGAATGAACTGTGGCGAGAAATAGGTGGTTTTCGGAAAAGAGAGTCCCTGGCCGGAGCATGGCATCAGACGCCTGATGATAAAATCAGCGTTAGTATAAATTTTAAAAATCAATCCGTTATAGGTTTGGCTGGCTGCTACACTTTGTTCAGTCTGCTCCAGTGGGTAGTCTTATTCTGAAAAGGGCATCCAACGGGTATCTTAGGCTTGTATCGATAAGGTAATAGTATAAGAATCTTAGCCACATAAACATTTACAAGTATCATCGTTTGGTTATAAGGGCGTATTTATTTTGTTTTTTCTGTGATCTACCTATCGCTTAACAAACGAATACGGCCCCTAATTTACATCAAAGTGAGATTGGAACCCCCAATCAACCCATAGAGAACGATGACAGTGCACTGGTAGCTGAAAGCCAGGGGCGGTAGCGTGTCCAAATCATACGGCCCCGGTTTCGTAAATATCTGGAAACAGGCTTAAGTCGGCTACGTTATAGTTATTAGATTGTGGATAAAAAAATGCAAAAGAGACTGAAGGCTGTGATCCCTGTAGCTGGCCTGGGAACCCGTATGTTGCCGGCGACAAAAGCTATTCCTAAAGAAATGCTGCCGGTGGTCGATAAACCACTGATTCAGTACATTGTGAATGAGTGTGTGGCGGCCGGGATCAAAGATATTGTGTTGGTCACCCACTCCTCCAAAAATGCGATCGAAAACCACTTCGATACCTCGTTTGAGCTTGAGGCGGTTTTGGAATCGCGCGTTAAGCGCCAGTTACTGGAAGAAGTACAGACTATCTGCCCGGCAGATGTGACGGTGATGCAAGTGCGTCAGGGTCAGGCTAAAGGTTTGGGGCACGCGGTGTTGTGCGCCAAACCTATGGTAGGCGATGAGCCTTTCGTCGTTTTGCTGCCTGACGTATTGCTGGATGATTCCACGGCAGATCTGCGTAAAGAAAACCTGGCCAAGATGATCGAACGTTTTACGGAGACTGGCTTTAGCCAGATCATGGTGGAACCGGTACCGGAGCAAGACGTCTCTAAATACGGGGTTGTCGATTGCGGTGGTGCAACCTTATCTGCAGGTGAGAGTACCCCGATGACGGCGGTCGTTGAAAAGCCAGCGCTTGAAGATGCGCCTTCTAATCTGGCGGTAGTGGGACGTTATGTTCTGTCTGCCGATATCTGGCCACTGCTGGAAAAAACCTTGCCGGGCGCCGGTGATGAAATTCAGCTTACCGATGCCATTGCGGCATTGATGGGGCAGGAAACCGTTGAGGCTTTTCACATGAGCGGCAAATCACACGACTGTGGTGATAAGTTGGGTTATATGAAGGCATTCGTGCAGTATGGTCTGCGTCACAGCTCGGAAGGCGAAGGCTTTACCCAATGGTTGAAGCAGATGTTGAACAGCAAGTAAGAGTTACGGCTAAAATACGATCACAAGATCGATAGAGGATTATCATGACTAAGTTGAAAGCTGTCATTCCTGTTGCAGGTCTGGGTATGCGTATGCTGCCTGCAACCAAGGCTATTCCGAAGGAAATGTTGCCGATCGTTGATAAGCCGTTGATTCAATACATTGTCAATGAGTGCGTCGCTGCCGGGATTAAAGAGATCATCTTGGTGACGCATTCATCAAAAAATGCGATAGAAAACCATTTCGATACCTCGTTCGAATTGGAAGCGATGCTCGAAGCGCGCGTTAAGCGCCAGTTGCTGGATGAGGTGCAGTCTATTTGCCCTAAAGGGGTAACCCTGATGCATATTCGTCAGGGGCAGCCTAAAGGTTTAGGGCATGCTGTACTGTGTGCCAAACCTCTGGTAGGGGATTCACCTTTTGTGGTTCTGTTACCGGATGTCTTGCTTGACGATGCGAAAGCCGATCTGAAGAAAGACAACTTACCGCATATGATTGCTCGCTTTGAACAAACGGGCTTGAGTCAGGTGCTGGTACAGGCTGCTGATGAACATGTCCTGCATGATTACTCCGTTGTGGAATGTGAAACCAACAGTTTGCAACCCGGTGAGAGTTCGAGGATGACCTCTATTATCGAGAAACCGGGCCGTGAGGTTCAGTTGAAATCGAATTATTCTGCAGTAGGGCGCTACGTTTTGTCCGCGGATATCTGGCCACTGTTGGAGAAAACAGAGCCAGGCGCTTGGGGAAGAATTCAGCTCACAGATGCCATTGCTGAACTGTTAAAACACAAGCCGGTCGAGGCGATGGAGTTGGTGGGTGAGTCGTTTAACTGTGGCGAAAAAATGGGCTATCTGAGAGCGTTTGTCACTTACGGCTTACGCCATCCTACCCAAGGCAAAGCGTTTCGCGAATGGGCTGAAAAACTGTAACTTTAGAAAAACTAAACTATTCTAATGCTCAGCAGCGAAATCACCCTCAAACATCACATTTACTGTGTCCATTGAATCCTAAGTAATTTCGCTGTTTCATTTTTTATATTAGTATACATCCTATTACAGACTGCTTTATCGCTTGTCCTTCGGGATTTTTCTTTGTGAATCAGGTTTTAAAATGCATACAACCTTATGTTTTATAAAGATGATTATCGTAAGTGACAGTGATCAGTGTAAGCAAAGCTGAATACTTTACATCGTTAATAATAATATCTTTGTATTCATCAACAACAGATAAACGTTGTAGGTTAATTGCGATAGGTTTTACCTTCGTCTCAAGGCTACACCGTGAACCAAGGCATTTTGGTAAGGTTACAGAGTCGAAGACATGGTCGGCTAGCTTTGTAGCTTTGCGGATACATTTACTTTGAAAGTGATGATAATTTGATGGCAAAACAACAATTGAAAATGATATCACTCCTGATATCTCTCAGCGTAATCAGTGGTTGTACTGTATTTCCTGGAACCCATCTTTCTACAAGTGGAAAAGATGTAGTAAAACAAGAAGATGCAGATTTTGATATTGACAAATTAGTCAATATTTACCCAATGACACCAAAGTTACTGGACAAATTACGACCTGCCAAGATTGTGGCGCAGACTAATGGTCAGTTGGATGCCTCTTTACGGACTTATGAATACCGGATCGGTGTGGGTGATGTACTTAATGTTACAGTTTGGGATCACCCGGAACTAACCACGCCAGCAGGACAATACCGTAGTGCCAGCGATACTGGCAACTGGGTACACTCGGACGGCACCATTTTCTACCCTTACATTGGCAAGGTGAACGTGGTTGGCAAAACGGTGACTCAAATCCGCGACCAAATTGCCTCTCGCTTGGCTCAATATATCGAGAGTCCGCAGGTTGATGTCAATATTGCCGCTTTCCGTTCTCAAAAAGCGTATGTAACAGGTGAAGTGTCCAAATCAGGCCAACAGCCCATTACTAACGTACCTTTGACTGTGATGGACGCGATTAATGCCGCGGGTGGTCTGACGGAAAATGCAGATTGGCGTAATATTGTACTGACTCATAACGGCAAAGAGTCAAGTCTCTCATTGCAACAGCTGATGCAGAATGGCGATTTGACTCAGAACCGTCTGCTTTACCCGGGTGACATTCTTTATGTTCCGCGAAATGACGATTTGAAAGTATTTGTTATGGGTGAGGTCAGAACGCCAGCGACGCTTAAGATGGATCGTAGCGGCATGACTCTGACTGAAGCTCTAGGCAATACCCAAGGGATCAGCCAGGCTGCGGCCGATGCGACAGGTGTATTCGTCATTCGCCCTCTTCACGGCACTCAAGGTGAAAAGCTGGCAAACATTTATCAGCTCAACATGGCGGATGCGACTGCTTTGGTTATGGGGGCGGAATTCCACCTGCAACCTTATGACATTGTCTATGTGACAGCGGCGCCAGTAGCTCGTTGGAACCGTCTGATCGTTCAATTAGCACCAACTATTGACAGCTTCAACAATCTCACGGAAGGCGCATTGCGTGTTCGTAATTGGCCGTAGAAGGGGAGTAGGTAATGTTTGAGTCTATTCTGGTTGTCTGTGTTGGTAATATCTGCCGTTCCCCAACGGCGGAACGCTTGCTGAAACAGCATTTACCAGATAAAGAGATCGCCTCTGCCGGTATTAGTGCTTTAGTCGGTAAACCCGCCGACAAAAGTGCTATTGCCATTGCGGAAAAACACAATTTGTCGTTAGACCAGCATGAAGCGAGGCAACTGACAAAAGAAATGTGCCGGGAGTATTCGTTGATCCTGGTGATGGAAAAGGGCCATATCGATGCGGTTTGTCGACTTGTGCCGGAAGTCAGAGGGAAGACGATGCTTTTTGCTCACTGGCTGGGACAAAAAGAAGTGCCCGATCCTTACAAAAAAAGCGCAGAAGCGTTTGAATTTGTTTACCGCCTTCTTGATGATGCTGCCCAAAAATGGGCACAGGCATTAAATCGTTAACCAGAGATTCCAATGACTGATAATACGAAACCAGGCTTATCAACGGCCAATAATCATGACGAGATCGATCTAAGTCGTTTGTTAGGTACTTTACTTGACCATCGCTGGCTTATCATCGGTATTACAGCGTTATTTTCTGTTGCCGCTATCATTTATTCGCTGTTTGCCACCCCGGTCTACCAGGCCGATGCAATGGTACAGGTTGAGCAAAACGTTGGTAACTCACTGGTCAATGATTTATCCCAGATGTTACCGAACAGTCAGCCGGGTTCTTCTACTGAAATCGAACTAATCAAATCGCGCATGGTAACGGGTAAAACTGTTGACGATTTGAATCTTGACACTGTGATTCAGCAGAAATATTTCCCGCTTTTTGGTCGTGGTTGGGCGCGTTTAACTGGCGTTGAGCCAGGGCGCATTGCGTTGTCTCGTTTGAGTGTACCGCCGAATTCGGATGACATTGAGCTTGAATTGAAAGTCATCGATGATAAAAATTATGTGCTGGACAAAAATGGCACTGAAATTATCAAAGGGAAGGTCGGTGAGTCAGCCAGTGCTCATGGAATAACGTTATTGGTCAGTGAAATTTCTGCTGAGCCAGGCACCGTATTTGAAGTAGCCAAATTGCAGCGTTTGGTTGCCACCAACAATTTGCTGGACGCTTTGACCGTTGAGGATAAAGGTAAGGATACCGGTGTCCTGGCACTGAGTTTGATCGGCGACGATCCGATTCTGGTGCGCAAAATTTTGGACAGCATAAGTAAAAACTACCTATTGCAAAACGTTGAGCGCAAATCAGAGGAAGCGGCCAAAAGTTTGGACTTCCTGAAAGAGCAGTTACCAGAGGTCCGGAGCTCTCTAGATAGCGCTGAAGAAAAACTCAACCGTTTCCGCCAGGCCAATGATTCGGTCGATTTGTCTTTGGAAGCTAAATCGGTATTGGATACCATTGTTGGTGTTGAAGCTCAGTTAAATGAACTGACTTTTAAAGAAGCGGAAATCTCCAAGCTCTATACTAAAGAGCACCCTGCTTATCGTGCACTGATGGAAAAACGCGTTACCTTGCAAAAGGAAAAGGACAAACTGAATAAACGCGTCAGCGGTATGCCGAAAACCCAGCAGGAAATTTTGCGTCTAACCCGTGATGTTCAGGCTGGACAAGAAATTTACATGCAGTTGCTGAACAAACAGCAGGAACTGGGCATTACCAAGGCAAGTACCGTAGGTAATGTACGTATTGTTGACCCGGCAGTAACGCAGCCGCGACCGGTGAAACCGCAAAAAACAATTATCGTCCTGATTGTCACTCTGTTGGGTGGGTTGTTCTCCACCGGGTTCGTCCTGTTAAAAACCATGCTTCATCGCGGCATTGAAAGTCCCGAGCAGTTAGAACAGCAAGGTATTAACGTTTATGCCAGCATCCCTCTGTCCGAATGGCAACAGAAAAGTGACCGCGAAACAATGTTGTCCGGTAAGCGCAGCAGCACCAAAAGTTATACGCTGCTTGCCGTGGGTAACCCGGCAGATCTGGCTATCGAAGCAGTAAGAAGTCTGCGTACAAGTTTGCACTTCGCCTCACTGGAAGCAAAAAACAACGTTCTGATGATCTCGGGCGCCAGCCCAAGCATCGGTAAGACGTTTGTTAGTATTAACTTGGCGGCCGTTATTGCTCAGGCAGGGCAACGTATCTTGGTCGTTGATGCCGATATGCGTAAAGGCTACGCGCATTCATTGTTGAACTGTGAATTAGGTACCGGTCTATCCGATGTCCTTTCCGGGCAGGCAACGGCGCAGCAGGCGATCAAGAAAACTTCGATTGAGAACCTGAGTTTTATATCGCGCGGTAAAATCCCACCCAATCCTTCAGAGCTGCTGATGCACAACCGTCTGGCAGAGTTCTTAGAGTGGGCGGGTAAAGAATATGACATCGTATTGGTAGATACCCCGCCAATTTTGGCGGTGACAGATGCTGCAATCGTGGCACGTAATGTAGGGACCACCCTTTTGGTTGCTCGTTATGCTGTTAACTCATTGAAAGAGATCGAAGTAAGTATCCGTCGCTTTGAGCAAAATGGCATGGAAATCAAAGGTATTATCCTTAATGCCGTTGAGCATAAATCTGGTAGTGCCTACGGGTACTACGCGTACGAATATAAATAATCCCCATCCTATCGTTAAATAGAGGCTCCTTATTCTGAGGAGCCTCTTGTCCTATTCAATAAATTATAGATTCCAATTTCGGAGATATCACATGAGTAATCTTGCAATTATTCCAGCAAGGGGTGGGTCGAAAGGGATCCCTAAGAAAAACATTAAAGAAATAGCAGGGAAACCCTTAATTGCTTGGAGTATTGAACAGGCGATTAATTCATCAAATATTGATCGTGTCATTGTAACAACGGATTGCGAAGATATTGCTTCAATTGCAAGAGAGTATGGCGCTGAGGTTCCCTTTATGCGTCCAGCTCACTTGGCGGTAGATACTGCAGCCACCGAGCCTGCGTTATTACATACGCTAGAGTGGCTGGCGGAGCATGAGAATTATAAGCCTGAATTTACCGTATTATTGCAAGCAACATCGCCAGTTCGAAAAGATGATGCGATTGATGTTGCTATCAAAAAGATTATTGATAAAAAAGCCGACTCTCTACTGAGTGTCTGCGAGTTCTGGCATTTTCTTTGGGAAAATGAAGATAATCCGAAAGCTTATTATGACTATTTAAACCGTCCGCGGCGTCAAGATATAAAGCCGGAAAATATCAAGCTTAAAGAAAATGGTTCAATTTATGTAACTAAAAGCGAGATTCTTTTGAGTACCGGTAACCGTCTTGGCGGAAAAGTTGTTGCACACAAGATGTCAGAAGAAGAAAGCTTTGAAATTGATACCATGCTTGATTGGGCAGTTGTTGAAGTGATTTTGCAGAATTGGAATGGGAGATAATTAATGTTAATTCAGAAAAAAATATCCGATTTTTTGGTGTTTGAAACAGAAACAATCATCAAAGCATTGGAAAAAATCAACTCAAATAAAAAACGCATTATCTTTGTTGTTACTGAAGACGGTAAGTTATGTGGCTCCTTCTCGGATGGTGACTTCCGCCGCTGGATCACCAGTGGTGATTTCGACCTGAGTCGTGAAATGTCTGAAGTCATGAACCAGAACGTTCGCTACAAAAAAGTTGATGCGCCGCGTACTGAAATTGAAGCCTTTTTCACCAATGGCGTTGACGTTCTACCATTGGTGGATGACTATCGCCGCCTGGTAGCTGTAGCGCTGCAAAGTGAGAAGGGGCTGACCATTGGTAAGCACACTATCACAGATACATCGCCGAGCTATATCATTGCAGAAATTGGCAACAACCATAACGGCGACATCAAGCTGGCTAAGCACTTGGTCGATCTGGCCGTTGATGCTGGCGCTGATTGCGTCAAATTCCAGATGCGTGATCTTAGTTCATTGTATAAAGGTGGCAATGAGAAAGATCAATCTGCTGACCTAGGTGCGCAATATACAATTGATTTATTGAGAAAATTCCAGCTGTCCAATGAAGAGCTCATCGAGGTGTTCGATTACTGCAAAACTAAGGGGCTAACTCCATTGTGTACGCCATGGGATCTCAGAAGCCTTGAGATTTTGGAACAGTATGGCATGGAAGGTTATAAAGTCGCTTCTGCAGACTTCACTAACCATGAAATGCTAGGCGCATTGGCGGCTACAGGCAAGCCGTTGATTTGTTCAACCGGCATGTGCAGCGAAGCAGAAATCAAAAGTTCTGTTGAATTCCTGAAGTCTAAAGGTGCCGAATTTGTCATTCTGCATTGCAACTCAACTTATCCGACTCCATTTAAAGATGTGAACCTGGCTTATATTAAGCGTCTGCAGCAAGTGACCGGTTGCTTGGTTGGCTATTCTGGCCACGAGCGCGGGATCTCCGTACCCATCGCTGTAGCCGCGCTTGGCGCTCGAGTAATCGAGAAGCATTTCACTATTGATAAATCAATGGAAGGTAATGACCATAAGGTTTCATTGCTGCCACCAGAATTTAAAGAGATGGTCGTGCGCATTCGTGAAGTTGAAGAATCCATGGGTCAGGCTGGCGAACGTACCATCACTCAGGGGGAAATGATCAACCGCGAAACCTTGGCGAAGAGTTTGATCATCAACCGTGACCTGAAAAAGGGCGAGATCATCACTCGCGATATGATTGAAGTGAAAAGCCCAGGTCAGGGATTGCAGCCTCTTTATATGGAGCAATTGGTGGGTAAGAAAGCCATCCGAGATCTTGAGGCCGGTGGTTATTTTTATGAATCAGATCTGAATGATGAAGCGATTGAAGCTAAAGATTACGATTTTGATCGCCCATTTGGTATTCCTGTTCGTTATCACGACTACAGCAAATTGAAAAACAAATCCAATCTGGATTTTGTTGAGTTCCACCTGAGCTACCAGGATATGGAATTGGATTTAACCGAGTTCTTCTCGGGCGCAGAAGACATTGGTTTTGCCGTACATAGTCCTGAACTGTTCGCCAACGATCATATACTGGATCTGGCATCTGAGGACCCGGCATACCTTGCACATTCCATCAAGCAATTGCAGCGTGTCTGCGATGTTACCCGTGCGCTGAAGCAATATTTCCCGAAAACTGAATGCCCGGTTATCGTAGTTAACGCTGGTGGATTCAATACCACAGGTTTCTTGCCTAAAGAAGCACGCCAGGGAATGTATGAGCGCATTGGCTCCGCATTGAGTCAAATAAACCAGGAAGGCGTGGAAATCATTATCCAAACCATGCCGCCATTCCCATGGCACTTTGGTGGACAGAGCTACCACAACCTGTTTGTTGATCCTGATGAGATTAAGGCATTCTGCGAAAAGTATAACTACCGTATCTGCTATGACACATCTCACTCGATGATGGCATGTAATTACTACCAATGGGATCTTCATGAGTTTACTCAGAAAGTTGGTGCTTACACAGCGCATATGCACGTTGTTGATGCGTTGGGCGTTGACGGCGAGGGTGTACAGATTGGTAAAGGCGATGTGAACTTTGATGAGCTTGCCGATGACCTGCTGCGCTATGCTCCCGGCGCGATGTTTATTCCAGAAGTTTGGCAGGGCCATAAAAATCAGGGAGAGGGATTCTGGCACGCACTTAACTTCCTGGAAAAGTATCTGTAAATGAGCAAAGTCATTATGGGCGCTGCGGCCTTGTCGATAGGGGATATTCTTGGCAAGGTCATAGGCTTCATCATACTGCCTTATTTAACAGCACACCTTGGCGCGTCGGGATACGGCGCGCTAACTCTGTATCTTTCTGTTATTCAGATGTTGATCATTTTTATTTCATTTAGTGGTCAGGGTTTGTTACCGGTCAAATACATGCAGGAGGGGGAAGGGAGTTCCCTGGTGTTCCGCAGAGATAACATCACTCTGGCCATGGCGTCGAGCGTGTTATTAGTGGTGATATTTTATATTGTTACGCTAGTCGCTAATATATCTGTAAGTTTTAGTGATGGTTTTCTGGTGGTTTTGGCATCTTTAGCTCAGGCGCTTAACTTTATCAATTTGTCGCACCTGCGTATTAGCCAGACGTACAAGGTTGCAGCGATTGGGCAGTTTTTGCTGTCCGCATTTAACGTTCTGTTTACGATCGTCCTTTTCGAAATGATTGCGGCGACACCTGGACAGCGGTTGATAGCGATAGCGGCCTCGTTTTTCAGTATTCAACTTGCCTATGAGTTTTTTGTTTACAAGAAAATCAAGGGCGAGCGTATTACATGTGAACCCGTACGAAAACGCTATAAAGAAATTGTCAGTTATGGTTTGTCATTGCTGCCACATCATGGCAGTTACTGGATTAAATCATCAATAGACCGTTTTTTCATTGCTCATTACATGAGCACCGCCGTAGTAGGGGTTTATGGTTTAGCATTTCAGCTTACCTCTATCGTGATGTTGTTTTTTGGTGTAATTAACCAGGCATTTCAGCCTTTTATTTACCGCAAGTTGAAAGAAAATGATTTTAGAGGCGTTGAGCTTATTCAATATGGCTATACAGGTTTAGTGATCGTAGCCTGTGTGATTTATTTCTTTATTATGCCATTTGTTTTTCCTTATCTCTTTAAGGCTGAGTTTAATCGCGCTATATACTATTTCAATATTTTATTGCCTGGGACAGCGTTCCTCTCTATTTATTATATATTTACGCATTCCCTTTTTTATTATCGCAAAAATAAAATCATTTCAATCATTACCATGGGCTCAATGATTACACATTTAGTTGGTATATTTATTATCACGGTGACGACAATAAAGGTTGAATATTTCTGTTTCGTTTATGCTGTTTCAAGTCTTTTTGCATGTACAGCGACATTTATTTATGGTAAGCGGCAAATTAAGATTGAGAGGAAAAGATGATAGCAAGTTTTAAACGATGGTTACGTAATCTACGTAAGCAACGTTATAAGTCTAAAGTTCTCAATGCCGTGGCAAAATGCGGCCGCGATCCAAAGGTTAACTTTTTGACTCTTGTTAATAATAAAACAACTCTGGGTAATAACTTCAACTCCAACGGTTTGACGGTGGTGGGGAAGGGGAGTGTTGTCATCGGCGATAATTTCCACTGTGGTTTCGGTTGTGTAATAATCACCGAAAATCATAACCACAACGGCACTGCAATTCCGTATGACCATACTTATATCATTAAAGATACTCATATTGGAGATAACGTTTGGTTAGGTATTAATGTAATTCTTCTGCCAGGCGTCACTATAGGTGAAGGTGCGATTATCCAGGCTGGTAGCGTTGTGGTTAAGGATATTCAACCTTATGCTATCGCTGGCGGTCATCCGGCTACGCAATTCTCACAGCGCAATGTTGATCATTATTTACAGCTCAAAGCTGCAGGTAAGTTCCACTAAGTGGTACTTGGAAATTAGCATTAGTTGCCCTAACCGGATATCAGAAATATGAGTAAGCACATTGCGTATATCGAATCGCCACTGCAGGCTTTTAACCTGATCGAGTATCTGGATGCGAAGAACATCACACTCGACTTACTGATCGTCAATAAACGTTCAGCAAATTCAGCATTGAATCATGGGCAGATTGTATATCTGCTGCAGATGATCAGACACAAAACTTTGAAAACTATTGATGTCGAAGGATACCTGGGTAAAGTATTCGATATCCGGAGAGAATTAAAGGGCGTGAAATCTGAAGTCTGCGTGAAAGATCATGTCACATTGATCGCCGGCGAATACCGTGCGAGAGTGTTTTGGATGTTGGCACATAAATATCCAAAAAGAGATATTGTCTTGCTTGATGATGGGACGGCTACGCTAAGGATTAAGCGAACCAATACCGTTACGGTGAGAGATATTCTGAAGTCGATCTTTCTTAAGTCACTGGGGATAGTCAATAATGATCGAGAGAAACTGACATTTTTCTCGGTTTACAATATCGATAAAAATATTGCTCAGCGGGACAAGATAGTAAAGCATAACTATCAAAAATTTAAGGTTAAGCTGGCGAGTTTGCCACAGGGGGGTAATAAGATATTTATTATTGGTACCCCACTCTATGAGGCTGGAGTAACCTCAGTTGATGATATCGAACTGACGCTAAAAATGATCGAAGATCTGAAACAGAATCAGAAAGAGGCCGAATTGGTTTATATTCCGCACCGCCGTGAGCGAGAAGAGAAAATCGAGGCGATCAGGCAGCATGTGGAAGTTCGTCGTCTTGATTTCCCGTTTGAAGTTTATCCCATCGTGGTGGGAGAGAATGTAGCGTCAATAGCCGGTTTTTATTCATCATTGTATGACAACCTAATAAAAATTTATGATGAAAAGATCAAGATAACTGCGTATGTACTTGATGAAAAACTTCTTTCTCCTGAGTGGGTTAGCTTTGTTGATGCGATCTATAAAAATTATGAAAGTTATGAGAGTGCTGACATTACTCTGATTAAAAATAAGTTTTAATTTTATAAATTATTCTGTGGTGGCCAATAAATGAAGATTGCTTTAATAAATACACTTTATGCTCCCTACAAGATTGGTGGCGCAGAGGTCTCGGTACAAATGCTCGCTGAAAGTCTGCAGACCGTCGGACACCAGGTGCGTGTATTTTGTCTTCATGATGGTGATAAAATAAAACATGATTCAATTAATGGCGTAAGCATTGTTTATTTCCCCCTAAAGAATCTGTATTGGCCATTTCAAAAGCAGGTGGCCGGCAAACTGCAAAAAGCAGGTTGGCACCTGCTGGACTCTTATAATCCGTTCATGGCGCGTATGGTTAGATATGAGTTGGCGGCTTTTGGCCCCGAAGTGGTGCATACCAATAATTTGAGTGGTTTTTCTGTTGCTGTATGGCGCGTGGCAAAAAAACTGGGTGCCCGTGTTGTACACACCACCCGCGATTATTATTTGTTTCATCCCAACGGAACCCTGTTTAAACATGGACAAAATATGGATGTAAACAGTCTGGCTGTGACTATTACTTCATACTTCAAGAAAAAGGCCAGTCAGCACGTCGATGCTTTTGTGGGCATCAGCAAGTACATTTCAACCCTACATCAGGAAAATGGTTTTGCGCGCCACGCGTTACATACCTATATCTATAATCCAGTAGCTGCTATAGCTTTTGTTCCGTCTATAAGTGACAAAGTAAGAATAGGTTTCGTTGGCCGTTTGACTGTGGACAAAGGCTTCGATGAATTCTGTTTGTTGGCGAAACAGGGACTGCAAAATCCTCAGGTAGAATTTTATGCTGCTGGTCGCTTTAATAATGATGCAAGTGGTCAGCGGATGAAGGCACTGGCAACAGAGGTTGGCGTTAAGCTGCTCGGATTCATCAAGATTGATGAGTTTATGGCGCAGGTTGATGCGGTGGTTTTGCCAACGCGCTGGAACGAACCTTTTGGTCGAGCGGTTGCGGAATCGGCCATCTCTGGAAAGGTTGTGTATACTACTTTCAGCGGTGGAGTGACCGAAATCGCTGCTTTCTATGATAATATCTTAGAATTGAAAGACTTTTCTGTCTCAGGCGCAGTTAAGGCCGTTAGAGATAATAATAATAAGCTGCGGTCCTCTTTTTTTGAGAGTGGAAAAATAGCCAGCAGTTACGAAAGTGTGTACAGAGGATAATAATGAGAGTATCGACGAAATCGCTGGTTGTTTTCCTATTATTAATGTATATGACGCTGCTATCGTTGAATGGGATTGTGACTGTCATCGCGTACATGTCAACCAGGGCACTTTTGCTGTATAAAGATTTTTTTGCCATGGCCGTCCCCGTTTTTGTGCTTATCCTTCTTTTCGCTCGAAATCCACGGGTTTCTGCTCAGTGCCGGAGTATATTGATTTTATTTTTATCGATGGTTATATTTTCATTAGTGTTTATTCTTTTGAGTATGCTATCAGGAAGATTTGACCTTTTCCGCACTATCGTACAATTCCGGTTGGAATTATTAACTTTTGGCTCATTTTTCTTTGCCGCTGTCCTGCTCCTTTTTGAATTTGATGAACGAGTTGAAATTGTCACTAAAGTCATCAAGTACTATATTATTTTTTCCGTACTCAATGCGCTTTTCGCCGTCGCTGAATCAAGTTTAGCTGGTGTATTATACGCGGTTATTGGTTTCGACCCTGGCCCTCAGCTGACACAGTTTGGTAAAGAGTATGGTCTACTGCTACGAACTATTCAGGGGCAACTCAGAGCTTTTGGCTTGCTTACCGGCCCATTCAGCTTAAGTGAGTACTTGTTCTTTTCATTGGTATTGGCACCTTTCGTAAGTGCGAAGCATCGTAAGAAATACATCGTTCTTATTATGGTCGGGATTGCGTTTTCAACCTCTAAAACAGCTATAATTATGGCGCTGCTTTATATTATGTATTTGGTGTGTCGGCGTTTCTTCTCCGAGCGTTTTAGCTTGAATACTGTAACCATGGTGACAATGGTCTTATCATTGTTCTTTTATGTTACCACGACGAATTACAGTATTTATGAAATGATTTTTCCGAAAGAAAATGCCTATGCAGAGAACAGTATTCTGCTTAGAACGGTAAATATCGAGGCAGTACGTGCAGATAGCGGTTATTCACCCTTCACGGGGGCAGGGTATGCTGTTAATGGGAATGCCGTAATTGGTGATGACAATACGAACTCTATACCTTTAGACAGTATGTATATCTATATGCTTTCTAATTATGGTAACGTTGGGATTATCTTCTTAGTTATTGTTGCTTCAGTTATTCTTGGTATTCTTTATCAGCGCACTCGGCGAGGGCTCAATCCCAGTATATATCTGTATTGGATGATATCGTTGTCAATGAACTTTGTTTATAACAACCCATTGACCAACTATCCCGGATATATATTCCCGATAATAATATCAATATTATTGTTGTCAGTTAGAAGACCAGAGAATAGTTTGGTCAAGAGAACGGGGAAATCTCTTAGCCGTGCTCATCTGGCACATTGACACGTTGTTATTTGAATGGCATGAGGTAGATAATGATTTATGTCAATGCGCGATTTTTAACACAAGATTTAACCGGTGTTCAACGTTTTGCTCAAGAGATAAGCTTGGCGTTAAGTAATATTCGAAATGATTTGGTTTTTCTTTCCCCGAAAAATATTATTCACACTGATGTCGCTTCAAAGTTGAATGTGCAAGTTATTGGTGAACGAGGCGGGCATTTATGGGAGCAATTAGAGTTACCTGCTTTTTTACGTAAGCAAGGAAACCCTTTATTGATTAACCTATGCAATACCGCTCCGGTATTTTATAGTAATAAGTTTGTAACTCATCATGATGTTATTTATAAACGCTACCCACAAAGCTATTCTGCAAAGTTTCGTTTTGTTTATAATAATATTTTTCCTTTGATGTTGCGTTCTAGCAAGGCATTGTTGACAGTAAGCGAATTTTCAAAGAAAGAACTTTATGCAGCGTTTAATTACCCTTTAAATAATATTCATGTAATTAATAACGCCGTAGCCAGTAAGTTTAGAGCTGAACCTCAGGTGGCTAGTGACGAGAAACCTTATTTATTGGCGGTTTCATCTCCGAACTATCATAAAAATTTTCACGGACTAATTACCGCCTTTTCGCAAATGGAAGGTAATAAAGATGTAGTGTTGAAAATCATTGGAGCTGCAAATAAAAATTTTACAGGGGTGAATTTTTCTCCAGAGGCAATGCAGGCAGAGAACATACATTTTGTTGGCCGCGTGAGCGATGAGAGCCTGATTAAACTTTACTCTAATGCCAGAGCTTTTGTTTTTCCTTCTTTATACGAAGGGTTTGGAATTCCTCCATTGGAGGCGCAGGCTTGCGGTTGCGCAGTGGTAGCATCCAATAGGGCCTCCCTGCCAGAGGTACTGGCTGACAGCGTGTTGTATTTTGACCCAGAAAATATCCTTGAAATGAGGCAAACCTTGGATCGAATTATGCAAGATGATGTTTTACGTCAAACTCTGGTTGAAAGGGGTTTTGAGAACGTTAAACGTTTCGATTGGGGGCGTTCTGCTGAAGACTTGAATAAAATCATTATGGGATCTGCCCAATGAAAAAAAAAGTGTTGCACGTTGCTGAAACGGTGAAAGGTGGAGTCGCAACGGTTATCAGGCAACTTGTACAACCAAATGGTGAGTTTGATTTTTATTGCTTGCTGCCGGATAGCCAATACAGCGAGATTGGTACGTTTCCTGAGAGTAAGTTGAAAAAATTCACTCGTTCTGGGAGAAACATTTCATCATTTATTTCACTGGCCGTGAATTATATTCGCATAGTCCGTAAAGAAAAACCGGATGTTATCCATATCCACAGCACTTTTGCAGGTGTGATATGTCGGTTACTTACGCCTTTGATTAGAATGAGCTGTAAACCAAAAATAATTTATTGTCCGCATGCATTTTCTTTTTTGATGGATACTTCTGAGAAGAAAAAAAGAGTTTACACGTGGATAGAAAAGATACTGCAAAAAAAAACCGATGTGATTATTTGTACCAGCGAGTATGAGAAGAGAGTGGCTCTCGGCGTAGGGCTGGATTCAAATAATTTAACTGTGGTTTATAACGGGGTCGAACCGCCACTGCCTACGGGTGATCATGTTACGCCCTATCAATCAGATAAAATTAATATACTGTTCGTTGGGCGTTTTGATTATCAAAAAGGTTTCGATCTAGTTAAAGAAATTGCGGATAGATTAGACGATGGATTTTTAATTACCGTCGTTGGTGGCAATGTACATGCGACAGAGTCCCCCCCTCATCATGCAAGAATAAGCTATAAAGGGTGGCTGACGTCTATTGAGATAGCTCCTTACTTTTCTTACGCAGATGTTTTGTTAATGCCAAGTCGTTGGGAGTCATTCGGCCTGGTGGCGGTTGAAGCTGAGAGTTACGGGCTACCAGTGGTAGCCAGCCGTTGCAGCTCTTTGCCTGAAGTCGTCTGTGAAGGTGTTACGGGCTACCTGTTTACGACCAATAAAGCCAGTGAGGCTGTAGAAATACTGAACACACGTGGTAAAGATGATTGGGCATCAATGAAAGCTGCCTGCGTGGATTTTTATAGCGCCAATTTCACTTCTGACAGAATGGTTTCTAGTACTTATCACCTTTACAGGTAATTCTAAGTCTGGAATGTATTTTTGTTGTTAATAACATTTTCTTTGTGTTTCTTCTAATTTTCTTTTGTATTTAATCAGTGAGAGTAAAAATGAGTAACCTTTATCCTGTTATCATGGCTGGGGGGACAGGGAGTCGTCTGTGGCCACTTTCTCGTGAGTTGTTCCCAAAACAGTTTCTAGCTTTGTGCAATGAATTTTCAATGCTGCAAACTACGGTGATGCGTCTTAAAGGGTTAGACATTATTAATCCTCTTGTGATCTGTAATGAGGAACATCGTTTTATCGTTGCAGAGCAACTGCGTCAAATTACCCGTTTGTCGCATAATATCATTTTAGAGCCAGTAGGGCGCAATACAGCCCCGGCGATCGCACTTGCTGCGCTGCAGGCTGTTTCTAGTGGTGATGATCCTCTTATGTTGGTATTAGCTGCGGACCATGTTATTCAGGATGAAGCCACTTTCCGAGAAGCGGTGAATCAGGCGGTACCCTATGCTGAAGCAGGTAAGCTAGCGACATTCGGGATTGTACCGACGGGGCCTGAAACGGGTTATGGTTATATTCAAAAAGGCACTAGCGTTGATGGTTCCAGTATTTGTGGCGTGTCGCGTTTTGTTGAAAAACCTAATCTTGAAACAGCTCAACAGTATCTCGATAGCGGTGAGTATCTGTGGAATAGCGGTATGTTCCTGTTTAAAGCCAGTCGTTATTTAGATGAGTTGGAGCGTTTTCGTCCCGACATTCTTGATGCTTGTAAAAAATCCCTGGCGCACCTGTCTCCGGATATGGACTTTATCCGTGTCGATCGCGAAGCATTCATTGCGTGTCCGGATGAGTCGGTTGATTATGCCGTGATGGAACAAACAGCGGATGCCGTGGTTGTACCATTGGACGCCGGTTGGAACGATGTGGGTTCCTGGTCAGCCTTATGGGAAATCAGTGAGAAAGACGTAAAAGGTAATTCTACCTTTGGCGACGTTCTGGAACATGATTGTTCTAATAACTACATCCGTGCGGAACATAAATTGGTGGCTATGGTTGGGATAGATAACCTCGTAGTGGTAGAAACCAAAGATGCGGTACTGATTGCCAACAAAGATAAAGTTCAAGACGTTAAGGAAATCGTTAATCAACTCAAGCAGCAGAAACGTTCCGAAAGCAAACAGCATCGCGAGGTTTACCGCCCATGGGGTAAACACGATGCGATTGCACAAGGTGAACGTTTCCAGGTACGCCGTATTACTGTCAAACCCGGCGAAAAGCTGTCTCTCCAGATGCATCACCATCGATCAGAACATTGGGTAGTTGTTTCTGGGACGGCGAAAGTCAATGCCAATGGGAAAGTGCAGTTAATTAGCGAGAACGAGTCTATTTATATTCCTTTAGGTACTGAGCATTCCCTCGAAAATCCGGGAAAAATAGAGCTAGATCTGATTGAGATTCAATCAGGTGCCTATCTGGGTGAGGATGATATCGTTCGTATTGGTGATTCAGCTCAACATAACTAATAATTTAGCGCTGTGGGCATTTCACAGCGCTACCAGATTTATATTTTGGTAAGGATCTCAACATGTCACAATCATTGACCTGCTTCAAAGCGTACGACATTCGTGGACAACTGGGCGAAGAACTGAATACCGATATAGCTTATCGTATTGGTCGCGCATATGGAGAGTTTTTGAAGCCTAAGAGCGTCGTTGTTGGCGGCGATATTCGCCTGACCAGTGAGGAGCTCAAGCTTTCTCTGGCTGAAGGGTTACGTGATTCCGGTGTGGATGTATTGGACATTGGTGTGAGTGGGACGGAAGAAATATATTTTGCGACTTTCCATTTAGGAATAGATGGCGGAGTTGAAGTTACCGCTAGCCACAATCCTATGAACTATAACGGTATGAAGTTGGTGCGCAGCCAAGCCAAACCCATCAGTGGCGATACCGGCTTGCGTGATATCCAGCGTCTGGCAGAGCAAAACAACTTTGCGCCGGTGAACAAGGAAAAACGCGGCAGCTATGAAAAGATCTCCATCGAGAAAGATTATGTGGATCACCTGTTAGGTTATGTGAATACGGCTAACCTGAAGCCATTGAAATTGGTCGTCAACTCTGGCAATGGTGCCGCAGGCCATGTGATCGATGCTATTGAAGCACGATTCAAACAGCTTCAGGTACCCGTTGAATTTATTAAAGTTCATCACCAGCCGGATGGCAACTTTCCTAACGGGATCCCTAACCCATTGCTGCCGGAGTGCCGTGAGGATACTGCCCAGGCTGTGCGCCTCCATAAGGCCGATATGGGTATCGCTTTTGACGGGGATTTTGACCGTTGCTTCTTGTTTGATGAGCACGGTGGTTTTATCGAAGGGTATTACATCGTTGGTTTACTGGCTGAAGCGTTCCTCGAAAAGGAACGTGGGGCAAAAATCATCCATGATCCGCGTTTAAGCTGGAATACCATTGACGTGGTGACTCAAGCAGGCGGGGTGCCGGTGATGTCAAAGACCGGCCACGCATTTATTAAAGAACGCATGCGTTTGGAAGATGCGGTCTATGGTGGTGAAATGAGTGCACATCATTATTTCCGTGAGTTTTCATACTGCGACAGCGGCATGATCCCATGGCTACTGGTGGCTGAATTGTTGTGCATTAAGGGTAAGACGCTAGGGCAGTTGGTTGAAGATCGTATGGCGGCCTACCCTGCTTCAGGGGAAATTAACAGCAAATTGCAGGATCCGCAGGCTTCAATTGAGCGGGTTTTAAATCGTTACCAGCCAACTTCGTTGGCATTTGACACAACCGATGGTATTAGTCTGGAGTTTTCTGACTGGCGCTTCAACCTGCGCAGTTCTAATACTGAACCCGTAGTACGTTTAAATGTCGAGTCCCGTGCTAATCCCCTATTAATGCAACAAAAAACAGAAGAAATACTGGCCTTGCTGCGCAGATGATCTCTGAGTTTAACGCTATATTGTATAACTGGGCTATATAGATGGCCCAGTAAAGTTAAGAGATATAGGTACCAGAGAAAACTTACAAAAGGCATCTATACTATGATAGTTAATAGGCAGTTATCTATGAACGGTTTCCGTCGAGGAACATTGCATACCAATGCATCCCTAACCTCAATGATCCAGCGTTTTTCCGATATTTTCATTATTTTTGCCGGATTGTACTTGTCTTGCCTGATTTCTGGTGCTGACTTTATTATGCAGCACTGGGTCATGGTATTGATTTCAATTGTTATTTTCCAAATGATTGGTGGTATTACGGATTTTTATCGCTCATGGCGTGGGGTTCGCGCGGGTCTTGAGGTCCAGCTCATCTTACAAAACTGGTCGTTGAGTCTGCTTTTAACCTCGGGAACAGTAGCGTTAGTTAATTCCTTTAACAATGAATATTCCGTGTATATCCAATGGTATTTGTTGGTGTCTTGCGGGCTGGTTATTTCGCGTAGCGTGATCCGCTTGTTTCTTGGATATATGCGTAATATCGGTTTTAATACCCGAAATGTGGCGATAATGGGGGCGATGCCGGTTGGTATTCGCCTGGCTGAATCACTTCGCGATGCCCATTGGATGGGGTTTAAAGTACTTGGGATTTATGACAATGATAATTCTCAACTAAATACTACAATCGAGCGCCGGGGTGACTTATGCCAACTGGTAGAAGATGCTAAAAGTGGGCGTATCGATCGTGTGTATATAGCTATGTCGATGGAGCAGGAGAAGCTAATCAAAGACACGGTTGCCGACCTTTCCGACACCACTTGTTCAGTGATGTTGATTCCTGATATTTTCACCTTCAATATATTACAGTCACGCTCCGAAGAAATTAACGGTGTGCCGGTTGTTTCGTTGTTCGATACTCCGATGAGCGGTATTAATCAGGTTATTAAACGCATTGAAGACATTATTTTGTCAATTTTAATTTTGCTGTTTATTTCTCCTGTGTTGTTGTTGATTGCTGGCATGGTGAAATTCACATCTTCCGGACCAGTGATCTTTAAACAAAGACGTTATGGTATGGATGGTAAGGCCATCGAAGTTTGGAAGTTCCGTTCCATGAGTGTAATGGAAGATGGTGACAAAGTGGTTCAGGCAACAAAAGGGGATGCGCGGTTAACATCGGTAGGCGCTTTTTTACGTCGCACCTCTTTGGACGAACTACCACAATTTATCAACGTATTGAAAGGTGACATGTCCATCGTTGGACCAAGGCCACATGCGGTGGCGCATAATGAACAGTACAGAAAATTGATTAACGGTTATATGTTACGCCATAAAATGAAACCAGGTATAACTGGCTGGGCGCAGATCAATGGCTGGCGTGGCGAAACTGACACGCTGGAGAAAATGCAAAAACGTGTTGAGTTCGATCTGGATTATATTCGTAACTGGAGCGTCTGGTTGGACATCAAGATTGTGTTCTTAACCATATTTAAAGGCTTTATTAATAAGTCTGCTTATTAAATATAAGAATAGCGTTAATGGTAATTCACATGCCAGAGTGTGGATTGCCTGATCTCTGGGACATGAGACAGTTAATCTTTCATTCAATACTGGAGGTCAGATGCCAATTATTTCAAGCTGTTATAAATCGAAGCAAAGGGAGCGAAAAATGAATTTTTTGCGCCTTGGCGCTTTATCAATACTGGCTTTTAGCACGAGTTCGATGGCGTTTGAAGTGGGTGTTCATACGCATTTTCGCTGGTATCCTAACGATCCAGACAAGTATCTGGAGTTGGTTAAACGTTATGGTTTTACGTCATATCGTGCTGACTTCCCATGGAGTGGGCTTGAGCAACAAAAAGGTCAGTATGTAGTAACCGGGAATATGCAAAAGGCTGACCAGGCCTTCAATGATGGCCAGACAAAGTTTGGGCTTAACGGTTTGTTGGTGTTGGCATATGGCAATAAGTTGTATGATCCTTCAGGTTATCCAACCACACCTGAAGCTATCAATGCTTTTGCTAACTATGCGTATTGGACTGCCTCAAAATACAAGGGCAAGATTAAGTACTACGAAATTTGGAACGAATGGACAAACTCTACGGCGATTAAGCCTAAGCCACCTAAGCCGCCAGCACCAGAGGTTTTTGTTGCGTTGGTGAAAGCAACTGCTGCCGCTGTCAAAAAGGCTGATCCTGATGCGATTATTATGACTGGCTCAGCCAATCCGACGGGAACACGAGATCCTTCCTGGGTAGATAAAATTGTCAAACTAGGTGTTCTCAATTATGTCGATGGTTTATCTATTCATCCATACTCCTATGGTAATGACAGTTATGCTGTACGTGCCCCTGAGGGAAATCTTAGTGTAGTGGATCAATTTGAGGCTAAGCTTGCAAAGACTGCAGGTCGTTCTGTGCCCATTTACATTACCGAAATAGGAGTACCAACTTACGAAGGTAAAGGAGGGCTTTCGAAAGATTTGGCGGCGCAGTACATAGTAAAATATACGTTTCTGGCGAAGTCACGCCCATACATAAAAGGGGTGTGGTGGTATGACCTACTTGATGATGGCGATAACCCGAAGATTAATGAACACCGTTTTGGCTTGTTGACACGTGATGGTCAGCCGAAGCCATCGATGTTGGCCTTCAGTAAGGTGGCTGATATTGCTCGTTCGTATACGGTGGAGAAATATCAAACTTTGCCAGGAGGAAAAATCTCGATTGCGTTGAAGGGAAATAATCAACACGCGATGTTATTTTGGCAAGAGAAACCGATAGCTCAGCCCTCAAACGGAATTTCTTCAACTTTGCGGAGCTTTATCAGTAGCAATGCGGCTCCGCAACAGCAAAAGGCTATGCCATTGAAAGAAGTTCAGGGTAACTCAGCAACGCCTGATGGCGATGTTCCTGTGATGATGCGTTCTACGTCCCCGATTAACTCCCCTTGGTAATAATGGATATAGTAGCTAACCGAAGGAGTAGGGTTCTCTGAATGCGATTTTTAATGAAATCCGAAAACGTTTCCGTTTTCGGATTTTTTTTTGCTGCTAAAGTCAGATAAAGCTTTCTTCGTTAATTGGTTAATTCTTTTTGGCATTATTAGTACGATCTAAAAAATTAATTAAAAATGCCAGCCATAATTAACTGGCTGGCATTTGGTTTATTTAATCTTAATTGGCGATTTTAATGAACGCCATCAATCCACAAATTAATATCTTATGCGTAATGCAGAGTATCCAGCAGTTGCTGATGGTTCTGCCCAGTCAGGTAAACGACGCTGTCGTTAGCATCCAGCGTGTGGTTATTGTTGTTATCAATAATCACATAAGAGCTGGCATTATCGCCGGTACCGCCAAACACCACTGACGCCACACCCACTTTAGCCGTCAGTGTGTTGCTGCTACCAAGGCCGAGGATACCGCCCAACAGGCCAATAACGCCGTTGGTCAGACCGCCAACCAGAGTACCCAGCAGCGCATCCAGAGTATCAGAAGCACGGGTGCCGTAATCCGCCACTGCGGTGCCGCTGGTATTACCGGAGATGGTCAAAGCAGAAGCCGCATCGACAATCTTGTCTTTGGTACTGTCAAAGTCGGTAATGGTAACACCGGCCTGAGTGGTACTGGACTTCAGTTCATAGGTATTCACACCATTGCCACCGGCCAGGGTGGTGTTACCCAGAACGTTGAAGCTGTCAGCCGCACCGGTCCCTTCTACAGTCAGTTGATAACCGTTCAGGCCCAGCGTGTTCAGCAGTGGTGTCAGCAGCGCTGTAGTTACCGCACTCAACGGCAGGATGTTCAGCAGTTGAACGATAATACCGTCACCGGTACCGGCATGGTTTGAATCAAGATTCAGACCGGCGGTATTGGTGGATGCGTTAACATCACGCACATTACTGAAGCCGCTGCCCAGCGTTAAATTCAGAACATGATCGCCGGTAACGTTTATGTTTTGAACCTGCGCGTTGGTACCAGCCAATGAGACGATATTGCTAAACGCCCCCGTACCGCCAGACGCAATATTCACCGTACCTAATGCCGTCCCCAACAACGCACTGCTGCTACTGGTCAGACTGATAGCGCCAGCATTGACGTTTGAAGAACTTACCGCATCGAAATTGATATTGAAGTGGTCGGTCGCATTCTGAACAAAAGTGAAGCCCAAGGTGCTGGCAGATGTTGCATCGCCCTTCACTTCCAGTTGTGCAGCGTTACCGCCCGCAGCGTTAATGACACTGGCATTGGTTAAGCCAGAGATCACAAAACCTTGAGAGCCCAGGTTAGTTGCTGCTGCGCCTTGAGTTACCGTGCCACCTGTAGTTCCTTCAACTGTCGCCGTCCCGTTGGTTAAACCAAAATCAAAGACGTGCGTCGGTGTGGTTACGCTGGTCGTGGTCGGTGAACCGATCAATGGCGTGGTAATCAGGGTGCCAACAGATTTGCCGATAAATCCAGTCAGATCAATCTTCTCGAAATTCGAGAAGTTATTAGCATTACTGGTGACAACGCTGCTACGAATGCCCAGGGCGTTTTGGTTAGTCACAACAGACTTGGTGATAAAGTTGGCGGAGATCGAGTCAATACCTGACCCACCATCGGCTTTAATGGTGGTCGCTACCGTGTTAGCGCCGTTTGAGACCCCATTACCCGCCCACGCCAGGCTGTCGTTACCTGCACCAAGGTTAAACTGACCGGTGCCGGTGGCAATATTAGCCGTTGAAGTAACAACCACTGCGTCCGCACCTGAGCTGGCGTTCAAAATGACATTGCCGTTGTTGACGGTAATGCCTACGCCCGGGTTAACGCCATTGTCTGACAGGTTAACCGTTGCTGCACTGGTGCCGTTAATGGTCAGGTTCGCCAGGTGATCGGCGAACTTCAGGTTAACGACACTGGCCGCGTTGGCGTTTAACAACACATTTTGCAGTACGGCGGTTTCAGCATTACTGATCTGGTGTGAAGCACCGGTGTTAACCGTGCCGGTGGCATTGCCGCCAGCGGCGGTTGCAGTGAGTGAAGCTGCTGTTTTGTACAACAAGCTGGTGCCGATATCGAATTCAAACCCGTGCTGTTGAGTTACAGTGGCGGCATCGGTGGCCACAGATGTTCGCAGGTCATTAATAATGGCTTGGGTAATTAATGATTTGTCAGCCAATGCGCCGTAGGTTGCTAATTGCTGAGCCGTGGCCGCTACACCGTGCACTAGTGTAAAGACGTGCTGAACAAAGGCATCACCCGTTAACTGGCCGCCTTTTTGCTGTGATTCCGCTGAGTTTATTAGAGTGGTGATAACCTGAGCGTAGGTTTTTCCAGCGAAAAGAGTTTTACTCCAGGTGTCTAGACCACTGGAGTCAATCCCTCGGCCCGGTACTGCAAGGAATACTGCTGCTGCTTGTTCTTGGAAGCTCAAGGCAGGAAGTTCACCTGGTTGATAGACGTGGGTTGCTGCTTGGAAATGTTGCTGCGCGGTAGTGTCACCGGCGGCTACAGTGCCTTTTAATGAGTTAATAACCTGCGCGACAATATCACCACGGGTAGAGCCACCGCTTAACAGTGCAAGATAGCTGTTACTTTCGGCAGTAGTTGGTGCACGCTCATAGCTATTTTGGAAAATAGCATTCACGAAGGCACTGTCACTCAATGTTTTTAATGGACTGGAGTTTACAAACGATTGTGCGATAGCTGCCAGAGTTTTTGACCCCTGAGCCAACACGGTACCCCAATAGTTGATCCCATCCTGAGTTTGAGTCAGTCCCACTACGTGGAAAATCCCCTGAACATCACCAGCCCCTGCTGTAGCTGATGCGCTGGCTACAGGGAACAGAGATTTTTCAACTTTAGTTTCGAAAGTTGTTTGTTGTGTTAGTAAAGTGGAATCAAAGCCATTGTAGTCCAGTAAATCAGAAATAACTTTCGCAACAACTGATGCGGTCGTCGGGTTACCTGCTAGCAGATCGGTTAGAACCTGATTGGAAGGGGCACTGCCATAAACGGATGTGTAGATGGTCGTGACGATTTCAGAGGCCGTGCGACCGTTCAGGCTGGCAGTACCTGCAATGAACTTTTGGGCAACTTGTTCTAGTGAAAGGGCAGAAGTTTCGATTTTTTGCGAATAGTAATCTAAGCCCGCGGTATCAATGTTCTTTCCAGAAATGGCTAGAAATAAAGCCGCTGCTTTTTGCTGTGATACTAATGTGGCCATACGTTACCCCTTTGGATGTACCCATTTATGTAGTCAAAAGTATGTCGTGACCTTGATCTCACTACCGTTAACAGGAAGAGATTCGGTCGGAATTTTAGTGTTAACACATGCAAAAACAGCGACATGTAAAGATGACGCATAAATAGCCATTTTCTGTTTTCGCAATTTAAGCAAAGGAGTTAACAGGTATTTTGTCAAGGCGGTAGGATTTTTTTTATTTCCTTTCCATTGGATCATTCTTAAATGTTCATGAAAGTAAAGGCTTACATTCTTTGCATGCTGGTTATATATGTTTTAATTAATTATAATAATTAGTGATTGCTAGATTAAAGAGTGAAATCATTAGATATCTAATAATTGACTGGTTGAAATTTTATAGAGGTAAGTGGGTATTGGAGATGATAAACCATATAATAACTAATGGTTTTTATTTTTGTGATATCTGACGTTTTAACTCGCTGTTTTTCATTGTAAAAAAATGAGACTTTGGCCGCTTTTTTTTTTAACTCCCTGCCTTGCCGTTACGGGGATTATGTAACTATAGTTAATAAAAAATGCGACTGCAGTCTTGAGCATATTTGGGGTGATTTTTCGTGTGGTTTTATCTATGCGAATCAATGCGGATTTGGCTGACAGTGCACATGATGTAAGGGCAGAATGTGAATCAATTTATACCGCGCAATGAAATTGCGGATGTTATACGGACACGCAGTAAAGTTTTTTGGACCGTTGGCATATTCACCGCATTTATTAACTTGTTAATGCTTGTTCCTTCAATCTATATGCTCCAGGTTTATGACCGGGTGCTTCCTTCGCGCAATGAAATCACCTTACTGATGCTGACGCTGATTATGCTGGGAATGTTCGGCATGATGGCGCTGCTGGAGTATGTGCGCAGCATGGTGGTGATCCGTATCGGTAGCCAATTGGATATGCGTTTGAATACGCGGATTTATACGGCAGCGTACGAATCTAACCTTAAGAATGGTTCTTCCGATGCAGGGCAGATGCTGGGTGATTTGACTACCGTACGGCAGTTCCTGACCGGCAGCGCACTGTTTGCTTTTTTCGATGCGCCCTGGTTCCCGATTTACCTGCTGGTGATTTTCCTGTTCAACCCGTGGTTGGGTTTGTTTGCTCTGGTTGGCTCATTGCTGCTGGTTGCGTTGGCGGTGGTCAACGAAATGGTTTCCAAGCAACCCTTGGGCGAAGCGAGCAAGTTATCGATCATGTCCAGCAGCCTGGCAAGTACCAATTTGCGCAATGCTGAAGTGATCGAAGCATTGGGCATGCTGCCTAATTTAAAACGACGTTGGTTTGGATTGCATCAGAGATTTCTCAATAGCCAGCGTGTTGCCAGCGAGCGCGCGACTACCGTCAGTTCCATCACCAAATTTGTTCGTCTCTCTCTGCAGTCATTGGTCCTGGGGCTAGGGGGATGGTTGGCGATTGATGGGCATATCACCCCCGGCATGATGATCGCGGGCTCTATTTTGATGGGGCGCACTCTGGCGCCCATTGAGCAGGTGATTAACGTCTGGAAAAGCTGGAGCTCAGCCAAACTGTCCTATCAGCGGTTGGTCAAACTGCTTGATAAGCATCCTCCGCGCGGAATGGGGATGTCGCTTCCCCGTCCTGAAGGGATCATCTCGGTCGAAGGCGTCACCGCCACCCCACCGGGATCAAAAGCCGATGCGGTGTTGCACAATGTCAGCTTTGCTATTCAACCGGGCGACGTGCTGGGGATTATCGGGCCAAGCGCTTCCGGTAAGTCTACGCTGGCGCGTTTACTGGTCGGTATCTGGCCAGTCAGTGAAGGCATTGTGCGTCTTGATAATGCTGATATCTACCAGTGGAATAAAGATGAGCTGGGGCCCTACATTGGCTACCTGCCGCAGGATATCGAACTCTTTGCCGGCACCATCGCTGAAAACATCGCTCGCTTTAACGATATCGACTCCGAGAAAGTTATTGAAGCCGCCAAGTTGGCCGGGGTACATGAACTGATCCTGCGCTTCCCTAATGGTTACGACTCGATCATCGGTAACGGCGGGGCAGGGTTATCCGGCGGACAGAAGCAGCGAATTGGCCTGGCGCGTGCGCTGTATGGCGATCCATCTCTGATCGTGTTGGACGAGCCTAACTCCAATTTGGATGACGCCGGTGAGAAAGCGCTGAATCAGGCCATCTTGTTCCTCAAGCAGCGTAATAAAACGGTGATTCTGATTACTCATCGCACCAACCTGCTGTCGATGACCACCAAGCTGCTGCTGTTGGTCAACGGTAGCGTCAATGCGTTTGGCCCAACGCAGCAGGTTCTGCAAGCCCTGGCCAATGCGCAAAAAGCGCAGACTCCACAGCAAGCCGTGCGTGCGGTCAATTCCGAGCCGGACGAAGGCAATATCCCAAAAACTCAAATTAATTAAGTCGTGAACTTGCCGGGCGGGGCCACAGCGCCGCCTGCAGTCGAAGGAGTTGGTATGTCTACGCACATTGGCGAGCCGCAAGACTCGTATTCAGAAGAGATCCCACAGGACGAGCGGCGTTTTACCCGCATGGGATGGTTGGTGGTGGGGCTTGGCCTGTTTGGTTTTTTCGCCTGGGCTGCATTTGCACCTTTGGATAAAGGGGTTGCTTCGCCAGGCTCGGTGATTGTTTCCGGCAACCGCAAGACCGTGCAGGCGCCAGCCAGCGGCATCATTAAAAGCATCACCGTAAAAGAAGGCGACAGGGTTAAAGCCGGTGAAGTATTGGTGCAACTGAGTCAGGTACAGGCGCAGGCGCAGGTTGATTCTCTGCGCGATCAATACTACACCACCCTGGCCACCGAAGGCCGCCTGCTGGCTGAACGTGATGGTTTAAGCAAAGTGACTTTCTCGCCGGTCTTCGAACAACTTCAGGCTCAGCCGAGGGTTGCCGAGATCATCGCGCTGCAAACCCAGCTCTTCACCTCGCGCCGTCAGGGGCTGCAAAGCGAAGTCGACGGTTATAAACAGTCGATGGACGGTATGCGTTTCCAGTTGAAAGGCCTGCAGGATTCCAGGGTCAATAAACAGATCCAGCTTTCCAGCCTGCGTGAGCAGATGAACAGCATGAAACAACTGGCTGCCGACGGCTATTTACCGCGTAACCGTTATCTTGAAGTACAGCGCCAGTTTGCGGAAGTTAACAGCAGCATCGATGAAACCGTCGGGCGGATCGGCCAAGTACAAAAACAGCTGCAGGAATCTCAGCAGCGGATCGATCAGCGTTTTGCCGACTATCAGCGCGAGGTCAGAACCCAACTGGCGCAAACGCAGATGGACGCCAGTGAATTCCGAAACAAGCTGGAAATGGCGAATTTTGATCTCGGCAACACCGCTATCACCTCGCCGGTGGATGGCACCGTAGTCGGATTAAATATCTTTACTCAGGGGGGCGTCGTGGGAGCGGGTGACCACCTGATGGACGTTGTACCTAGCCAGGCTACGCTGGTGGTGGATTCCCGCCTGAAGGTAGAGCTGATTGACAAGGTGTACAACGGGTTGCCGGTGGATTTGATGTTTACCGCTTTCAACCAGAATAAAACCCCGAAAATTCCGGGGACGGTGACATTGGTTTCTGCCGACCGCTTGGTTGACAAGGCTAATGGCGAACCCTACTACCAAATGCAGGTTACGGTATCTCCAGAAGGCATGAAAATGCTGGGTGGGGAGGATGTTAAACCGGGTATGCCTGTTGAGGTGTTCGTGAAGACAGGGTCGCGCTCACTGCTGAGCTATTTGTTTAAACCTATTTTGGATCGCGCTCATACTTCATTAACCGAGGAATAATTTTGATTCAATTTAAACGACAGGTTGCTGGCCTTGCTATCAGTACCCTCTTGTTTGCGATATCTGCGCCGGTTCATTCGATAGGGATTCTAGACGCATATTCGCTGGCACTTGAAAAAGATCCGACCTTTCGGGCGGCTATAAAAGAAAAAGAAGCGGGGGATGAAAACGAAAATATCGGCAGGGCGGGGCTGCTGCCGAAGGTGTCGGCCAATTACCAGAATTCACCGCGTAACTGGCAGACGCAAAAGTATCCGGCGAGTGACATTTTTGGCAACAGCCTTGGTGAGGCGACCAAACGACAGCAGTATCGCAGCCATTCCAGTTCGATAACGCTGACGCAACCGTTGTTTGATTACGAAGCCTATGCGCGTTACAAGGCCGGCGTGGCGCAAACGCTGATGTCAGATGAGCGTTACCGCAGTAAGTATCTCGATCTGGCTGTGCGGGTGATCTCCGCCTATGTTGAAGTGGCTTACTCCAAAGACCAGATTGCGCTGGCCTCAGCGCAAAAGGCGGCTTACAAAGAGCAATTGGCGCTGAACGATCGCTTAATGAGCGCGGGTGAAGGCACCATTACCGACGTTTCAGAGACCCAGGCGCGCTACAGTCTGGCAGAGGCGCAGGAAATTGAGGCACGTGATGCCCTGGATGCGGCACAACGCGAGCTGGAGGTGATTATTGGCGTACCGCTCGATCAACTGGATGAGCTACAGGTACTGCGCCCCGGTAAATTCCAGGTGGCACCGTTAATCCCTTCCAAATTTGAAGAGTGGCAAAAAATTGCCCTGGAGAATAACCCGATGTTGGCTGCCTCTCGCCATGGCGTTGATGCTGCCAAGTATGAGGTAGAGAGAAACCGCGCGGGCTTCATGCCGCAGGTTCAGCTCTATGCTTCCCATTCGGAAAATGACTCCAGCAGTGATAACACGGTTAACCAAAAATACCGCACCGACAGTATCGGCGTGCAGGTGAGCGTGCCGATCTATGCCGGCGGTGGGGTATCAGCATCGACTCGCCAGGCGGCTTCACGCTATGGGCAGGCGATGTATGAAATGGATGCACAAGTCGGTACCACGCTGAACGATCTGCGTAAGCAGTTCAATCTTTGCATCAGTAGTCGTGCAAAATTAGCGGCGTATGAACTGGCGGTAAAATCGGCGACAACGCAGGTAACGGCCACCCGCCAGAGCGTGTTGGCAGGGCAGCGCGTCAACGTCGATGTGCTGAATGCCGAGCAACAACTTTACAGCGCGCAGCGAGACCTGGCTTCGGCTAAGTACACCTACATAAAGTCCTGGATCACCCTGTTGAGCGACTCTGGAACGCTTGACGAAAAGGACGTGAAACGAGTGGCGCAGTATTTCTCTATGAATCGTTGAGCCGAGTGCGGATAAATAGGTTAGATACTCGTCATGAGTATTTATCTGAAAGGGCAGCCTTGTGCTGCTCTTTTTTGTCTCAATACGTTATGTTAGCAACCGATGGTGCTCCTGCCTCGCCTTTAAAACAGTACTTTTCGCTATAAATCATTGCTGAATCAGTGCTCATTCAGAAATTCATCGCGAAAGCGTCCGCATGCTGTCCAGAATACGCGTGATCTGCCCGCCTGAAATCCCAAAGGCAACAGTGACCGTCAGGCATTCCTTCGTGAAGTCATCCACGCAGGGAAGACACTTGATCCTGCGATCGGTGGCCAATGCGTCCATGACGAAATCCCTAGACCAGGTCAGATTGGGCGCCGTCGGGCGTAACAGCGGCAGACGTTCTGTTGCCAGCCCTTTACGACGTCGTCTGCATTTTACCCCCAGCCCGCTCAGATGATAAAGGTGGTACACGCGCTTGTGATTAACATGAAGCGCCTTCACGGCGCAGTAACTGCCAGGTGCGGCGGTAGCCAAAACGCCTGTGATCCAATGCCAGCTCAGTAATGCGTCCTGATAAATGCGCATCAACAACTGAATGCTGAGCGTCATAGCGGCAGGTCGACAGGGAGAAACCTGTGAGTCTGCAGGCACAACGTTGCGACAGACCGATCGCATCACACATCAACACGACAGCTTCCCGCTTCTGATCTGTCGTTCTCTTCCTCAAACGACTTCAGGCGCTTAACCTCAGGCAACGCCATACCGCCATGCTTCTTACGCCATGTGTAAAACCTGGCATTGGAAATGGTGTGCTTACGGCAGAGTTCACGGGCGGATACCCCCGGCTTCAGCCTCGCGGAGAATACTGATGATCTGTTGGTCGGAAAAACGCTTCTTCATGGGGATGTCCTCATGTGGCTTATGAAGACATTACTAACATCGGGGTGTACTAATCAACGGGAAACAGGTCAAATAGAAACGGACTCAATCATGGGCGTTGCCATCGAGCACATATGATTTATCCTAAAGACAATGACGTCGATGGAGGTTACTGTCAGCGCTTTGCTGTCTTGTCCATTTTTAGGCTGTAACTCCCAAAGGCTATCGGATTGAGAAAGTAATAGAATTTGTGTCGTTAGCGCTTCAGGCGCGCATAAGGAGTGGTGAATGGCAATTTTAGTTACCGGTGGTGCCGGTTATATCGGTTCTCATACGGTATTAGCCTTGCTGGAACGCGGTGAAGAAGTGATTGTGCTGGATAATCTGTCGAACTCGTCAGAAGAATCACTGCATCGTGTCGAACAGTTAACGGGCAGAGCGGCTACCTTTTATCAGGGGGATATCCAAAATGGCGACTCCCTGCGTAGCATATTCGATGCGCATGATATCTCTGCCGTCATCCATTTTGCTGGATTGAAGGCGGTGGGGGAATCGACCCGTAAGCCACTGGAATACTATCAAAACAACGTTGCCGGTACGTTGGTGCTGCTAGAGGAAATGCGTCGTGCCGGTGTGGCTCAATTTATCTTCAGCTCTTCAGCTACGGTATATGGTGCGAACTCCCCGGTTCCTTATGTAGAAACCACGCCGATTGGTGGTACCACCAGTCCTTACGGCACGTCAAAGTTGATGGTTGAGCAAATTCTGCAGGATTTCGCTAAAGCGGAACCGCAATTTTCCATTATCGCATTGCGTTACTTCAATCCGGTAGGTGCGCACGAATCTGGTTTGATTGGTGAAGATCCAAATGGCATTCCAAACAACCTGTTGCCTTATATCTCTCAGGTGGCCATTGGAAAGCTGGAAAAGCTGGGTATATTCGGCGGAGATTATCCGACTAAAGATGGCACTGGCGAGCGTGATTACATCCATGTGATGGATCTGGCTGAGGGGCACCTGATGGCTATGGACCATCTTAAGAACGTTGATGGTTTTAAAGCTTACAATCTCGGGGCAGGCGTGGGTCACTCGGTATTGAGTATGGTGCAGAGCTTTGAGAGGGCGTCAGGCGTGAAGATACCTTATCAAATCTTACCGCGGCGCGACGGAGATCTGCCCGCTTTCTGGGCTGATGCCAATTTAGCGCGCAAGGAACTGGGGTGGGAAGTGCGTCGCGGTATTGACGATATGATGCGCGATACCTGGAACTGGCAGAAAAATAACCCACAGGGTTACCGCAGCAAGAGTTAGCGAAAATCTAAGTACAATTCTCAAAAGCCCATATGATATGGGCTTTTTTGTTGGTTTGGTTAGAGGCTTTCATTGATAATCAAAATAAAGAATTAATAAGCATTCTCAATAAGGATTATTATGATTACGTTAGGTATTATAATTATGCTATCTAATAAGTCTTGATGCATTGGTAGCGGTATATTATACACAATTGCTCATTTCGTTAATGTGTCAAGTGGACGTGAATTGATTTTTTATGGTTGTTTTTCAGTGTATTATCTGTTTTTCTGCCGGTTAGCGACTAACCGTTAGACAGATAACGTTTTGTCTATGTCGTGTTAATGTATTAACGCCTAACATCGGTGTATACTTCAGGCCGAAGAAAACTGATATCGTTTTGGCAGCGCGCTTAAGAACAGTTAATGACCATGAAACGCCATTATGATGATTTTTGACGTGTTGCATTAATGAACCTGAAGTTGTTGGGAGTCCCCACAGAAATGCTAAAAGCTGTAATTCCAGTTGCTGGGCTCGGTACCCGCATGTTACCGGCGACAAAGGCTATCCCGAAGGAAATGTTGCCGGTCGTTGACAAACCTCTCATCCAATACATCGTGAATGAATGTGTCGCTGCCGGTATTAAAGAGATTATTCTTGTTACACACTCATCAAAAAATGCCATTGAGAATCACTTTGATACGTCGTTTGAACTGGAAAGTATGCTGGAATCACGCGTTAAGCGCCAACTGCTGGAAGAGGTACAATCGATCTGTCCCAAAGGGGTCACGTTGATGCATGTGCGGCAGGGCCAATCCAAAGGATTAGGCCATGCGATTCTCTGTGCTCGTCCACTGATCGGCGATGAGCCTTTTGCCGTGCTGCTGCCTGATGTTTTAATGGATGATGTCGCATGCGATCTGGCAAAAGATAATTTAGCAAACATGATCACCAGATTTGGTGAGAGTGGCCGCAGCCAGGTTATGGTTGAGCCCGTGCCTGAAAAAGACGTTTCTAAATATGGCGTAGTTGATTGCTGTGGTGCTCCAGTAGCTCCGGGGCAGAGTGTGCCGATGCACGCCATTGTCGAGAAACCTTCAGTTGATGAAGCACCTTCGAACCTGGCAGTGGTTGGTCGCTATGTGCTGGCTGCGGATATTTGGCCATTGCTTGAGAAAACACCCTATGGCGCAGGGGGTGAGATTCAGTTAACAGATGCTATCGCAATGTTAATGGAACAACATCCCGTAGATGCTTTTGCCATGGTAGGGCGTTCCCATGACTGTGGCGATAAATTGGGATACATGAAGGCTTTCGTTGAATATGGACTTCGTCATTCTACGCAAGGTAAGGACTTTACTGCATGGCTGAGAGACCAACTCTTAGCTTGAATTAGAGCGATCTGATGAATCCAGCCGATTCCTAAAGTAAAATGAAACGGCTGGATGTAACGTGGATCCTCATCACTCGCCATGACAAAGACACTGTTGCTATGGTGAGTGTTAAGGTATATGCATTGCTGAATGTTATATTAAAATCAATCGGTTATGATGAGAGTGCTCTGGTTGCCGCAATGCCAGGGGCGGTAGCGTGGTTACAAATGCTCTTGAAAAATATCCTGAAGTTCACTCGGTCGATTCTGCGACTTGGAAGTGTTACTAATTATTATCGATGCCAGTTGAAATAACATTAGGTTTCAATTGCTAGGGAATTTTAATCTTAAATCGAGTTTTCATATGAAGTATAGCTTAGGTTACCTCTGGGATTTGGCTGCAGTCATCACAGAGAAAGAATTGAAAGTAAGATATAAAAGTAGTTTTTTCGGTTATTTATGGTCAATTGCCAATCCATTGCTCTTTGCCATGATCTATTACTTTATCTTTAAGTTGGTCATGCGTGTTCAGATTCCAAACTATACAATATTCATTATTACTGGTCTTTTCCCATGGCAATGGTTTGCTAGTTCAACGACAAATTCTCTATATTCTTTTATAGCAAATGCGCAAATAATAAAGAAAACAGTATTCCCACGCTCGGTTATCCCTTTCAGTAATGTGCTCATGGAGTGTTTGCATTTTTTATGCACCATTCCTGTGATCATTGTTTTCCTCTATGTGTACGACATGCGCCCTTCGGTTGACTGGATTTGGGGTGTTCCATTAATTGGTATAGCCCAAATGTTGATGACTTTTGGTATTGCTATGATGTTGTCGACATTAAATCTTTTTTTCCGTGATTTAGAAAGGTTCGTGACGCTAGGCATTATGCTTATGTTTTATTGCACGCCGATTCTTTATTCTGGTGACATGATTCCAAAAGAGTACAAATTCTTGATTGATTATAACCCGCTGGCAAATATGATACTGAGTTGGCGGGATCTCTTCATGAATGGGGTTATTGATTACCATCAAGTTGGTATGCTTTATGGATATGCTCTTTTATTCGTCATCATTGGCACTAGCATATTTAATAAATTAAAGTACAGATTTGCAGAGATACTATAATGAGCTTGGCTATAGAATTTAAAAATGTCACTAAGCGCTATCCATTATATCATCATATTGGATCTGGCATTAAAGAATTGATTTTTAATCCACGCCGTGCGTTGAGCTTGCTAAGTGGCCGAAGTTATTTAGCGATAGAAGACATCAGCTTTCAGGTACAGAAAGGAGAGTCCGTCGCACTTATTGGTCGTAACGGTGCAGGAAAAAGTACTTCACTTGGTTTGGTCGCTGGAGTAATGAAACCATCGTCGGGTACGGTTAGCGTCGTTGGGCGTGTTGCATCGATGCTGGAGTTGGGCGGGGGATTCCACCCTGAACTCACTGGGCGTGAAAATATACGGCTTAATGCCACCTTATTGGGGCTACGTCGTAAAGAATTAAAACAACGTCTGGATAAAATTATAGAGTTCTCTGAATTGGGTGAGTTTATCGATGAACCCATCCGTGTCTATTCAAGTGGTATGTTGGCGAAGTTAGGATTCTCCGTGATAACACAGGTAGATCCGGACATATTAATCATCGATGAGGTTCTAGCTGTAGGTGATATTGCTTTTCAGCGAAAATGTCTGAATACTATTAATGAATTTAAGAAAAAGGGCGTTACCATTCTTTTTGTTAGTCATAATCTTGAAGATGTTGAAAAAATTTGTGATAAAGTCATTTGGATTGAAAACCATAAAATGAGAGACATGGGGGAAGCCCATTCTGTTATCTCTCAATATAAAATAGCAATGGCCTGAAATTTATGATTATGACTATTAGGTAATTAAAATGAATTCTATTAAAATTTACACTTGCCATCATAAACCCAGTGCATTTCTTGATTCCACACTGATTCAGCCGATACATGTTGGTAAGGCAAATAATTTAAATGAGATCGGTTGTCCTGGTGACGATTCTGGCGATAATATCTCTTTCAAAAACCCATTTTACTGTGAATTGACCGCTCATTATTGGGTATGGAAGAATGCGCAACCAGCAGACTATGTTGGGTTTATGCATTATCGACGTCATTTTAACTTCTCTGAAGATCAACAAGTCCCGGAAGATAACTGGGGCGTAATTAATTATGAGAAGATTGATGCGTTATATCATGAGAAATTTGGTTTAAACGATAAGAATATATCTGATTGTCTGGCAGGTGTTGATATTATCTTGCCGAAAAAATGGGATGTTAGTGCTGCAGGTAGTAAGAACAACTATCAACATTATAAAGTTTCTAACTACCTGCATATTGAAGATTACGATGCCGCATTAGAAATTCTTTCAGATATTTATCCGGAGTATAAGTCTGCTGCAGATATGTTTAATAACTCATCAGATGGTTATTATACTAATATGTTTGTTATGCGGAAGGATATCTTCAATGATTATTCTGAGTGGCTATTCGCGATTTTGGAAAGGCTTGAGGATAAACTTCGCTTTAAAAATTATAATGCGCAAGAGAAACGCGTTGTTGGTCATATATCTGAACGCTTGTTAAATATTTATCTGGCGTACCAAATCGAGCAGCGCTCTTTTAAAGTTAAGGAGTTACAACGAACCTTTATCGAAAAAGAAACTTTCAATGCTACTCTAAAACCTGCATTTTCGACAAGAAATGTTCCTGTAGTGATTTGTTTTGATGATAATTATGCTATTAGTGGTGCAGCGTTAATTAATTCTATTCTTGCTCATGCAAATCCAGAGCTAAATTATGATCTGGTTGTTCTGGAGAATGGGGTTTATTTAAAAAACAAGCACCGCTTCTTATCGCTTGTTGCCGATTTTAAGAATGTTAGCCTTCGTTTTTTTGATGTGAATGCTTTCACTGAGATAAAAGACGTCTTTACTCGTGCTCATTTTAGTGCTGCAACCTATGCGCGTTTGTTTATCCCAAATCTATTTTCCGAGTTTGATAAAGTAATATTTATTGATGCGGACACGGTAGTTGAAAGTGACTTGGCTGAGTTAATGAGTATCCCTCTTGGGAATAATTTGATCGCTGCGGTAAAAGACATTGTTATGGAGGGCTTCGTTTTGTTCGGCGCGATGTCCCAGTCCAGTGATGGTGTAATGCCAGCCAAAGAGTATTTGGAAAGTTCATTGGGAATGGATAACCCAGATGGCTATTTCCAAGCTGGGATTTTAGTATTTAATATCGCGCAGATGAACCAAGAAAATACATTTTCCAGCCTGATGGATGCGATGAAAAGCAAAACCTATTGGTTCTTGGATCAGGATATTATGAATAAGGTATTCCATGGCCGCGTGCACTATTTGCCAATGGAGTGGAATGTTTATCATGGTAACGGTAATACGGAAGATTTCTTTCCCAATCTACCCTTCAAAACTTATATGAATTTTCTTGAGGCGCGTAGAGATCCGAAGATGATTCATTTTGCGGGTGAGAATAAACCGTGGAACACGCGTCGCGTTGACTTTTTTGATAACTATCATAAAAATATCGTGAATACGCCATGGGCGTATGAAGCTTATGAACGTCTGATTGGCACCGCAGTATCACATGTTCCTACAGTGCAACTTGTGAGTAATACGCCGGTTTTGCTGCAGACTAAATTAAAACGCGCTCTGATGCCCATGCTTAACAAATGGGCACCAATAGGCACGTCGCGACGCAATTTTATGACGAAATACTACTACAAAGTTAGACGCGCAATTCTTGGGTAACTTAATGATGAACAGTAAAAAAATACTAATTGTGGGTGCCGGATTTTCTGGTGCAGTAATCGGCCGTCAATTGGCAGAGCAGGGGCACTTGATCCAAATCATCGACAGCCGGGAGCATATTGCAGGAAACTGCTACGATGCCCGCGATGCGAAGACGGATGTTATGGTGCATACCTATGGTCCCCATATCTTCCATACTGACAACGAGCAGGTATGGAACTTTGTTAACCGTTACTCCACCATGATGCCCTACGTGAATCGGGTTAAAGCGACGGTTGGCGGTCAGGTTTTCTCGTTGCCGATAAATCTTCATACTATTAACCAATTCTTTAGACAAACCTGTTCACCAGCGGAAGCCAAAGCGCTAATTGCTGAAAAAGGTGACCGTAGCATTACTGAGCCACAATCGTTTGAAGAGCAGGCTCTGCGTTTTGTCGGTAAAGAGCTTTATGAAGCCTTCTTTAAAGGCTATACCATTAAGCAGTGGGGGATGTCTCCGGCGCAACTGCCAGCATCGATCCTTAAACGTTTGCCTATCCGCTTTAATTATGATGATAACTATTTTAATCATAAGTTTCAGGGGATGCCGAAAGATGGCTATACCAAAATGGTTGAAGGTATTTTAAACCATGCAAACATTACCGTATCGCTAGGCGTACAGTTCCAGCCGCAAGATCGCGAGCAGTATGATCATGTTTTCTACAGCGGGCCACTGGATGCTTTTTATGACTTCCAGTTTGGGCGTTTAGGTTACCGTACGTTAGACTTTGAAAAATTCTCGGTGGAGGGTGATTATCAGGGGTGTGCGGTTATGAACTATTGTGAACAATCAGTGCCTTACACTCGTATCACTGAACACAAATATTTTTCGCCTTGGGAGCAGCATGAAGGCTCGGTTTGTTACAAAGAATACAGCCGTGCATGCGAGGAAAACGACATTCCTTACTACCCAATTCGACAAGTTGGTGAAATGAGCCTTCTGGAAAAATATGTCGATTTGGCGGAAAAAGAAAACGGTATGACTTTCATCGGCCGTTTAGGGACTTACCGCTATCTGGATATGGACGTGACTATTGCCGAAGCGTTGAAAACCGCTGAGATTTATCTGAGCAGTCTGGAGCAAAAAACGACTATGCCAGTCTTTACGGTCAGCATCAGATGAAAGCCACGGCGTTAATTGTTACTTTTAATCGCCTGGAAAAATTGAAACAGTGCTGGATGGCAACTGCTGCGTTGTCATTTGAGCACATTGTTATTGTTGATAATGCTTCAACCGATGATACTCAGGCCTGGTTGGAAGGTATTGAGGATACGCGCCTGCACGTGCTCCGCGCCGGTCAAAATGATGGCGGTGCCGGTGGGTTTAAACTCGGAGCGGAATTCATTGCTGAAAAAATAGATACCGATTGGGTATTTATGTTTGATGATGATGCTTACCCGCAAGCTGAGTTGTTGGCGCGTTTTGCTAAGTTGGAACAAACCAATCATGCTGCATACTGTTGCCGTGTGATAGATAAGCAAGGCATGCTTTGTAAAATGAACGTGCCCTTCAGTAAGATGCCAACATCACTGATGCGCACGCTCGATTATATTGCAAGACCTGATCGCTACACTCCGACAGGGCTGGAGGCGTCAGAGGTGATTACGCTTTCATTCGTTGGTGCAATAATTCGCAAAGACGTTTTAGCTGCCAACACAGAGTCTATCCGCTCGGAGCTTTTTATTTATTATGATGATCTTTACTTCTCTTACAGGTTGAGTCAACAGGGGTATCGCTTTCGATACTCACCAGAGTTGCTGTTCTTGCATGATGTGGCACCAGCCAGTGGGGGAATAAATCCACCATGGAAGGTGTATTACCTGGTCAGGAATTTGCTTCTTTCTAGAATGTTGTTTAAAAAAAATGAGAGGCCTTACTCATTTGGAGCCATCGTGTTACGTATTGCTAAATATTTACTTTCTTTTACCTCTCAAGGTAATAAAATCGAATATATTAGATATGTAATACGCGGTATTGTTGACGGTATATCACTTAAAAATGGTAAACGACATTAGCCGGTAAGAGTTTAATGAAAAAGATTTGTTATTTTATCAACTCGGATTGGTACTTTGAACTTCACTGGGTTGAAAGAGCCTTGGCAGCTAAGGCTGCAGGCTATGAAATTCATGTTGTCAGCCATTTTGTGGGGGGCGACATTCAGCAAACGCTGACAGAAAAAGGTTTCATTTGCCATGACTCTTCTATCTCGGAACAGTCTGTTAATCCGATAAATTTTTTCAGTTCGTTGGTCAAGGTATGGCAACTGCTCAGAAGAATTAATCCGGATGTTCTACACTGCATCACCATCAAGCCTTGCTTGATGGGGGGATTTTTTGCCCGCTTTTATAACAAGCCTATCATTCTTGGCTTCGTTGGGCTGGGGCGCGTGTTTATGGAAGATAAGCTGTCAATGAACGTTATTCGCTTTCTGACGCTACACTCCTATAATCATATAGTTAAGAATAAAAAGTGTCTGTTGGCTTTTGAACATGAGCACGATCGCGATCGACTCATTGCCATTACTGAAGCCAAAAAAAGCCAAACAGTGGTGATCGATGGTGCCGGTATCAATCCGGATATTTATCATTATTCACTGGAAATCAACCGCGAAAAACCGATTGTGTTGTTTGCGAGTCGCCTATTGTGGAGCAAGGGGCTGGGTGACTTGGTTGAGGTGAAAAAGCGACTGGCGCTTAAAGGCGTGGACTTTGTTCTCAATGTAGCAGGGATTTCGATTGTTGATGATCCTGACGCTATACCCTTGTCACAAATCGAAGAGTGGCATCAGCAGGGGCTGATAAACTGGCTTGGCCGCTGTACGGATGTCTACAGTCTTATCGAGGCTTCTAACGTTGTGGCACTGCCTACCACATATTCTGAAGGTGTTCCCCGTATCTTGCTTGAAGCCTCGTCCGTAGGGCGTGCTTGTATCGCTTACGATGTTGGTGGTTGCCAAAGTCTTATCATCGATGAATACACGGGCAGTTTAGTGGAGAAACGTAACATCAAGCTTTTGGCAGAAAAGTTAGAAAAGTTGCTTACCAGTCCAAACAAGCGTGTAGAGATGGGGGTTCGTAGTCGTGAGCGAATTGAAAGCAAATTTGCATCATCATTGATTATTGATGACACTCTGAAACTTTATCAGCGCGCAATTGCCACCGGGAACTATTAATTTGAGGGGCACTATTTTGGCTTTTTTCGCGAAATTATGGACGAAAAGGCAGGATAGGGATGTTCAAGCTCCATCAGTACAGAAGAAAACATTGTATTTAGTTTCAGCCGCAGGTATGCCAAATTTTGGTGATGACATGCTAACGCGATACTGGATAAATGAATTGCAACGGCAGTTTCCTGATAGCGTTATCTATCTTGATGCGGTTGATGCTGTGGTGGCGTCGGAGCTGTTTCCGGGGGTTAAATGTGTAGATTATCTATGGCGTTTGGCCCAAGCGCTGGGTGACAAGGGGTCCGTTCAGGACAAATTTGCCGATCCTCATGCGCTACCGATTCGTGAGCGCTTAATGTCCGAGGTCTTTATCTCTGCGGAAAGTATCCATCTGTTGGGGGGGGGATACATCAATGAACTCTGGGGGGCCAATGCGCGATTGATAGAACTTGCGGCTTATTTTGCTGAAAAGCATCAGTTGGCCTGTTACGCCACCGGGCTTGGATTGCAGCCGCTCTCGCCTGAAAATGCTGCTAAATTAGCACCGTTCATCCGTCAGTTTAATCACTTTGATGTACGAGACGAAGCCAGCTATAAAGTATTGGAATCTTTTGGAATTCCTGTACTGGGTTTCTCCGGGGACGATTATTTTGCTTTCCCCGATTCTCCAACCGGACGTCTTGTGGAGCGTGAACAACCCACTCTTCATCTGTGTATCCATACCGAACTGTCTGAAGATGGTATTCTAGCCGAGAATCTGTTGACGCTGTTGCAGACGGTCGTAGCCAGGTTTTGTCAGATTTATCCTGCGGCCGCGATCAATTTTTATGAGTTTCGTCCAGGAACAGATGGTACATTTTTTCACCAGGTGCAGGAGCGTTTTCCTCACGCAAGTTTCGTGCCGTTCGAACAGATTTGGCAAGATGGTTTAGCATTTGCCACTAACGATTTTTGCATCAGTTCACGCTTCCACTTTCAGGTCATTGCTGCAAGTCTGGGTATCGATGGTATTGCGTTATCGTGGTCAGATTATTACGACAACAAATTCGCCAGCTTACAACCCATGTCTGACTGGCCTATGGTCAGGCCGGATATCAGTGCGGACGCATTGGTACCCCTGCTGTCACCTGTAGTACGCATTGACCGCCAGCCGGGAAGGGTTCTGATTCAGCAAGCCAAACAACGTTTATTGGCACAACTGTATAATTTCTGATGGTTTATTATCTGTTATAAAGCCTATCGCACCAATCACTACCCACGCGGCTCAATCCTGAGTTAACATGTGTGCCACATCACAAAACCTGTTGGCCACAGTTGTTAACAGGGTCATCCTCAGACAGGAGTTCTTCAATGTCCAAGCAACAAATCGGCGTTGTCGGCATGGCGGTAATGGGCCGCAATCTGGCACTGAACATCGAAAGCCGTGGTTACACCGTTTCGATCTTTAACCGTTCAGGCGATAAAACTGATGAAGTTATTGCCGAGAATCCAGGTAAAAATCTGGTGCCGCACTACACCGTCGAAGAGTTCGTTGAATCGCTGGAAAAACCACGCCGCATCTTGCTGATGGTGAAAGCGGGTGAAGCGACTGACAAGACCATTGCTTCCCTGACTCCGCACCTGGATAAAGGTGACATTCTGATCGACGGTGGCAACACCTACTATCAGGACACCATCCGTCGTAACCGCGAACTGTCTGATCAAGGCTTCAACTTCATCGGTACCGGTGTTTCCGGTGGTGAAGAGGGCGCACTGAAAGGGCCTTCAATCATGCCTGGCGGCCAGAAAGAAGCTTACGAGCTGGTGGCGCCAATCCTGGAGAAAATCGCTGCGGTAGCGGAAGGCGAACCTTGCGTGACCTACATCGGTGCTGATGGCGCCGGTCACTATGTGAAGATGGTGCACAACGGCATCGAATACGGCGACATGCAGCTGATTGCAGAAGCCTATTCCCTGTTGAAGCAGGCGCTGAACCTGAGCAATGAAGAACTGGCTGACACCTTTGCCGAGTGGAACAAAGGCGAACTGAACAGCTACCTGATCGACATCACCAAAGATATCTTCACCAAGAAAGATGAAGAAGGTAAATACCTGGTTGATGTGATCCTGGACGAAGCTGCCAACAAAGGTACCGGCAAATGGACCAGCCAGAGCTCTCTGGATCTGGGCGAGCCGCTGTCGCTGATCACCGAGTCGGTATTCGCACGTTACCTGTCCTCACTGAAAGACCAGCGCGTTGCCGCATCTAAAGTGTTGACCGGTCCTAAAGTGACGCCAGTCAGCGGTGACAAAGCCGAATTCGTCGAGAAAGTGCGCCGCGCGCTGTACCTGGGCAAAATCGTTTCCTATGCGCAGGGCTTCTCTCAGCTGAAAGCGGCTTCCAAAGAAAACAACTGGGATCTGCACTACGGCGACATTGCCAAGATCTTCCGCGCCGGCTGCATCATCCGTGCACAGTTCCTGCAGAAAATCACCGACGCTTATGCACAGGACGCGGATATCGCTAACCTGTTGCTGGCACCTTACTTCAAGCAGATTGCTGACGAATATCAGCAGGCGCTGCGTGACGTGGTGTCCTACGCGGTGCAAAACGGCATCCCTACGCCGACCTTCTCTGCGGCAATCTCCTACTACGACAGCTACCGTTCAGCGGTTCTGCCTGCCAACCTGATCCAGGCGCAGCGTGACTACTTCGGTGCTCACACCTACAAACGTATCGACAAAGAAGGCGTGTTCCATACCGAATGGATGGAATAAACCCAACGTTTGAAGCATAAAAAAAGCCGCCGAGGTTAACGCCCGGCGGCTTTTTTATTGCCTGCAAAGCAAGACTATTTCTGATGCCGCTCACGCAGTCGACCAATTACCTTGCTCAAATCCAGATCCTGATCCTGCAACAGCACCAGCAGGTGATAAATCAGATCGGAGGCCTCGTTGGTCAGCTCTTCGCGATCGTTCACCGTCGCGGCCAATGCGGTTTCCACGCCTTCTTCACCGACTTTCTGTGCGATACGCTTGGTGCCGCTGGCGTACAGGCTGGCGGTGTAAGAGCTGTCGGGGCTGGCGTTTTTACGCTCCGCCAGCAGTTGCTCCAACTGATACAGAAAACCCCAATCGCTGGCGGCCGGGTGGAAGCAGCTGGTATTGCCCAGATGGCAGGTCGGGCCGATCGGATTGACCAAAATCAACAGCGTGTCGTTATCACAGTCTGGGGTGATGCTCACTACGTTGAGGAAGTTGCCAGAGCTTTCGCCCTTGGTCCACAGGCGCTGCTTGGTACGAGAGAAGAAGGTGACCTTGCCGCTTTGCTCGGTAGCGGTTAGCGCTTCCTGGTTCATGTAGCCGAGCATCAGCACTTCGCCGGAGACGGCATGCTGCACAATCGCCGGCAGCAGGTGGTCAGTTTTTTCCCAGTCGAGCTGGCTTCTTTGTTGTTCTGTTAACACAGGCGGATCTCCACACCTTGGGCGGCCAGGAACTTTTTCAGTTCGCCGATATTAATGATTTGCTTATGGAACACCGACGCGGCCAGGGCGCCGTCAACGTCCGCATCACGGAACGCTTCCAGAAAGTGTTCCATGGTGCCCGCGCCGCCGGAGGCAATCAGGGGCACCTTGCATACCTCACGGACCTTCCGCAGCTGTTCCAGATCGTAACCGTTGCGTACGCCATCCTGGTTCATCATGTTCAACACAATCTCGCCGGCACCGCGTTTTTGCACTTCTTTAACCCAATCCAAGGTTTCCCATTGAGTGACGCGGGTGCGGCTTTCGTCGCCGGTGTATTGGTTAACGTGATACTTGCCGGTTGAGGCTTCGAACCAGGTATCAATACCCACCACGATGCACTGTACGCCAAAGCGATCTGCCAGACGGCTAATTAGATCGGGGTCGGCCAGCGCCGGAGAGTTGATGGAAATCTTGTCGGCGCCGAAAGAGAGGATCTGGCTGGCATCTTCCGGGCTTTTGATCCCACCGGCGACGCAGAAGGGGATATCAATCACTTCCGCCACCCGTGACACCCAGCTTTTGTCCACTACACGGCCATCGCTTGAGGCGGTGATATCGTAGAACACCAGTTCGTCCGCACCTTCCTGCGCATAACGTTGCGCCAGCGGCACGATGTCACCGATGATCTCATGGTTGCGGAACTGCACGCCTTTCACTACTTGCCCGTCTTTGACATCCAGGCACGGGATTATCCGTTTTGCCAGCATGCGATTGCCTCCTCAACGCTAAACTTACCTTCCAACAGGGCACGCCCCACAATCACACCTTTAACGCCACTGCCACGCAGTTGGGCGATATCGTCCAGGTTGCCGATGCCGCCGGACGCCTGGAAGTCAATCTGCGGATAGCGTTGGCTGATTTCCTGGTACAGCGCCACGTTGGAGCCAGCCAGCGTGCCATCGCGGGAAATATCGGTGCACAGCACGTGCTTGAGGCCGTAGGGCAGGAACTGTTCCACCACCTGTTCCAAAGTGGCGTCTGAATTTTCTTGCCAGCCGCTGATCGCCACGCGCTTGGTGCCGTCGGCGTCGATACGCACGTCCAGCGCCAGCACCATGGCCTCTGCGCCATAGCGCTCAAACCAGCCCTGCACCAACTGCGGTTGTTTCACTGCTGTGGAGCCGATGACCACGCGGGTCGCACCGGCTTCCAGCAGTGCCGAAACGTCCTGCTCATTGCGAATGCCGCCGCCAACCTGTACCGGCACGTTAACCCCGGCGAGCAGTTGGCGCAGCAGCGGGATCTGGCGTGCAGCAGGATCTTTGGCCCCGGTCAAATCGACCAGATGCAATACCTGTGCACCCTGTTGTTGATAGTCCTGCAGGCGTGAGCGCGGATCGTTACCGTAGTCGCGCTGTTGGCCGTAATCACCCTGATGCAAACGCACCACGTTGCCGTCGATCAAATCCAAAGCTGGAATAATCATGCTGCCTACATCTCCAGAAAGTTTTTCAACAGTTGCGCACCGGCTGCTCCAGAACGTTCTGGATGAAACTGCACGCCGAAGAAGTTGTCTTTTTGCACGGCGGCGGTGAAGGGCTCGCCGTAGTTCGCCTGGGCGATGGTGCTTGGGCATATCGGCATCGCATAGCTGTGAACGAAGTAGAAGTAGGCACCGTCTTCAATGCCGCGGAACAGATGGTGGCCGGCCTGTGCCGACACCTGGTTCCAGCCCATGTGCGGCAGCGGCAGACCGAAGTCGGTCATCTGGGTGACCGGCGTCTCGATAATGCCCAGCGTGTCGATACCGCCGTTCTCTTCACTGCTTTTTGCCAGCAACTGCATACCGAGGCAAATACCCAGCACCGGCTGAGTGCAGGCTTTGATCAAATCGATCAACTCGCGTTGCTTCAACTGATCCATGGCCGCCTGTGCTGTGCCGACGCCCGGCAGGAAAAGCTTATCGGCGCGCAACACGATCTCCGGGTCACGGCTTACCTGCGGCTGATAACCCAGTCGCTGCACCGCGTAGGTGACAGAAGACAGGTTGGCGCAGCCGGTGTCTAAAATCACCACGTTCATCACAGCACTCCTTTCGAGCTCGGGAGGGTATTGCCCTCAACGCGGATCGCCTGGCGTAGCGTACGGCCAAACACTTTGAACAGGCTTTCGACGCGGTGATGGTCGTTTTTGCCTTTGGTTTTCAGGTGAAGCGTGCAACCCATGGTGTAAGACAGCGAGCGGAAGAAGTGCTCGACCATTTCGGTGCTCAGATCGCCGACGCGCTGATAGTTAAACTCAGCCTTGTATTCCAGGTGCGGGCGGCCGGAGATATCCAGCGCGCAGCGCGCCAGGCACTCGTCCATTGGCAGCACAAAGCCGAAACGTGCGATGCCGCGTTTGTCGCCCAACGCCTTGTTCAGGGCTTCGCCCAGCGCCAGACCGGTGTCTTCTACCGTGTGGTGATCGTCGATATACAGATCGCCTTTAACATTGATGTCCATGCGGAAGCCGCCGTGGGTGGCGATCTGATCCAGCATATGATCGAAGAAACCCACGCCGGTTTTGATCTTGCTGCCGCCTTCGCGATCCAGCCAGACGTTGACGTCGATCTGGGTTTCTTTAGTAGCGCGGTTAACCTGCGCATGACGATCGCGCTGGGTCAGTTGACGGGTGATCTCTTTCCAGCCCAGGGTATCGCGCTGATAGCGCAAGCCCTGAATGCCCATGTTTTCCGCCAGTTGAACGTCGGTGGGACGATCGCCGATCACGTAGCTGTGAGCGGTATCCATCACGCCGGGCTCCAGATAGCCTTTGACCAGCGCGGTTTTGGGTTTGCGGCAATCGCAGTTGTCCGCCGGCAGGTGTGGGCAGATCAGGATATCTTCGAAGTGAATGCCCTGGGAGCTGAGGATCTGCATCATCAGGCCGTGCGGCGGATCGAAGGTTTCCTGCGGAAAACTGGCGGTACCCAGGCCATCCTGATTGGTGATCATCACCAGTTGGTAACCTGCCTGCTGCAATTCAAGCAGGCAAGGAATGACGTCCGGCTCCAGAGCCAGCTTGTCCAGGCGATCAACCTGGAAGTCTTCTGGGGGTTCAGCAATCAGCGTGCCGTCACGGTCAATAAAGAGGAATTTCTGGCTCACATTGGCTCCTGGCGAGTCTCGGTTGCACCGGGCAGGGCAGACAGCGCGTCAACCACGCGCTGGCATTCGTCACGGGTGCCGATGGTGATGCGCAGGCAGCCGGACAACCCAGGTTGTTTATTTTGGTCTCTTAAGATAATGCCCTGATCCCATAAGGTTTTAAACACATTACTGGATGCAGTGAAACGAGCCAGCAGGTAATTGCTGTCGCTGGCGAAAACCTGCTCAACGCAAGCGCAGTTTTGCAGCGCCTGCTGCAGCCAACTGCGGTTGGCGGCAATCTCGTTAACGCGCTGACGCATCACGCGGATCCCCTCGGTGCTGAGCGCCTGTGCAGCGATATCGGCGACCGGAGTAGACAGCGGATAAGGTGCGATCACCTTCAGCAGCAGGGCGATCAAGTCCTCGTTGGCCAGAGTAAAACCACAGCGCAAGCCAGCCAGCGCGAAGGCTTTTGACAGAGTACGCAGGACAGCCAGGTGCGGATAGTCGCTCAGCCAGGCGGCCACGCTGGCCTGCGGGCAGAATTCGATATAGGCCTCATCAACCGCGACGATCGCCTTGTCTTTAGCCATTTCCAGCAGGGTGCGCAGATCGTTGGGATCGATCAGATTACCGGTTGGGTTGTTTGGGCTGCAGACGTAAATCAGTTTCACGTTATCCAGGCTGTCGGCAATGGCAGCTAAATCCAATTGCCAGTCCTTTTTGGCCGCCACGGTGCGACGCTCCACGCCAAAGGTTTCAGCGCTGACGGCGTACATGCCGTAAGTCGGCGGGCAGAACAGGATGGCGTCTTTGCCCGGCTCGCAGAAGGCGCGGATCAGCAGTTCAATGCCTTCGTCCGCCCCACGACTGACCAGCACCTGTTCCTTTTTAACCCCGGCGTAATCGGCGTAGCGCTCGATCACCCGTGCCGGCTGGCACTCCGGATAGCGGTTAAAGGTTTGAGCGGTCAGTTGGAATTCCGGGGCGATCGGGTATTCGTTGGCGTTCAGCCACACATCGCCATTGCCCCCCAGGCGGCGAGCCGATTGATACGGGGTCAGCTCGCGAACGTTGGCGCGCGCCAGGTTTTCAATGCTCATGCTTGCTCCTTCAGTGCGGCAACGCGCAGGGTGACGGCGTTTTTGTGGGCAATCAACTGCTCGGCGGCAGCCAGGGTTTCAATGGTGGCGGCCAGGTTCATAAAGCCTTGCGGCGTCAGTTCCTGCACCGTCATGCGTTTTTGGAAATCCGCCAGGCCCAGGCTGGAACAGGTCGCGGTATACCCGTAGGTCGGCAATACGTGGTTGGTGCCGGACGCATAGTCACCGGCGGACTCTGGCGACCAGTCACCGAGAAATACCGAACCGGCGCTGGTGATGCTGTCGACCAGGGCGCGGGCATCGCGGGTCTGAATGATCAGGTGTTCCGGGCCATACTGATTGCTGATCGCCACGCACTCGGCCAGATCTTTGGCGACGATCAGTCGGCTACTGGCCAGCGCCTGACGAGCGGTTTCGGCGCGAGGCAGTTGCGCCAGTTGCTGTTCGACCGCTTCGGCTACCGCCTGTGCCATAACGGCGTCCGGCGTCAGCAGAATCACCTGCGAGTCTGGGCCGTGCTCCGCCTGCGACAACAAATCAGAGGCGACAAACGCCGGCGTCGCACCGGCATCGGCAATCACCAACACCTCGGAAGGACCGGCCGGCATATCGATCGCTGCGCCGTCCAACCGTTGGTTGATTTGGCGCTTGGCTTCGGTGACAAAGGCATTGCCCGGCCCGAAGATCTTCGCCACGCGCGGTACGGAGTCGGTGCCGAATGCCATAGCGGCAATCGCCTGCGCGCCACCAACCTGAAACACTTCCTTTACCCCGCACAGCTGCGCGGCATAGAGAATTTCATCGGCAATCGGCGGCGGTGAGCACAACACCACGCGACGGCAACCGGCGATACGTGCCGGCGTCGCCAGCATCAGTACGGTAGAAAACAGCGGCGCGGAGCCACCGGGAATATACAGCCCGACCGAGTCGATCGGGCGGGTGACCTGTTGGCAACGCACGCCCGGCTGGGTTTCCACATCCACCGGCGGCAGCTTTTGTGCATTGTGGAAGGTTTCGACGTTAGCGACCGCGACTGCCATCGCCTGTTTTATATCATCACCCAGACGAGCGCTGGCGGCGGCGATCTGGTCGGCGGTGACGCGCAGCGCGCCAACCTCGGTTTTATCAAATTTGGCGCTGTAATCGCGCAGCGCCTGGTCACCGTTGGCCTTCACGTTGTCGAGGATCTCGTTCACCGTGCGGGTGATGCTGTCTTCGGCTGCGAGCGCCGGGCGCATCAACAGTGCCGCGCGCTGTTCGGCGCTGCAACCTGCCCAATTGACCGGAGTATTGAAAGTCGACATGGCGTTACTCCATCATCTTCTCAATTGGCAACACCAGAATCGAACTGGCACCGAGCGCTTTCAGCTTTTCCATGGTTTCCCAGAACAGGGTTTCACTGCTGACCATATGCATTGCCACGCGATTTTGTGCACCGGCCAGTGGCAGAATGGTTGGGCGTTCCGCGCCAGGCAGCAGCGCAACGATTTCGTCGAGGCGCTCGCTCGGCGCGTGCAGCATGATGTACTTGGATTCGCGTGCCTGGATCACGCCCTGAATACGGGTCATCAGGCGGTCGATCAATTGCTGTTTGGCTTCCGGCATTTCGCCGTCACGTTGGATCAGGCAGGCTTTCGAGCGGTAAATCACCTCCACTTCGCGCAGGCCGTTGGCTTCCAGCGTGGCACCGGTGGAGACCAGATCACAGATGGCGTCGGCCAGACCGGCACGCGGTGCCACTTCCACCGAACCGTTCAACAGGCAGGATTTGAAGCGCACGCCTTGTTTATCGAGGTATTGTTTCAGCAGGTGCGGATAAGAGGTGGCGATGCGGGCGTCTTGCAGGCTTTGCGGGCCGGTGTATTCCGTGTCGAGCGAGGTAGCCAGCGACAGACGGCAACCGCCGAAGTCCAGGCGACGCAGGGTGAAGTAACGGGGATCTTCGCCCTGAGCGCGGCGGGTGAGCAGCTCTTCTTCCAGCACGTTCTCACCGATAATCCCCAGATCGACCACGCCGTCCATCACCAGCCCTGGGATATCGTCATCACGGACGCGCAGGATATCAATCGGCATATTCTCCGCGAAGGCAATCAGGCGCTGTTGCTGCAGGTTGATTTTAATGCCGCAGCGCGCCAGTAATTCCTGGGATTCATCACTCAGGCGGCCTGACTTCTGCATTGCTATCCGTAAACGTGTTTTGTCCAGCATGGTAACCTCTGTTTAATCTGTAATTTTATACCCGTCATACTTCAAGTGGCTTGGGTGTTGGCTGCCTTCATTCACTCCAGTCACTTACTTGAGTAAGCTCCTGGGGATTCACTCAGTTGCCGCCTACAAGCAACTCGAATTATTTGGGATATTTGAATTTATTTTAAAAATTATTTTTTCTGTCTGTCCGGAGCCAAAAAAAAACCCTCGGAAGAAATCTTCCGAGGGCTCTCTCTTGCATTCTGCGCGCCACTGGAAGATTAAAAAACCGTCTTCCAGCACACATCGCCTGAAAGACTAGTCAGGATGATGGTGATGATGGTGGCTGAACTGAATGCGTGTCATGGTGTTTTCTCTGTATAAAGTCGCTACAAACTCAATTGCTAATTAACCTAAACTATCCGCCGTCTGTCACGCAACCCTTTTTTACGGTCATAAATTTAATTTATTGAAACAGGTTGAGTTATTAGCTGGACGCGACTTTACCTAAGCTTAAACTGGGTGGATTGTATCACTTCACGCAGTGGCGTAGCCTTAATGGGTAAAGCGCTGCGATCTTCAGGAGAGGAAGGTGATGAAAAAGGTAGCCATTATTGGTCTGGGCTGGCTGGGCATGCCGTTGGCCCTGTCGCTGATGAGCCGTGGGTTTGACGTCGTTGGCAGTAAAACGACGCCGGATGGCGTTGAGGCCGCGCGGATGAGCGGCATTGAATGTTATCAGTTGGAAATGACGCCGGAGCTGATTTGCGAACCCGAGGATCTGGAGTCTTTGCTGCGCGTTGATGCGCTGGTGGTGACATTGCCTGCGCGCCGCACTGTCGAGGGCAGCGAGAACTACTTCAATGCGGTACGCATGCTGGTGGACAGCGCGATGGCTTTTGGCGTACCGCGTATTCTGTTTACCAGTTCGACTTCGGTATACGGTGAAACTACCGGCACGGTACGCGAGGATTCGCCGCTGCAGCCGGTTTCGCCTTCGGGGCGAGTGCTGGTGGAACTGGAGCGTTGGCTGCATGAACTGCCGAACACGTCGGTGGATATCTTGCGGTTGGCGGGACTGGTGGGTGTGGATCGTCACCCCGGTCGTTTCCTGGCCGGCAAAGTCGACGTCAAAGGCGGTTCGCAAGGGGTGAATCTGGTGCATCAGGACGATGTGATCGCCGCGATTCAACTGTTGCTGAAACTGCCGAAAGGCGGTCACGTTTATAACCTTTGCGCCCCGGCCCATCCCACCAAGCGTGAATTTTACCCGGCGCTGGCCGAACAGCTGCATCTGGCCCCGCCGCAATTCGCCATTGAGGCAGAGCAGGGTGGGCGCCTGGTGGACGGTAGCCGCATCTGCAATGAGCTGGGGTTCGAATATCAGTATCCGGATCCGGCGCGCATGCCGGTCAATTAATATCAGTATCTGACCCCGCGCCTGCGGGGTTTTTTGTCTGTGGCGCTCGCGCCAATCCGCTCAAATCCTCTATCAGCGCCAACAAGGCCTCCTTTGGCGCTCCGGGTCGGGTCACCAGGCTCAGGGTTGCCTGGTAGGAGAGCGCCTGCCCGCCTAACTGCCGCAGTGCCCCCTGTTCAACCCAGCGCGCGGCGTAATGGGTCGGCAGGTACCCGAGATATTCGCCGCTGAGCACCAGATGGGCGACCCCCTCCATATGGTGGGCGACGGCACCGAGGTTTAACGGCGCCAACGGGCAGAGCTGCTGCGCCAACAGATAACCTCGCTTGACCCAACGTGCATTTTCAATTTGTTCGCGACCCGGTTGCTCTGCGGTAAACAGCGGATGATCGCTGCTGCAGTAGACCGCCTGCGTTTCGCTTATCCAGGGTTGATACTGCAATGCTTCCAACTGCTGGCCGAAATAACCGATGCCCAAATCGAGCTGCTGATTCAGCAGCCCCTGTTCAATTTCGCCGGGGGCGCAAATTCGGCACTGCAACTGCACGTCCTGATGGCGGCGTTGAAACTGTTTGATAGCACGGCTGAAGGGGTTGCCCGGCAGCGACACCAGATTATCCACCAGCCCGATTTGCAGATCGCCGGTCAGCAGACCGTTCAGCGACTGGCTGACCCGGGTGAAGTCGCGTGCGGCGTTAAACAGCGTGCGGCAGGCGATCAATATGCGCTCCCCTTTGGGCGTCAGCATAAAGCCGGAGCGCCCTCGCTGGCACAGACGAAACCCCAGCCGGGTCTCCAGCGTCGCAAGATGGGTGCTGATGGTCGACTGATTCATCAACAGCGGCTCCTGGGCGGCGCTGACGCCATGGGCCTCCGCGACGGCGACGAACACCCGCAGCAGCCGCAGATCGATGTCGCTTAGATTAGTGAGCATCTTTTCCTCCGCAAAACTTCCCTTGTTAACCGATTGGTAACATCCATGGAGTCACCCTGACGGGCCAAAATCACTCTTTTTATGTCACAGATTACAAATAAAACCAACAGTTCAACGCGTTACAAAACATCGGTGTTTTCAATGCTTACATCACAAAGATGGAATGGTAGACCTGTCGGCCATCGGGGTAGCCTGTATTTGTTATCTAAATGTTGAAATTAAATCATGCCAGAACGAGGAAAACACATGCTTAATCAACCCCAAAGTGGCAACGACATGCCGCGGTTTGCCGGTATCCCTACCATGATGCGCCTGCCCGTTGCCGAAAATGCGCGCGGTCTGGATGCGGCCTTCGTTGGCATTCCTCTTGATATTGGCACTTCAAACCGCAGCGGCACGCGCTATGGGCCTCGGCAGATCCGTCAGGAGTCGGTGATGATCCGCCCGTACAACATGGGTAGCGGCGCTGCCCCTTTCGAACGGTTGCAGGTTGCCGATCTGGGGGATGTCGCCATCAATCCCTACAGTCTGGCGGACAGCGTTCGGCGTATCGAACTGGCCTATAGCGACATTCTGGCCCATGGCTGCATCCCGCTGACGCTGGGAGGCGATCACACGCTGACGTTGCCGATCCTGCGTGCCGCCGCCGGCCGTCATGGCCCGGTCGGTTTAATTCACGTGGATGCGCATTCAGACACCAATGAGGAGATGTTTGGCGAGCAACTGGCGCACGGCACCACTTTCCGTCGCGCTTTTGAAGAGGGGCTGTTGGCACCCCAGTGGGTTGTGCAGATTGGGCTGCGGGGCAGCGGCTATGAAGCTGCCGATTTCGACTGGTCGCGCCGGCAGGGGTTTCGCGTGGTGCAGGCGGAAGAGTGTTGGTATCGCTCTTTAGCGCCGCTGATGGCCGAAGTGCGCGAGCAGATGGGCAGTGGGCCGGTTTATCTCAGCTTCGATATCGATGGGCTGGATCCGGCGTTTGCTCCGGGTACCGGCACGCCGGAAGTTGGCGGGTTGTCGGTATGGCAGGGCCTGGAAATTGTCCGAGGATGCCGGGGGCTGAATCTGATCGGCGCCGACGTGGTGGAGGTCTCACCGCCTTACGATCGTTCCGGTAATACCGCGCTGCTGGCGGCCAACCTGCTGTTTGAAATGTTATGCGTGCTGCCTGGGCGATAAGACGTCGCCATACCTGACCGGCGGAGCCGTTGCGCCTGGATCCAATAACAATAATAAACATGCGGAGTGACTCATGAATCTCGATCTGCTGGTAGTGGTGTTTTACTTTTTGGTGATAGGAGCGGTGGGTTGGTTAGGCGTTCGCCGGGCGACGACCAAAGAGGATTATCTGGTTGCCGGACGTAATCTGGGGCCCTGTTTGTATCTGGGCACCCTGTCTGCGGTGGTGCTGGGCGGGGCGTCAACCATCGGCAGCGTCAAACTGGGTTATACCTACGGCATCTCTGGCGTGTGGCTGTGCGGTGCGCTGGGGGCGGGCATCGTGGTGCTGAGCATGGTGTTGGCAAAGCCGTTGCTTAAGCTAAAGCTCTACACCGTCAGCCAGGTGCTGTCGCGTCGTTATCACCCAGCGGCCAGAGTCACCAGCGGCGCTATTATGTTGGCCTACGATCTGATGGTGGCGGTGACGTCGATCATTGCCATCGGCAGCGTGATGCAGGTGATGTTCGATCTGTCGTTTATCACGTCGATTTTGCTCGGTGGCGGTTTGGTGGTGCTGTATTCAACGTTGGGCGGCATGTGGTCACTGACGCTGACCGACATTATCCAGTTTATCATCATGACCGTTGGCATGATGTTGGTGCTGATGCCGATGAGCATCGTCAAAGCCGGGGGTTGGACGGCGTTCAGTAGCCAACTGCCGGATAGCTACTACCGGCTATCATCCATCGGGCTGGATACTATCGCGGTGTTCTTCCTGATCTACTTCTTCGGCATTTTGATTGGTCAGGATATCTGGCAGCGGGTATTTACCGCCCGCAGCAACACTATTGCTCGTTATGCCGGATTAGGGGCCGGCGTGTATTGCGTGCTGTATGGCGTAGCCGGTGCGTTGATCGGCATGGCCGGCAAGCTGGTGCTGCCGCAGTTGGCTAATACCGACGGGGCTTTTGCCGCCATTGCGCAGGCGGTGCTGCCGCCGGGCGTCAGCGGATTGGTGGCCGCCGCCGCACTGGCTGCGCTGATGTCGACCGCCAGCGCCTGCCTGCTGGCGTCATCGACCATCGCGCTGGAGGACGTATTGCCGGCGATTCGCAAGCGCCCCTCGGGCGGACTGGCCGCCGGGCGATTTACTACGCTGATCATGGGCTGCATCATGCTGGGGTTGGCGTTTGTGGTGCGGGACGTGATGGCGGCGCTGACGCTGGCTTATAACCTGCTGGTGGGCGGCATGCTGATCCCGCTGATTGGCGCGATTTTCTGGCAGCGGGCCACCAGCACCGGCGCTATCGCCAGCATGCTGACCGGCAGCCTGAGCGTTTTGGGGCTGATGTATTATCAGGGTATTGAAGCCAACAGCCCTATCTACGGCGGCTTGCTGGCGGGCGGCGCGGCCTTCGTGATGGGCAGCTTATTGACCCGGCCAAGCCCACAGCCGCAGGTACAGCCCGAGTAACCGGTAATCAGGGGCTGCCATGCGCAGCCCCATCCTCGTTTAAAGCCAGCCGGAGCGCTTCAGCTTCTGGTAGAGGAAGAAGCAGCCGACGACGGTGACCCCCAGCGTGGCGTGGTAGGCCCAGGGGAACTTCAGCTCTGGCATGTCGGCGAAGTTCATGCCGTACAGGCTGAAAATCACCGTAGGGATCGCCAGGATCGCCCCCCAACCGGCCAGGCGTTTCACCACTTCGTTCTGTTTTACGGTGACCAGCGCCAGATTGACGTGCATCGCGTTGGTCAGCATTTCGCGCATATCGTCGATATTGCTGACCACCTGATGCGCATGGTCTTGCACGTCGCGTACGTAGGCGCGCAGCTCTTTCGGGATCACTTCTTCATGCAGGCGGATCAACTGATTGCAGATTTCGTCCATCGGCATCGCGGCATTGCGCAGCGCCAGCAGGTGCCGCCGCAGGGTGTAGACGTTCTCGATGGCGGCCTGATCAAATTCCGATTTGAACATGTTGGCTTCAATGCCTTCAATGGTCGCCTCGAACTTCGCCACCACGCTACGGTAGTTATCTACTACAAAGTCCAACACCGAATACAAGGCAAAGCCCGGGCCGCGGCACATTTGCTTATGGTTCTCTTCGGCCTTGGCGCGGATTGGGGCGTAGCTCGGTGATTCGCCGTGGCGTACCGTGATCAGGAAGTTCTTGCCCACGAAGAAGTGTGTTTCGCCGTACTCAATTTCGTCATTGCCCCATTGCGCGGTTTTGACCACGATAAACAGCGAGTCACCGTAAGCTTCAAGCTTCGGTCGCTGGTGGGCGCACAGCGCATCTTCAATCGCCAGATCGTGCAGCCCGAACTCCTCTTGCACTTTGCGCATAAAGGCGTCTTCCGGCTGCCACAGCCCGAGCCAGACGAAGGTATCCGGCTGTTTGACCACCTCGCTGATATCATCAATGGTCACTTCGCCCAGCCGTTCACCGGCCTTGTATGCCACGCAATTCACAACCATGGTTGCGGTTTCCATCAGGTCACCTGCTATTCAATTAGGGTTTTGGTGAGAAAGTAACATTCATGTTCCACCGGGTAATTCTGCAGCGTCATCTGCAGTTGATAACCGAGTTTTTCGTAGAACGGCCGCGCCTGAAAACTAAAGGTATCCAAACGAACATAGCGGCAGCCGCGTGCTTTCGCCTCCCGTTCCGCCGCCAGCAATACTTTACGCCCCAGGCCGCTGCCGCGTTGCGAGTCCGCTACCCATAGCCATTCAACGCTCAGCCAGTTGCCCCAGGTCTCGCCGGTCAGGCCGGCGACCACCTGGCCGGCGGTGTCCCGGGCATAAATGCCAAGCGGCTTACGCAAGCTGGGATCCACATAGGGGCTGTTGTGGGCTCTAAGCCCCTGACGAATAACGTCGAGGGTGTCTTCATTGAGCGTCTCGGTTACGGTGATGTTCATCTTTCCTCCTTGGTGAACCCTTAACTTAAGCACAGTCTGACTAAAAGGCAACACGTTGAAATTTAAAACAAACGTCAAAATCAGCCTGCTGGGCTACACTGAGTAGGTTGTTTTTTGTCCAGGAGGACGCTATGCACCGATTGACTATGATAGCCGCTTTGCTGTTGTTCAGCGGCTTGCTGCACGCCGCGCCGACGGTAACGCAATTGCAGGACAAGTTGGAACACCCGTGGTCGCTGGCATTTCTGCCCGGCGAACAGGGAATGTTAATCACCGAACGGCCGGGGCGTTTACGGCTGTGGCAGCCGGGCCAGGGGCTTTCGGCCCCTATTGCCGGTGTGCCGCAGGTATATGCCGAAGGCCAGGGCGGTTTGCTGGAAGTGTTGCTGGCGCCCGATTTTTCCACCAGCCGACGAGTTTACCTCAGCTTCTCCGAAGCGGGCGATGAGGGTAAAGCGGGGACGGCGGTAGGCTACGGGCAACTTAGCACCGACAACCGACGGCTGGAGAGTTTCAAGGTGATTTTCCGCCAGCAACCCAAGCTGTCGGTCGGCAATCATTTTGGAGGCAAACTGGCGTTTGATCGTCAGGGGAATCTGTTTATCGCGCTCGGGGAGAATAATCAGCGGCCGACGGCGCAGGATCTGGACAAGTTACAGGGCAAAATGGTGCGCTTAACCGCCGACGGCGCGGTACCGCCGGATAATCCTTTTGTCGGCCAGGCCGGCAAGCGGCCGGAAATTTGGTCATACGGTCACCGCAATCCTCAGGGGCTGGCGTTGAATCCGTGGAGCGGGGTGATGTGGGAGAACGAACACGGTCCACGCGGTGGCGATGAGGTTAATATTCCGCAGGCAGGGAAAAACTACGGCTGGCCGATAGCCACCTATGGCATCAATTACTCCGGGCTGGCGATCCCGGAGGCGAAAGGGCAGAAGGTCGCGGGCACCGAACAACCCCTGCATTATTGGCCGGTGTCGCCGGGTATCAGCGGCATGGCATTCTATGATTCGCCGCGTTTCCCTGCCTGGAAGCATTCGCTGTTTATTGGTGCGCTGGCCCAGGAAGCGCTGATCCGCCTGACGCTGCAGGGAGACAACGTGGTTTCTGAAGAAAGGCTGCTGGAGGATCGCGGTGAACGCATTCGCGAAGTGCGGGTCGGGCCTGACGGTTATCTTTACCTGTTAACCGATGCAAGCAACGGCAAGCTGCTGCGGGTAGGGCTCCAGGAGAGGATTGCGCCCCAGCGGATGCGGGGCGCAGGAAACTCAGGTTAACTCACTCATCACACCGCGCTGATAGGCTGGCCGCTCGGTCAGTTGCTTATACCAGCGCTCCATGTTCGGGCGAGCTTGGCGCTTGATCGGCATGGAGAACCAGGCGTAGGCGAAACTGCCCAGCGGGATATCGCCGATGCCGAAGTCTTCACCGGACAGGTAAGGCTGATGACCCAGGGTGTCTTCCACAATGTCGAAATGCTTTTCCAGTGTGGCAATCGCCGCTTCGATCTTCGCCATGTCACGCAGTTCCGGCTTGGTACGCACCAAACCCCAGAACACCACGCTAAAGTGACTGACAATGGTGGCCGTGGTCCAGTCCATCCATTTTTCGGCACTGGCACGCGCCTGCAGATCCTGCGGGTAGAAAGGTTCGCTACCAAACTTCGCGGCCAGATAGCGCACTATGGTGTTGGACTCCCACAGCACAAAGTCATCGTCTTGCAGCAGCGGCACCAGGCCATTCGGGTTCAATGAACGGTAGAGTTCGTCGTTCACCTTGCCGAAAGCGCCTCCGGCGTTGATATGGCTGTAACTCAGCTCCAACTCTGCGGCGCACCACAGCACTTTCCTGACGTTGTTCGAATTTTCACGACCCCAAATGGTCAGCATAGAACGCCTCTTTTACGTGGGTTAATCAACCTAACTAATTATTCCTACTCCACAATTCAGCGCTTGTCACACTGGAAGGCATTTTTTGCCGACGTGGGCGACACATTCAGCGCTCCCAGCGGCAGATCTCCCAACCATTCTCCAGCGCCAACGCGTTGAGCTCGCTGTCGGGGTTGATCACCGTGGCGCTGTCGACGTATTCCAGCATCGCCTTGTCGTTGAGGGAGTCGCTGTAGCCGTGGCTGTGCTCGAAGCTCAGTTCCGGATGTTCAGCCAACCACTTTTTCAGGCGGATAACCTTGCCCTGTTGGTAGGTCATGGTGCCGTAGGTGTTGCCGGTGAAGCGGCCGTCTTGCACTTCGACGCCGATGGCCAGCGCGCCGTCGGCGCCAAGCTGGGCGGCAATGGGGGCCACCAGGTGCTCGCCCGTGGCGGAAATGACCAGAATGCAATCACCACGCTCGCGGTGCCACAGCAGCCGCTCGCGGGCGGCAGGGTAGACTCGCGGCAGGATATCGCGGCGAATATAGCGCTGCACCCAGCCGGCCACCGTTTCGGTACTCAGGCCGGCCAGCGGCGCCAGCGTGGCCTGCATGTAGTCCTCCATGGACAGCTTGCCCTGATAATAGTGCTGCATCAGTTGCTGTTCCTGCTGTTCCAGTTCCGCCGGTGCAAACCCTTCAGTGACCAACCAACGCATCCACAGGCTGGCGCTGTCTTCATCAATCAGGGTTTCATCCAGGTCGAATAAGGCTAAATCCATCAGTATTTCTCCGGCAGGCAGGGAGGGGGAATGGGTTGTTTATAGAATAGCGGATAGCGTTAGTCGCCAGCCAGTGGCGACAACGAAATTGCGCAGAGCATAAGTCGCATTGATGACAGTTTTGCGACGCTTTGTTGAAGGTTTGCATAACTTAGAACGCAACAATATTGGCTGACGCTTGAGCCGCAGTGGTAACTATAGGGGTAATACGCTGGCTATCCAGGAGTTGAAGATGCTGATAATTCGCCTTTATACCGGCCCGATTTTTGTCGGGGATGAAGAGGAACAGGATGATGACACCCCCACTGACGCTGAAGAAGCTGCCGCTGCTGGATCTTTCGCAGCTTGATGGCGACGCCGGGCAGCGGCAGGCGTTTCTTGACGGTTTGCGTATTGCGGCGCGTGACGTCGGCTTTTTCTATTTGCGTGGCCACGGCGTTGATAGTGCCCTGAATGCACAGCTGCAACGGTTGGCGAGGCAGTTTTTCGCCCTGCCGGAAGCCGACAAACTGGCGGTGCAGATGGTGCATTCGCCGCATTTTCGCGGCTATAACCGTGCGGCGGCTGAATTGACCCGCGGCCAGCCGGACTGGCGCGAACAGTTTGATATCGGTGCAGAGCGAGCGGCGCTACCGTTGGCTGAAGCAACCCCACGCTGGGCGCGTTTGCAAGGGCCGAACCAATGGCCGGAGGCATTGCCCGAACTGAAACCGCTGTTATTGCAATGGCAGCAGGCGATGACCGCCATGTCGCTGCGGCTGTTGCGCGCCTTTGCCCTGTCGCTTTCACTGCCGGAACAAGCATTTGATTCGCTCTACGGCGACAAACCCAATGAACATATCAAACTGATCCGTTATCCAGGGCGTGAAGCGACCGCGAGCGGGCAGGGGGTTGGCGCCCATAAAGACTCCGGTTTTCTCAGCTTCCTGCTGCAGGACCGGCAGAAAGGTCTGCAGGTTGAAGTGGATGAAGGGCGCTGGGTTGACGCCGAACCGCTTGAGGATACCTTTGTGGTCAACATTGGCGAATTGCTGGAGCTGGCAACCAACGGCTACCTGCGCGCCACGGTACATCGGGTGGAGACGCCGCCGGCGGGGAGCGATCGACTGTCGATTGCTTTCTTCCTCGGGGCGCGACTGGACGCGGTGGTGCCTGTATATCAGCTGCCTGAACATCTGGCCGCGGAAGCCCATGGCCCAACCAGCGATCCGCATAATCCGCTGTTGCGCGACGTAGGCTTTAACTACCTGAAAGGACGCATCCGTTCCCATCCGGATGTGGCGCAGCGTTATTACCAGGATGTGGTTGCTTAAGGGAGGAGGCCGCATACCGCGCCCAACCGGGTGAGTCGGGTCGAACATGTTCGACCCGATTGTTTTGAATTACTCTGCCAGTGCCTGCTGCAGATCGGCGATCAAATCTTCCGCATCCTCAATCCCTACCGACAGGCGCAGCAATTGCGGCGTAATACCGGTTTTCATCCGCTGTTCCAGCGGGATAGAAGCGTGAGTCATGCTGAACGGCTGACTGATCAGGCTTTCCACGCCGCCGAGGCTCTCTGCCAGGGTAAACAGCTGTGAACGTTTGATCACCCGGCGCGCATAGGCATCATCGCCTTTCAGCCGTACGGAAATCATGCCGCCAAAGCTGCTCATCTGCCTGGCCGCCAACGCGTGCTGCGGGTGGCTCGGCAGACCAGGGTAGTAGACTTCTTCTACCTGAGGTTGGCCTTCCAGCCACTGGGCAATACGCAAGGCGCTATTGCTGTGACGCTCCATACGCAATGCCAGGGTGCGGATGCCGCGCAGCGTCAGGAAGCTGCTGAACGGATCGAGAATGCCGCCCACCGCGTTTTGCAGGAAGCCGAGCTGCTCGGCCAACTCTGGGTTATTCCCCACCGCAGCGACACCGGCGACCACGTCGGAATGGCCGTTGAGGTATTTGGTGGCGGAATGCACTACCACATCAAAGCCGAGATCCAGCGGACGCTGGATATAAGGCGAGGCAAAGGTGTTGTCCGCTACGCTGATCAAACCGTGTTTTTTAGCGATGGTGGCGATGGCGCTCAGATCAGCCAATTTCAGCAGTGGGTTGGTCGGCGTTTCAACCCAGATCATTTTGGTATCCGGTTCGATTGCCTGTTCCAGCCCGGCAAGGTCCGCCGGGGAAACATAGGTGACGCGCAGGCCTGCGGTACGGCTGCGGACCTTCTCCAGCAGGCGATAGGTGCCGCCGTACAGGTCGTCGACCGCCACCAGATGGCTGCCCTGATCGAGCAGCTCCAGCACCGTTGAACAGGCGGCCAGGCCAGAGGCAAAGGCATACCCACGGCTGCCGCCTTCCAGTTCGGCAATGGCGCTCTCCAACGCGGTGCGCGTTGGGTTGGCACTGCGTGAATATTCATAACCGGTATGCTCCCCCGGCGCCGGTTGGGCGTAGGTGGAGGTCGCATAAATGGCCGGCATTACCGCACCGGTGGCATCTGGCGTGTAACCGGCATGAACCGTCAACGTATCAAACTTGGCCATACAATCATTCCTTATTAACGTAATTTTTGGCGCCAGGCGTTAAGCACGTCTGTGCGGGTAATCAAACCGAGGAAACGCTCACCGTCGAGGACGACCGCTACGTGGCCGTGATTGAAGGTGGCCAGTAAATCCTGATAGCTGGCTTCTTTTTGCAGCGTATTGACCGAATGGGTCATGGCACGGGCGGCCGGCAGACTGAAGTGGCTGGCGTCCGCCTGCACGGCATTGAGCAGATCCCACTCGTCGATCAGGCCGACAACCCGATCGCCTTCCAGCACCGGCAGCTGCGAGATGTCATACAGCCGCATACGGGCATGAACGATAGCCAGCGTGTCTTCCGGTGCGACCGAAACGGCGGCCCCTTCGTCATGACGGTAGGCGATCAAATCGCGTAAATCCTGATGCTGCGGCTTGCTCAGCAGGCCTTGTTCCAGCATCCAGTGGTCGTTATACATTTTAGACAGGTATTTGTTGCCGCTGTCGCAGACGAAGGTGACCACGCGTTTCGGCTCTGTTTGTGCCTGGCAATAGCGCAGCGCTGCCGCCAGCAGGGTGCCGGTGGATGAGCCTGCCAACACGCCTTCTTTACGCAGCAGATCGCGCGCGGTGGTGAAGGCTTCGGCATCGCCGATACGATAGGCATTGCGCACCTGGTTAAAGTCGCTCAGCGGCGGAATGAAATCTTCGCCGATCCCTTCCACCAGCCAACTGCCGGCCTCGCCGATCTGGCCGTTATCAAGATAGTCCGCCAGGATCGAGCCGGCCGGATCCGCCAACACGAACTCGGTTTGCGGCGAGACTTCGGCAAAATAGTGGCTCAGGCCGCCGAGTGTGCCGCCGGAACCGACGCCAACCACGATGGCATCGACCTGATGCTCCATCTGCTGCCACAGTTCCGGCGCGGTGGTGCGGGTATGGGCCGCCGGGTTGGCGGGGTTGTTAAACTGATCGATATAAAACGCACCGGGGATTTCGTCGGCCAGCCGTTTGGCGTAATCCTGATAGTAAGCCGGGTGCCCCTTGCCCACGTCGGAGCGGGTCAGCACCACTTCTACCCCCAGGGCGCGCAGATGGAAAATCTTCTCGCGGCTCATCTTGTCCGGCACCACCAACAGCAGCTTATACCCCTTCAGGGCCGCCACCAGCGCCAGGCCCAAGCCGGTGTTGCCGGCGGTGGCTTCAATGATGGTGCCGCCGGGCTGCAGGCTGCCGTCGCGTTCCGCTTGCTCGATCATCGACAGCGCTACGCGGTCTTTGATGGAGCCGCCGGGGTTTTGATTCTCAAGCTTGACGAACAGGCGGCAGGGGCCGGTATCGAACTGAGTCAGTTCCAGCATCGGGGTGTTACCGATCATATCGATGACGGAATGCGGTATTGCCATGAGGATCTCCAGAATAATTCGGTTTAAAGCCGTTATCTGGATGATAGCGCTGTCAATAAGCCCATTAAAAAGAACAAATAACCACTCAATATGCTTTTTTGGAATATATTAATTCAATTTGGACGTATGGAGGCATGGATGTTCAGCGGTGCAGATGTTCAGCCGTATGGCCGTGGGCCGTTTAAAAAAACGACGCACCGTCGGCTTTTTATCCAATTTACGCGTAACAGCGTACAGTTATGTAAAAATGCTGAAAATTCGCGCTAAACCCTGCAAAAATAAGATGAATCTAATAAACTCACAGCAAGGGCATTTTCGGTACGCCGCTCAACCCGTCATGGGGCCGCAGGGAGTTTGCGGTTGGAAAACGCGTATCGGGCCACTCTCGCTGGTTGGCTGAAAACGTGAATATGTTTGAAAGTTAACGCTATTTCAATGATTTGAATGGATACTCTGGCGACGTCATGATGAAAAAAAACTTTTCCACTACCCTGAAAAAATTAACCTTTAGCGTCAGCATCCTGTTCTTGGCTGCGCCTGTCGTACAGGCGGCAGAAGCACCGGCAGCCCCGCAGGTTGATGCCAAAGCTTTTGTGCTGATGGATTACAACAGCGGCAAAATTCTGACGGAGGGCAATGCCGATACCCGGCTCGATCCCGCCAGCCTGACCAAGATCATGTCCAGCTACGTGATTGGCCAGGCGATCAAGGCCGGCAAGATCAAGCCGGAAGACATGGTCACCGTAGGTAAAGATGCCTGGGCAACCGGTAACCCGGCGTTGCGTGGCTCCTCGCTGATGTTTATCAAGCCGGGCGACCAGGTGCCGGTGATGGAGCTCAACAAAGGCATCGTCATTCAGTCGGGTAACGACGCCAGCATCGCGCTGGCCGATTATGTCGCGGGTAGCCAGGATTCGTTTGTCGGCCTGATGAACAACTACGCCAAATCGCTGGGCCTGCAGAACACCCATTTCCTGACGGTGCACGGTCTGGATGCGGAAGGGCAGTACAGCACTGCGCGTGATATGGCGCTGCTGAGTCAGGCACTGATCCGCGACGTGCCGGATGAATATGCGCTGCATAAAGAAAAAGAGTTCACCTTCAACAAGATCCGCCAGGTTAACCGCAACCGTCTGTTGTGGAGCTCCAACCTGAACGTTGACGGCATTAAAACCGGTTACACCGGTGGCGCCGGTCATAACCTGGTGGCCTCGGCCACCGACGGCCCGATGCGTTTGATCTCGGTAGTGCTGGGCGCGCCGAGCGATCGCGTCCGCTTTAGCGAAAGTGAAAAGCTGCTGACCTGGGGCTTCCGCTTCTACGAAACCGCCACCCCTATCAAAACCGACAAGCCGTTTGTTACCCAGAAAGTGTGGTTTGGCGACGTTGGCGAGGTGCCGTTGGGCGTAGCGAAAGATGCGGCGGTTACTATCCCGAAAGGGCAAATGAAAAACCTGAAGGCCAGTTACAAGCTGAACCAGCCGACGCTGGAAGCGCCATTGGCAAAAAATCAGGTGGTTGGCACCATCGATTTCCAGCTTGACGGCAAAACCATCGAGCAATATCCGCTGGTGGCGATGCAAGAGGTGAAAGAAGGGAACTTCTTCAGCCGTATCTGGGACATGGTGATGATGAAACTGACCCAGTGGTTCGGCAGCGTGTTCGGCTAGTTATCACGAGGGTTCAAAGACCACGTTATTATCAAACAGAGGGCGCATGATGGCGCCCTCTGCTTTTATCAGTTACAGGCGACCACCTTGATCGCCAGACCGCCCTGCGACGTCTCACGGTATTTGGCGTTCATGTCCTTGCCCGTCTCATACATGGTTTCAATCACCTTATCCAGGCACACCCGCGGCTCGCTGGTACGACGCAGCGCCATACGTGCTGCATTGACCGCTTTCACCGCGGAAATCGCGTTACGTTCGATACAGGGCACCTGAACCTGGCCAGCCAATGGATCGCAGGTCAGCCCCAGATGGTGCTCCATGGCGATCTCCGCCGCGATGCAAACCTGAGCTGGGCTGCCGCCCATCAATTCCGCCAGACCTGCCGCCGCCATGGAGCAGGCGACGCCCACTTCCCCCTGACAGCCCACTTCTGCACCCGAAATAGAGGCGTTCATCTTGTACAGCGCGCCAATGACGCCGGAGGTCAGGAAGTAACGGCTATAGGAATTAGGGTTCACCGGACGAATAAACTGGTCGTAATAGGCCAGTACCGCCGGGATGATGCCGCAGGCACCGTTGGTTGGGGCGGTCACCACACGGCCACCGGCGGCGTTTTCTTCATTCACGGCGAAGGCGAACATATTAATCCAATCAACGACGTTCATCGGATCGATGTTGTTCTTGTCGCCGGTCACCAGAATACGGCGCAGAGCTGCGGCGCGGCGCTGAACCTTCATTGGGCCGGGCAGCAGGCCTTCGGTATTCATGCCGCGTTCAATACCGGCACGCATCACTTGCCAGACTTCGGCGAAGTGCGCGTCGATCTCGGCCTTGCTGTGCAACGCCAGCTCGTTTTGCATCACCAGACCGGACAGCGAAAGACCGGCGTCCTTGCAGTGCTGTTGTAAGTCACGCGCCGAATTGAACGGGAAGGGCACCTGAACCGGATTCGCCTCCGACAGGCCAAAATGTTCCTCATCGACGATAAAACCGCCGCCGGTAGAGTAATAGGTTTTGCTGTGCAGCAGACGTTCGTCGGCGAAGGCGCTGATGCGCATGCCGTTTTCATGCAGCGGCAGATTATTGCTGTGGAAGTTCATGCTGGTTTGCAGCGGAAAATCCACTTCGTGATGACCCTTGGCCATCAGCAGGCGACCGCGTTGCTCAACGTCACGGATAAAACCGGCGATACCGTCGATATCCACGTCGTGCGGCAGGTTACCCGCCAGGCCCATAATGATGGCGATATCGGTGTGGTGTCCTTTGCCGGTCAGAGACAGCGAACCGTAGACGTCCACCACGACGCGGGTGGTATCCATCAACTGCTGGCTGGCGATCAACTCATCGGCGAACAGCTTGCCGGCTTTCATCGGACCGACGGTGTGGGAGCTGGATGGGCCAATACCAATTTTAAAAATATCGAAAACGCTGACCATGGTTTCGCCTCCTTCTTCAGGTGTTAGGCGTTAATGCAGGAAAGGGGGCCGTGCAGAGAAGCCGGCGCACAGGGCGCCGGCCGGGCTGGATTAGAGGCTGTACAGGATTGCGGAGATGGCGATCAGGCCCATCACTACCACGAACACGTTACTGATGTGGCCGCTGTACTTGCGCATGGCAGGCACTTTACGGATAGCGTACATCGGCATCAGGAACAGCAGCATGGCGATGATTGGACCACCCAGGTTCTCGATCATGCCGAGGATGCTTGGGTTCAGGGTCGCAACAATCCAGGTAGTCACCAGCATGAAGATGGCGGTGATGCGGTTCAGCTTGTTGGTGCTGATGGTTTTACCGCGGCTCTTCATCGATTTGGCGATCAGACCGTTAAAACCTTCACGTGCGCCCAGGTAGTGGCCCAGGAACGATTTGGTGATGGCGATAAAGGCGATAACCGGCGCGATGTAGGCGATCATCGGGTTGTTAAAGTGGTTGGCCAGGTAGGACAGAATGGAGATGTTCTGTGCCTTGGCTTCCGCCAGGTTTTCCGGCGACAGGCTCAGCACGCAGCTGAACACGAAGAACATAACGGTCAACACCATCATGATGTGAGCGAAGCCCAGAATGCGAGAGCATTTCTTCTCGGCTTCTTCCTGGCCGTATTCTTCACGTTTGGCTACCGCAAAGGCGGAGATGATCGGCGAATGGTTGAAGGAGAACACCATGACCGGGATCGCCAGCCACAGGGTGATGATCAGGCCGTGGCCCATACCGGTACCGGCGCCGGACAGGGAAACGTTGTCGAAGATGGCGGTGGACCAGTTAGGGATCAGGTACAGGGCCAGCAGCATCAGCACGCCAACAAACGGGAACACCAGGATGCTCATGGTCTTCACGATAGCTTGCTCACCGAAACGAACGATGGTCATCAGGCCCACGATCAGGATCAGCGACAGAATGGCGCGCGGTGGTGACGTCATACCCAACTGGTGAGTAATGAAGCTGTCGACGGTGTTGGTGATCGCCACGCTGTAAACCAGCAGGATTGGGTAGATGGCGAAGAAGTAGAGCAGGGTGATCAGCTTACCGGCGCCGATACCAAAGTGTTCTTCAACTACTTCGGTGATGTCTTCACCGGCATTTTTACCGGAGAGCACGAAACGGCACAGGCCACGGTGGGCGAAGAAGGTCATCGGGAAAGCGATGATGGCCATGATGATCAGGGGAATCAAACCACCGATACCGGCGTTGATTGGCAGGAACAAAACGCCTGCGCCGATCGCGGTGCCGTACAGGCCCAACATCCACATGGTGTCGGTTTTACGCCAGGTACTGGTAGAGCCAGAAGCCGCAGAGGCAATGGTGCCGGTCTGTGTAGTGTCCATAAATATCTCCGAAGTGAACACGTTAATTTAAAATTAAAGGCAAAACTTAAGGTTAAAACCGAATGTCGCAAGAGCAGATGGCGGCATCGGTAAGAATCAGGTGTTGCTTGCGGGGATAATTGGCGTCCCCCTGGTTGTTTATTATGCTAATTACCGTTGGCCAGTGTGGCGGATAATTAATCAAATGATATTCCGCTCCCGAAGGGCCTCACATCGATACTGCTGCCGGAAGGTCATGGCCTGCCGATTTTCGTTGGCGGCAAGATAACGATTTACAGTAGAAACAACCGTGATCATGCTCTCAAATGCGTAATATGTGCGGTTAATTGCTTTTTTATTGGTTTTTCATGCATATGTTGCGCACTTGTGTAAGATTTCATGCTGAAAACGCTCTCATGGATGTTTCAGGATTTATCCGGTGTGGACGATCTGTAACCAGATAAAACGCTGCCGTTGTCAGCAAGCCGAGCAATATATTTTAAGCGTGGGTTTGGATCTAGCTAAAAACCCGGAATAAGCGGTTTTAGTGACGTAGATCACATTGTGATTTTAAGTGAATTAACTTTTAATTAATTGTTTTATATGGTTTTATTTAAAATATCCCGCTAATAACGAAGGTAAACTACTTAACTGGATAGCGGATAAAAATGCTTAACCATTCATCATATAAATAAACCAAATTGGTTATATTTAAACCGAATTGGTTGCGCAATTGTTGATATTTATCTTGTAGATGTTATTGCGATTTATCATATAAAACCCCGCAGATACCGGGCATGAAAGTAATATTGTGTGGGATTTATCCGTGCTAAAGGAATAAGCAGGAAGAACTGTTGCAATTTATTAACCTGAGATTGGCTGTGGATAAAGAGTTTTACGTATCAATCGAAGATTATTTGTTCAATTTTTGCAAAGAGAAGGGAGCCAGTGAAGGGCACCGTCGGCTGGAACCGACGGTAAAATTCAGCTTAAAAACGAATGGCGATCGCGTTTTCACTGAAAAAGTCCGCAAACTGCGGCTCGGGCTGACGATCGGTAATCACCCGGTCGAACTGCGTCAGCGGACCAATGCAGGCGGGCTTGGTTTTACCGAACTTGCTGTGATCGGCCACCAGGATTTTTTGCTGTGCCATGGCCATTGCCCGGTGCTTCATTTCCAGCTCGTCAAAATTAAAGCAGGTGGCGCCATGCTGCAGGCTCAGACCGGCGGCGGAGATAAAGGCGATATTCGGGCAGATATGATCCAGCTCGTTGTGCTGGCCGACGGCGGTGAAAATGTAGTTGTTCGGCTTGAATTCACCGCCGCACAGGATCACTTTGCAGTTCGGTTTGTCCTGGAGCGCCAGAAAGGTATTTAGCGAGTGGCATACTGCGGTGAACACCAGATCGTCGGCAATGGCATCGATGATCGCCGGGGTGGTGGTGCCGCAGTCGAAAAATACGGTGTCGTTTTCGTTGATCAACGCTGCGGCCAGCAGGCCGATACGACGCTTTTCCGTGACCTGTTTGGCCTTTTGATCGGAGACAAAATAGTTGGTGACGCCATTGCTGCGGGGATCGGCGACCACATAGCCACCCAACAGCACCACGGCGGCCGGTTCCGCGCTGAGATCGCGGCGGATGGTCATTTCTGAAACGCCCAACAGCACGGCGGCTTCTTTTAAATGGATCTTGTCAGAGCGCTTTAACGCCTGGACTAACCGGTTGATTCGTTCTTCGCGCCGAGTTTCCATCTGTCTTCCCACAGGGTTAAGAGCCATTCTCCAGGGCCGAACACACAAATGCGGGGTAATAGTTGACCAGCCTAAGGCTGGACACATTACCCCGCATCAGATTATCACGGCGCGCGCCCGGTACTGAGGCGCCTCAGTTTATCAGTAGCTGCCGGCGGCAGCCTGATCACCGGAAACGATTGCTACGCCAGAGCTGGTGCCGATACGAGTAGCGCCTGCTTTGATCATCTTCTCGGCGGTTGCGCGATCGCGCACGGCGCCGGATGCTTTAACCCCCATCTCACTGCCTACTGTCGCACGCATCAGCTTGACGTGCTCTTCACGAGCACCGCCGGTGCTGAAGCCGGTAGAGGTTTTAACGAAGGCCACATCAAGTTCGCGACACATTTCACAAACCTGAACGATCTGCGCATCGCTGAGCAGGCAGGTTTCCAATATTACCTTCAACGGGATCGCCGCGCAAACCTCGCGCACGGCGGCGATGTCGGCTTTGACTTCATCCAGCAGGCCGCTTTTCAGCCAGCCTACGTTGATCACCATGTCAATTTCCTGCGCGCCGGCTGCAATCGCCGCTTTGGCTTCGAAAGCTTTGGCTACGGTCAGGCCGGCACCCAGAGGGAAGCCGATCACCGAACAGATTTTCACTTCGCTTTCCTGCAGCAGATGCGCAGCCAGCGGCACATAGCCGGAGTTAACGCAAACGGCGTAGAAGTTGTGCTGCTGCGCTTCTTCACAGAGTTTGGCGATTTGCTCTTCGGTGGCATCCATCGCCAGCAGGGTGTGGTCGACATAGCGGGCGTAATCAATGTTTTCAGTCGTCATTTCGATTCCTTGTTGAGGTTTGATCAAAGCACAATGTGAATAATGTTAGAATAATAACATTCATCTGACGGTTAGGATAGCGTGATTTTAAAAAATGAAGGACAGATCATCGTTTTTAGGCTGTGTGGTGTATAACATTGGCAGTGATGATATGTTATTTAAATAACATTTTGGTGCTGAATGCAGGTTTGACCTGCGAGAACACCCAGGGGAAAAACTATGGATATGCTAATAAATCTGGTGCCACAGCGGTTTGGGACACAACCAGATGAAGTTTTCCGCAATGCGGATTTTGTGGTTACCGCTGTTGATTGTGCTCAGGCAGGACCGATGCTGACGTTGGAAAATAGCCGCGGCTTGCTGCGGGTATTGCCCTACAGTGGGATGACGATTTGGGATGCTGATTTTGACGGCTACTCGCTGAAGTCGGGCCGTCGTAGTGTCAAGGCGGCCCGTTGCCATCCTCATAGCGGCGTTGCTTTCCATTCACCCTGGCCGTATGAGGATGGTTCATCATCAGAATTAAACATGCAGCGTGTAGCGTTGCAGCTAGAGGGGAATACCCTGACGCTGTACGGCAGTGGCGAACTTGCCGATCGGCAGTGCAGGTTGCGCCCGGCGGTGAGCTTGACGGCGGACAGCGCACAATTTTCCATTGATATGCAAATCACTAATCTCGCCGAAGCGCCTTTACCGCTGAGTTATGTCTGCCAATTAAATTATGGCTGCATCCCAGCAGCCATTTTCCGGCAGAATTTACCGGCACCGGCCTTGATGCCAACGGGGAGCATCGCCGATCGGGGCGTGCTGTGTTCGGACGATTTGTCGTTGTATGTCGATCAGGCCGAGTTTTTTATGTTGGCCTCAAAGGGCAGACGATACGTCACGCGTTTTTCCACCGCACAATTTAACTATGGTCTGCGCCCCGTCACACAACAGGGCAGCCAGCGTTTGTTCAGGTTTATCCAACCGGCCACCGGTAAGGGCGACAAACTGCCTGCAATGGTGATAGAGGCGGGGAAAATGAGAGCCTTCAGTGTCACCACCGGGGTGGTGTGAAACAGGGGCGGAGCCGCCCCTGTCTGAAGAGAGATTACTCTTTAACCCACCCTTTACGGATCGGGAAGGCGAACAGGAAACGGTACAGGCGCGTCAGTTTGGCGGCAATGATGTCGCCGAACAGGTTCCACACCAGTTGGGCAAACAGGCAGCCTACCAGACCGAGCAGGAAGCCACCCACCATGTCCAACGGCCAGTGCACACCCAGATAGACACGGGACCAGGCGATGCCAGCCGCCACGATTAACAATAAAATCCCCGACCAGACACGGTGCCAGAACAGGAAAGCCAGTGCGAAAGTAAAGATGGCGGTACCGTGATCGCTGGGGAATGAACTGTCCGGCGCATGCGCCAGGAAGGTATACCCCACACCGGCGACGAATGGCCGTTCATGTGGCAGCAGCATGCCGATAGTGGCGGCAGAAAGCATGGCAAACAGCAGAGCAATTGTCGTCTTGGCCACCACTTCACGTTGCGACACCAATTGGTTCTGCGGCCCCCACAGCCATAGTCCGATAATCAGCATCGGCACGATAGCGATCAGATCGCGCGCCAGAAAGGTGGCGACATCGATCGATCCTTCGGGGGACGCCGGGGTCGCGTTGATCCAGGCGAAAAGAAGATAATTCAACTGCTCTATCATAGTTACCTCGTCTTGCGGCGGACAAACCCGCTCGCCATGCAATAAACAGCCAGTTGGCTGAGCCAGACCCACCAACCCGCCCACAGGTTATGGGTAAGAAAATGTGCGCCGCGCATGACCTGACCAAAACCCATCAGCATGCCGAGCACAATGCCGCCGAACCAACACCAGTAAGCCAGGCGTGGGCGTTGCGGATAAAACAGGAAAAACAGCGCCATCACGGCAAAGCCGCTGGAGGCATGACCGCCGGGGAAGCAGCGCCCTGGTCCAGGTACTGCCGGTATTGCGCCGAACAGAGGGTAGGACATCGCCTTACCGCCGTATTCGATTAAATCCCAAGGGCAGGAATGTGCGCTGGTGGCTTTAAGAATCCCGACCACCAAGGGACCAATGCCGATCAGCAGCATGGTGACAATCATGCGCGGGTTACGGCGATAAATGCCCCAGAACAGCGCCAGCACCGCACCGGTAATCACGCCGATTTTCAGCAGGCGGTGGTTAATCAAGTCCAGCCAGTGATTGTTCTGCCACGGAAAATGCCCGCTGGCGGCGTCGAACCAGTAATTGCTGATGGCCCAGTCCAGCTGTTCATTGCGCGACAGCCAAAGGAACAGCAACCCACTGGCTATCAACCCAAAAACCTGCCAACGGTAAAAGGATGCCGGCAGCGAGTAAAGGGCGTTAGTCTGAATTTGGGGTGTTGTTGAGGATTGATTTAGTGAAGGTTTTGGATTCACGCAGGGCTCAGATTCAATCAGAGAGATAGAGATCCCCACTGTAATAATTCTGTCTTAAGAAAACCTTAATGCCCGAGCAAGCCTGCTGCGAGAAAGGGATAGGCGAGCTATCGGCTTTCAGTTAAGGTAATCGTTTGCTTTTTATTGGGAAGATGTGGCGATGACAAAAAAATTGAATCTTGTGCTGTTGGCGGTCTGTGGCGCGCTGTTTTCTCCTCTGACGGTGGCGCAGCAGGGTGTTGTCCCCGGGCCGATTGTGGTTCAGGGCGCAATGCCGGTGGAGGCGGAACGTTTCGCCCAACGTCTGGACAACCCGCGTGAAGAACAAATTGGCGGCTGGCGCTTCTGGCGCGGCACCGTGGACGGTTATCCGGTCGTGGTGTCGGAAACGCTGAAAGGCATGTCTAACGCGGCGGCGGCTACGGCGATCGCCGCGACCGAGTTCCGCCCGGTGGCGATCATCAATCAGGGCACTGCCGGCGGCCACGATCCTGCGCTGAAAGTGTATGACATCGTGCTGGGAAAATATTCGGTTAGCCTGGGCGCGTTTAAAACGCCGAAAAAAGCACAGGGCGAAGGCAGTGATTCACGGCAGTGGCAACCTATGGATTTGCTGGCTTCGAAAGGCAGCGCCGGTGAGGATAAAAATCCCCATACGATCCGTCAATTCCCGGCAGACGCTAAACTGTTGGCGATAGCGGAGAGCGTTAAGGGCAGCTACGCGCAGGGCAAGGTCGTTGAAGGAGTGATTGGCTCCGCCGACGTCTGGAACAGCGAACTGGATCGCATTCGTGACTTCCGCGAAAAATATCATACCTCGGTAGAAGAGATGGAAACGGCTTCCGCCGCTCAGATAGCCGCGGCTTTCAATATTCCTTTTGTCGGCATTCGCGTCCTGTCCAACAATATTACCAACCAGGGTAAATACGATCCGCAGACCGGGCTTGCGTGTCAGGATTATGTCTACCAGGTGGTGAAGGCTTATATCGCTGAAAACGCATCTCGCTGATTGCTTATCCTGATTTTTGGTCGGCATTCTGGTTGTTGTTGCTGACCATTGTCCATTGTAAAGAAGATTAAACTGCTGGCGAGCTTGTCAGGAGTGTATTAGCTTATGGGCGAAGCATTTAATCATTGTAGGGATAAAACATGAACAAGGCATCCGTCGTATTTTCCGGCCTGCTGATGGCCGTTTCCGCCAGCGCCATTGCTGCCACCTCTGCCGAAGACACCGATATCAGCAAACAGCCGCTGGAAAAGGTCGCGCCATACCCTAAAGCGGAAAAAGGTATGAGCCGTCAGGTGATTTACCTGCCTAAACAGGAACACGAAGAGAACTTCAAGGTGGAACTGCTGATCGGCAAAACGCTGGAAGTGGACTGCAACCACCACATGATCGGCGGCACGCTGGAAAGCAAAACCCTTTCCGGCTGGGGCTATGACTATCTGGTGTTGGAAAAACTGTCCGATCCGGCCTCCACCTTGATGGGGTGCCCAGACAATAGCAAACAGCAGAAATTTATCGCTGCCAATTTGGGTGACGCGTCCATGCAGCGTTACAACAGCCGCTTGCCGATTGTGGTCTACGTGCCGAAAGACGTGGAAGTGAAATACCGCGTGTGGAAAGCCGAAGAGACGGTGAACAAGGCCGAGCAGAAATAATATCGATGCGTGCTAACCATTAGCACGGCTAAGTCATTACCGGATAAAAGCCCGTTTAGGGGAGTGCATTGCGCCGTTGGCCATAGCCCCCCAAACGGGCTTTTTTTGTGTGTCGCACAGTGGGGTATAGCAATAGAAAACGGCAGTAAAAGTATGTAGTTTGGTGTCGATACACAGCAACGCAATCTACCTAACTGGGCCAACATGACAAAATTAATTGAATTTAACGCCATCATTGAAGCAGCGGAGCGTTTATCTGGGAAAGTGATTCGCACGCCGGCCATTCCCGGTTCGAAACTGGCTGAAAAAATCCTGCGGCCCGTCTTCCTGAAGCTGGAAAACACCCAGCTTGGCGGTTCTTTTAAAGCCCGAGGGGTGCTTAACAAATTTTTGAAACTGGCGGATGAGCTTAAAGATAACCGGTTTGTTGCGGTGAGCGGCGGTAATTTTGGTATTGCGATCGCCGAGGCTGCGAAAATCTTTGGCGCTGACGTCACCATTATTATGCCACCCAGCGCACCCTCCACCGCTATCGACCGGGTCCGTCTGTTGGGCAGTAGCGTCATGATAGAAACGGATGTTCATGCGGCGTTTGAGCGAGCGAAGGCCTTGGCAGCCGAAGGTTATATAGTTATCGATGACTGTAACGATTCGCTGATAGCCGAAGGGCATGGCACCCTGGCACTTGAGTTTATCGCCGATTGTCCTGATTTAACTGATGTTTTTGTTGCTGTAGGTGGCGGTGGCATGCTGGCCGGTGTGGCGACGGCGCTGAAAACCATCAAGCCGGAGATCAGAATTTGGGGTGTTGAAACTGCGGGCGCCAATTCAATGCATCAGGCGCTTGGCGCCGGGAAACCTGTCGAGATTGAGGTCACGTCCATTATTTCCACGCTGGGGGTGCCCATCATTGACGAAATGATGCTTGCGCATGCTCAAGCTTATGTCGAAGACATAGTGGTTGTTTCAGATAAGGCTGCCATCGAAGGGATGATCGCTTTTGGCGAAGAGGCTAAGCAGTGGGTCGAATTGGCTTCCGGAACGCTCATTCCCGCTGTGCTGGCCATTGCGCCCAAGCTGCCCGCCAATGCGGTGATCGGGATGGTGGTGTGCGGTGGGAATATATCCCATCAAGACATGGCGAAATGGGTGAGTTATTCGCGCAATCTTTGAGTTCATCGCAATTTTCGGATGAGTGACGCCTGCTTATAAGTCACGTCTGAGTATCAATGAATTTAATGGTTTTGTTGGGCCGAACCACCGGCTCACTTTATTTCAGGCAACAAAAAACCCGATAGTCTTGAACCTAAAAAGGCGGGACTAACGGGCTCCACAAAATGGGGACATCAAAGAAAAGCAGTGGCACTAATTCAGACTACCCCCGGCAAGGAAAGTTCTCACCGGGGATAAAAATTTCAAAATATTTTTGCCACGGATTCATCTTCATTGCTTATCGTTTAGCCGAGGATCCCCGGCCACAGCACCACAATCAGCGAACCGGCCAGGGTTAACAATACGTTAGCGATAGCATAGGTACCGGCATAGCCCAGGGCAGGGATATTGCTGCGTGCGGTGTCGCTGATAATCTCCATCGCCGGCGCACAGGTGCGGGCCCCCATAATGGCGCCAAACAGCAGGGCACGGTTCATGCGCAGCACGTAAGCGCCGAACAGGAAGCAGATCACCACCGGCACCAAGCTTACGATCAGTCCGGCAATCAGCATCTGGCCGCCAACGGCACCCAGGCTGTGGCCAATACCGGCACCGGCGCTCAGGCCAACACCGGCCATAAACACCATCAGGCCGAACTCTTTCACCATATTGAGCGCGCCCTGCGGAATGTAGCCAAAGGTCGGGTGGTTGGCACGCAGGAAGCCGAGCATGATGCCGGACATCAGCAAGCCAGCGGCGTTACCGATGCCGAACGAGAAGTTGCTGAACTGGATGGTGATCTGGCCAATCAATAGCCCGATGATAAAGAAGGCGCAGAATGCCAACAGGTCGGTGACCTGACTGTGGATCGAGATAAAGCCAATCTTCTCCGCCACGCTTTTCACCCGGCGAGCGTCGCCGCTGACCTGCAGTACATCGCCTTTGTTGAGCACGATACTGTCGTCGATAGGCATTTCAATCTGGCTACGGATCACCCGGTTGAGGAAGCAGCCATGATCGGTCAGCTTCAGCTGGCTCAGGCGCTTGTTCACCGCATTGCTGTTCTTGACCACAATCTCTTCGGTGACGATGCGCATGTCCAGCAGATCGCGGTCGAAGACCTCTTTGCCGTTGCGGAAGCTGGGATCCAGCCGTGCATGGGCATCGGGGTAGCCAACCAGCGAGATTTCATCGCCTACCTGTAGCACCGCGTCACCGTCCGGGTTTGCCAAAATACCGTTACGACGAATGCGTTCGATATAGCAGCCGGTCTGGCGATAGATGCCCAGTTCGCGCAGGTTTTTGCCATCGGCCCAGGCCACCAGCTCCGGTCCCACGCGGTAAGCGCGGATAACCGGCAAATAAACCTTGCGTTGGCTGTCCGTGTCCAGGCCACGTTCGCGGGCAATTTGCTGAGCGGAGGTGGAAAGGTCCTGGTGTTGCAGCTTAGGCAGGTAACGTGCGCCGAAAATCAGACTCACCAGGCCAATCAGATAGGTCAGGGCATAGCCGAGGCTCAGATGATCCTGTGCCGCCAGCAGCGCCGGGCCGTTGGTGATGGTATTGCGCAGCGTATCGCCAGCGCCTACCAGGACTGGGGTTGAGGTCATGGATCCGGCGAGCATGCCGGCGGTCAGGCCAATATCCCAGTGGAAAAGTTTGCCGAGACCGATGGCGATCACCATCGCGGAACCGACCATTACCAGCGCCAGCATCAGGTAATTTTTACCGTCGCGGAAAAATATCGAGAAAAAGTTGGGCCCGGCTTCCACGCCAACGCAGAAAATAAACAGCATAAAGCCGAGATTTAGCGCTTCGGTGTTAATGGCGAAATGTTGTTGGCCAAGCAGCAGCGAAACCACCAAAACGCCAATGGAATTACCGAGTTGAACGGAGCCCAGACGGACTTTACCGAGGCACAGCCCCAGTGCGAGTACCACGAACAGTAACAGGATGTAGTTACCGTTTAACAAACTAGCGACGTTTATGTTCACGGAGGATAACTTATTGTTTACCAGTAAGTACTTGATATAGATAACTATAAGATATAAATTCAGTCAAAAATCGACGTCATAAATAACTAACCAGCGGAAGGCGATTCGAACCATCGATCGGCGGCGTTTATTCTAGTCGCTATGGCGCATGACAGCCAGCATAAAGCTGAGTTCCTGCGCCGCCGAACGCATTTTTACCCGTTGTATTTCAAGCCGCAACGCCGTCGTCTGCAGCCAGAGACGTGCTCTGCCCAACGGCATAGCCGCCGGGGCCGAGGATGCGCAGCCTGAAATTTAGCGGGATAGCTCTCTTTTAGTAGCCAAGGAAAAAGTTCAGTTCAGCGTTGCCGTTCTTCGGCAAGGCGTCACCGGCTTTGTGACACGGCTGATTTCTACGGTGTGGTAACAGATTAAGGGGGAGTAGGGTATGGCGAGCGAACGGTATTGGTGGGGTATTTTGAGCTGTTTCCTGCTGTTCAGCCTGGTGTATCTCGGCCAGCAGAGCGGAGTCTTTGGCAGTACCGATCATGAGCATCGGGGGGAGACCGGCCTGTTGCTGTTCGTGATACCCGGCGTGGTTGCCAGTTATCTGTCGAGTAAAAAACGCATTCTCTGCCCGTTACTGGGTGCGCTCTATGCACTGCCGCTGTGCCTGATCATCCGCCACTTTTGGTTAACACCCTCTTATTCGTTCTGGCAGGAATTGGCTTACGCCACCAGCGCGGTATTCTGGTGCATGTTTGGCGCGCTGCTGGCGCTGTTTATCGGCGGCTTGTTGCAGGCTTATCTGCAATGTCACCGCCGCGAACGGCAATAAAAAAAGGCGCTTTGAGCGCCTTTTTTTATTGCCTGAAACTTACTGGAACAGGTTCAGGTTTTCTTTGGCATAAGCTTCGAAATCGGTGCAGCCGCCGATGTGTTTCTCATCGAGGAAGATCTGCGGAACGGTTTCTACCGGTTTGCCAACGGTTTTTTCCAGATCGGCTTTGGTGATGCCTTCAGCGTGGATATCAACATAACGGAAGTTGAAATCGTCACGTTCTTCAGTCAGTTTTTCCGCCAACTCTTTCGCACGGACACAATAAGGACAGCCTGGGCGCCCGAAGATAACTGCAAACATGCAACACTCCTTAGATTGATATTCAATAATTTAATCGCAACTGCAATGACATTCTGTCAGTCAAAAAAGACTTAAGGTTGAGCATTACCCGCATTGATGGCGCCTACTATGCCCGTTGGGTCAGCGAAAAAAAAGCAGGAATTACCTGTTAATCTGATTCATCTAACCGATTAAGCCGCCGGGGCTGTCGCCATCGGGGGGAATTCACTACACTGGAGGCAGAGCTTCTGGAGAAGAAAAATATGCGTTCATTCGGTGACTTACCCCGTACGGTGTTGGTTTTGGAAGGCCTGGGCATGCTGTCATTAGTGCTGGCTTATCTGAGCATTCACGGTCACGTTCAATTGCCAGGCTGGTTGGCTTCCCAGCAGGCAGCGGTGGGCATGATTTTCCTCGGCGTGGCGCTGATGGTCCCGGCGGCGGCCTTTTTGGTTTGGCGCGTGGTGCAAGGATTCGGCCCGCTAATGCGCGGCGGTCAGCCGCCGCAGAACGATCGGCATAAGCCTCATTCGCCGGTCGATAAAAACGACAGTGAGCCGCGCGCCTGAGTGACGGCCGTCGGTGCAGGCCTGCCTGGCAGGTGATTGCCTTTTTGGGGTGACGAGTGAAAATTGCCATTCTTTCGCGCGATGGAACGCTGTACTCATGCAAGCGTTTGGTGGAGGCGGCAGAGCAGCGCGGCCACAGCGTGGATATTATCGATCCGCTTTCTTGCTATATGAACATTAACCCGGCCGCGCCGACCATTCACTATCGCGGCCGTCAGTTGGAACGCTACGATGCGGTGATCCCGCGCATCGGCTCCGCCATCACCTTTTATGGTACCGCCGTACTGCGCCAGTTTGAGCTGCTGGGCAGTTACCCGCTGAATGAGTCGGTGGCGATCACCCGTGCACGCGACAAACTGCGTTCGCTGCAGTTGCTGGCACGCCAGGGGATCGATCTGCCAATCACCGGTTTCGCCCATTCGCCGGACGATACCGGTGATTTGATTGAGCTGGTCGGCGGTGCGCCACTGGTGGTGAAACTGGTGGAGGGGACGCAGGGTATCGGCGTGGTGCTGGCGGAAACCCGCCAGGCGGCGGAAAGCGTGATTGACGCCTTTCGCGGCCTTAACGCCCATATCCTGGTGCAGGAATATATTCGCGAGGCACAGGGCAGTGACGTGCGTTGTCTGGTGGTCGGCGGTAAGGTAGTGGCCGCGATTGAGCGTCAGGCCAAGCCCGGGGAGTTCCGGTCCAATCTGCACCGTGGCGGTACCGCCCGCAAAGTAAGCATCACCGCCAAAGAGCGAGCTGTTGCGGTTAAGGCGGCCACCACGCTGGGACTGGACGTCGCCGGGGTAGATATTTTGCGAGCGACTCGCGGCCCGCTGGTGATGGAAGTGAACGCCTCACCGGGGCTTGAAGGGGTGGAAACCACCACGGGATTGGATATTGCCGGCATGATGATCGAGTATATCGAGCCGCGCGCCAGAGCGGGATTTCGTCTCAAGTCGGGCGGCTGATGTTGCCGACCAAAATCGGCTTTGCAATCGCCAGCTTTGCGGTTTTTTCCCGGCGATATTTGCCCAAATAGCGAATTAAGCCGCATTGATCGTGGCATCGCGGGGGAATATTCCGTAAGCTATGCGCCTTTTCGCGTTTTGAATATTGTGAGGCTGGTATTATGGATTCACTCATTGTCCCTGATTTGGCGTTGTTGCGACGCTGGCTGGATCAATCGGGCATTTCATTCTTTGAGTGCGATTCCTGTCAGGCGCTGCACCTGCCGCACATGCAAAACTTCGACGGCGTATTTGACGCCAAACTCGATCTGGTGGACAACGTTATTCTGTTTTCCGCCCTGGCCGAGGTGAAGCCGACCGCGCTGATCCCTCTGGTGGCCGATCTCAGCCAGATCAACGCCAGTTCGCTGACCATCAAAGCCTTTGTCGATATCCAGGATGATAACCTGCCGAAGCTGATCGTCTGTCAGTCACTAAGTATCGCCGTGGGCGTCACGCTGGAACAGTTCACGCACTTTATGCAGCAGGGCGAAGAGCAGATCTCCATGGTGATCCTCGAGGCGCGGGCGAACGATCTGCTGTTTATGGCTGACGAAGAAGAGAACCCGGCTAGCGCCGAACGCCTGCCAATGTTGCACTGATCCCCGCTGTAGATTATGCATGTCGCCCTTCTGGCGGCATGCTGCCGTTATTCCCTTCCACGATAATATATTCTGCGTTTTACCCTCTTTTGCCCGATATTTCTCGCCGTTTATGCCATTAATGGCGTATCACATAGAGAGAAACTGCATAAAAAATCGATAAAAGCCGTTTTTGCCCCCGGAGGCTGGTGCGTTTTGGCAACAGCGGTTATGCTGCTGATTCTGCTAAGGGCTTGCGATTCCCCAGGTGACCATGCGGGCTGGGCAGTTGAAAAAGGTGTCTGCAATCAACTGCATAGCTATTCAATCCGCGGTTGCAACGATTGCGCTCGATCAGGAAAGGTTTTGTATCAGTTTGCGATACAAGTTCAATTCTATGATTCACCCCTGTTTTGGAGGAAGTTACGGATGGTCACCCAACGTAAAAAGTGGTTATCGGGTGTTGTTGCCGGCCTGCTGATGGCCGCGTCCGTCACGGCGTCAGCCGAGGAAAAAACGCTGCACGTCTATAACTGGTCCGACTATATTGCGCCGGACACCTTAGCCAAATTCCAGAAAGAAACCGGCATTAAAGTGGTGTACGACGTCTTTGACTCCAATGAAGTGTTGGAAGGCAAACTGATGGCGGGCAGCACCGGTTATGATCTGGTAGTGCCTTCATCCAACTTCCTTGAGCGCCAGTCGAAGGCCGGTATTTTCGAGCCGCTCGACAAGAGCAAGATGCCGAACTACAAAAACCTTGATCCCGAAATGCTGCAGTTGGTGGCACATAATGACAAGGACAACAAGTACGGTATCCCTTACCTGATGGTGACCACCGGCATCGGCTATAACGTCGACAAGGTGAAGGCGGTGCTGGGCAAAGATGCGCCGGTCGACAGCTGGGATCTGATCCTCAAGCCAGAGAACCTCGAGAAGCTTAAAAGCTGTGGTGTTTCCTTCCTGGATGCGCCGAGCGAGGTTTACGCTACCGTACTGCACTACCTGGGCAAGGATCCCAACAGCACCAACGCAGCGGATTACACCGGTGCGGCCAACGATCTGCTGCTTAAGCTGCGGCCGAACATCCGTTACTTCCACTCTTCTCAATACATCAATGACCTGGCGAACGGCGATATCTGCGTAGCGATAGGCTGGTCCGGTGATGTGATGCAGGCGGCCAACCGCGCCAAAGAGGCGAAGAACGGCGTGAACGTGGCCTATGCCATTCCTAAAGAAGGGGCGCTGACCTATTTTGACATGTTTGCCATGCCGGCAGATGCCAAAAACAAGGACGCCGCCTACCAGTTCCTGAACTTCCTGATGAAGCCCGATGTGATGGCCGGCATCAGCAACTACGTCTATTACGCCAACGCGGTGAAGGACTCCACTCCGCTGGTGAAAGCGGAAGTGCGTGATAATCCGAACGTCTACCCACCGGCCGATCTGCGTGCCAAGCTGTTCACGCTGAACGTGCAATCGCCGAAGTTGGATCGTGTGATTACCCGCGCCTGGACTAAAGTTAAAAGCGGACGCTAGTACTCAGGGCCCAAAATGCCGGGCCCGGCTTTCAGTGTTGTCTTGACCAGCAGGCGGGGCTACCCGCCTGCATTGCCATTTTGGGCCATGGCAATCGCCGTGGTTTTTTGTACTGTTTGCACCGGAGAGCACCCCGATTGAACGACGCTATCCCTCGTCCTCAAGCCAAGTCGCAGAAGGTCTTCACCCCTCTGCTGGAAATCCGTAACCTCACCAAAACCTTTGACGGCCAAAATGCGGTCGAAGACGTTAGCCTGACCATCTACAAAGGCGAAATATTTGCCCTGCTGGGCCCCTCCGGCTGCGGCAAGTCGACGCTGTTGCGCATGCTGGCCGGTTTTGAACAGCCGACGGAAGGGCAAATCGTGCTCGATGGGCAAGACATGTCGCACGTGCCGCCATACCAGCGGCCGATTAACATGATGTTCCAGTCCTACGCCCTGTTCCCGCACATGACGGTGGAGCAAAACATCGCCTTCGGCCTGAAACAGGACAAGATGCCGCGTGGGGAAATCACCGAGCGGGTAGCGGAAATGCTGTCGCTGGTCCATATGCAGGAGTTTGCCAAACGCAAGCCACACCAGCTTTCCGGCGGCCAACGCCAGCGTGTGGCGCTGGCGCGCAGCCTTGCCAAGCGGCCAAAGCTGCTGCTGCTGGATGAACCGATGGGCGCGCTGGATAAAAAACTGCGTGACCGCATGCAACTGGAAGTGACGGACATTCTTGAGCGCGTCGGCGTGACCTGCGTGATGGTCACCCACGATCAGGAAGAGGCGATGACCATGGCAGGCCGTATCGCCATCATGAATCGCGGCAAGTTTGTGCAGATCGGCGAGCCGGAAGAGATCTACGAACACCCGAACAGCCGTTTCAGCGCCGAGTTTATCGGTTCGGTCAACGTATTTGACTGCGTGCTGCAAGAGCGTCAGGACGATGCCCTGATCCTGCAAAGCCCCGGTTTGCGTCATGCAATCAAGGTAGACTCCGACGCCTCGGTGGTGGACGGGGTGCCGATCCAGGTTGCGTTGCGACCGGAAAAAATCATGCTGTGCGAAGAGATCCCGGAAGATGGCTGCAACTTTGCCGTGGGGGAGGTGGTGCACATTGCCTACCTTGGCGATTTGTCGATCTACCACGTGAAGCTGCTCAGCGGCCAGATGCTCAGCGCCCAATTGCAAAACGGTCACCGTTTCCGCAAAGGGATGCCGACCTGGGGCGACGAAGTGCGGCTGTGTTGGGAAGCCGACAGCTGTGTCGTGTTAACGGTGTGAATGGCGAAGGTGAGGAATAATCATTATGACAATGCTTGCTGAACGCACGCCGCCGGAACCGCCGGCCAACGGGCCCGGCCCGCTGAAAGCTTTTTTCCAGCGCCTGCAAATGGCCCACGGCCGCAAACTGGTGATTGCGGTGCCGCTGCTGTGGCTGACGTTGCTGTTCCTGCTACCGTTCCTGATTGTGTTCAAGATCAGCCTGGCGGAGCTGGCGCTGGCGGTCCCGCCCTACACTGACCTGATGAGTTGGGCTGACGGCAAGTTGGACATCGCGCTCAACTTCGCCAATTACCTGCAACTGACCGACGATCCGCTGTATCTGGACGCCTATCTGCAGTCGCTGCAGGTGGCGGCGGTGTCAACGGTGTGTTGCCTGATCATTGGTTATCCGTTGGCTTGGGCAGTGGCGCACAGCAAAGCATCAACCCGCAATATTTTGCTGCTGTTGGTGATCCTGCCATCGTGGACCTCATTTTTGATCCGCGTTTATGCCTGGATGGGCATTTTGAAAAACAACGGCATCCTTAACAATTTCTTGCTGTGGCTTGGGGTTATCGATCAGCCGCTGGTGATCCTGCATACCAATCTGGCGGTCTATATCGGCGTGGTTTACTCCTACCTGCCGTTTATGGTGCTGCCGATTTATACCGCCTTGACGCGGCTGGATTATTCGCTGGTGGAGGCCTCGCTGGATCTGGGCGCCAAACCGCTGAAAACCTTCTTCAGCGTGATTGTGCCGCTGACCCGCGGCGGTATCATTGCCGGTTCGATGCTGGTGTTTATTCCGGCGGTCGGCGAGTTCGTGATCCCGGAACTGCTGGGCGGGCCTGACAGTATTATGATTGGCCGGGTACTGTGGCAGGAATTCTTTAATAACCGCGATTGGCCGGTAGCTTCGGCGGTTGCCACCGTGATGCTGCTGCTGTTGATTTTGCCGATTATCTGGTTCCACAAGCACCAGAACAAGGAAATGGGGGGGCAGGGATGAACAACTTGCCGGTAGTGCGCTCACCGTGGCGTATCGCTATTTTGGTGCTTGGTTTCACCTTCCTGTATGCGCCGATGCTGATGCTGGTGATTTACTCGTTCAACAGTTCAAAACTGGTGACGGTGTGGGCGGGTTGGTCGACGCGTTGGTATACCGCGTTATTCCATGATTCGGCGATGATCAGCGCCGTCGGGCTCAGCCTGACCATTGCTGCCGCTTCAGCGACCGCCGCCGTAGTGCTTGGCGCGATTGCTGCGGTGGTGATGGTGCGTTTTGGCCGTTTTCGTGGTTCAACCGGCTTTGCCTTTATGTTAACCGCACCGCTGGTTATGCCGGATGTGATTACCGGTCTGTCGCTGCTGCTGCTGTTTGTGGCGATGGGGCATACCTTGGGTTGGCCGTCGGAACGCGGCATGTTCACCATCTGGCTGGCGCACGTCACCTTCTGTACTGCCTACGTTTCAGTAGTGATCAGTTCGCGCCTGCGTGAATTGGATCGCTCGATCGAAGAGGCCGCGATGGATTTGGGCGCGACGCCGTTGAAGGTGTTTTTCGTGATCACGCTGCCAATGATTGCACCGGCGCTGGTTGCCGGCTGGATGTTGGCATTCACACTGTCGCTGGATGACCTGGTGATTGCCAGCTTTGTCGCCGGGCCGGGCGCGACCACCTTGCCGATGCTGGTGTTCTCCAGCGTGCGTATGGGGGTTAATCCGGAAATCAACGCCCTGGCCAGTTTGATCCTGCTGGTGGTGGGGATTATCGGTCTGATCGCCTGGTGGTTTATGGCTCGCTCGGAAAAACAGCGATCGCGCGAATTACAAAAGGCCGCCCGTAGCTGAGTCTGATTAAACCTGCTATTTTTGCAATTATTGGTATTGCAATTGATTACCTGACTTTATATATCTCGTTTGAATATACCCTACAGCTTTAGATTTATAGCCAGGCGGCCAGCTCGCTCTTCCCCAGGCGCTTACTTAAGTAACTGGGGTGTGAGCGCAGGTAACCACGCTGCAACTTGAAAGATGAGGGTATAGACGGCGTTTTCGTTGCGGAACATGGACATGGCAGACATGCTGAACAGCAGGCAGGGAATGAGAACGACTTCAGATGCGCCAGTACCGGTGATGGTGGCCGGTACGGCGATGGTGGCTATCAAATGCATCAGCGTGCTGTTGCTGTTGGGTGAACTGGGCGTCGATGGCGCTCAGGAGTTTGTCAGCACCAGCGCCCAGGCCTGGGATTCCACCCTGATATTTTTGGCTGGTCTGGTGCTGCTGTGCCTGCAAATCAGCTGCGGTTTTGCGGTAATGCGCGGTCGCAATTGGGGGCGTTGGGTCTATGTGGCCTGTCAGTGTGCGGTGGTCGGTTATTTGCTGTTGGCGACCATCGGCAGCTTTTTGCCCGAAGTCTTTACCGTGGAGGGCGAGACCAGCGGCCAAATTCTGCACGTGTTAATCCTGCAGAAAATCCCCGATGTCGTCATCCTGGCCTTATTGTTCGTTCCTGCCACTAGCCGCCGCTATTTCGCCGCGCGCAATTGAGATTTTAAGGGCGTAGAGTGATAAACTCTGCGCCCTTAATTATTCACCCCGAACTCAGAGTCAACTTAATGCATTGCGCTTTGTATACGGCGGGCACCTGCCGTTCTTGTCAGTGGCTGGAAAAGCCTTACCCGCAGCAGCTGGCAGACAAACAGCATCACCTGCAATCCCTGCTGGCCGAACGCGACGTCGCGCATTGGCTGGCGCCGATTGCCGGCGAGCAGAGCGCATTTCGCAATAAGGCCAAAATGGTGGTCAGCGGCAGCGTAGAGCGCCCGTTGCTCGGCATGCTGCACCGCGATGGCACACCGGTTGATCTGAGTGGCTGTCCACTGTATCCCGCCAGTTTTGCGCCCATGTTCGCGGTGTTGAAAAGTTTTATCGCCCGCGCCGGTTTGACGCCCTATAACGTGGCGCGTAAGCGCGGGGAACTGAAGTACCTGCTGTTGACCGAAAGCACCCACAGCGGCGGCGTGATGCTGCGCTTTGTACTGCGTTCAGAGGGGAAATTGGCACAGCTGCGGGCGGCGTTGCCCTGGTTACAGCAGCAATTGCCACAACTCAGGGTGATCTCCGCCAATATTCAGCCGGTGCATATGGCGATTATGGAAGGAGAGCTGGAGATCCCACTGACCGAACAGCAGGCGCTGGAAGAGCAATTTAATCAGGTGCCGTTGTATATCCGCCCACAAAGTTTTTTCCAGACCAACCCAAAGGTGGCGGCTGAACTGTACGCTACCGCTCGTGACTGGGTTCGTGCATTGGGTATTGAAAGCATGTGGGACCTGTTCTGCGGTGTGGGAGGATTTGGCCTGCACTGTGCGCAGACGGATACCCGCCTGACCGGTATTGAGATCAGCGCCGAGGCGATTGCCTGTGCGCGTCAGTCAGCGAAAACGCTCGGTCTGCAACAGGTTAACTTCCAGGCGCTGGATTCCACGAAATTTGCCACCGCTGAGGGTAGCGTCCCCCAATTAGTGCTGGTCAATCCGCCACGGCGCGGCATCGGCAAGGATTTGTGCGACTATCTGAATCAGATGGCGCCCGGCTATATTCTCTATTCGAGTTGTAACGCCGAGACGATGGCGAAAGACATTGGGATGTTGCCGGATTACCGCATTGAACGCGTGCAACTGTTCGATATGTTCCCTCATACCGCCCACTACGAAGTGCTGACTCTGCTGGTGCGCCACTAAAGGCGTTTTGGGCAATAAGGATACAGTTTGAAATAGGGCGTGCATACCACGCCCTGGAGAGACTTACTGCGGGAACCACTTGTCGTTGATGGCTTTGTAGGTGCCGTCGGCCTTGATGGCGTCCAGAGCGGCATTCAGCTTGGCCAGCAGCGCCTGGTTGTCCGGACGCACAGCAATGCCCAGGCCGGTGCCGAAGTATTGGGCATCGGTAACGTGCTCGCCGACCGGCGCCAATTGCGGGTTATTCTTCAGCCACTCGTTGACTACCGCGGTATCACCGAACACGCCGTCAATACGGCCATTTTTCAGTTCGAGAATGGCGTTCTGGTAGCTGTCATAAGAGACGGTGTTAATCTCTGGGTGCTTATCCTGCATGTATTTTTGATGGGTGGTGCCGTTCTCCATGCCGATCTTTTTGCCTTTCAGATCCGCCAGCGAGCTGAATTTGCCTTTCTGCGCGATGACGATCGCCGAGTTGGCGTAGTAAGGTTGGGTAAAGGAAACCTGCTTGCTGCGCTCTGGCGTGATGTCCATACCGGAAATCACCGCGTCGTATTTTTTGAATTTCAGGGCGGCGATCAGGCTGTCGAACGCCTGATTGGTAAAGGTGCATTCGGCTTTCATTTGCTTGCACAGCGCGGTAGCCAGATCGATATCAAACCCGACAATCTTGTTGCTGGCATCCAGCGATTCGAAGGGGGGATAGGTGGCGGAAGAGGCGAAGCGAATGGTCTCAGCTGCACTGGCGTTGAAGGCGATGCCCGCCAATACCGTAGCGGCAAGTAATAGTTTTTTCATGCGTAAAGCTCCTGTCTGCAAGTCTGCGTGTTTTTATCTCTTCACCGCTTGATTTTACTGACAATAACCCAAAGGTTTTGGCGGCTGTTTATCGACGTTTACCCTGACATTTAATGCATTAATATGCAATATAAATGATTAAAAAATTACGACGAAAATAAAAAAGCCCTGCACGATGGCAGGGCTCCGAGACCTGAGGGAGCGGGCTCAGTTGCGGCGCTCGAATGCCAACGCCCGACGCTCGACCATGCGCATCAACAACGTCAGCAGGCCGTTGACGCACAGATAGACCAACCCGGCAGCACCAAACACCATCACGTCATAGGTACGGCCATACATCAGTTGGCTGTATCCCATCACTTCCATCAGGGTAATGGTGTAGGCCAGCGAGGTGCTCTTGAACACCAACACCACTTCATTGGAGTAAGACGACAGTGCGCGCTTGAAGGCAAAGGGCAGCAGGATACGCAACGACTGGGCACGCGACATGCCAAGCGCTTCGCAAGATTGCCACTGACCGGCGGGGATCGCCCGCACCGCACCGTAAAACAGCTGGGTAGTGTAGGCCGCGCTGTTCAGCGCCAATGCGATCATCGCACACAGCCACGGCTGCGACAGCAGATCCCACAACCACGGATATTCGCGGATCGCCGGGAACTGGCCGGGGCCGTAGTAGATCAGGAAGATCTGCACCAGCAGCGGCGTACCGGTGAACAGGGTGATATAGATTTTCACCAGCGGCGTCAGGATCGGCGTTTTCAGCGTCAGGATCACCGTCAGCACCAATGACAGCAGCAGTGCCACGATCAGCGCGGTAACGGTCAGCGTCAGACTGGTGTGCAGCCCTTTGATAATTTCCGGCAAGAACTCAAACATCAGGCTGGCCCCCGCTCAAAACGCGTGGTGCGCAGTTCAATGCGTTTGATGATGTACTGGCTAAACAGGGTCACCACCAAATAGATGGCCGCCGCGATCACATACCAGGTAAAAGGCTCCTGGGTGCGAGTGGCGATGCTCTTGGTCTGCAGCATCAGATCGTTAACGCTGATCAGCGACACCAGCGCGGTATCCTTCAGTAAAACCAGCCACTGGTTGCCTAGCCCTGGCAGGGCGTGGCGCCACATCTGCGGCATGATCAGGCGAAAGAAAATCGCTGCGGTACTCATCCCCAGTGCCTGGCCGGATTCCCATTGCCCCTGTGGCACCGCTTTGAGCGCCCCGCGCAATGTTTGTGACGCATAGGCGGAATAGAGCAGGGCGAGGGCAATTACGCCACACAGGAACGGGCTGACTTCAAAATTATCAATCGCCAGCTGGACGGGCAGCTGGAACAGGCCAAAGTTCAGGGTGAAGCCGTCGGACAGCATCAACAGCAGCTGCGATGAGCCGAAATAGATGAACAGCACCACCAGAATTTCCGGCAGGCCGCGCAACAGCGTAACCCAGGCGGTGCCTAGCCAACTGACCACTTTCCAGCGCGATGACTCCCAGACGGCAAACAGCATCGCCAGGATCAACCCGAGGATAAGGGCACAAACGGCAAGGCCGACGGTCATCCCGGCGGCGCTTGCTAGAGGTTGAATTTCATTCATGGGGATAGATTACTGCTGGAACCATTTTTTGTAGATGGTTTCGTAAGTCCCATCCTGTTTGATCTTGTCGAGGGCGGCATTGAACTTGCCCTGCAGATCGGTATTTTTCTGACGAACGGCAATGCCCAGCCCGGTACCGAAGTAGTCTTTGTCGGTCACCTTATCGCCTACCGCGGCCAGAGCGGCATTCTGTTTCAGCCATTCGTTGACCACTGCGGTGTCACCAAATACCGCGTCAACGCGACCATTCTTCAGATCCAAAATGGCGTTCTGATAGCTGTCGTAAGGCACGGTGGTGATTTCAGGGTGCTTATCGGTCAGGTATTTCTGGTGTGTCGTACCGTTCTGCACGCCCACTTTTTTGCCTTTCAGCGCCGCTACGTCGGCAACTTTGCCCTTCTGGGCGACAAACAGCGCGGAGTTGTCGTAATACGGTTTGGTAAACAGCACCTGTTTTTCACGTTCAGGCGTGATGTCCATACCGGCCATGACCGCGTCAAAACGCTTGAACTTCAGGCTTGGGATCAGGCTGTCAAAAGCCTGATTGGTGAAGCTGCACTCGGCCTGCATCTCTTTACACAGGGCATTGGCCAGATCGACGTCAAACCCCTGGATCTTGTTGCCGGCGTCAATAAATTCAAACGGAGGATAAGAAGCTTCGGTAGCGAAACGGATCGTTTCGGCTGCAGAGGCGGAAACGCTGATGCCAGCCAGAACGGCGGCGATTATTAGTTTTTTCATCGCAAACTCCCCAAATTACAGCAAGTAAAATTGTTAGTGTGATAAGTAATTGGCAAACTCGGTGGTCTGCGGCTGCGCAAAGTGGCTGGCATCGCCTTGTTCCACTACGTGGCCGTTTTCCATGTAGACCACGCGGCTGGCGGTTTTGCGCGCCACTTCCACTTCGTGGGTGACGATCACCTGGGTGATCCCGGTGCCGGCCAGCTCGCGAATGATGCTGACGATTTGGGCGGTGATTTCAGGATCCAGCGCGGCGGTCGGTTCGTCGAACAGCAGCACCTGCGGCTCCATCATCAGCGCACGGGCAATGGCCACGCGTTGCTGCTGGCCGCCGGAAAGGTGCAGCGGGAAACGGTCGGCAAAATCGGTCAGGCGCAAACGCTTCAGCAACTTGTCGGCACGCTCCATCGCCTGAGCCTTGGTCAGGCCAAGCACGCGACACGGCGCTTCGATCAGGTTTTGCACCACGGTAAGGTGAGGCCAGAGATTATATTGTTGGAATACCATGCCGACGTTCTGACGCAGCTCACGAATGGCTTTCTCGCCAGGGGCCTGCTTGAAGTCGAATTGATTGCCGGCGATCTGCAACTGACCCGAGCGCGGCATTTCCAGCAGGTTCAACACCCGCAGCAATGAACTTTTCCCCGCGCCGCTTGGACCCAGCAGCACTAAAGTTTCCCCTGCTGGGCAATCCAGCGTGATGTCAAACAGCGCCTGATGTGCGCCGTAATAGCAGTTGATACCGTTAAGTTGAATGCTCATGCGCCAGAATTGAATAGATATTGATGCCGCGAATGTTAACTTCCACAGAATACTTATGCAATCTTTGTGCGTTAAAATTTATTACTGCGCGGCAGGATAGTAAAAGAATAGCACAAGATACCGCGAGTCAGGTTCGAAGGGGGGATTTGTCGTGCACGCTGTGAGGTATGTAGCGAAAATTCTCAAAGTGAACGAATGTTGAGCGGAATCAAGGCATTTTTTTACCCACCGGCATCAAGCAGATGACGGTGGGGCGTGTGAGCTTACTGGTTTTCCAATACCTGACGCAGCGTCCCGCTGGCGGCATGCGGCGGCACGTTCAGATAGCGGATATCATCCACCACCCAACAGGTGCCTTCACGCACCATCAGCACCTCATCCTGCCAGTTGACCGCGCTGCCGCCGTCCTTCTGGTAGCTGAGCTGTACGCGCAATGGAATATTTTTTGCGTCGGTATTCGGGATGGTAGAAGCGCTGGCGACGGTGGCGCTGGTCGGTCCCTGCGCGTTGCCGGTAAACAGATCGCCAGTGACCTGATGTTTGCCCGGGTTCTGGTTGGCGGTCACCAGATCCTGATACAGCACTTTACTCAGGTAAGGTTGCAACTGCGCCAGACGGTTGCTGTCGGGCAGGGTGGTAGCGGCGCCCTGTTGCAGGCGTAGATCGTAAAATTTCTGTGCGACCGTATCCGGGCCGCCTTCCACACAACCGCCGGTACGGGAGCCGATATCCTTGAATGCCGGTTCGACGGTGGTGCAGGCACTCAGTAACAGCGCTAAGGGCAAAACAGCCGCAATCGTTTTTGTTTTCATCTCATTACCTTATGTGAAAGTCTCTACCATGAAGACCATTAGCCTACAGTATAAATGCGATTTCTGGCCTTGCATTCGTACTGCGTGCCATTTCAATACAGAACATAATGCCAAATCAATGGTCAGATAAGTGCGATGAATCAATCAAGCAAGGAGTTTTCATGCAGCTTTCCACTACCCCGACCCTGGAAGGGTTTACTATTACCGAGTACTGCGGCGTTGTCACCGGCGAGGCCATTTTGGGCGCGAATATTTTCCGCGATTTTTTTGCCGGCGTGCGCGACATCGTGGGCGGCCGTTCGGGCGCTTATGAGAAAGAGCTGCGTAAAGCGCGCCTGATTGCCTTCCGGGAATTGGAGGAGCAAGCGAAAGAATTGGGCGCCAATGCGGTGGTCGGCATTGATATCGATTACGAAACCGTGGGTAAAGACAGCAGCATGTTAATGGTGACCGTCAGCGGTACCGCGGTGAAAGTCAGCCGCTAATCCTTTCTTTGCCCCCGGCCAAGGCCGGGGGCATTCGTTTATCCTACTTTGTGTTCTTCCACTTTTAGCGGGCGATGTTCCTGCGGTTTGGCCGCTGGGGCAGGGTGATGCTGTGCCTGTTGAATCTGTGGCTGATGGAACGGCGTTGGTGCGCTATGTGACATCATGGCATTTGGCCGTGGTTGAACCGGCTGTGGGCGAATAACGTTAGCCTTGGGCGCGACGTGTTCGACAGGTTCAACGGCCGGCAACTGCGCCCTTTGCTGTACGCTGACAGGTGTCGGTAGATGTTGTTCAGGCGTACGAGCCGGTCGCATCTCGGCCTGATGAACGGGGGCCGTGACTGTCGCTGGGTGCGGGCGCACGGCTGCCGGTGTTGAATGAGCGAAACTCGGCAGGGTCATTGGCTGCTGAACATGGGCGACCGGTGTCATCGCATGGGGCGCTGGCGTAGCTGCATGGGCAAAGTTCGGCGCCGTCATCGGCTGGCGTTCATTGGCTGCGACGGGCGGCGTAAAATGTGGCTGTTGCAGGTTGGCAACCTTAGGGGCTGCATAAGGCGTTGGTGCGGCAAAATGCGGCACCTGATTGACTGGCGCATTGTGATAGTTATTCACCGTGGTGCTGCGATTCACATTATTGTATTGGTTGATATTGGTGACACGGTTAATCACCGTGGTGGAGTGCGAGATATAAGGCGCATTGTTATAGACCACCGGTTGACGCCGATCGTTCCAGCGCACGTCCCAGCTATGCCAGTTGTCATGATGCTGATTGATCAATGCCCCGACCGCGACGCCCACGCCAAAACTGATCACGCCTGCCGCCAGCATATCGCCACTGCTATAGCCTGAGGCACTCTGATAGTGATAGCTCGGGTAGGCCGGGACAGGTTCGCCATAGGCCACCCAGGGATCGTAACGCGGCACGTAAACCACATCCGGTTGGCTGGGCTCGATGACAATGGTTTGCGCCGGCGCAACCACGACGCTTTGCGGATAGGGTTGCGGTTCAACGTAACGGGTTGCAGGCGTGATGACCACCCTTTGTTGCGGCGACGTTTTCAGCGTGCCTTTGGCGGCGGCACGTTGGCGCATGACCTGAATGGCGTTCATCACGTCGGTAGGGTCGTTGAGATAAGCGCTGCCCAGCGCGGTGGTCCAGGGAATATTTTTAGCCATCTGATCCAGCACGTCAGGAAATTGTACCAAACCGCGCACGCTGGGGTCCCAGGGTTGAGCGCCAGCGGCTGCGGTGAGCGCGGCCGGTTGCAGCCCCCTGTTTTGCGCCAGCCAGTTATCCACCGCGCTGATTTGATCGGGATAACCCGCACCGGCCAGCACCTGCGCCAACAGTTTGTCAGGAAAAAGCGCCACCGGGCTGACCAGTTGATACAATTGATCGGCACTCAGTGGCGTATAGGTTGATGCTGCCGCGGGCGTGGCCACAGCAGGCGCGCTTCCCCCCATGGTATTGGCCACCGTTTTTTGGTCACAGCCGCTGAGCGGCAGCATGGCGATGCAGATCAGCCAGGCGACAGGGTTGAGCTTGAACATGAGCGACTCACTTTTATCAGCGCAGGTAATACTATGAAGCTATCATCTGCCATGGAGTCCGCCAGCGCGGCGCAACACTCACTTGCATATCTGGCCTCTCTGTCATCATTTATTGATTAACTTGATTATTGGATACAGATTAATCAATTTGAGTTACAAATTTGAGCCGCTCGACGGCAGGAGGGATTCGTGAAAATTTGGCCAGGGATATTTGCTGCCGCATTGCTTGCCGGCTGCCAAAGCGCACCGCAAAGCACCACCATAGACCGGGGCGACTATCAGTTGGAAACCCTGCATCAGGCGCAGGGAGCAGACCAGCGCATTCGTTTTCTGGTGATGCATTACACCGCAGAAGATTTCCATTCCTCGCTTAAAACCCTGACGGATGAACACGTCAGCGCGCACTATCTGCTGCCCGCACACCCACCGTTGGTACAGGGTAAACCGGTGGCGTTTCAACTGGTGCCTGAAGCCCTGCGCGCATGGCATGCCGGGGCCAGCACCTGGCGCGGCAGAACCAACCTGAACGATACCTCGATAGGGATTGAAATAGTCAATCGCGGGTTCAACCGCACCCTGTTGTTTACCCATTGGCAGCCCTATACGCCACAGCAAATAGCCCTGTTGATCCCGCTGAGCCGCGATATCATCCAACGCTATGGCATTCAGCCGACAGACGTAGTGGGGCACAGCGATATAGCGCCCCAACGCAAACAGGACCCGGGCCCGTTATTCCCCTGGCGGCAACTGGCGCAGGCCGGTATTGGCGCCTGGCCGGACGAGCAGCAGGTGCAGAAGCTACTGGCCGGCCGCGACAAGCAGGCGGCCGTGCCCCTGGCCCCCTTGATCGAAAAGCTGGCGCGTTACGGTTATGGTATTGACGCTCGGTGGGATGTCAGGCAGCAGAAGAACGTGCTGGCGGCGTTTCAGATGCATTTCCGGCCCAGCGATTATCGCGGTGAGCCGGATGCGGAGACGGAGGCGATCGTTGATGCCTTGCTGTTGAAGTACGGGGCAGCTCGCTAATTAAAGGCCGTGCAGTTTACCGTGTTCTTTTAGCCAGCGAGCGGTGCGGGAAATGCCTTCATCGAGCGAAACTATCGGCCGGTAATCCAACTCCTGCTGGGCACGAGTGGTGTCCAGCGTCAGATCAAAATTGAGCTTGGCGACCCCATAGTGGGTCAGTACCGGCTCTTTCTCGCTTTTGCTGCCGAGTTTCTCCATGCCGCGCGCCATCATATCGAGCATGGGATAGGGCACAGAGCGGATCCGGCACTTCATCCCCAACTCGTCAATTAACTGCTGCACCACGCTGTGCAACTGACGTGGCTGCTGATTGGTGATGTTATAAGCGCGGCCGGACGGGGTATTTTCTTTCTGGGTGGCCAGCCACATGGCGTGCACCGCGTTTTCCAGATAGGTCATGTCTACCAGAGCCGCGCCGCCGCGTGGCAGCAGCAGGTTGCCGTAGCGTTTGATCATCTGCAACAGGCGCGGCAGCATCACTTTGTCATGCGGCCCGAACAACCCCTGAGGACGCAGGATGGTGAAGTGGGTTTGCGGGTTGGACATCGCCAACTGCTGGATCACCTGTTCACCGGCGGCTTTGCTGCGCGCAAACTCGTTGGCATAGCGCGCGGGGCGGAAGTCTTCGGTAATGTTGCGATGGTGATGGTAATCGAAGTAGATCGCCGGCGAAGAGATATGGATAAACTGTGAAACGCCGTAGGCCGCTGCCCACTCGCCCAAGCGACGGGTAGCACGCACGTTGGCCAGTTCGAAGGCTTCTTCGGTGCCCCATGGCGAGGTGAAGCTGGAACAGTGCCACAGCACGTCCACGTCGGCCAGCATGGCTTTGGCCTGCGATGAGATCAGGTTGGTGAGATCGGCATGAATGAATTCCGCGCCCATTTTTTCCAGCAGACTGCCCATGGCCTGGTTGCGGCCGGTGGCACGCACTTTAATGCCCTGGCGGCGGAGATATTCAACGGCGTTACGGCCTAACCCACTGGTTGCACCGGTGACCAATACCTTCATAACGAACTCTATTCTCACCAAAAATCAGAATGCTGACGGCCTTCAGCGGCGTTCCAGCAAATAAGATGCCATTCTTCCGTTATTTCGTGCGCTATGCAATCGGAAAGGCCCTAACCGCAGCAGTAAACTGTGCGGTTGATCGACAAATAAGCGATGGTCAGGACATATTGCGCGGGTTCTCTTCGGCCAGCCTGGCGATACGGCGCGCCATACCGCGAAAAATGAACAGGTGAGCGGGCATCATGGCGAACCAATACAGCAGTCCGCTAAAACCGGCAGGGTGCCACCAGGCACGCACATCCAGGGTGCGGTGGTCGCCATGATCTTTGATGGTGAACACCAGCCGGCCCAACCCCGGTGCTTTCATGCCGAACAGCAACGCCAACTGCCGCAGTGGTTTAATGGTGATGACCTTCCAGCCATCGACCAGGTCGCCAATGGCCAACGTCTCACGCTGGGGGCGGCCATAAACCACGCGATTGCCGATCATATCGTCCATGCGGGCACGGATTTTCCACAGGATATTGGCGTAAAAATAGCCCTCTTTCCCGCCCAGTTGCTGCACCGTATGCCACAGCGCCTGGCTGGAGGCCTGGGTTTCCAGCGAACAGCCCGCCTGTTTCGGGTAGAAGCCATAGCCTGGTCGCCAGCGGGCTCGTGCTTCCGGATCGTAGCCCCAGTCGGCGGAGTCGACCACTTCTTCCTCGCGCCGCAGGGTAGCTGTCACCGCCTGATCGAAGGTTTGCAGCGTCTGCGGGATCAGAGCCTGTAGCGGTTTACCGTCGGCGGGAAGATCGTGGTTCAACCCCTGGATCAACGCATTGGCGATCGAGGTGGGCACCGAGGTGATCATGCTGATGAACCATACCGAGATAAACCGGGTGGGCAAGGGTATGGGGATCAGCCAGCGTTTTTTGCCGCTGATGGCAATGAAGCGTTCAAACATTGTTTGATAACTGATGTACTCCGGGCCGGCGACGTCAAAAATGCGGTTTTCTTCCGCCGGGTGCGCCAGCAGATCGGCCAGATACACCAGCAGATTTTCCAACGCGACCGGCGAAGATTTGGAACGCACCCAGCGCGGCGGGGTTAGCACCGGCAGGTTGTAGACCATATCGCGCATAATTTCGAAGGCCGCCGAACCGGGGCCGACAATGATACTGGCGCGCAGTTCGGTGACCGGTACGCCGCTCTGGCGCAAGATCTCCCCGGTCAGCTTGCGTGCCACCAGGTGCGGTGAACTCTCGCCTTCCGGTTGCAGCGCACCGAGAAAAATGACCTGTTTTACGCTGGCGTTGCGTAGCGCATCGCGCAGATTCTCCGCCGCCTGGCGTTCTTTTTCGATAAAGTCATCACCGTCGCCCATACCGTGGATCAGATAATAAACGGCGTCGATCTCCCACAGCGCGGCGGTCAGGGTTTCTGGTTGGTAGACATCCACATACTGGCAGTTGACCTGCGGCCAATGCTGCTCCTGAAGCCATTCAAGGCGGCGCGCGGCGGCGGTAATGCCGTGTCCCTGTTCGATCAGGTGAGGGATCAGGTTCTGGCCAATATAGCCGCTGGCTCCAAGAACCAATACGCGTTGAGGTGTCATTAGCGCTGCCTTATGCAGTGGAAGTCGATGACAGCATGCCAAACTCAGGGTTTAAATGCACTTTTTGTGTGGTTATGCGGGCATTGCATCCACCTTAAGGCAGCGTCACACTACGCACCGTTTGTCTGTGCTAAGCCGAAAAAATATGAAACTCAATGCCGTTTGTTATGCCCTGTTAGGTCTGGCGCTGATCGCCAGTTTATTTTTCCTGCATCCGATTTGGATGTGGTGGCTGTTGGCTAACCTGCTGACGTTATTGGTGTACGGTGTCGATAAACTGGCCGCGCGCAAGGGGTGGCGTCGGGTGCCTGAAAGCACGCTATGGGTGTTCGGGCTGGTGGGTGGCTGGATTGGGGCGATCGTTGCGCAGCAATTGTTCCGTCACAAAACCCAAAAACAGCCGTTCAAAAGTTGGTTTATCTTCAGCGTGGTGTTGAACGTCGTGGCAACGTTGGCGATCTGGTATTGGGTTTACGGCCGCTGGATCCTCTAAAACACGGGGCGTGTTAGCGCCCCGTTGAGGCATGCATCAGGCATGCTGCTTGAGGAATTGTTGCCACAAATCGACCACGTGCTGTAAATCCTGACGGCTGACGTCGAGGTGGGTCAAAATACGCGTCAGCGGACCGCTGCTGATCAGCACGCCGCGCTCGCGCATCCAGGGGCCCAGTTTTGCCGCCAATTCAGGGGACTGACGCAGGTACAGTACGTTGGTTTGCGCGCCCGGCTCGGCGATCTCCACGCCAATGTTTTGCAACTGCTGTTCCAGCCACTTGGCGTTATCGTGATCTTCCCGCAACCGTTCGACATTATGCTCCAGCGCATAGAGTCCCGCGGCGGCCAGAATACCGGCCTGACGCAGGCCGCCGCCGGTCATTTTGCGCCAGCGTATCGCCTGCTGAATAAAGGCTTCGCTGCCGCACAACAACGAGCCTACCGGTGCGCCCAGCCCTTTCGACAGGCAAATGGTGAAGGTGTCGCAATACTGCACGATCTCTTTCAGCGGCACATTCAGCGCAACTGCGGCGTTGAAGATGCGCGCCCCGTCGATATGCAGTGCCAGCTTGTGTTCACGGCTGAATTGCCAGGCCTGTTGCAGGTACGCCAACGGTAACACGCGGCCGCTGATGGTGTTTTCCAGGCTCAGCAGACGGGTTCTGGCAAAGTGGATATCATCGGGTTTAATTGCCGCCGCAACCTTGTCCAGCGGCAGGGTACCGTCCGGGTTGGCTTCAATCGGCTGCGGTTGGATGCTACCCAGTACCGCGGCACCGCCGGCTTCGTATTTATAGTTATGCGCCTGCTGGCCGACGATGTATTCGTCACCGCGCTGGCAATGGCTCAGCAGCGCTACCAGGTTTGCTTGGGTGCCGCTTGGCAAGAACAGCGCCGCCTCTTTACCGGACAGGCGAACCGCTTCCGCCTCCAGTGCGTTGACCGTGGGGTCATCGCCATAAACGTCATCACCGACTTCGGCCTGGGCCATGACTTCACGCATAGCGGCGCTGGGGCGGGTTACTGTGTCGCTGCGTAGATCAATAAGCATAAAAATTCCTTATCCCATTGATCTTTCAAGCTGCAGCGTTGTTGGCTGCAACTTGAAATCTATTGGGGATAGCTAATGTGAAAGAGAATGCGGTTTTCATCATAGCCAGATTTTCTGATGACAAAAGAGAAAAAATACCGGGAACAGCGATCGTTGTTCCCGGGATGGGTCATTAACGCAACCAGTTGGTTTTCGCCAGTTCGACCACTTCGTCGCCACGGCCGTTGATGATCGCCCGCAGCATATACAGGCTAAAGCCCTTGGCCTGCTCGAATTTGATCTGCGGCGGCATCGCCAGTTCCTGCTTGGCGGTGACGACATCGAGCAATGCCGGGCCGGGGTGCGCCAGCATTTCCTGCAGTGCGCCGTCCAGATCCGACGCTTTCTCCACGCGAATGCCCTTGATGCCGGCGGCATTGGCTATCGCCGCAAAGTCAGGGTTATGCAGGTCAGTGCCGTCGGTCAGGTAGCCCCCGGCCTTCATTTCCATGGCCACGAAGCCCAAAACGCTGTTGTTGAAGATCACAATCTTGACCGGCAGTTTTAGCTGGGCCAACGACAGGAAGTCGCCCATCAGCATAGTGAAACCGCCGTCGCCGCACATGGCTATCACCTGCTTGTTCGGTTCGGTTGCCTGTGCGCCAATCGCCTGCGGCATGGCGTTGGCCATCGAACCGTGGTTGAACGAACCGAGCAGGCGGCGCTTGCCGTTCATTTTCAGATAGCGGGCCGCCCATACCGTCGGCGTGCCGACGTCGCAGGTGAAGATGGCGTCGTCGCTGGCGTACTGGCTGAGTTGTTGCGCCAGATACTGCGGGTGAATAGGCTGATCGTCATTGGCGGTGGCCAGGCCGTCCAGATCTTTGCGCGCGTTGCGGTAGTGCTCCAGGGCCTTGTCGAGAAAGGCACTGTCGCTCTTGGGTTCCAACTGCGGCAGCAGGGCGGTCAGGGTGGTGTTGATGTCGCCCACCAGCGCCATATTGACCGGGCAGTGCGCCCCGATACTGCCTGGGTTGATGTCGATCTGAATGATATTGGCGTTGGTAGGATAGAAGGCGCGGTACGGGAACTGGGTACCGAGCAGCACCAGGGTATCGGCGTTCATCATGGCGTGATAGCCGGAAGAGAAACCGATCAGACCGGTCATGCCGACGCTATAGGGGTTGTCCCACTCGATATGCTCCTTACCGCGCAAAGCATGCACCACCGGTGCCTGCAACAGTTCGGCCAGCTTGACCACTTCATCATGAGAACCGGCACAGCCGCTGCCGCACATCAGCGTAATATTTTTTGCTTTGTTAAGGGTTGCGGCCAGCTTGTTCAACTCGCTCATGGGCGGCTGCACCAGCGGCAATGCCGGAGTGTGCCACACCATGCTGGCGTCTTCCGGTGCCATGCGCAGCGCCACGTCCCCCGGCAGCACAATCACCGACACCCCACGATTGAGGATCGCTTTGCGCATGGCAATCTCCAGCACCCGCGGCAGCTGTTCCGGGTTGGAAACCAGCTCGCAGTAGTGGCTGCATTCGCGGAACAGTTCTTGTGGGTGAGTTTCCTGGAAATAACCGCTGCCAATCTCGCTGGAGGGAATATGGGCAGCAATGGCCAGTACCGGTACGTGGTTGCGGTGACAGTCGAACAGACCGTTGATCAGATGCAGGTTACCTGGCCCACAAGATCCGGCGCAGACCGCCAGTTGGCCGGTAAGCTGAGCTTCCGCACCGGCGGCAAAGGCAGCGACCTCTTCGTGGCGCGTACCCAGCCATTCGATGGTGCCCATACGGTGCAGGCTGTCGCTGAGGCCGTTAAGTGAATCGCCGGTGACGCCCCAAATGCGTTTCACACCGGCCTGTTCCAGAGTTTTGGCGATCAGCGTGGCTACGGTTTGCTTCATACTTCCCCCAAACATGATAGAAATACCCTTGATTTTCAATCGTCTGAATTCCTCGGGTATGGCTTATTGATTATTGAGCAGATGAACGTAATAAAAGCGCGCAACCGGGAAAGTGTAGAAGGGGAGTGCCAAGCCTGCTTGCCGATAAATGCCCCATCATTGGCGATGGGGCGGTAAGCGTCAGGCGAGGGTAACGTCGCCCTGCAGTTGGCAACTGCAGGCCAGCACATAGCCCTGGGCGATTTCAGCCGGTGTGAGCGTCATGCTGCTGGTGGTGGTGTAGTCGCCTTCGAGGATGCGCGTTTTGCACGAGCCGCATACCCCGGCGCGACAGGCCGCATTGACCGGCAATGCGTTGGCTTCCATCGCTGCCAGCAGCGTGCTGCCTACCGGGACGTGGTATTCACCCAACGGCCGGGCGGAGCGTAGCATTAAAGTTGCACCTTGCCCGCTATCGGTTTCCGCCGGGGTATGAAACTGTTCTTTGTGAAAGCGGGAAGCCGGCACGCCAAGCTGCAGGCACAGTTGCTCCGCCTGGGTCATATAAGGCGCAGGACCGCAGGTCATCACTCTGCGTTCGGTGATATCCGGCGCGACCTGGCGCAGCACTTCGGCACTGATCCGCCCGCTGAGATACCCTGGCTGGATATCTTGTTCGGCCATCAGCGTCAGCCTCAGTTGCGGATGAGCGGCACAAAGCTCGCGCCACTGCTCGGCGAAAATGGTATCGGCAGGGGTACGTACGTTAAAGATTACGGCGACATCACAGGCCGGACGATTGGCCACCAGCCAGCGACACATGGAGATGATTGGCGTGACGCCACAGCCGGCAGCCAACATCAGGTAGCTGTCGGCCGGGTGTTGTTCACAGCTGAACTCGCCTTGGGCGTCAGACAGCCACAGGGTGTTGCCGGGTTTAACCTCACGCGTCAGCCAACGGGAGCCGATGCCGTCCGGCAGGCAACGTACGCTGATGCTGAGAAAACGGCTTTGGCCGGGGGAAGAAGACAAGGTATAGGCGCGCAGCGTCTCTTCGCTATTGCGAATGCTGACCAGCGCAAACTGGCCGGCTTGATAAGGGTAAAAAACGTCGCAGATCAGGTTTAACGTCCAGACGTCGGCGGTTTCCTGTCGGATCGAATGGACCTGCATACGGTTAGGACAAAGTGGGCTGGGTTGGGTCATAGGGCACCTCAAAAGCAAAGGGGCCGGCATCTGCGGCCCCAAAAAACGGGATCAACCAAGCAGGGCGTGCAGGTCCTGCTCAACGGTAGTAATCGGACGCATGCCGAACTTGTCGTTGAGGATCGCCATCAGGTTCTCGGTCAGGAAACCCGGTGCCGTCGGGCCGGTGACAATATTTTTCACCCCTAACGACAGCAGCGTCAGCAGGATGACGATCGCTTTCTGCTCAAACCAAGACAGGACCAGGCTGAGTGGCAGTTCGTTGACGGTACAACCGAGCGTATCGGCGAGTTTGACCGCCAGCATGATGGCAGAATAGGCGTCGTTGCACTGGCCGACATCCAGCAGGCGCGGCAAGCCTTCCAGGGTGCCGAAATCCAGCTTGTTGAAGCGGTATTTGCCGCAGGCCAACGTCATGATCAGGCAGTCTTGCGGGACGCTGCGGGCAAAATCGGTGAAATAGCTGCGTTCATCGCGGCTGCCGTCACAGCCTCCCACCAGGAAGACGTGACGCAGTTTCTTTTGCGCCACCAAATCGATCACCGTATCGGCAGCGTTGAGCAGCGTCTGACGGCCAAAGCCGACGGTGATCATATGTTCGATTTCGGTATACGGGAACCCCTTAATGCCTTGAGCCTGGGCGATCACCTGGGTGAAGTCATCCCCTTCCAGATGGTTGACGCCCGGCCAGCCGACGATGCTGCGCGTCCAGATGCGATCGCCGTAGTTGCCGACGTTAGGATCGATAATGCAGTTGGAGGTCATCACGATAGGACCGGGGAATTTGGCAAACTCGGTCTGCTGGTTCTGCCAGCCGCTGCCGTAGTTCCCCACCAGATGTTTGAATTTTTTCAGCTCCGGGTAGCCGTGTGCCGGCAACATTTCGCCGTGGGTATAGACATTCACGTCCTGCCCTTCGGTTTGCTCGAGCAACATGCGCAGATCTTTCAGATCGTGACCGGAGATCAAAATGGCTTTACCCGCCACCGGACGGACGTTAACCGCGCTTGGCAGCGGATCGCCATAGGCCTGTGTCTCGCCGTGATCGAGAATGGCCATCACGTTGAAGTTCATCTTGCCGATGCCCATCGCGTTGTTGAGCAGGGTATCCACATCGCGCGGCTGGGTGCCGAGCCAGGCCATAAAGGCGTGATAGTCGGCGTAAATCTGGTCGTCATATTGACCCAATACGTGGGCGTGCTCCATATAGGCCGCCGCGCCTTTCAGGCCGTACAGGCAGAGCATGCGCAGGCCGTGCACGTCGTCGCCGACCTCGGCTTTATCGGTATTCAGAGCGAACTGAGCCGCCTGTTGCAGCAGAGTAGGCATATCGTCACCGGCCAACTGCAACGTGGCTAGTGGATGATCGACGCTTACGCCGGCATCCAGCAGGCGGCAACGTGCCGCCAGTGATTCGCGCAGGGTGATAGTTTCGCGTGCATAACCGATGATGCGGTCAGAATCGAAGTTGACGTTGGTCAGGGTGGAGAAGAAGGCGCGCGGGGCAAAACTGTCGATATCATGATCGACGATCCCGAGAGCCCGTGCCTGCAGCGCCCAGGCTGACAGCCCTTGTAACGCTGCTACCAGCAGATCCTGCAGGTCCGAAGTTTCCGCCGTTTTACCACACATGCCCTGGGCATAAGAGCAGCCGTTGCCTGCCGGGGTACGAATGGTTTGTTCACACTGCACACAGAACATAATCGCTTCCTTTTTTAAAGTTGCATTTTAAATGCTTGTTTAAGAGCATAGATCGGCAACCGAGGCTTAAAAAGGTTTTTATGGTGTAACCAAAGGGAAGTTTGATTTAGCGCAATTTCGCTGTGCGGATGGGAATTATTACGCTTTCCGGGGGCGGTGCCCCCGGAAAAGAGGTCAGGAGAACAGGGCGATCAGTACCGGTGCCAGCAGGCTTAGCAGGAAGCCATGCACAATCGCCGGTGGCACCATTTCCAACCCGCCGCTGCGTTGCAATACCGGCAGGGTAAAGTCCATGGAGGTGGCACCGCACAGGCCCAACGCAGAGGAACGGCTGCGTCTTACCAGGCTTGGGATCAGCATAATTGCCACCAGCTCGCGTGCCAGATCGTTAAAGAAGGCTGCGCTGCCCAATACCGGACCGTAGGCATCGGTGATCAGAATGCCGGAAAGCGAATACCAGCCAAAACCTGAGGCCATGGCCAGCCCGGCTTTGATCGGCAACCCCAGCAGTTGCGCTGCCAGCGCACCGCCGGCCAGCGCACTGACCGTCACCACCACGGCCACCATCATGCCGCGTCGGTTAAGTACGATTTGGCGCAGGGTCATGCCGCTGTTGCGCAATTGGATGCCGACCAGCAACAGCAGGAAAATTAACGCGTATTCGCTGCCTTTATTGGCAAACTGCAACCATTGCCACTGGGTCAGGCCGAGCAGGAAGCCGCCGAGTACCACACCGCAGAGTTTGAGCGATTCCAGCGCCATATGCAGGCGCGAGGGCAGCTTTTCCTGTTTATGGCTGTTCCGCCACGGCATTTTATGTTCCAGCAGCGCCAGCATCAGCAGGCTGGCAGCGAGAATGCACAGGAAGAACACCGAGGCATACTGGAAAATTAGCACCAGATTACTGCTCAGATCCTCCAAAAACGCCAGGCTGATACCCATGAAAAACAGGATCACGTAAACCATCCAGCTCAGCAGACGGTTAATGGTTTGCAGTAACGTTCTGCTGCGTAATGGAACCAGGTAACCGGCAATCAGCGGTAAGAGAATAATCAGCAGTCCTGAATACATGGTGAAGCTTACGTCCTTTGTTCGGCAGATGGCGCCAGGATGACCGGCGAGGCACCACACGCTAACCAAAACGGCGACCGGAGTAAAGCGGCAGATTTGACGTCGTCCTCTTGACCTGCAAGGGGTTTTTTGACCATGCTCAGAGAAGGTCACCCCATTAAGGACGGTGGCAGCGCGCACGGGAGGCGACAGATGTTCTTAGAGCGTATCGAGATTGCAGGTTTTCGCGGCATTAACCGGCTGTCGCTGATGTTGGACGACAACACGCTGCTGCTGGGTGAAAACGCCTGGGGTAAATCCAGCTTGTTGGACGCCTTGACCCTGCTGCTGGCGCCGGAGCAAAAGCTGTACCGTTTTGAAGGGCATGACTTTCATTTCCCTCCTGGCGAGGAAGAGGCCAAAGAACGGCATTTACAGGTGGTCTTTACCTTCTGTGAGAAAGACATCGGCCATGCTCATCTCCCCCGTTACCGCCACCTTTCGCCGCTGTGGGTCAAAGGCGAAGATAACCTCAACCGAATTTATTACCGCTGTGAAGGCGAACTGGCCGATGACGGCACGGTTTGTACCTGGCGAGGCTTCCTGGATGCCGACGGTAACGCGATGCAGTTGCATCATATTGAGCAACTGGCACATGCCATTATTCGCATCCATCCGGTATTGCGCCTGCGCGATGCGCGTTTCATCCGCCGTCTGCGGCCCAGCACGTTGAACGATGAAAACCCGGCTGACAATAAGGCCCTGTCCCAGCAGTTGGATCAGTTGACGCGAGAGTTGGTACGCAACCCGCAAAAGCTGACTAACGCCGAGCTGCGGCAGGGGTTGGCAGCAATGCAGCAACTGCTGGAGCATTACTTTGCCGAGCAGGGTTCGCAGGTCTCCCGGCCGCGTCGGCAACGGTTGGATCAAGATCAGGATCAGCAGGCATGGCGCTCCCTGGACAGCATCAACCGTATGGTGGCAGAACCTAACAGCCGTAGCATGCGGCTTATCTTGCTGGGAATGTTTTCTACTCTGCTGCAGGCCAAGGGCAGCATCAAGCTGGATCCGCACGCCCGGCCACTGCTGCTGGTGGAGGACCCGGAAACCCGTCTGCATCCGATTATGCTGTCGGTGGCCTGGGGGCTGCTTAACCAGTTGCCGTTGCAACGGATCACCACCACCAACTCCAGTGAACTGGTGTCGCTGGTGCCGGTAGAGCATGTTTGTCGGTTGGTGCGTGAGTCCGGGCGCGTCGCCACTTACCGCCTGGGACCGCGTGGGCTGAGCCCGGAGGATGGGCGCCGCATTGCTTTTCATATTCGTTTTAATCGGCCATCTTCGCTGTTTGCCCGCTGCTGGTTGCTGGTGGAAGGCGAGACCGAGGTCTGGCTGTTGAGCGAACTGGCGCGCCAGTGCGGATATCACTTTGAGGCAGAGGGCGTACGCGTGATCGAGTTCGCCCAATGCGGATTAAAACCTTTGCTGAAGTTCGCCCGTCGCATGGGCATTGAATGGCATGCTTTGGTGGACGGTGATGAAGCGGGGAAAAAGTACGCCAATACCGTACGCAGCATGTTGGATAACCACGACGATAACGAGCGTGACCGACTGACCGCGTTACCGGCACCGGATATGGAGCATTTTATGTTCCGCGAAGGCTTTAGCCCGGTCTACTACCGGGTGGCCTCGGTGCCGAAGAATACACAGATGCCGGTGCGTAAGGTGATCCTCAAGGCGGTGCATCATTCCTCGAAACCCGATTTGGCGATCGAAGTAGCGATGCAAGCCGGCCAGTGGGGCACGGACTCGGTGCCGCCACTGCTGAAGAAAATGTTTTCGCGTGTGACCTGGCTGGCGCGTGGCCGCGCCGATTAGACCGAAGTAAAACGGGGCTGGGCACGAAAGTGCTCTGCCATTCCCAGTTCCAACTCGTCCAGTAGTTGATAGCGACGGCGGTATTCAGCGCGTTTCTTGCTGGCCACTTCTTCGATCGGTTTGCGGGTGATGCTCTTCGGCAATAAAAAATAGCCGCTTTCAAGCATCTGGCCGCCCATGGATACCCAAAACTGATCGTAATCGGCATGCAGCTTGTCTTTCTTTTTACTGTGATAACGCCAGTTCTGGTAGATATGGGTGGCGTTGCCGACCGCCACGATTTGCTGAATGCCCAAATGGTGGGCCAGAGCGCAAATCCCTTCCAGTGCCAGGCGTTTCGGGAACAATCCGTGACACTCCTTGGTGGCCTGCTGGATTTCAGCATGCGGTACCTGATGATTAGCTCCCTGTAACCCGCCGATAAACAGCGTCGGTTTCTGCTGATAGTGCATCAGCGAAAAGGTGATTTCCGCCAACATAATACCGTTGGCGTTACGCAGCAGCAGGGTGGCTTCGCCTTCCTTGTTCAGGTTGTCGATGGCCGCCAGTTCGAGTGACACCGCGGCGCCACTCTTGCCTTCGGCGCTGGCGAGCACAAAAGGCTTTTTCAGATGACCGAGCAGCATTTTCATTGGCATGCGTTGGGTGCTGAGATCGTAGTGGTCGCGCAGGGCAAATAAGCACTCGATTTTACTCATGTTGGCTGCCAGATACGGACGATGCAGTTTGCACGGCAGATTGGGTTGCGCGTTCAGGATCTCATCCAGCAGGGGATTGGACGCCAGCGTGCTGAGCAGGCCGCTGGTGGTGCGCCAGCAAAATAACGAACGGCCGATAAACTTCAAGCGGAATGACGTTTTTTTCCAGGCTTTACTCGGCGTCTTTTCGCCATTGATCAGCGCCGTCATCAGTTGCCAGCTGTTAAGCGGACGTGCAGATACGAGTGGGTAGCTGAGCTGTGACATGATGAAATCCTTGACTGTATTGAATGGTGCTATTTCATCAAGGCTTCACTAAACGAGAGGTCAATGCCCAACTGTAACCAAGCGTGTCTCCACATTGTGTTGAGCTAAGGTTTAGTTATTCCGCATCGTGCGTGATAATTTAGCCCCGCTGCCGCTATTGGCAGTATGAATTGCAACAGGCAGGAACCTATTTTGACGTGGTTTAAAGGACACAAACGACGCTGGATAATCGCGCTGATCGTAGCGGCGGTTATCGCTGTGCCGGCGGTCTGGCACTTTGGGCACCCGACGCCAACCCAGTTTAAAACGGTGAAGGTCACCCTGGGCAGTCTGCAGCAAAACGTACTGGCGACCGGTCAGCTCGACGCGGTTCGCAAGGTGGACGTGGGTGCGCAGGTCAGCGGGCAGTTGGAAAGCCTGTACGTCGAAATTGGCGACCGGGTGAAGAAAGGCCAGTTGCTCGGCGTGATTGATCCGCAACAGGCGAAAAACAGCATCCGCGAGGGCGAAGCGACGCTGCGTGAGCTCCATGCCCAGTTACAGCAGGCGCAAGCGGAACAACAGCTGGCGGCGGTTACGCTGCAGCGCAATCAGGCTTTGGCCAAACTGCAGGCAGTCTCGCGTCAGGATCTGGATCAGGCCGCCACGCAACTGGCAGTGAAGAAGGCGCAGGTAGGCACCATTCATGCGCAAATCGCCAAAAACCAGGCCAGCCTGGACACGGCAAAAATCAATCTGGCTTTTACCCGCATTGAAGCGCCGATGGATGGCGACGTGGTGCAAATCACCACGCTTCAAGGCCAGACGGTGATCGCGGCGCAACAGGCGCCGAACATTTTGACGCTGGCAGATCTCAGCACCATGTTGGTAAAAGCCCAGGTGTCGGAAGCGGACGTCATCAGCCTGAAGCCGGGGCAAAAAGCCTGGTTTACCGTGCTGGGCGATCCTAATCGACGCTTTGATGGCGTGCTGAAAGATATCCAACCAACGCCGGAAAAGGTCAATAACGCTATCTTCTACTACGCGCGCTTTGAAGTGCCGAACCCCGAGGGGTTACTGCGTTTGCAAATGACGGCGCAGGTGCATATTCAACTGGCGGGAGTCAATCAGGCGCAAATTATCCCTTTGGCGGCCCTGGGCGATCAAATTGCGGATAACCGCTATCAGGTTTCGATCCTCAAGCAGGGCAAGGAGGAAAAGCGCGAAGTGGCGATAGGCCTGCGTAATAATATTGACGTGCAAATCCTCAGCGGACTGAATATCGGCGACGAAGTGATCGTCAGCCGCGGCGGCGCGGAGCCTCTCTAATGGCCGCATTGTTGGAACTGAGCGGCATCAGCCGTAGCTATCAGTCGGGCGATCAGACGGTGGCGGTGCTGAAGAACGTGAGCCTGAGCATCGAGGCCGGCGAAATGGTGGCCATTATGGGCGCCTCCGGCTCCGGTAAATCGACGCTGATGAATATTCTCGGCTGCCTGGATAAGCCCAGCGCCGGCGTGTATCGGGTGGCCGGTCAGGACGTGGCGACGCTCGATAGCGACGCATTGGCTCGGCTGCGGCGTGAACATTTCGGCTTTATTTTCCAGCGATATCATTTGTTGCCGCATTTGAGCGCGGCGCATAACGTCGAAGTGCCTGCGGTATATGCCGGGCTGGGCAAGGCGGCACGACGTGAGCGTGCGGTGGCGCTGTTACAGCGCCTGGGGCTAAGCGAGCGCGTCAGTTACCGACCTAGCCAGCTTTCCGGCGGTCAGCAGCAGCGGGTCAGTATCGCTCGTGCGCTGATGAATGGCGGTCAGGTGATCCTGGCGGATGAACCGACAGGTGCCCTCGACAGCCATTCCGGTGAAGAGGTGATGACCATCCTCAAGCAGCTGCGCGAGCAGGGGCATACGGTGATTATCGTGACCCACGATCCGGCCGTGGCCCAGCAGGCTGAGCGGATCATTGAAATCCGCGACGGCGAAATCATTGCCGATTCACGCCCTGATGGGCAGAGCAACCCGAACGCCAAACCGCTGGAGATGGTTACGCCGGCGCCGTCCTGGCAGCAAACTATCGGACGTTTCCGCGAAGCCTTGGTGATGGCCTGGCGGGCAATGGCGGCAAGTAAGATGCGCACTGCGCTGACCATGCTCGGTATTATTATCGGCATCGCCTCGGTGGTTTCGATCCTGGTGATCGGCGATGCAGCCAAACAGATGGTGCTGGCAGATATCAAATCCATCGGCACCAATACGGTAGATATCTATCCCGGCAAGGACTTTGGTGACGACGATCCGACTTTCCGCCAGGCATTGAAGTACGACGATCTTGCCGCGTTGCGCGAGCAGCCTTACGTCAGCGCATTGTCGCCCAGCATCGCCAGCAGTATGCGGCTGCGGCTGGGTAACGTTGATGTTGCAGCCAACGTTAACGGCGTCAGCGAACAGTTTTTCCGCGTGTACGGCATGACCTTTACTGAGGGCGTCGGCATTGATCAACTGCAGGTGCAATCACAGTCGCAGACGGTGGTGATCGACGCCAACACCCAGCGCCGCCTGTTCCCGAATCAGAAAGAGGTGGTAGGCCGGGTGATCCTGGTGGGCAATATGCCGGCGACGGTAGTGGGGGTAGCGAAGGAAAAGCAATCTATGTTCGGCAGCAGCAAGACGCTGAACGTCTGGGTGCCCTACAGCACCATGGCCAATCGGCTGATGGGGAACGCCTATTTTGATTCGATTACCGTGCGCATTCGTGATGGTTACAACAGCCAGGAGGCGGAGCAACAGCTGACGCGCTTGCTGACGCTGCTCCACGGCAAGAAAGACGTCTTCACCTATAATATGGACAGCCTGGTGCAGACCGCAGAAAAAACCACGCGTACGCTGCAGCTGTTTTTGACGCTGGTGGCGGTGATATCACTGGTGGTCGGCGGTATCGGCGTGATGAACATCATGTTGGTATCGGTGACGGAGCGCACGCGTGAGATAGGCATCCGCATGGCGGTGGGGGCACGCTCCGGCGACGTACTACAGCAGTTTTTGATTGAAGCGGTGCTGGTGTGTCTGGTCGGCGGTGCTTTGGGAATTACGCTGTCCTTTGCCATCGGCCTGTTGGTGCAGTTGGTGTTGCCAGGTTGGCAAATCAGCTTCCCTCCGGCGGCCCTGTTGAGTGCGTTTGTCTGTTCCACCGCTATCGGCGTGGTGTTCGGTTATCTTCCGGCCCGCAGCGCGGCGCGGCTTAACCCGATTGACGCGCTGGCACGCGAATAATCAGCGAATAAAAAATGCCAGTCACACGGCGGCTGGCATTTTTTAGCGGGGTGTTTCAAACTGACTCTGTGGATGCGCGTTAGGCCAGGGCCTCGCTTTCCAGTGGCACAATAAGACTCGCATGGTTCCCTTTTGGCCCTTGGTGCACATCAAAACTGACCTGCTGGCCGGCTTTGAGTGTCCGGTACCCATCCATCTTAATCGTAGAATAATGGGCGAATATGTCTTCGCCGCCGCCTTCAGGACAGATAAACCCAAACCCTTTGGCGTTGTTGAACCATTTAACAGTACCCGTCTCCATGCTTTTACATCCCTCGCAACGCTATTTTTAGGTGAGATGAATAACTGAATTCGCACCCGCCAGAAGCAGGTAGCAGATGAGCCTGAAAGTGGTTAAAACACCACCAGCTCACGAATTTACACTCTAGAGCAAATGATCATCACGTCAAGGGATCGGCTTTTGTCGGCAGGGAGCAGTTCATCAAAGTTTGAAGCAGGTAACGATCTTGACATTGTTTGGTAACAATTCGTCAGAGATTTTTGCGCACGTTCCAGTGCGGCGGGATGATGGCGAAGATGATAAAATAGTAATGATACCCCACTTTGAATAACCGGAACCTGTCCCCATATTAAAGGACAGAGCAGAGAAGATGAGCAGCGATGGGCAATAACAACGGTTGGCTAAATTTCGAACATTTGGCCGAGGAAAAACAAATCGATGCGGTAAAACCGCCGTCTATGTATAAAGTTATACTTAACAACGACGATTACACACCGATGGAATTTGTGATTGACGTTCTGCAAAAGTTCTTTTCTTATGATATTGAACGCGCAACGCAACTGATGCTCACGGTCCACTATCAAGGCAAGGCGATCTGCGGTGTCTTTACCGCCGAGGTGGCGGAAACCAAGGTCGTCCATGTGAACCGTTATGCGAGGGAGAACGAGCATCCGTTGCTTTGTACGCTAGAAAAAGCCTAGATTTAGGCAACTATTGGGGAGGTGCTTATGCTCAATCAAGAACTGGAACTCAGTCTCAACATGGCTTTCGCCAGAGCGCGTGAGCACAGACACGAGTTTATGACCGTGGAGCACCTGTTGCTGGCGTTACTCAGCAACCCTGCCGCGCGAGAAGCGCTAGAGGCATGTACGGTGGATCTGGCCGCGTTACGCCAGGAGCTGGAAGCCTTTATTGAACAAACCACGCCGACGCTGCCCGCCAGCGAAGAAGAGCGCGACACTCAGCCGACGCTCAGCTTCCAGCGCGTACTGCAGCGTGCGGTATTCCATGTGCAATCTTCCGGCCGCAGCGAAGTCAGCGGCGCCAACGTACTGGTAGCGATTTTCAGCGAGCAGGAGTCGCAGGCGGCTTACCTGCTGCGCAAACACGACGTCAGCCGTCTCGACGTAGTGAACTTCATTTCACATGGCACACGTAAAGACGAGCCGGGCCAAGCGCCGAATGCGGAAAACCCGGTGAATGAAGAGCAGTCCGGAGGGGAAGACCGTATGGAAAACTTCACCACCAACCTCAACCAGTTGGCACGGGTAGGCGGCATCGATCCTTTGATTGGCCGTGACCCTGAACTGGAGCGTGCTATTCAGGTACTGTGCCGTCGTCGCAAAAACAACCCGCTGCTGGTGGGGGAATCCGGCGTCGGTAAAACGGCGATTGCCGAAGGCCTGGCCTGGCGCATTGTGCAGGGCGACGTTCCGGAAGTGATGGCGGACTGCACGCTGTATTCATTGGATATCGGTTCATTGCTGGCCGGTACCAAATACCGTGGCGACTTCGAAAAACGTTTTAAAGCGCTGCTGAAACAGTTGGAACAGGATAAGAACAGCATTCTGTTTATCGATGAGATCCACACCATCATCGGCGCCGGTGCAGCTTCCGGTGGGCAGGTAGACGCCGCCAACCTGATAAAACCGCTGCTCTCCAGCGGCAAGATCCGGGTTATCGGCTCCACTACTTACCAGGAATTCAGCAACATTTTTGAAAAAGACCGTGCGCTGGCTCGTCGCTTCCAGAAAATCGACATTACCGAGCCGACGCCGGAAGAGACCATTCAGATCATCAACGGCCTGAAGACCAAGTACGAAGCGCACCACGACGTGCGTTATACCGCCAAAGCGGTGCGTGCGGCGGTCGAGCTGTCGGTGAAATACATCAACGACCGTCATTTGCCGGACAAGGCTATCGACGTTATTGACGAGGCGGGCGCCCGCAGCCGGTTAATGCCGGTAAGCAAACGCAAGAAAACCGTCAACGTGGCCGACATCGAATCTGTGGTGGCGCGTATTGCGCGTATCCCGGAGAAAACCGTGTCGGCGAGCGATCGCGACGTACTGAGAAGTCTGGGCGATCGTCTGAAAATGCTGGTATTCGGGCAGGATCAGGCGATTGAAGCGCTGACTGAAGCGATCAAGATGAGCCGTGCTGGTTTGGGGCACGATCGCAAGCCGGTCGGTTCCTTCCTGTTTGCCGGGCCAACCGGCGTCGGGAAAACCGAGGTGACGGTGCAACTGGCGAAGGCGATGGATATTCAGCTGCTGCGTTTTGATATGTCCGAGTATATGGAACGTCATACCGTCAGCCGTCTGATTGGCGCGCCTCCGGGCTACGTCGGTTACGATCAGGGCGGTCTGCTGACCGACGCGGTGCTCAAGCATCCGCACTCGGTGGTGCTGCTGGATGAAATCGAGAAGGCGCATCCGGACGTGTTCAACCTGTTGTTGCAGGTTATGGACAACGGTACCCTGACCGATAACAACGGCCGCAAAGCGGACTTCCGCAACGTGATCCTGGTGATGACTACTAACGCCGGGGTACGTGAAACCGAACGTAAATCGATTGGTCTGGTGCAGCAGGACAACAGCACCGATGCGATGGAAGAGATCAAGAAAGTGTTCACGCCGGAATTCCGTAACCGTCTGGACAACATTCTTTGGTTCAACCATCTGTCGACCGAGGTGATCCAGCAGGTTGTCGATAAGTTTATCGTCGAACTGCAGGCGCAGCTGGATGCGAAGGGCGTGTCGTTGGAAGTGAGCGATGAAGCGCGTGACTGGCTGTCGGTGAAAGGCTATGACCGTGCAATGGGCGCTCGTCCGATGGCGCGTGTGATGCAGGAAAACCTGAAGAAACCGCTGGCCAACGAATTGCTGTTTGGTTCACTGGTGGACGGCGGCTCGGTGAAAGTCGAGCTGGACAAGGACAATCAGAAACTGACTTACCACTTCCTCAGCGCGTCGATGCGTAAAGCGGATGAAGGTGCGGTGCACTAAGGCCGGGTCAGATAAAGAAAAAGCGATGCTTCGGCATCGCTTTTTTTATGGGTGAATTTCACCACAACAGAAATGATTGAGCCCTCTCAGTTTACCTGCGCTCTCGCAACTCGATGTTGAACGTTGCTACGGGGGTAAACGGAAAGGGCTCCGGAGGCATTACATCCTCGGTGCCGCCATCGGCTGGCGACGAGTGAGCCGATTAACGGCTACGGAAGACAATGCGGCCTTTGCTCAGGTCGTACGGGGTCAGCTCTACAGTGACTTTGTCGCCCGTCAGGATGCGGATGTAGTTCTTACGCATTTTACCGGAGATATGTGCGGTTACCACGTGCCCGTTTTCCAATTCAACGCGGAACATGGTGTTCGGCAGCGTATCAAGAACGGTGCCCTGCATTTCAATATTGTCTTCTTTGGCCATCGAATCCTCTAGGTCTAACTACCTTAGTTTTTAACCGGCAAGATAATGCCGAAAAACCCACATTATGTAAAGAAGTGTCGGCGAACATTGCACCGTTTCCGCAAAATTAGTTTGTTGGGGAGGGTGGTTCAACCTGCTGTGGGGGTAACACTTGCGGTGCCCAACACTCTGGCGCTAATGGCTTGCGCTGAAGTTGGCTGAGCTGCTGCAAAAATTGTCTTCGGGGGATCTCTTTCGCTCCCAGCGTGGCAGTGTGAGCGTTAAGCACCTGACAGTCAATCAATTCTCCGCCATAAGCGGCAAAATGACGGCAAAAAGCAATCAAAGCGCATTTGGACGCGTTGGGGGTACGGCTAAACATGGATTCGCCGCAGAACAGGGCGCCCTGGGCCACGCCGTACATGCCCCCCACCAGCTTGTCATCCTGCCACACCTCTATCGAATGGGCGAAACCGAGGCGGTGCAGGTGCAGATAAGCGCGCTGCACCTCCGGGCCTATCCAGGTGCCTTCCTCCGGCCGATCGGCACAGGCGGCGATCACCGCCGCAAAGTCGTGATTTAGCGTGACGCGGAAGGGGTTGCTGCGCAAAAAGCGTTTCAGACTGCGGCTGATATGGCGTTCGGCAGGAAACAGCACCGCCCGTGGGTCGGGCGACCACCACAAAATGGCCTCCCCGGGGGAAAACCAGGGAAAAATGCCGCGCTCATAGGCAGCCAATAGACGAGGCGCTGTCAAATCACCGCCGATAGCCAGCAAACCGTTAGGATCGCGCAGTGCGCCCTCAGGAGAGGGGAACACCAGCGACTGCGATGACAGCTTAACAATGCGCATATAAGGTCTCAGCGTCCTCTACAGGCCCTTTTACAGCGGTATACCGCTGATACGTTGACGGAACTGGGCATAACGCCCCTGCTGACGCATCAGGCTGAGGTGATCGCCTTGCTCAACGATGCGCCCACCGTCCATCACGCAAATTCGGTCAAGGTGTTCCAATCCATACAGGCGGTGGGTCACCAGGATCAGCGTTTTTCCCTGGCAATGTCGGCGCAGCAGCGCCAGGATCTGCTGTTCGGTTTCGGCATCCAGACCTTCGGTCGGCTCATCGAGCAACAACAGCGGCGCCTGATGCAGCAATGCGCGAGCAATGCCCAGACGGCGCTGCTCGCCGCCGGAAAGCTGTCGGCCACCGTCTCCCAGCCAGGCGTTGAGCCCCTCGTTTTCCAGCAGCTTGTCCAACCCGACCTGCTGCAACACTTCGCGCAACTGTTCGTCGGTCGCCGTTGGGGCGGCGATGCGCAAGTTTTCGCGCAGCGTATCGCTAAAGATGTGTACTCGCTGACTGACGACGGTGGTCATCTGACGCAGCGTGGTTTCATCGTAAGCGGCCAAGGGATGGCCGTTGAGCAGCATCTGCCCGCTGTCGGCGTTCCAGGCGCGGGTGAGCAACTGCAGCAGGGTCGATTTACCGCACCCGGTGCGGCCGAGCAATGCAATATGTTCACCGGCGGTAATCTCCAGCGTGACGTCCTGCAACACCGGCTGCGGCTGGCCGGGATAGGTAAAGGTAACCTGTTGCAGACTTAGCATGGCACCGTTTTCGGCAGTTGGACCATCGGCAGGGAAGGTCACTTCCGGTTGTCGATCGATGACCTGCTTCACCCGCGTGGCGGAAGCTATCACCTGTCCCAGGTGCTGGAAGGCGCCGGCTACCGGCATCAAGGCTTCAAACGAAGCCAGGGCGGCAAACACGAACAACGCAATCAGCGCGCCGGGTTGGCTGTCGCCACCGATACCGGCAGCGGTGAGCCACAACATCAACGTCACGGTCAGGCCGCTGGCCAGGATCATCAAAGCCTGTGCCATGCCGCCCAACGAAGCTTGCTGCCACTGACGGCGCTGCCACTGTTTTTCAGTGGCATCCAGAGCCGCGCGGAACTGATCCACGGCACCGAATACCACCAGCTCAGCCTGACCCTGCAGCCAGGCAGTCAGATCGGTACGGTACTGGCCGCGCAGGGCGGTCAACTGGCCGCCAATCGGCTTGCCGGCACCGTAAAATACCGGCGGCACCAGCAGCAACAGCAACAGCAGGATGCCGCCCAGCGTCAGGGCCAGTGAAACGTCCAGCCAGCTCAGGCCGTAAGTCACCACGACAATCACCACGGCGGCGCTGACCAGCGGTGAAATTACCCGCAGATACAGATGATCCAGCGTATCGACATCCGCCACCAGTCGATTCAGCAAATCGGCCTGTCGGAAGCGGGCAATGCCTCCCGGCGACAGCGGCAGGATCTTTTTAAAGGTGAAGACCCGTAGATGAGACAGCACACGGAAGGTGGCGTCGTGGCTGACGACCCGTTCGGCATAGCGCCCGGCGGTGCGGAAAATGGCGGCACCACGCACGCCGGCCGCCGGCAGCATGTAGTTGAAGGTAAACAGGCCCGCCAGCCCGGCCAGGGCGGAGGCGGCGAGGAACCAACCGGACAGAGCCAGCAGGCCGATACTGGCCAGCAGCGTGATGATGGCCAGCAGAATGCCCAGACAAATCAGCAGGCTGTGACGACGGTACAGCGCCAGGAACGGCAGCAAAACGCGCATGATTATAGATCCCCGCGGCGGTGAGCGATCAGGTTGGCAAACAGGCCCGGTTGGGCGCTCAGCGTGGCGTAATCACCTTGCTGGACGATGTGTCCGCCTTCCATTACCCAAATCTGGTCGTAATCTTCGGTATCTTCCAACTGGTGAGTCACCAGCAGCGTGGTTTGTTGATGCGAAGCCGCATTCAGCGCCTGCATGACTTGCCGCTCGCTGTGGGCGTCGAGACTTGCGGCCGGTTCATCCAACAGCAGCAAACGGCGCGGGCTGATCAACGCCCGGGCGACTGCCACACGTTGCGCTTGCCCGACGGACAGGCGCGCGGCGTTATCGCCGACTTCGGTATCCAGACCCAGCGGCAGATACGGCAGGATCTCGCCGACATAGGCGTCCTCCACGGCCTGTTGCAGTTGGGCTTCGCTGGCCTGCGGATTGCCCAACAGTATGTTGGCGCGCAGCGTTTGCGCCGGTAGGTGCGGATTTTGTCCTACCCAGCCGAGTTGTTGGCGCCAGCCTTCGGCGGCCAGTTCGCGCAGTTCGATACCATTAATCCGCAGAGAACCGCGATAGGGTAAAAACCCGAGCAGCAGGTTCAGCAACGAACTTTTCCCTGCACCACTTAACCCGACCAAGGCAATGCGCTGGTTGGCGGGCAGAGTGAAGCTCAGCGGCCCGGCCAGCAGCACGCCATTGGGCGACAGGATCTCCAGATCCTGCGCTTGCAGCTCAAGCGGCGCATTGGCGTCGAGGATTTGTGTGCCATTGCCCATTTGTTCGCCCTCGGCGCAGAGAAAGGTTTCCAGCGCTTCGGCGGCACCCACGGCTTGCGCCTTGGCGTGGTAGAAAGTCCCCAGGTCGCGCAACGGCTGGAAGAACTCCGGTGACAGGATCAGCACCAGGAAGCCGGCAAACAGCGTGACGCCGGTGCCATAACTGCCGAAATTAAGTTCGCCAAGGAACGAGAAGCCAAAATAGACCGCCACCACGGCGATAGAAATGGAGGCAAAGAACTCCAGCACCGCCGATGACAGGAAAGCCAGACGGAGCACCTCCATGGTGCGGCTACGGAAGTCTTCAGACGATTTGGCAATCTGCTCGGTTTCCGCCTGCGCCCGATTGAATAAGCGCAGCGTGTCTAACCCACGCAGGCGGTCGAGGAAGTTACCACTCAGGCGTGCCAGCGCCACGAAGTTGCGTCGGTTGGCATCGGCGGCACCCATGCCGACCAGCGCCATAAACATGGGGATCAGCGGCGCGGTGGTCAACAGAATCAGACCGGCGGCCCAGTTGATCGGGAATACGGTGATCAGGATCAGCAGCGGGATAAACACCGCCAGATACATCTGCGGTAAATAACGGGAATAGTAGTCCTGCATATCCTCGATCTGTTCGATGATGATGCTGGCCCAACTGCCGGCCGGTTTTCCCTGGATCCAGGCGGGGCCGAGTTGTTGCAGTTTATCCAGCACCTGCTGGCGCATGCGCTGGCGGATCACTTGTCCGCAGATAAAGCCGACGCGTTCACGCAGCCAACTCAGCACGGCCCGCAGCGCGAAGGTGGCAGCCAACCAGATAAACGACGCAATCAACTGTTCACGTGGCGCCTGTTCGATAATCAGGGCGTGGAGCAGGGCGGCCAACAGCCATGCCTGAGCGACAATAAGCATGCCGCTGATTAGCCCCAACAACATGGAAAGGCGCAACCAACGCTGCGCCAGGGTGCTCTGAGTTTTGAGCCAACGGGTTAATTGCTGCTGTCTGGTTTTTTTCATCAGATATGAGTCTGCGTCGCCGGTGCCTATTGTTACAGGCAAGGTTAACGTACTGTTAAAAAAAGTGTTTGCCCCAACCTGAAGCGAACAAGTGAAGGCCAATGTTACCTCTTCACCCGGCAGACTGAAAATAATAAAGCGGTCAAATATCGCTATAACAGACCGCGACAGCAGGATTAGGGCACCGCTTGACTGGCTGCTTCCGCCGCCAGGGCGGTTTGCACGGATCTGCGCTGGCTAATCAGCGACATATAACGGGTTATCGATGGCCAGTATTTTAGGTCGATGGAAAACTGATCCATCCAGCGCAGTACGGTAAACAGATAGGCATCCGCGACGCTGAAAGTTTCTCCCAATAGAAACGCCGGTTCGTCCAGCGTCTGAGCAACAAAATCGAGGCGGCGTCGCAGCTTGTCGCGAAACAGCGTTTTGACCTCTTCCGGCAGAGTTGAGTTGAACAGCGGGCTGGATCCCGCGTGGATCTCGCAGGTAATGAAGTTCAGCCACTCCTGCAAGCGCACCCGTTCGAAGGTCGAGTTTGGTGGGGCCAGCCTGGCCTCAGGGCGCAAATCCGCCAGATACTGCACGATGGCAGTGCCTTCGGTGATCACCTGTCCGTCGTCCAGCATCAGCGCGGCGACGTAACCTTTGGGATTAACCCGATAGAAGTCTCCGCCGTCGGCGCTGCGCTTGGTGCGGTTATTGACGCGGATCAGTTCGAATGGCAAATCCAATTCCCGCAGCACGATATGTGGCGAGAGGGAGCAGGTATCGGGCGCAAAATAGAGTTTCATCGGCATATTCCTGAGGCAAAAAGCGACATCGCTTGGCCGTCAGAATGCCGTCGGTGCCGCCGGCAGAAAAATTAGAATCTCAGAAACCCGGTATCAGCTCAGCTACTGACGGGCAACGGCAAATGATCCTGTAGAAAGTGCAACAGAGTTTGCACTGGCGCGGAGCTTGCACCGGCGAATGAACAAACCAGGCCAAAATGGCGATAAAGTGGCGCGCTCAGCGGCAGGGCGCAAATGCCTGGCGTATCGGCCGGTATCACCGATGCGGGCACCAGCGATACGCCGATCCCTTCACGTACCAGCGTCAGCGCGGTGTTCCAGTCACTGACGGTGACGCGGACATCCGTCAGCGCCAAACCTGCCTGCTGCGCCAGCAACTGAGCATTGAGCTGGCAACCTCCGGTAGCCAAGACAAACGGCTGTTTGACCAGTTCATTGAAATCTATCGGCTGGCGGTTTCTGGCAAGCTTATGATCAGTGGCCGTCACGGCAAGCCATAGGTCTTTTCCCAGCGGGTGGCTTTGCCGTTCCGGTTTCGGATTCAACACTATGCCCACGTCGGCAGCTTCCAATGCCAGCCAGTTTTCGACCTCCAGATCGGTGCCTTCCAACTGCACCAGTTCAATGGCGGGAAAGCGGCGGTGAAATTTGCGTAGCAAAGGGGGTAACAACAGCGCAAATGCTGAAGGGAAACTGGCCAGGCGTATTTTGCCGGCGTGTGAACTTTGCGCCTGCTGCGCGCAGTGTTGGATTGCATTGAGTTCGGCCAGCATGGTGCGGGCATGGCTGACAATCTGTTCACCACTTTGCGTTAGCGTAACGCTGTGCGGTAGTCGAACCAACAACGAAGTGTTCAACGCCTCTTCCAACTGAGCGATAGCCTGACTGGCGCCAGACTGTGTCATGCCGCATTGACTTGCCGCCAGGGTGATCTTGCCGCTGTCGGCTACGGCAACCAACAGACGCCAGTGGAGAAGATTCTGCATCGAAGACCCGCCTGATGATGTTTGAGATACAAAAAAAGCGGCTAATAAATAGCCGCTTTTCAGGGTAACAGTCTGTGCCGTTACAGAACTTCTGCGTCGGCAATACCGTCCAGATAACGCTCTGCGTCCAGCGCAGCCATACAACCGGTCCCGGCGGAAGTGATCGCCTGGCGGTAGATGTGGTCCATCACGTCGCCAGCGGCGAATACGCCCGGAATGGTGGTTTGGGTGGCATTGCCGTGAATGCCGGACTGCACCTTGATATAGCCGTTTTCCAGTTCCAGTTGGCCACCGAAAATGCTGGTGTTCGGGCTGTGGCCGATGGCAATAAATACGCCGGCCAGCGCCAGTTCACGCGTTTCATTTTCCGCTTTGGTGCTGCGAATGCGTACGCCGGTAACGCCCATTTCGTCACCCAGCACTTCGTCCAGAGTGTGGTCGGTGTGCAGCACGATATTGCCGTTTTTCACTTTTTCCATCAGCCGGTTGATCAGGATCTTCTCTGAACGGAAGCTGTCGCGACGGTGGATCAGGTGAACTTCGGCCGCGATGTTGGACAGATACAGCGCTTCTTCTACTGCCGTATTGCCACCACCTACAACGGCGACTTTCTGATTACGGTAGAAGAAACCGTCGCAGGTAGCGCAGGCGGAAACGCCTTTGCCTTTGAAGGCTTCTTCTGTCGGCAGGCCAAGATAGCGGGCTGATGCACCGGTGGCGATAATCAGCGCATCACAGGTGTATTCGCCACTGTCGCCAAACAGGCGGAATGGACGGTTCTGCAGATCAACGCTGGTGATATGGTCAAACACGATTTCGGTCTGGAATTTTTCTGCATGCTCACGCATACGCTCCATCAGCGCCGGACCGGTCAGGTCTTCGGCATCACCCGGCCAGTTTTCCACTTCGGTGGTGGTGGTCAACTGACCCCCTTGTTCCATACCGGTAATCAGCACCGGGCTCAGGTTGGCGCGCGCTGCGTAAACCGCGGCGGTGTAGCCAGCCGGGCCGGAGCCCAGAATCAATAATTTGCTGTGTTTAGCCGTGCCCATGAATAACCTCTTTTCCCACAATGGCGGACAATGGATTCGATTGTAGGGAAAATGCGGCATTAAAAAAAGCGTCAGGGGATGTTGTTAACGATTTGTTTGATAGTCATTGCCTATTAATTATTGTTTTGCTGCTTAAGCGAGCGCAAAACGCAGCAATTTAACTTATGGAAGCCGCTTGCGGGCGTTTGGTACTCAAACGGCCGGAAACAGCACATCAAGCGGGTTTAAGTGCCTTGCCCACGGCGTTTTTAAGCCAGCGATTCATAACTAAAAACGGGGTGCTAACTTTTCATGACGGTACGTTCTTCTGATTTTGCTTCTTTTACTTTGACAATCCGCTGCGCATTTGCGAAAACATCATAGGAAGAAGAAATTATCCTCCCACCTGCAGTAAATCGTACGTATTTGCGGCGTTGGCGCAGGATTTTGCGCCGCTGCCGGATCTGCGTGCGGCAGGGGAGGAACATCGCGCAAGCGGATGGCACCTTTCTTCTTGCTTAAAACACCTTGTGCAGAGTTTGACAGACAGGCTGCACAGCGGTGAATGATGGTAGTGAAGCATATGACAGGCATCGGGTCTTCGCTTGGAACGAGCCCTTACACATTGACGTTGGCTAGGGTGTGGCAAGTGCAGGGAAGAAAATAAGAGAGACAATAATAATGGCAGACAATAAGAAACGCCCGGGTAAAGATCTCGATCGTATCGACCGCAACATCCTCAACGAACTGCAAAAGGATGGGCGTATTTCGAACGTTGAACTTTCGAAGCGCGTGGGGTTATCCCCAACCCCATGTTTAGAACGCGTGCGCCGCCTCGAGCGCCAGGGTTTTATTCATGGTTATACCGCGTTGCTCAACCCGCATTATCTGGATGCGTCCCTGTTGGTCTTCGTGGAAATCACGCTGAACCGCGGTGCGCCGGATGTGTTTGAGCAATTCAACTCAGCAGTTCAGAAGCTTGAAGAAATTCAGGAGTGTCATCTGGTGTCCGGTGATTTCGACTATCTGTTGAAAACCCGCGTGCCGGATATGTCCGCTTACCGTAAGTTGCTTGGCGAAACCTTGCTGCGTCTGCCGGGGGTTAACGACACCCGTACGTACGTGGTAATGGAAGAAGTGAAACAGAGCAACCGTCTGGTTATCAAAACACGGTAGGGTGCAGGTGCAAAACCTGATTAAATTGGTTACACTCCTGTTTATCCATACAGTTTCAGCGCCGGGGAAGCTTCTCGGCGCTGTTGCTATGTCAGCTAACAGGAACCTGGAGAGCCTTTCTTGAGCCAGGAATATACAGAAGATAAAGAAGTTACCTTGAGAAAACTCAGCAGCGGTCGCCGTTTGCTCGAAGCTGTGTTGATTGTGGTAGCCATATTTGCCATTTACCTCATGGCTGCCTTGGTCAGTTTCAATCCCTCTGACCCAAGCTGGTCGCAGACCGCGTGGCATGAGCCTATTCATAATCTGGGCGGTGGCGTCGGGGCCTGGTTGGCCGACACGCTGTTCTTCACCTTCGGGGTACTCGCCTATGCGATACCGCCGATCATGCTGGTGTTGTGCTGGGCGGCTTATCGTCAGCGCGGCAGCGGCGAATACATCGATTACTTTGCGCTTTCACTGCGCCTGATCGGCACATTGGCGCTGGTGCTCACTTCGTGTGGCCTGGCGGCACTGAACGTCGACGATCTCTATTACTTTGCCTCCGGCGGCGTTATCGGCAGTTTGCTGAGCAACGCCATGCTCCCCTGGTTCAACGGCATTGGCGCAACCTTGGCGCTGCTTTGCGTTTGGGCGGCGGGCCTTACGCTGTTTACCGGCTGGTCATGGCTGGTAATTGCCGAGAGGATCGGCGGCGTGGTGCTGGGGACGGCCACCTTTATGACCAACCGTTCGCGCCGTGACGATCGTTATCACGACGATGACGACCGTTATGTCGAAGATCAGCCAGAATCGGCAGAGAAAGGAGCAGCGCTTGCTGCGGCCTCGACGGCGGCTGTGGCCAACGCGGCGGAAGACGACGTCTTGTTCTCAGCGCCTTCGGTGACGGAAACCGCCAAAATTGCGGCGGAAGAGGCTGAGGATCCATTGCTCAGCGGCCTGCGGGCGAATGACGACGAAGATGCCGATGTCGCGCCTGTCGCGCCAGCGGTGGCTCGTGAACCTGTTACCGCAGCCCCGGTTGTGGCACAGGCGCCGTCGGTTACGGTAGCTCCAACGGCTCCGGCCTCGGTGAACCAGAGTCCGATGAGTACGCCAGCGGAAAACAGTGCTCCACCGCTGTATTCATTTGAAATTCCTGAAGAGACGCCGACGCCGAAGGTAACGCGTCCGGCCGATCCTTACCAGGATGATGACGAACCGCGTATGGGGAACTGGGACGCGCCGGCAGCATCACCGTCGCACGATCGTTCTCCGTTTGATTTCTCCGCCGCTCAACGCGATAGCGCTGACGTCAGTGCTCCGGCCGGTTTCAGTGCCGGTGAGCCAGCAGTGCCATCGTTCGGCAGCGTGAAACCTCAGGCGCAGGCTGCAGCAACGGCAGCTGCCGGCGCTGTTGCCGCCAATACCTTTATGCCGGCCTTTACGGCCACCAGCGACGCTAACTCGCAGGTCAAACAAGGCCTGGGGCCTGAGTTGCCGCGTCCGAATCCGGTGCGCATCCCAACCCGACGTGAACTGGCTTCTTACGGCATCAAGCTGCCTTCGCAGCGCATGGCCGAACAGGAACAGCGTAACCGTGGGGACGACGAGCCATTGCCGAATGCCAATGCTCTTCCGTCAGATCAAGACGATGAAGCTTTGCAGGAAGCGGCGCTGCGTCAGGCGTTTGCCGAGCAGCAAAACCAACGTTATGGCGAGGAGTACGCGCAGGATAACCAGGATGATGAGGCTGCTCTGCAAGAGGCCGAACTGCGTCAGGCGTTTGCCGAACAGCAGAATCAGCGCTATGGGCAGCAAGAGGCTGCGCCTTCGGTACAGCCAACTACGCCAGTAGATACTCGTAATGCGTTCGGCTTCTCGCCGATGGATGATTTGGTTGACGATGGCCCGGTTGAGCCATTGTTCACTCTGTCGCCACAGCTTGAAGATCGCATTGAGCAACAAAGCGAACGCGAGGATGATGTGCCTTTCGGCCAGTTTGAGCCAGCCGCGCCGGCTTATGCGCCGCCAACGCAACCTCAGACTCCGCCGGCACAAGCATATCAGCCTGCTCAACCTGCTTATCAGCAACCGGCAGCGCAACAGCAACCACCGGCCTATCAGCAGCCTGTAGCGCAACCTGCGCCGACGGCCCCGCAGCAGCCGGCAATGGACAGCCTGATCCACCCGTTCCTGATGCGCAACGATATGCCGTTGCAAAAACCGACCACGCCTCTACCGACGCTTGATCTGCTGACCGAAGCGCCGAAAGAGGTTGAGCCGGTGGATTCCTTCGCGTTGGAACAGAAGGCGCGTTTGGTCGAAGCCAGCCTGGCCGATTATCGGGTGAAAGCCGATGTGGTAGACATTTTGCCAGGCCCGGTCATTACCCGTTTCGAACTGGATCTGGCGCCGGGCGTTAAAGCAGCGCGTATTTCCAACCTGTCGCGTGACCTGGCGCGTTCACTGTCAACTTCCGCGGTGCGTGTGGTTGAAGTGATCCCCGGCAAGCCCTACGTCGGCCTGGAATTGCCTAACGTTAAACGTCAGACGGTTTATCTCCGAGAAGTGCTGGATTGCCCGGCATTCCGCGATAATCCATCGCCGTTGGCGATCGTTCTGGGTAAAGACATCTCCGGCGAGCCGGTGGTGGCCGACTTGGCGAAAATGCCACACCTGCTGGTGGCGGGGACCACCGGTTCCGGTAAATCGGTTGGGGTCAATGCCATGATCCTGAGCATTCTGTATAAGGCCACGCCGAAAGAAGTGCGCTTTATCATGATTGACCCGAAAATGCTGGAGCTGTCGGTCTATGAAGGTATTCCGCACCTGCTGACGGACGTGGTTACCGACATGAAAGACGCCGCCAATGCCTTGCGTTGGTGCGTCGCCGAGATGGAGCGTCGCTACAAGCTGATGTCTGCGCTCGGCGTGCGTAACCTGGCAGGTTACAACGAACGTGTCGATCAGGCCGAGGCGATGGGACGTCCAATCCCGGATCCGTTCTGGAAACCGACCGACAGCATGGACATCACGCCGCCGGTTCTGGAGAAAGAGCCTTACATCGTGGTGATGGTCGACGAGTTCGCTGACCTGATCATGACGGTTGGTAAAAAGGTTGAGGAGCTGATTGCTCGTCTGGCGCAGAAAGCGCGTGCGGCGGGTATCCACCTGGTGCTGGCAACACAGCGTCCTTCGGTGGATGTGATCACCGGCCTGATCAAGGCCAACATCCCGACCCGTATCGCCTTTACCGTGTCGAGCAAGATTGACTCGCGCACTATCCTCGATCAGGGCGGTGCTGAATCGCTGCTGGGGATGGGCGACATGTTGTATCTGGCCCCTAACTCCTCCATTCCGGTCCGTGTACATGGTGCATTTGTGCGCGATCAGGAAGTGCATGCGGTAGTTAAGGATTGGAAAGCGCGTGAGCGACCTCAATATAAAGAGGGTATCCTCAACGGCGGTGAGGACGGTGAGGGTGGTGCTGGCGGCGGTCTGGAAGGTGATGAAGAGCTGGATCCGCTGTTTGACCAGGCGGTGGAGTTTGTGGTGGATAAACGCCGCGCCTCCATTTCCGGCGTACAGCGTCAGTTCCGTATCGGCTATAACCGTGCCGCGCGCATCATCGAACAGATGGAAGCGCAGGGCATTGTCAGCGAGCAGGGGCACAACGGCAACCGCGAGGTGCTGGCACCGCCACGGCATGACTGATGAAGCTTTAGTCGTTGTTATTTAATAATAAAGGGCCGCTTAGCGGCCCTTTAGACTGATGACAAACACCCGAAAAACGTGGTTTTCGGATGTTTGGGATAAACCTGAAGACATAATCCTTTGTTTTATTAGTGCATAAAACCTAACTTTTGAGTACAGAGGACTTTGTCAGCACTCTGAAGGGCCGCTTGGCGGCCCTTGTGCAAAGAAGCGTAAACCCTCGGCTTCTCAGAACATTGGCCTATCTGCCTGCGGATAGCTTCGGGTAGAGTAAGGGTGTTAAGGGTTAATTTGACCCGCACGGCACCGCCTTGCGGTAAACGCATTTCATAAGGTATCTGGAATAATGAAAAAACTGTTAGTTGCCTGTTGTCTGCTTTCGGGATTCGCTTCCACCTCTGTGCTGGCCGACGCTGCGCAGGATTTGCAAAGTCGCCTGGCGAAAGTGAACAGTTTCCACGCCAGCTTCGCCCAGACCGTGACCAGCAGCGATGGTGCTGCGGTACAGCAGGGGGAAGGTGAACTCTGGGTGAAACGTCCGAACCTGTTTAATTGGCATATGACCTCGCCGGACGAGAGCGTGCTGGTGTCGGATGGCCAAACCTTATGGTTCTACAATCCTTTTGTTGAGCAAGTCACCGCGACCTGGTTGAAAAATGCGACCGGCAATACGCCATTTATGCTGATTACCCGCAATAACGCCAACGACTGGAAACAGTACAACGTTAAGCAGAAAGGCGATGATTTTGAGCTGACGCCAAAATCCAGCAGCGGCAACCTGAAGCAGTTCGCCATTACCGTGACCAACAGCGGCACCATCCGCAGTTTTGCTGCGGTTGAGCAGGATGGTCAGCGCAGTTCTTACGCGCTGAAAAGTCAGCAGAACGTTGCGGCTGATGCCAGCAAATTCAAATTTACCCCGCCGAAGGGGGTGACGCTGGACGACCAGCGCCAGTGAGGTCTGCGTGAGTAACATGTCGCTCGATTTTTCCCAGAATGAGTTCCAGCCATTGGCCGCGCGGATGCGGCCAACCACGCTGGCGCAATACATCGGCCAGCAACACCTGCTGGCTGCCGGTAAGCCTTTGCCGCGCGCCATCGAGGCGGGGCAACTGCATTCGATGATTCTGTGGGGGCCGCCGGGCACCGGGAAAACGACGCTGGCGGAGCTGATCGGCCGCTACGGCCAGGCGGACGTCGAGCGAATTTCCGCCGTGACATCGGGCATCAAAGAAATCCGTGAGGCGATTGAGCGGGCACGACAGAATCGTGACGCCGGTCGTCGCACCATTTTGTTTGTCGATGAAGTACACCGTTTCAACAAAAGCCAGCAGGATGCCTTTCTGCCGCACATTGAAGACGGCACCATTACCTTTATCGGCGCGACAACCGAAAACCCGTCCTTTGAGCTTAACTCGGCGCTGTTGTCCCGCGCCCGCGTGTATTTGCTGAAAGCGTTGACGGCAGAAGATATCAGCCAGGTGCTTGATCAGGCGATGCTGGACAACAGCCGGGGGTTTGGCGGCCAGAATATCGAGCTGCCGGAAGAGACCCGCCGCATGCTGTCGGAACTGGTGGGCGGCGATGCGCGCCGGGCGTTGAACAGCCTGGAGATGATGGCGGACATGGCGGAGATCGACGCCAAAGGCATTCGCGTGCTGACGCCGGAATTACTGAAAGAAGTCTCCGGCGAACGCAGCGCGCGCTTCGACAATAAAGGCGACCGTTTTTACGATCTTATTTCGGCGCTGCATAAATCGGTGCGAGGTTCCGCCCCGGATGCTGCGCTGTACTGGTATGCGCGTATTATTACCGCCGGAGGCGATCCGCTGTATGTGGCGCGCCGGCTGCTGGCCATTGCTTCGGAAGATGTCGGCAATGCCGATCCGCGCGGTATGCAGGTGGCGATCGCCGCCTGGGACTGCTTTACCCGCGTTGGTCCGGCCGAAGGTGAACGTGCGATTGCTCAAGCGATCGTTTACCTGGCCTGCGCGCCAAAAAGTAATGCCGTTTATACCGCCTTCAAAGCGGCGATGCGCGATGCTAAAGAGCGGGCGGATTATGATGTGCCCGAACATCTGCGCAATGCGCCAACCAAGCTGATGAAGGAAATGGGGCTGGGTGCAGAGTATCGTTACGCTCACGACGAACCCAATGCCTATGCCGCCGGCGAGGACTATTTTCCAGCTGAAATGGCCAAGACGCGTTACTATCATCCAACCTCACGCGGGCTGGAAGGTAAAATCGGCGAAAAGCTGGCATGGCTGGCTGAGCAGGATCAAAATAGCCAGACAAAACGCTACCGCTAGCGTTGCCGTTGCGGTAAGGTTAGCGGGTACCACTCTTCCTTTATGCGGCTTTTAAACAGCCGCATAAAACAACAAATTTTCTTTCAATAACAATAAGCACAGGATTAGCATGCTCGATCCCAATCTGCTGCGTAATGAGCTAGACGCAGTCGCCGTCAAACTGGCTCGCCGAGGCTTTAAACTCGATCTGGATCTGCTGCGTTCTCAAGAAGAGCGTCGCAAAGTTCTGCAGGTAGAAACTGAAATGCTGCAGGCAGAACGTAACTCCCGATCGAAATCCATCGGCGCGGCTAAAGCGCGCGGGGAAGACATTGAGCCGCTGCGTCGCGAAGTCAACGAGCTGGGTGACAAGCTGGATATTGCCAAGGCCGCTCTGGATCAGTTGCAGACTGAAATCCGCGATTATGCGTTGGCGATCCCGAACCTGCCGGATGATGCAGTGCCGGATGGCAAAGACGACAGCGATAACCAGGAAGTCAGCCGCTGGGGCGAGCCGCGCCAGTATGATTTCCAGGTACGCGATCACGTGGATCTGGGCGAAATGGCCGGTGGTCTGGACTTCGCCGCCGCCGTAAAACTGACCGGTTCACGCTTTGTGGTGATGAAAGGGCAAATCGCCCGCATGCACCGTGCGTTATCCCAGTTCATGCTGGATCTGCATACCGAACAGCACGGCTACCAGGAAACCTACGTGCCTTACCTGGTTAACCACGCCACGTTGTACGGTACCGGCCAGTTGCCGAAGTTTGGTGAAGATCTGTTCCACACCAAACCGCTGGAAGAGGAATCCGACAGCAGCAACTACGCGCTGATCCCAACTGCAGAAGTGCCGTTGACCAACCTGGTACGCGACGAGATCCTGGAAGAAGAATCACTGCCGCTGAAGATGACCGCGCATACGCCATGTTTCCGTGCCGAAGCCGGTTCTTATGGTCGCGATACCCGCGGTCTGATCCGCATGCACCAGTTTGACAAGGTCGAGATGGTGCAAATCGTCCGTCCGGAAGACTCCATGGCTACGCTGGAAGAGCTGACCGGTCATGCGGAGAAAGTGCTGCAGCTGCTGAACCTGCCGTACCGTAAAATGTTGCTGTGTACCGGCGACATGGGGGCAGGCTCATGCAAGACCTACGATCTGGAAGTGTGGCTGCCGGCGCAGAACACTTACCGTGAAATCTCATCTTGTTCCAACATGTGGGATTACCAGGCACGCCGCATGCAGGCTCGCTGCCGTAGCAAAACCGAGAAGAAGCCGCGCCTGGTGCATACGCTGAACGGTTCTGGTCTGGCAGTCGGCCGTACGCTGGTTGCCGTGCTGGAAAACTACCAGCTGGCCGATGGCCGTGTTCAGGTGCCGGAAGTATTACGTCCGTATATGGGCGGCCTGGAATATATCGGCTAACTTATTGCCTGTTCTATGAAAAGCGCCTGCGGGCGCTTTTTTTATAAGAAAATTATTATCCTTTTGTTCGAAAGGACTTTTTCTTTCATCTCCTTCCCCCGCTTTATTGATAGCAGACAAAGTTCACTACCCACTTCTGAGTAATATCCCTGTATAGAGGAGGGTTTTTACTCAAGCTCATCAGCAGACATCAGTTCTGTCTCCTCTGCTCGCCGCCTTGAGTCAAAGGCATGACGTTTATCAATACCAGGGTAAAACGTGGAGTGAGTTATGTCGGAAAACAAAGAAAACAGCCAAGTGTCTGCAGGCGTCAGCCGTCGCACCTTGGTAAAGTCCGGCAGTATCGTCGGGCTGGCTATGGCCGTGGGGGGTATAGCCTTACCGTTTAGTCGCCGCGCATTGGCGGATTCAATCAGCGAAGGTGTGCAAAAAAACGCGCAGGATAAAGTGGTTTGGGGGGCTTGCTCGGTCAACTGCGGTAGCCGCTGCGCCTTGCGTTTGCACGTGCGTGATAACGAAGTCTATTGGGTCGAAACCGATAACACCGGGCTGGACGCATATGGCGACCACCAGGTTCGGGCCTGTTTGCGTGGCCGTTCTATTCGCCGCCGCATGAATCATCCCGATCGTCTGAATTACCCGATGAAACGCGTTGGCAAGCGGGGTGAAGGCAAGTTCAAGCGCATCAGTTGGGAAGAAGCTTTTGATAGCATTGCCGACAACCTAAAACGCATCGTCGAACAGTACGGTAACGAAGCGGTATATATCAATTACACCTCGGGCATCGTCGGCGGCAACATTACCCGTTCGTCACCGAATGCGTCGCTGGTCGCTCGGCTGATGAACTGCTATGGCGGTTACCTCAGCCAGTACGGCACCTACAGCACAGCGCAAATCGCCTGCGCCATGCCCTATACCTATGGCAGCAACGAAGGCAACAGCACGTCTGACATCGAAAACAGCAAGCTGGTGGTGATGTTCGGTAACAACCCGGCGGAAACGCGGATGAGCGGCGGCGGCATTACCTATTATCTGGAGCAGGCGCGTGAACGTTCTCATGCGCGCATGATCGTTATCGATCCTCGTTACACCGATACGGCCGCCGGACGTGAGGACGAATGGATCCCTATTCGTCCCGGCACGGATGCGGCATTGATTGCCGGGCTGGCGCATGTATTGATCAGCGAACAGTTGGTCGACCAACCGTTTCTGGATCGGTATTGCATCGGCTATGACGAAAAAACCTTGCCAGCCGATGCGCCGGTAAATGGGCATTATAAGGCTTACATTCTTGGGCAAGGTGAAGACGGCGTTGAAAAAACGCCGCAGTGGGCGGCGAAAATTACCGGCATTCCGGCCGAACGTATTATCAAACTGGCGCGGGAAATAGGCACGGCGAAACCAGCCTACATCTGCCAGGGCTGGGGGCCACAGCGACAGGCCAATGGCGAACTGACCTCGCGTGCAATCGCCATGCTGCCTATCCTGACCGGCAATGTTGGCATCAATGGCGGCAACAGCGGGGCGCGTGAATCAACCTACACCATTACCATTGAGCGGATGCCGGTATTGGCAAACCCGGTCAAAGCGCAAATCTCCTGTTTTAGCTGGACCGATGCCATCGTGCGCGGTCCGGAGATGACCGCCAAACGCGACGGGGTTCGTGGGCAGGACAAACTGAATGTGCCGATCAAGTTCATCTGGAACTATGCCGGTAACACCATCACCAACCAGCATTCCGACATCAACAAAACCCACGATATTTTGCAGGACGAATCCCAGTGCGAAATGATCGTGGTGCTCGAAAACTTTATGACCTCGTCGGCCAAATATGCCGACATTTTACTGCCGGATCTGATGACCGTCGAACAGGAAGACATTATTCCCAACGACTATGCCGGCAACATGGGGTACCTGATCTTTATCCAGCCTGCAACCCCCGCCAAATTTGAACGCAAGGGCATCTATGAGGTGCTGAGTGAAGTGGCGCGTCGGCTGGGGCCAGAGGTGCATCAGAAGTTCACCGAAGGGCGTACCCAGGCGCAATGGCTGCAACATTTGTACGCCAAAATGCAGGACAGGGATCCGCTGTTGCCGGGTTATGAAGAGTTGCGCAGTATGGGGATTTATAAGCGCAAAGATCCCAATGGGCATTTTGTCGCCTACAAAAAATTCCGCCAGGATCCCGAAGCGAATCCATTAAAAACGCCGTCCGGCAAAATAGAAATCTATTCCTCCAGGCTGGCTGAGATAGCCGACAGCTGGCAGTTGGAAAAAGATGAAACCATCAGCCCGTTGCCAATTTACGCCTCTACTTTTGAAGGTTGGGACGATCCTCTGCGCAACACTTACCCATTGCAAATGTTTGGCTTCCATTACAAGGCCCGTACCCACTCGACCTACGGCAACATCGATGTGTTGCAGGCGGCCTGTCGTCAGGAGGTGTGGATCAACCCACTGGACGCCCAGTCGCGCGGCATTATCGGCGGCGACAAGGTGCGGGTATTTAATGGGCGTGGCGAAGTGCGTGTCGAAGCCAAAGTGACGCCGCGGATCATGCCTGGCGTTGTCGCGATGGGGCAGGGAGCCTGGCATCAGGCCGATATGCGCGGTGACCGTGTCGACCATGGTGCCTGTATGAATACCCTGACCACCCACCGGCCTTCGCCGTTGGCCAAGGGTAATCCGCAGCATACCAACCTGATTCAAATCGAAAAGGTATAACCCTGCGTACTTGAAGCCGCATCTTTGTTGGCCGCCTGCGCTTACCCCAGTCACGTACTACCTGTACGCATCCTGGGGATGCGCTTAGTTGCCGCCGCGATGCAACTCCAACTACCTCGGGTGTAAGGGAGGACCAAATGACTCAGCAATATGGATTCTTTATCGATTCAAGTCGTTGCACTGGCTGCAAAACCTGCGAACTGGCCTGCAAAGACTATAAAAATTTGACGCCGGACGTCAGTTTCCGCCGCATCTATGAATATGCCGGAGGAGATTGGTTCCAGGATGGCGACGGCTGGCAACAAAATGTATTCGCTTATTATTTGTCGATTGCCTGCAACCACTGTGAAGATCCCGCCTGCACCAAAGTGTGTCCGACCGGCGCGATGCACAAGCGGGAAGACGGCTTTGTGGTGGTGAATGAAGAGGTGTGTATCGGCTGTCGCTACTGCCATATGGCCTGCCCATACGGCGCACCGCAGTACAATTCGACCAAGGGCCACATGACCAAGTGCGATGGCTGTTATAAGCGGGTAGCCGAAGGCCATAAACCTATCTGCGTGGAATCTTGTCCACTGCGGGCCCTGGATTTTGGCCCGATTGAGCAACTGCGGCAGCAGCATGGTTCTCTGGCGCAGGTGGCCCCCTTGCCGGCGGCGCATTTTACCCGACCGTGCCTGGTGGTAAAACCCAATGCCAACAGCCGCCCAAGTGGCGACACCACTGGCTATTTGGCCAATCCAAAGGAGGTTTGATATGGGCATGGGATGGCAAGAATGGCCGCTGATGTTGTTTACCGTATTGGGACAATGTGTGGTAGGAGGGGTTATCGTCATGGGGCTCGCCATAATTGGCGGTAACCTGAACGAACAGCAGCGCAGGGCAGTTCACCGCGCGATGTTCTTCCTGTGGTTGTTGATGGGCATCGCTTTCATGGCTTCCACGCTGCACCTCGGTTCGCCGTGGCGGGCGTTCAACTCGTTGAACCGCATTGGCGCTTCGGCATTGAGTAACGAAATAGCCGCTGGCGCCTTGTTCTTCGCCGTCGGCGGTTGTTATTGGCTGTTGGCGGTATTGGGCAAAATACCGCCGTTATTGGGGCGCGTGTGGTTGTGGGTGACCATGGCACTGGGCCTGGTCTTTGTTTACATGATGACGCGGGTATATCAAATCGATACGGTGCCAACCTGGCATAACGGTTACACTACGCTGAGCTTTTTCCTGACGGTACCGATCGGGGGGCCAATGCTGGGCGTTTTGTTGCTGCGTTTTGCGGGGCTGGATGTTACAACCCGGCATTCACTGGCTACTCTGGGCGTGGTGGCGCTGTTGGTTAGTCTGGGGACCGTTATGATGCAAGGCTACGAACTGGCCAGCATCAGCAGTTCGGTACAGCAGGCATCAGCGCTTATCCCACAGTACGGGCAATTAATGGTTGGGCGTTTGGTGCTGGTGGTGCTGGGGTTCGGCTGCTGGATCTGCCCGCTGTTGCGCCGTGGTAACGCTAGCGTGATGGGAATGGCTTTAGGTTTGATTCTGGTTATCGCCGGTGAGCTGGTTGGGCGGGGCGTGTTCTACGGCCTGCATATGACCGTCGGCATGGCGGTGGCCGGTTAATATTGTAGTGAGGCGCAGTGATAAACTGCGCCCTTAAAAGGATCCTTGATTTATGACGCTTGAAAATATCGCTTTAACGGGGCGGGTGCTGGGTGTGTTGCTGTACGCGCCGCCAGAAAGTGAAGACGGCCAACAGCTGTTGGCAACCCTGTCTGAATCTGAGTGGGTCAAAGAGTGGCCGTATGGCGATGCTGATCGGTTACAGACGGCGGCTGCGCTGATTGCGACCGGTATTGAAGATCAACAGGATGAATCCCTGGCGGAAGCTTACCAACGTCTGTTTGTGGGGCCTGATACCTTACCGGCGCCATTATGGGGTTCGGTGTATCTGGACAAAGAGAACGTGCTGTTTGGTCATTCGACCCTGCGGTTGCGCAAGTGGTTACGGGCCAACGGCATTGAAGCTCAGCACGATCGCAATGAGCCGGAAGATCATATTGGCACTTTGCTGATGATGGTGGCGTGGCTGGCCGAAGAACGTCAGGGCGGGTTGGTCGAGCAACTACTGACGAAACATTTGTTGCCATGGGCACCACGCTATCTGGAACTGCTGGAAGCCAATGCGCAGCATCCTTTCTATCAGGGACTGGCGCAATTAGCGCAAATCACCCTGGGTGCCTGGGGCGCGGAATGTACGACTGAAGTTGAATCTTTAGAACTGTATTTCTGATAAAAAATGAATGGCCGTCAGGTGCCTAAAATTGCAGGCGCCGGCGGTCACTCCGCCGTTAAATAGGCCGCGTAATACAAATTGTGCGGTATACATATAAGAGCTGATTGACTTTTTTATCGCCAGTGGCATGATGCGCGCACTCTCATTGCGCGTTCGGTTTCAATCTCACTATGTCCGCATACTCCCGCCCAGTGCTCCTGCTGCTCTGTGGCTTGTTGCTGCTCACGGTCTCTATCGCCGTATTGAATACGCTAGTCCCTCTTTGGTTGACTCATGCTCAGTTGTCAACCTGGCAGGTAGGAATGGTAAGTTCCTCTTACTTTACCGGCAATCTGGTCGGCACGCTGATTGCGGGCAAACTCATCCAGCGCATTGGTTTTACCCGCAGCTATCATCTTGCCTGTGTGGTATTCGCCGTGGCGACTGCCGGTATGGCATTGTCGCTCGATTTTTGGAGTTGGATGGGCTGGCGTTTCTTTGCCGGCATCGGCTGTGCCTGGATCTGGGTGATCGTCGAAAGTGCCTTGCTGCGGAGCGGTAATCTGTCTAACCGTGGGCAATTGCTGGCGGCTTATATGATGGTTTATTACCTGGGTACGGTTGTCGGCCAACTGTTGTTGAGCATGGTATCGACCGAACTGTTGAATGTGGTGCCATGGGTCACGGCCATCGTGCTCAGTGCCACGCTGCCGATGCTGTTTGCACGGGTTAACAGTCGGCACGACGAACCCCAACAGGCTGCGGTTTGGCCAATGTTGAAGCGCCGTAGCGCGCGGTTGGGGATTAATGGCTGTGTCATTTCCGGCATTGTACTCGGCTCGCTATACGGCCTGATGCCGCTGTACCTGTCCCATCAGGGCATGAGTGATGCCAACGTGGGTTACTGGATGGCATTGCTGGTCAGCTCAGGCATTGTCGGGCAATGGCCGGTCGGGCGTCTGGCAGACCGCTATGGTCGTTTGCTGGTGCTGCGCATTCAGGTGTTTGTGGTGATCCTTGCCAGCATCGCCATGCTTGGCAACTATGCGATGGCACCGGCGTTGTTTATTCTCGGTTGTGCCGGGTTCACCTTATATCCGGTGGCGATGTCCTGGGCTTGTGAAAAGGCGTTGCCGCATGAGCTGGTGGCGATGAACCAGGCATTGTTGATGAGCTATACCATTGGCAGTCTGCTTGGCCCGTCGATGACGGCGCTGCTGATGCAAAATTATTCCGACCGCCTGTTGTTTGTGATGATTGCCGCCGTTGCCCTGGTCTATCTGATGATGCTGCTGAGAAAGCCGGATCGTCACCACACTCCGTTGGCTGCCGCCTGAGCATAAAAAACCCGGCCATCGTGTGCCGGGTTTTTTTGTTGTAGCTAACGGGCTCAGTAAATGACTTTGTGGCCGTAGCTTTCCAGAATGCTTTTCACGCGATCCATGGTTTCCGCTTTCGGCGGATGGACGCCGTCCAGCTTGTACTCTTCACCCATCGCCACCCATTTGTGCTTACCCAGTTCGTGATAGGGCAGCAGTTCGATTTTCTCGATGTTGGTCATGTCTTTGGTGAACTCACCCAGCATATGCGTCGACTTGTCATCGTCTGACCAGCCCGGCACTACCACATAACGGATCCAGGTGCGTTGATTACGTTTCGCCAGATAGCGGGCGAAATCCAGCGTGCGGTGGTTGGAAACGCCGACCAGGTTCTGGTGAATGTCGTCGTTCATCTGTTTGAGATCCAGCATCACCAAATCGGTGGCATCCAGCAGCTCATCGATCACCGGATCGTAGCGGCGCACAAAACCGTTGGTGTCCAGACAGGTATTGATCCCTTCTTCATGGCAGGCGCGGAACCAATCGCGGACGAATTCTGCCTGCAGTATGGCTTCACCACCGGAGGCCGTTACGCCACCGCCGGAGGCATTCATAAAGTGACGATAAGAGACGGCATCTTTCATCAACTCTTCAACGGTCACTTCTTTCCCGCCGTGGGTATCCCAGGTGTCACGGTTATGGCAATACAGGCAGCGCATCAGGCAGCCCTGGAAGAAGACGATAAAGCGGATCCCCGGACCGTCTACGGTGCCACAGGATTCGAAGGAGTGGATGCGACCTTTCACTGACATTGCGGGGTTTTCTCCAATATTGACTGTCAAACGCAGTCTAAAAGTAGGCTCATAACCGCCAGCCAGGGATCAGCGATGCAGCAACCGGGCAAGGCCCGACGACTGGGGTGAAACGATGCCTGTTGGCCGGTTATTACGCCGGATAACTGTTTTGCCGGATATCCACCAATTCCATTCAGTATAGCTATCTGGCAAAACAGACTCTGAGTGAGTCAGGGTAGTGCATTTGCTAAAAAGGCCGGAAAGATCCGGCCCCGAATTTCAGCTTGACTACCGGGCGGGAAACCCCGCCCGGATGGGGCAATTACATCGACTGAGTGAAAGTACGAGTAATGACGTCTTGCTGTTGTTCTTTGGTCAGCGAGTTGAAGCGAACGGCATAACCGGATACGCGGATGGTCAGCTGAGGGTATTTCTCAGGGTTTTCCATCGCGTCCAGCAGCATTTCACGGTTCATCACGTTAACGTTCAGGTGTTGACCACCTTCGATAGACGCTTCGTGGTGGAAGTAACCGTCCATCAGACCCGCCAGGTTGGCTTTACGCACGTCGTCGTCTTTACCCAGCGCGTTTGGCACGATGGAGAAGGTGTAGGAGATCCCGTCCTTCGCGTAAGCAAACGGCAGTTTGGCTACGGAGGTCAGGGAGGCTACAGCACCTTTCTGGTCGCGACCGTGCATTGGGTTAGCACCTGGACCGAATGGCGCGCCAGCGCGGCGACCGTCTGGAGTGTTACCGGTTTTCTTGCCGTAGACCACGTTAGAAGTGATGGTCAGTACGGACTGAGTCGGTACCGCATTACGGTAGGTACGCAGTTTCTGAATTTTCTTCATGAAACGTTCTACCAGGTCACAGGCGATGTCATCAACGCGAGCATCGTTGTTACCGAACTGCGGATATTCACCTTCGATTTTGAAGTCGATAGCCAGACCGTCTTCGTCACGGATGGTGGAGACTTTAGCGTACTTGATGGCGGACAGGGAGTCAGCCGCAACCGACAGACCAGCGATGCCGCAGGCCATGGTGCGATAAACGTCACGGTCATGCAGTGCCATCAGTGCAGCTTCATAGCTGTACTTATCGTGCATGTAGTGAATGATGTTCAGCGCGGTCACGTACTGTTTGGCCAGCCAATCCATAAAGTGGTCCATGCGTTCCATGACTTTGTCATAGTCCAGCACGGTGTCCATCATTGGCGCTTCTTTCGGGCCTACCTGCATTTTCAGTTTTTCATCAACGCCGCCGTTGATAGCGTACAACATGGTTTTCGCCAGGTTGGCACGGGCACCGAAGAACTGCATTTGTTTACCGACAATCATCGGGCTGACGCAACAGGCGATGGCATAGTCATCGTTGTTGAAGTCTGGGCGCATCAGGTCGTCATTTTCATACTGTACGGAAGAGGTGTCGATAGACACTTTCGCCGCGTATTTTTTGAAGTTCAGAGGCAGTTTTTCAGACCACAGGATGGTCATGTTCGGTTCCGGAGACGGCCCCATGGTGTACAGGGTGTTCAGGAAGCGGAAGCTGTTTTTGGTTACCAGAGTACGGCCGTCAACGCCCATACCTGCCAGGGACTCGGTCGCCCAGATTGGGTCACCGGAGAACAGCTCATCATACTCAGGGGTACGCAGGAAGCGCACCATACGCAGTTTCATTACCAGGTGGTCAATCAGTTCCTGCGCTTGTTCTTCAGTCAGTTTGCCTGCATCGATGTCGCGTTGAATGAACACGTCAAGGAAGGTAGACACGCGGCCAAAGGACATTGCTGCGCCGTTCTGAGATTTCACCGCGGCCAGGTAGCCGAAGTAAGTCCACTGTACAGCTTCTTGTGCGGTGGTAGCAGGACCAGAGATATCGCAGCCGTATTTGGCAGCCATTTCTTTGATCTGACTCAGAGCGCGATGCTGTTCAGCAATTTCTTCACGCAGCTGGATGGTCATTTCCAGATCTTCGCCGTTTTCCAGCTTGGTCTGCAGTGACTTGAACTGGTTCAGTTTGTCGGCCATCAGGAAATCGATGCCGTACAGGGCTACGCGGCGGTAGTCACCGATGATACGACCACGGCCGTATGCATCTGGCAGACCAGTCAGCACGCCGGATTTACGGCAGTTCAGGATGTCTTTGGTGTAAACATCGAATACGCCCTGGTTGTGGGTTTTGCGGTATTCGGTGAACACTTTTTTCAGCTGTGGATCCAGTTCGCGGCCATAGACCTTACAAGAACCTTCGACCATTTTGATGCCGCCGAATGGGATCAGCGCGCGTTTCAGAGGGGCGTCAGTCTGCAGACCTACGATGGTTTCCAGCTCTTTAGCGATGTAGCCAGCGTCATGGGAAGTGATGGTCGCGGCAACGTTGGTGTCGAAATCAACTGGCGCATGGGTGCGGTTTTCCAGTTTGATCCCTTCCATAACCTTTTCCCACAGGGTGGAGGTGGCCTGAGTTGCGCCAGCCAGGAAGGATTCATCACCCTCGTAAGGAGTGTAGTTTTTCTGGATGAAGTCACGAACGTTGACTTCGTTCTGCCAGTCACCTTTGCTGAAACCTTCCCAAGCTTTGGCTAACTTCTCGTTAAGTTCGGTCATTATACACCTACCTTTAATTGTGGAGTTCTAACTCGGCGCGCGATAACTAACAGCTTAGTGCTGTTGTTCACCACCGCGCAGATAAATTACCCAGTAAGTCAACCCAACCAGTAAACCGCCGCCAATGATGTTGCCAATGGTGACTGGGATCAGATTGTCGATGATAAAGTTGCTTACGGTCAGATGAGCAAACTGCTCGGGTGCTGCCCCTATGGCTTGCCAGAATTCCGGCGTGGCGAAGTTTTTAACCACGATACCCATAGGGATCATAAACATGTTGGCGATGCTGTGTTCGAAACCGCTGGCGACGAACATGCCGACCGGCAGGATCATGGCGAACATTTTGTCCATCAGGCTGCGGCCTGAGTAACTCATCCACACGGCCAGGCAAACCATCAGGTTAGCCAGGATGCCGAGGCAGACGGCCTCAACAAAGGTGTGATGCAGCTTGTGGTCAGCGGTTTGCAGGACGTTCAGTCCCCATTGGCCGTTGGCCACCATGTGTTCGCCGGAGAACCAGATGAGCGCGACGAAGAACAGGGCGCCGATCAGGTTGCCGATATAGACATTTAGCCAGTTGGCAGCCAACTGGTACCAGCTGATGCGGCCGCTGGCTTTGGCGATGACAATCAGCACGGTGGAAGTGAACAGGTCGGCGCCTGAAACCACGACCAGCATTAACCCCAGAGAGAAGCAGATGCCGCCGACCAGTTTTGCCAGGCCGAAAGGCACACCGGCAGTGCCGGTAGTCGCAGTGATATAAAATACGAATGCGATTGAAATAAAGACGCCGGCAGTGATCGCCAAATAAAACGTTTTCAGCGGGTGCTTGGTGGCTTTATACACACCTGCATCTTCAGCGATTTTCGCCGTTGCTGCAGGTAATATCAGATCGAAGGGGTTGTCAGCTTTCACACTAACTCTCGCTTTTAAGGGTTAAAACAACGCAATGAGATACTAGCAAAGCAGTATAGGGTAAAAATTGATTTGGATCATAAGGCGGGAAACTAAAACGGCCAAAAACCAGATAAATCGCAAGGTTTATTTGGTTAATTTATTGATTTTTAAAGAAAAACATTTTTTTAATGTTTGCAAATAATTTTGAATTTGCGACCGCGCCAACCTTGAATAGGTTAAATTTTAGCGCATTTTGTCACTTTCAGAGCGGCAAGGTTTAATTATCGGTTAATTATTATTTTACCGGTCCGTAACAACTGCTGTTTTATTTATCTTGTTTACCGTTAAGTGCGTAATTAGGCAAAAAAATAAAACAAAAAAAACGGCTATTTAACCGTCAAATAATTCTTAGTTATTTTTTCTATCTTGGTGTTGCGCCGGCAGAAGGCCGCCGGCGCACAGATACTGAGATTATGCCTGCGCCCAATGGCGACGCTTGGCGGTCTGCAGTTTTTCATAGGCCGCTAGCAGCGCCTGATGTGCCGGTAAGGCTTTCAGATCGCTATCGACAGCGAACAGGCCGTTAAAGCGTTCTTCACCGCTGATGGCCGCAGAGGCGGCATCCACTGTTTCCTGGCCGTACATTTTCACGAAGGCGGAATAGTATTGTGCCGGATCGCGTTCAGGCTCCTGCGTCAGCAGCAGCAGGGTTTGCAAACAACGGTAGTAGTTGCTGCGCGCCGGGCTCAACACGGAAGAGTTGAAGTCCTGCGTCCATTCGGCCCAGATCAGCGCCTGATCCAGATCGCCGCCGGCCAGCGCCAGCATTGACTTCAACTCGCCGATACGCAGGGTAGACCAGGCGTTGTCTTTGCCGGAAGCAATCCCCAGCAGCTCGCGCACGCGGGTGAAGTCGTCCAGGCCTTCGTCGTCCAGGCGCTCTAACAGCGCCAGATACTCTTGCGGCTCCCACTCGCTGCCCGGCAGCGCCAGCAACGTATCGCGCAGGTGCGCCCCCATGCTGTTGTTGGCCAGCAGCAGGTCTTCCGCCGGGTAGATGTCGGACATGCCCGGCACGATGATGCGACAGGCGTAGACATCCAAATGTTCATAGTCGGCGATATACACTTCAGCGCCTTCTTTGTCGAAGATGCTCATCAACGTCGCGAATTCTTCCTGCGTGCTGCCGCTGAAGCTCCAGTCGACAAACGGGTAATCCGCGTCCTGCTTGAACATATCCCAGGAGATCAAACCGCTGGAGTCGATAAAGTGGGTTTCCAGGTTAGTGTGCTCCGCCACTTCTTCGTCGTCGAAGGTCGGTGCGGTGAACACGTCCAGATCTTTCAGGCTACGGCCCTGCAGCAGCTCAGTGACGGTACGCTCAAGCGCCACGCCGAAATCAGGATGGGCACCGAACGAGGCAAAACAGGTGCCGTTAGCCGGGTTAAACAGCACCACGCAGATCACCGGATAATTACCGCCCAGCGACGCGTCGTAAGACAGGATCGGGAAGCCTTCTTCTTCAAGCTTGGCGATAGCTTCTACCACGCCAGGATAGCGGTTCAGTACCTCGGCCGGGATCTCTGGCAGGCTGATGGATTCGGCGATGATGCGATTTTTCACATAACGCTCAAACACTTCGGACAGGCCTTGTACGCGCGCTTCGTTGGCGGTATTACCCGCGGACATGCCGTTGGACACGTACAGGTTACCGATGATGTTCATCGGAATGTAAACGGTCTGCTGGTCTGACTGGCGAGAGAACGGTAGGGCGCAAATGCCGCGATCGCCATTACCGGACTGCAGATCGATCAGATCGCTTGCGTTGACTTCCTGATCCGGATTGTAGAAAGCATGCAGACGCTCATCGAGAATACCGGCCGGCAACGAGTCATCGGCTGGGATCGGGAACCACTTCTCGTTCGGGTAATGCACGAAGTCACCTTCGGCAATCTGTTTCCCCAGATAGAAGTCGGCAAAGAAGTAGTTGGTGGAAAGGCGTTCGAAGTATTCGCCCAAAGCGGAGGCCAGAGCAGCTTTTTTGCTGGCGCCTTTGCCGTTGGTGAAGCACAGCGGGCAATCGCGATCGCGGATATGAACCGACCATACATGAGGTACCGGATTCAGCCAGGAGGCCTCTTCGATATTAAAACCCAGGTCGCTTAATTTCTGTTGGAAACGGGCGATAGAGTCTTCCAGCGCGGCGTCTTTGCCAGGGATAAAAGTTTGCGTCATTGTCTTCACTTTTTGAGCGTACTAAAAACGCGCAATGATACGGGGTTTTACGCTCAAGCTCCATGTATTCCTAAAGCGGTGGCAAAGTCACAGTTTTTTTAGGGATAAGGGCCATAATTCAGCGGGTTATCTATCATGGAGAAACTCAATGAAATCAGTGAAACTCAGCGCCGTGGCGCTACTGTTGGCGGGGGCGAGCGGTTCGGCGTTGGCTTTGCCTACCATTACCTTGTTGGCGACCGGCGGCACCATTGCCGGCGGTGGCGAATCGGCGACGAAATCCAACTATACGGCGGGGAAACTGGGCGTTGACGCTTTAGTGAGTGCTGTGCCTGAGCTAAAAAACCTCGCCAACGTGCAGGGCGAGCAGGTGGTGAACATCGGGTCGCAGGACATGAACGATGAGGTGTGGCTGAAGCTGGCGAAGAAAATCAACGCCGACTGCGCCAAAACTGACGGCTTTGTCGTTACCCACGGCACAGATACGCTGGAAGAGACCGCCTATTTTCTGGATCTCACGGTCAAATGTGACAAACCGGTGGTGATCGTCGGGGCAATGCGCCCGGCAACGGCGATGAGCGCTGATGGTCCGTTCAATCTGTATAACGCAGTGGTGACGGCGGCAGATCCGCAATCGGCGAAACGCGGGGTGTTGGTGGCGATGAACGACAGCGTGTTGGATGCACGCGATGTGACAAAAACCAATACTACGTCGGTGCAGACTTTCCAGTCGCCTAACTTCGGCCCGCTTGGTTACATCCACAACGGCAAGGTTGATTACCAGCGTGCGCCGCAGCGCAAGCACACCACCGAGACCCCGTTTGACGTGTCTAACCTGACAGCGTTGCCGAAGGTGGGCATTATCTACAATTACGCCAATGCTTCCGATGCCCCTGCGAAGGCTTTGATCGCCGAAGGGTATCAAGGCATCGTCAGTGCCGGGGTCGGTAACGGCAACCTTTATAAAACGGTGTTCGATACGCTGGCGACGGCCGCACATAACGGTGTCGCCGTGGTGCGTTCTTCCAGAGTGCCCACTGGCTCCACCACCGAAGACGCTGAAGTGGATGACGCGAAGTTCGGCTTTGTCGCCTCCGGTACGCTGAACCCGCAGAAGGCGCGGATCCTGCTTCAACTGGCGTTGACGCAGACCAAGGACGCCAAACAGATCCAGCAGATGTTCAATCAATACTGAGTGCATTTTCCTCATTCGGGGGCCCTGGAGCCCCCTAGCCATGTTGGCTGAATACAGCATAAAAAACCGCGTTAACCCACTGAATTGGCCACCTTCACAGCGTTTTATTGCAGAAAATACCGGTGATTTGGCAGAGCCTGTTATCGTCACGTTCAAGGCTTTCCCGGCATCGGGCGAATAACCATTGCAGGCGGGGGGCGTGAGTGATAAAACCGATGGGTTACTTCGGGCGTATTTCGGTAGGCCAGTATCATTGGCGAATAGTGAATGTGGTGAGGGGAAATGACTCAGGTTTATAATTTTAGCTCTGGCCCGGCAATGCTGCCGGTTGAAGTGTTGCGTCGTGCAGAACAGGAGCTGTGCAACTGGCACGGCCTCGGTACCTCGGTGATGGAAATTAGCCATCGCAGTAAAGAGTTCATCGAAGTTGCCCAGCAGTCCGAGCAGGATCTGCGCGATCTGCTGAAGATCCCCTCCAATTATAAAGTGCTGTTCTGCCACGGTGGCGCTCGCGCACAGTTTGCTGCGTTGCCGTTGAACCTGCTGGGTGACAAAACCACCGCGGACTATATCGACGGCGGTTATTGGGCGCACAGCGCCATCACCGAAGCGCAAAAATACTGCTCGCCAAACACCATTGACGTGAAAACCAACGTCGACGGCCTGCTCGGCATCAAACCGATGAAAGAGTGGCAGTTAAGCGATGACGCGGCCTATGTGCACTATTGCCCGAATGAAACCATCGACGGTGTAGCGATCGATGAGTTACCTGACTTTGGCGATAAAGTGGTGATTGGCGATTACTCCTCCACCATTCTGTCGGGTCCGCTGGACGTCAGCCGTTTCGGCGTAATTTACGCCGGGGCGCAGAAAAACATTGGGCCGGCCGGCCTGACCCTGGTGATCGTGCGTGAAGATCTGCTGGGCAAAGCGCGTCGCGAAGTCCCGTCCATCCTCGATTACACCGTGCTGGCCGAAAACGATTCCATGTTCAACACACCGCCGACCTTTGCCTGGTACCTGTCCGGCCTGGTGTTCAAATGGCTGAAAGAGCAGGGCGGCCTGGTAGAGATGCACAAACGCAACCAGGCCAAGGCCGAATTGCTGTACGCGACCATCGACAGCTCTGACTTCTACCGTAGCCGGGTGGCGCATGCCAACCGCTCCTGGATGAACGTGCCGTTCCAACTGGCGGATTCTGCGCTGGATAAAGTCTTCCTCAGCGAAGCAGAAGCCATTGGCCTGCAGGCGTTAAAAGGTCACCGGGTGGTTGGCGGCATGCGTGCTTCTATTTACAATGCAATGCCGTTGGCCGGGGTGAAGACCTTAACCGACTTTATGGTCGACTTCGAACGTCGTCACGGTTAAGTCCGGCGCCTGCCGTGAGCAGGTAGCCTTCGCTGTTGTCCTTTTGCGTTAAAGCGGCTCCGGCATTATCCCGGGGCCGTTTCGTTTATCAGATTTTGGAGATTTTTGTTCACATGGTGGATTCCCTGACGTTACAACCGGTTGCCTTGGTCAATGGCACCGTCAACTTACCTGGCTCCAAGAGCGTGTCCAACCGTGCTCTGCTGCTGGCTGCGCTGGCGGAGGGGACGACGACGCTGACCAATCTGCTGGACAGCGATGACGTGCGCCATATGCTGAATGCGCTACAGGCATTAGGGGTGAGTTACCAACTGTCAGACGATCGTACCACCTGTACAGTCGAAGGTGTTGCCGGCCCGCTGGTGGCTAATCAACCGCTTGAGCTGTTCCTCGGCAATGCCGGCACCGCGATGCGCCCTTTGGCGGCTGCGCTGTGCCTGGGCAGCAATGATGTGGTGTTGACCGGCGAACCACGGATGAAAGAGCGCCCAATCGGTCATCTGGTGGATGCCCTGCGTCAGGGGGGCGCGCAGATTGATTATCTGGAGCAGACCGATTACCCGCCATTGCGCCTGCGCGGTGGCTTCCAGGGCGGTGATGTGACCGTGGACGGCAGCGTATCCAGTCAGTTTCTTACCGCATTGCTGATGACGGCACCGCTGGCCAAACAGGACACCCATATCCATATCAAGGGCGAGCTGGTTTCCAAGCCGTACATTGATATCACCCTGCATCTGATGCGCACTTTCGGCGTTGAAGTCAGCCACGACAACTATCGCGTGTTCCACATTAGCGGTAGCCAAACCTATCGCTCACCGGGTGATTATCTGGTGGAAGGGGATGCCTCTTCCGCGTCTTATTTCCTGGCGGCGGCGGCGATTAAAGGCGGTACTGTCCGCGTTACCGGCATTGGTAGAAAAAGCGTTCAGGGCGACACCAAGTTTGCCGACGTGCTGGAAAAAATGGGTGCACGTATTACCTGGGGCGATGACTATATTGAATGCAGCCGCGGTGAACTGCGCGGTATCGACATGGACATGAACCATATTCCTGATGCGGCAATGACCATCGCAACCGCAGCCCTGTTTGCCGAAGGCCCGACCACCATCCGCAACATCTACAACTGGCGGGTTAAAGAGACCGATCGCCTGGCGGCGATGGCGACGGAGCTGCGTAAAGTGGGGGCTGAGGTGGATGAAGGGGAAGACTACATTCACGTAGTGCCACCGGCCAAGCTGAAATTTGCCGATATCGGCACCTATAATGACCACCGTATGGCGATGTGCTTCTCGCTGGTGGCGTTATCGGACACCCCAGTGACCATTCTCGATCCGAAATGTACCGCGAAAACCTTCCCGGATTACTTCGAACAGCTGGCGCGCATCAGTCAATTGGCATAATTCCACAGTCAGATGCTTTTTTTTAAGGCCCTTAATTGGGCCTTTATCGTTTTTAACGCCCGCAGGCTGCGGGCGTCCACTATACTTTTGCGCGGACGTACGCTTATTTTCAACAACCAGACAGTTCCAGGGTAACAGTTAGTCGTTTGGCAGCGTATAATACGCCACCGTGACTGCCCCGACTGGGCAGGCGGCAGGGACGCTTTTAATTATGCTTTCGCATTGTGCTGACGGCAGGTTATGTCCCTGTGAGGTTTTCTACCTGAAGGAGAGAGAAATGACGGCTACAGCTCCGGTGATAACCGTTGATGGACCAAGTGGCGCAGGCAAAGGTACTTTGTGTAAGGCGCTGGCCGAATCCCTTGGTTGGCGTTTGCTGGATTCCGGTGCGATCTATCGCGTACTGGCACTGGCGGCACTGCATCATCAGGTTGATATCACTTCTGAGGAGGCGCTGGTTCCCCTGGCCGCACATCTCGATGTTCGCTTTGTTGCCGAAGGTGGCAAACTGCAGGTGATTTTGGAAGGTGAGGATGTCAGCAATGAGATCCGCACTGAAACCGTCGGCAATACCGCTTCGCAGGCAGCGGCTTTTCCGCGCGTGCGTGAAGCCTTGTTGCGGCGCCAGCGTGCATTCCGCGAGGCCCCGGGCCTGATTGCCGATGGGCGCGACATGGGCACCGTGGTATTCCCCGATGCGCCGGTAAAAATTTTCCTGGATGCCAGTTCTGAAGAGCGTGCGCACCGCCGCATGCTACAGTTGCAGGAAAAGGGCTTTAATGTTAACTTTGAACGTCTTTTAGCCGAGATAAAGGAACGGGATGACCGTGACCGTAATCGGCCTATCGCGCCACTGGTGCCGGCCTCCGACGCCCTCGTGCTGGATTCAACCAGCATGTCGATCGACGAAGTCATCCAGCGTGCGCTGACATATGCACATGAAGTTTTAGCGTTGCCGCAGCAGTAAGCGCGGCGGCGTTATTGGCTTTTTGTCATATTTGTCATGGCAGTATCGAACTATATCGGGTAAAATTTTACCCCTGTAACCTAAACCCTGTCGGCATGGAGCCAATGGCGGGGTATGTGAAACAACCCCATTCGGCGGGATGCTAAATGGACGTTAAACTATAGAACCCTGAAGATTAAACATGACTGAATCTTTCGCTCAACTCTTTGAAGAATCCCTGAAAACAATCGAAACCCGTCCGGGTTCCATCGTTCGTGGCGTTGTAGTTGCTATCGACAAAGACGTAGTACTGGTTGACGCCGGTCTGAAATCTGAGTCTGCCATCCCGGCTGAGCAATTCAAAAACGCACAGGGCGAGCTGGAAATCCAGGTAGGCGACGAAGTTGATGTTGCGCTGGACGCTGTTGAAGATGGCTTCGGTGAAACTCTGCTGTCCCGTGAGAAAGCTAAGCGTCACGAAGCTTGGATCACGCTGGAAAAAGCTTACGAAGAAGCTGAAACTGTCGTCGGTGTTATCAACGGCAAAGTTAAGGGTGGCTTCACTGTAGAGCTGAACGGTATTCGTGCGTTCCTGCCAGGTTCCCTGGTTGACGTGCGTCCGGTACGTGACACTCTGCACCTGGAAGGCAAAGAGCTTGAGTTCAAAGTCATCAAGCTGGACCAGAAACGCAACAACGTTGTAGTTTCTCGCCGTGCGGTTATCGAATCAGAGAACAGCGCAGAACGTGATCAACTGCTGGAAAACCTGCAGGAAGGCATGGAAGTTAAAGGTATCGTTAAGAACCTCACTGACTACGGTGCATTCGTTGATCTGGGCGGCGTAGACGGCCTGCTGCACATCACTGATATGGCTTGGAAACGCGTTAAGCATCCGAGCGAAATCGTCAACGTTGGCGACGAAATCACTGTTAAAGTGCTGAAGTTCGACCGCGAGCGTACTCGTGTTTCACTGGGCCTGAAGCAACTGGGCGAAGATCCATGGGTCGCTATCGCGAAACGTTACCCAGAAGGCACCAAGCTGACTGGTCGTGTAACCAACCTGACTGATTACGGCTGCTTCGTAGAAATCGAAGAAGGCGTTGAAGGCCTGGTACACGTTTCTGAAATGGATTGGACCAACAAAAACATCCATCCGTCCAAAGTTGTTAACGTGGGCGATGTAGTGGAAGTTATGGTTCTGGACATCGATGAAGAGCGTCGTCGTATCTCCCTGGGTCTGAAGCAGTGCAAAAACAACCCATGGCAGCAGTTTGCAGAAACCCACAACAAGGGCGACCGCGTTGAAGGTAAAATCAAGTCTATCACTGACTTCGGTATCTTCATCGGCCTGGACGGCGGCATCGACGGCCTGGTTCACCTGTCTGACATCTCCTGGAACGTTGCAGGTGAAGAAGCAGTTCGTGAATACAAGAAAGGCGACGAAATCGCAGCGGTTGTTCTGCAAGTTGATGCAGAGCGCGAGCGTATCTCCCTGGGCGTGAAGCAACTGGCTGAAGACCCGTTCAATAACTACCTGTCTATGAACAAGAAAGGTACTATTGTTACTGGTAAAGTCACTGCAGTTGACGCCAAAGGTGCTACAGTTGAATTAGCAGGCGGCGTAGAAGGTTACCTGCGTGCATCTGAAGCCTCTCGCGACCGCATTGAAGATGCAACTCTGGTTCTGAATGTGGGTGACGACGTTGAAGCTAAATTCACCGGCGTTGACCGTAAGAACCGCGTAGTAAGCCTGTCCGTACGTGCTAAGGACGAAGCTGACGAGAAAGACGCAATCGCTACTGTTAACAACAAACAGGAAGAGAGCAACTTCTCTAACGCTATGGCTGAAGCTTTCAAAGCGGCTAAAGGCGAGTAATGACGGGGGGCGGTTTTTTAATCGCCCCGATACGGTAGTTTAGCTGCAAAGCTTGGAGGAACTATGACCAAGTCTGAACTTATTGAAAGACTTGCTGGCCAGCAATCTCATGTACCGGCGAAAGCCGTTGAGGATGCAGTGAAAGAGATGCTAGAACATATGGCTGCTACGTTAGCCGATGGTGAACGCATTGAGATCCGCGGATTCGGCAGTTTTTCTCTTCACTACCGTGCTCCGCGTGTGGGTCGCAACCCGAAAACTGGTGATAAAGTTGAGTTGGACGGCAAGTACGTTCCTCACTTCAAGCCAGGCAAAGAGCTGCGTGACCGCGCCAATATCTATGGTTAGTCACTGACTTCCATAGAGTTGTTGCTTGTACTGAAATATAAAACGGCGCCCCAGGGCGCCGTTTTTTTTTGGCCTGAACGCTGAGATTGACCGGTTGATTCTGCACTTTTCTGCTTACCACGTCGCAACATGTTGCCCCTGAAGGTAACGGTCATCGTTATTGTGCGGCGCCTCGCGCACGTCTTTAGATTATGGCTGGTGGAACCTGGTCTTGATGTGAACAATCCCGTGATGTTGGCGGCTTGAATAGCTGCCCCAAACCGGGAGAAACCCTATCAAGACCTCGCTGGATTTGGCGATCATCGCGATTATCTGCGGCACTCTGCCCCTGCTTTTCATGCCGCATCTGCCTGACGCACGAATAATGCTATGCGTCATTTTGCCCATCTGTTGTTACCTGTGGTGCAGGAGCTCCCTATGCCGATTTATGGCATGGGGGGCGTTGGGCTTTCTGTGGGCGGTATTCACTGCCGGAAACCTGGTCGATCAAATCAACCGCCTGAGCCAGGGGCCTGTAGTGCATGCCGTGGTCAAGGTTAGCGGCATTGCGCTTGCGGCTACAGCACGCAAGCAGACGGTAATGCATATAGAACAGATTAATGGCAGGTGGTTGGTGCCATCCATTGCGTTTTCCACACTGTGGCAACCCAAAGAGCAACCTTTGTGCGCCGGACAGCGTTGGCAGATGCAACTGCGCCTGCGACCGATGCATGGCAATTTAAATGAAGGGGGCTTCGACAGCCAACGTTGGGCTATCTCGCAGCGTCAACCATTAACGGCGCAGGTAAAGAGCGCCACACTTTTGGATCCCGCCTGTAGCTGGCGACAGCGTATTATCCGCCATGCCGAAAACAATATTGGTACGGTTCGTTATCAGGCCGTTTTACTGGCTTTGGCATTTGGTGAACGCGGGGCACTAGAGCCTTCACTGCGTTCGCTAATGTTAAAAACCGGTATTGCTCACCTGATGGCCATTTCAGGGCTGCATGTGGCGATGGTGGCCATTTTGATTTGGTCTTTGCTGCGGGTAATCCAGTTTTGGTTACCTGCCCACCGAATCGGCTACCGTTTCCCTCTGATTGCCAGTTGGCTCGGGGCGCTAGGTTATATCTGGTTGGCTGGCGCGCACCCGCCGGCGGTAAGAACCGGCCTGGCGTTGACGCTCTGGATGCTGTTGCGCATACGGGGTATTCATTGTTCTTCTTGGCAAGTTTGGTTGTGGTGTATCGGCTTGATACTGATTTGCGATCCGCTGGCGGTGTTGTCCGACAGCTTTTGGCTCTCGGCGACGGCGGTGTTGTGCCTGATATTTTGGTTTGAATGGGTCCCCCTCAGTCCCCGTTTTCGCGTGGGATGGTATTGGGCACCGCTGCGTTGGCTGCATATTCAGTTTGGTATCACATTGTTGCTGGTGCCGATGCAAGCAGGCTTGTTTCTTGGCCTCAGTATGACCTCAATACCGGCCAATCTTTGGGCCGTACCCTTGGTTTCCCTGGTGACGGTTCCGCTGATCCTTCTCGCCGTGGTACTGGGGATTTTCCCTCCGTTGAGTACCGGGTTGTGGTGGGCAGCAGACCTCACGCTGGCGTGGGTTTTCACCCCATTACACTACCTGAAAAACGGGTGGCTTGACCTTGGCGCAGCATCGCTGGTTTTCAGCATTATGGGCTGGTTGATGGTGATTTTCTGGCGCTTTCATTGGTGGCTGCGCTATGTCTCGGTGCTGGTAACGCTGGCAGTGTGCTGCTTGCTGTGGCGGGAGAAAGCCCCGTCATATCGCTGGCGCGTAGATATGCTCGATATTGGTCATGGCTTGGCCATGGTGGTTGAAAAGAATGGCCGGGCGATATTGTACGATACTGGACCCCGTTGGGGGACGGGCAGCGCGGCCACGCGCAATATCGTCCCCTTTCTTAACTGGCGTGGGCTGCCGGTGGATCAAATCGTCATTAGCCACGATCATTTGGACCATATCGGTGGTCTTGAGGAATTGCAGCAGGCATTCCCGCTGGCGACGGTGAGAAGTCCGCGGCTTGGCGCTGGCCACTTACCCTGTGTCGCGGGGGAAAGTTGGCAATGGCAATCGCTGCAATTCCAGGTGCTGTGGCCACCGAAAGCAGTAAAGACCGCGGGAAATGACGATTCTTGCGTTATCCGTATCGATGATGGCAAATACAGCCTGTTGCTGACCGGTGATGCAGAGAAAAGGTCGGAAGCACAGCTGGTACGGCATCAGCGCCATTTGTTGCGCGCGACGATATTACAGGTTCCCCATCATGGCAGTAAAACGTCATCCACTCCGCCATTTTTACGTGCTGTAGCGCCGGAAGCGGCAATAGCTTCCGCATCGCGTTACAATAAATGGCGATTACCTGCGGTTAAAGTGGTCGCCAGATATCGGGAAAATGGCATCATATGGCGCGATACATCGCGCTCCGGTCAGTTATCCGTACTTTTTTTCGACAACGATTGGCAAATTAAAGGCTTTCGTGAACAAATAATGCCCCGTTGGTACCATCAGCGGTTTGGCGTAGAGGGTGATAATGAGTAAAATGGGCCGCTATTTCTTCCGATGCTGGTATTTGCATGATGAATGATAAAGATCTCTCCACCTGGCAGACTTTCCGTCGCCTCTGGCCGATGATCACACCTTTTAAGACCGGGCTGATCGTGGCCGCCATTGCGTTGGTAATGAACGCAGCCAGCGACGCCTTTATGCTGTCTTTGCTTAAACCTTTATTGGATGACGGTTTTGGGAAAACGGAAAGCACTATCCTGCTGTGGATGCCATTGGCCGTTATTGGCCTGATGGTGGTGCGCGGGGCGACGGGCTTTGTTTCCAGCTATTGCATTTCATGGGTTTCCGGCATGGTGGTGATGCACATGCGTCGTCGTCTGTTTGGCCACATGATGAGAATGCCGGTGTCCTTCTTCGACCAGCAATCTACCGGTACATTACTGTCTCGCATCACTTATGATTCCGAGCAGGTCGCTTCATCCTCGTCCAGTGCACTGGTGACCGTGGTGCGTGAAGGGGCGTCGATCATCGCGCTGTTCACCATGATGTTCTATTACAGCTGGCAGCTTTCGGTGATCCTGATCGTCCTGGCCCCGATTGTCTCTATTGCGATCCGCATCGTTTCCAAGCGCTTCCGTAATATCAGTAAAAACATGCAGAACACCATGGGGCAGGTGACTACCAGCGCCGAGCAGATGCTGAAAGGCCACAAGGAAGTTCTGATTTTCGGCGGCCAGCAGGTTGAAACCGATCGCTTCAATTCGGTCAGCAACCGCATGCGTCAACAGGGCATGAAGTTAGTTTCCGCTTCCTCTATCTCTGACCCTATCATTCAGTTGATCGCTTCACTGGCTCTGGCCTTTGTGCTGTATGCCGCCAGCTTCCCAAGCGTGATGGAAACCCTGACTGCCGGTACCATCACCGTGGTGTTCTCTTCGATGATCGCTCTGATGCGTCCGCTGAAGTCACTGACTAACGTCAACGCGCAGTTCCAGCGTGGGATGGCCGCGTGCCAGACCCTGTTCTCGATTCTGGACATGGAGCAGGAAAAAGACACCGGTACCCGCGAAGTGACTCGTGCGAAAGGCGACATCGAATTCCGCAATGTTACTTTCTACTATCCAGGCAAAGAAACCCCAGCGCTGCGTGATATCAATCTGAGCATTTCAGAAGGTAAAACGGTGGCGTTGGTGGGCCGTTCAGGATCGGGCAAGTCGACCATCGCCAATTTGCTGACCCGGTTCTATGACGTTCAGGAAGGCGAGATCCTGATGGATGGTCACGATCTGCGCGAATACACGCTTGCGTCGTTGCGCGATCAGGTAGCCCTGGTTTCGCAAAATGTGCATTTGTTCAATGACACCATCGCCAACAACATCGCTTACGCGCGTGAGGAACGCTATACCCGCGAAGAGATAGAGAAGGCCGCGCGCATGGCTTACGCCATGGATTTCATTGAGAAAATGGAAAATGGTCTGGATACGGTAATTGGCGAGAATGGCGTAATGCTTTCCGGCGGTCAGCGCCAGCGTATCGCCATCGCCCGTGCCTTGCTGCGCGATTGCCCGATTCTGATCCTCGATGAAGCCACCTCGGCACTGGACACCGAATCAGAGCGTGCTATTCAGGCCGCACTGGATGAATTGCAGAAAAACCGCACTTCGCTGGTGATTGCGCACCGTCTGTCGACGATTGAGAAAGCCGATGAAATCCTGGTGGTTGAGGATGGCCGTATCGTCGAGCGTGGCGAGCATACCGTATTGATCGAAAAGCAGGGCGCCTATGCCCAGCTGCACCGTATGCAGTTTGGTCAATAATGATCGAACGCATCTGGTCAGGCAGTTCGCTGGTTTATTTGCTGTTGTTACCGCTGTCCTGGCTGTATGGCCTGGTCAGCGGACTGATTCGGCTCAGCTACCGTTGCGGCCTGCGTAAAAGCTGGCGTGCGCCGGTACCGGTAGTGGTGGTGGGAAATCTCACCGCTGGCGGCAATGGCAAAACCCCGATGGTGATCTGGCTGGTGGAGCAGTTGCAGCAGCGTGGTTACCGGGTGGGTGTCGTTTCGCGCGGTTATGGCGGTAAAGCTGAGGCGTATCCGCTGTTACTCAATGCGAGTACTACTACCCGGCAGGCCGGGGATGAGCCGGTTCTGATATATCAACGTACCGCCGCGCCAGTCGCCATCTCGCCGAACCGTGTCGAAGCGGTTCAGGCGCTGCTTAAGCAGCACCGACTTGATATTGTGATTACCGATGACGGTTTGCAGCATTACGCCTTACAGCGCGATTTTGAATTGGTCGTGATCGATGGTGTACGCCGCTTCGGGAACGGTTGGTGGTTGCCTGCGGGCCCGATGCGCGAACGCGTTTCGCGTTTGAACAGCGTTGATGCATTGATTACCAACGGTGGCGTGGCGCAACCGGGTGAAATTGCCATGCGATTGCAGGCGCGCGAAGCGGTGAATGTTGCCACTGGCGAACGCCGGCCCGCGGTTGAATTGCCGCATGTGGTGGCGATGGCCGGCATTGGCCATCCGCCGCGCTTCTTCGCCACGCTGGAAAAGCTGGGTGTGGATGTTGAAAGAGAAGTGGCGTTTGCCGATCATCAGGAATACCAACATGACCCGCTGGCGGCGCTGGTAACCCCTGGACAAACGCTGCTGATGACTGAAAAAGATGCGGTCAAATGCCGTGCCTTTGCCCAGCCTAACTGGTGGTATTTACCGGTTGATGCGGTACTTCCCCCCGATCAGGCTGAGCAACTGCTGCAAAACATCGAAGCCCTGCTGAAGCAATAATTCAAACCGCTAGCGCGTGCAGCCCCAAGGCTTGCGCGCAGGCATCTATCGAGCGTTGCTGTGTTTGCTGATACAGCGATAGCTCATCGATCACCTCGGCTCCTAAAGCCAGTTCAAACGCCGCTTTGCTTGACGTTGCGTTGTATTGCGCTTTGCTGGTATCGCCGAGATTCGACTGGAAAATACCCGCGGCACTGACCGGCAAGAAATCTTCATACACCAATGGCTGGAAGCGGATATATTCCTTGGCAATCAACTGTTCCAGCGTGCTGTGCTGATCCAATGAGTCTTTGGCTGCCAGCCCGCATTCGGTCGGGAAATAGCGGAACCAGGCCAACTGCTGCTCTCGCAGGGTGGCATAATCATCCGGAAACGCCTGAAAATTTTGCGCCAGCAGTTGATTGTAGCGATCTGCGTTTTTCTCGTTGGGTGGTGCCTGCAGTGCATCGTTGGTAGCCTGCAGCAGACGATCGTAGAGTGCGCGGCCTTTCGTCGTCAACGCAACGCCGCGCTGTTCTATTTCACCGAAGCGGGCAGTATGGTGCCCGTGAACGGCGCTGCCGTCATGCTCAACGAAATCGACGTTTTCCTCTAGCGCTTTAAAGCTGGTTTGGCGCAGCAGGATAGGGCGGCGACGCGGCGGTGGCCCTTCAATCACCGCTTTGGGAGTGATGCCTCGGCCAGGCATTGCCTGTTGAACCAGGTCGATATTAAGGGTGCGCGGCGTCAGGTGGTTAATGTGCGGGCCTTTGAACGCGACCACGTCAGCAATCAAACGGTGTTGGTCGTGCAACTGCTGATATTCGGCTGCGCTGACCGTCGCCCGGCTGTGCCAACGGAAGGTTTCCAGCGCTTGCTCGACAAATTCGTCGGCCTGGTTCTCGTCCAACCCACCCAGGGCTTCCTGCAAGGCGATCAGCTCCAGTGCGCGCTCGGTAAATATTCTACGACGCGCCAACAGTTGTTGCGCCAGTTGACGTAGTTCCGGATTATCAATCAGCTCGAGTCGCAAGAGCGAAGTGAACACGCGAAAGGGGCTGATTTGCAGCGCGTCTTCATGCACCGCACGAAATGCGGTGGAGTGGACCGGAACGCCTGCCACGGCCAGATCGTAATAACCGACCGGGGACATGCCCATAACGTTAAACAGCCGTCGCAGGGTCGCCAGTTCTTGCTCAGTTCCCACCCGGATAGCGCCGTGACGCTCCATGGCCAGCCGTTCGATTTCGCCGGTAATTTGTAATTGATGAGCCAATGCGGCATCTTCGCGCAGGACCTGTCTGTTAGTTTCCGCTACCAGTTCGAGCAAATCGCCGTACAGAGGTACCTCTTTTTGGTACATCTCTGACATGGCGTGGGAGAATCTGGCGCGGATTTCATTCGGTGAGACGAACTGCTGGGCGGTCATGCGCATAGCTCCTTGATTCAGTATAATCTGAAAAATTATTTTTTTGACGGCATAAGTGCTGGCTGAAAGGCCATCTGCCTTGTTTTCACCTCAAGTTTAGCCATGTCGATTGGGTTTTGTTATAGCTTGAGCAAGCATATTAGATTTTTATGCGTTAGCTCTCATTTGAACAGTACAGGGCGGTAACATTGGCCGTCCAGAAGGCAATAACGCCAAGATTTTTACATAAAAAAAGATAAATTAACTCATGCACAATCATAGACATAAAAACAAATTCGAAGTAATGATAAAAATAAGGCAATAAACCTCTTGTGCAAAGAATAGATTTATGAGTAAATGCAAGTCGGCCTGTGATACAGACCTATTTATGTTCGAGTATAGAGTTAAGCAGTTCCTCCAAAAACGTTATCATCTGATTCCGCTTCAAAGACGAACCTTCTAAGTACCTCCCATAAGTAATGTTTCTAAAAACGGCCTAAATTGCCTTATGGCAGGTTTTGTATATATATTTAAAAGGTAAATGTGTAATGTCTAAGAAGACTGGTCAGGTGAAGTGGTTCAACGAAAGCAAAGGTTTTGGTTTTATTGAACAGAACGACGGTGGAAAAGATGTATTCGTACATTTCTCTGCAATCGCGACCGACGGTTTCAAAACTCTGGCTGAAGGCCAGCGTGTTGAGTATACCATCCAGGACAGCCCGCGCGGGCCGGCTGCCGCCAACGTTGTTGCTCTGTAAGAAAACAGGGAATAGCGTAAAACGATCTTAATACAACCATGATGATGCGTTAATGCTGATTCATTGCGGAAGATATTAAGTTCAACAAGCCCGCCATAGTGCGGGTTTTTTATTTTTTGCTCACGAGAGGTTTGTTACGAAAAACTTTAGGATGGGCTGGTAGCGTCCAACAATAATAAAAAAGACGTTGTTATGGATGCTCAAGTAAAAGGATATAAGTTATGTTTAAAAATACTGTGTTACAAATGGGCCGTGTGAAATGGTTTGATCAAGCCGCAGGCTATGGTTTTATTTCACCGGTAGACGGTAGCGACGAAATTTATGTAAGCCGTCGTTCTATCGCCAATACTAAAAATAAATCATTGAACGAAGGTCAGAACGTTGAGTTCTCGATCTATCGCAGCTCTCATGGGCTGTCAGCGGCAGACGTTATCGCGTTCTGACCCACCCCTTCCTCGCCAGTGCCGGTGCCGCCACCCCAAGCACTGGCGAAGATAAATTCCCCGATATCCACTATTATCAAGCGATTGTTCAGTCACTTCGGATATCAGGATGAACACCCCCGTTATTTCTCTTACTGCCGCCCGTGCGCTCCACCTTGCCGCACAGGGGTTGTTAACCCCGATAAAACGTAAAGCCAAGCCCGACGATGTGGTTGCCGCCATTCAGCGTATGGGCCTCCTGCAAATCGATACCATCAGCGTTGTCGCGCGCAGCCCCTATTTGGTGCTGTTCAGCCGCTTGGGTGATTATCAGCCCGAATGGCTGGAACAGGCGCTGGCCGGTAGACAGGTGTTCGAGTACTGGGCACATGAAGCCTGCTTTTTACCCATTGAAGATTTTGGCCTGCTGCGACATCGTATGCTGCAGCCGCAGGGTATGGGCTGGAAGTATTCCGAAGAGTGGATGCAGGACCATCGCACCGCAATTGATGCACTGCTGCAACATATTGAAGCCACTGGCCCCGTACGTTCGGCGGATTTTAGCGCCGAGAAGAAAGGTAACAGCGGTTGGTGGGATTGGAAGCCGGAAAAGCGGCATCTCGAGATCCTGTTTACCGCCGGCAAACTTATGGTGGCCGAGCGACGCAACTTCCACCGCGTTTATGATCTTACTGAAAGGTTAATGCCCCATTGGGATGATAACAGGCACGTATTGGCGGCCGATCATGCGCGGCATGAGATGCTGAAGCGTACCTGTCGCTTCCTTGGGATATTCAAGGCTGAATGGCTGGCAGATTACTACCGACTGAAGCGAGTGGCGCCGAAGGCACTCCTGGCCGGGTTACAGCAGCAGGGGGAAGTGCTGCCGGTGTTGATCGACGGATTGGACGGGGAATTTTACGTACACCATTCGCTGGCCGCAGAACTGTACCTGGCGGAGCAAGGAAAGCTGAAATCAAGCGTAACCACTCTGCTTTCTCCCTTCGATCCAGTGGTTTGGGATCGCCGCCGCGCCCTGGAGTTGTTCGATTTCGATTACCGGTTGGAGTGTTACACGCCAAAAGAAAAACGGCAGTATGGCTATTTCACCCTTCCCGTGTTGCAACGTGGAGAACTGATTGGTCGCATTGATGCAAAAATGCATCGTCGGCAGGGTATATTTGAAATCATCAGTTTCCATCCGCAGACCAAGGTTCGCTTTGGTAAACAGCGTATGCAGGACATTCGGCAAGCCATCACCCGTAGTGCAAAATGGCACGGTGCAAATCAGGTTATTTTGGGTGATATTCCGGCACCGCTGGCGACCGAATGGCGCGAGGGTTGGGAAGTGGAATAACGAACGGCGTTGTCGGCGTGGGTAAAACGAATTCCAGCGCCGCTCGTTACAAGGGGGGGCCTCAGTTGCTGAAGTTGGCAAACATGGCGATGATCTTATGAATACGTTTGATCATGAGAAATATCTTTTTGTGATATGAATCACAAAATTCTACGCCTGCGCCATTGCCAGTTCAATCCCTGCAGCAGATTAAAACGCAACAGCAAGGCAGCCGGTGATTAACCTGACGTATAGCGTTGTGCTATCCTCATCCACTTTCCTTACGTAAGATCTCCACCCTGGAGGAAGCATGGACCACCGTTTACTCGAAATCGTTGCCTGTCCGGTCTGCAACGGCAAGCTCTATTTCAACAAAGAAAACCAGGAACTGGTGTGTAAAGTGGATGGCCTGGCCTACCCGCTGCGTGATGGCATTCCGGTTCTGCTGGAAAATGAGGCGCGGGCGCTTTCATTGGATGAGAAACACGCATGAGTTTCGTCGCTATTATTCCAGCTCGTTATGCTTCAACCCGTTTGCCTGGAAAACCACTGGCCGATATTCACGGTAAGCCGATGGTGGTGCACGTCATGGAACGTGCGCGCGAGTCCGGTGCCAGCCGCGTCATTGTGGCGACCGACCACCCAGCCGTCGCCGAAGCGGTGAAAGCGGCCGGTGGTGAAGTTTGCATGACCCGGGCCGATCACAATTCGGGCACCGAACGTTTGGCTGAAGTGATCGAGCATTATGGCTTTAATGATGACGAAATCATCGTTAACGTTCAGGGTGACGAACCTCTTATCCCTCCGGTCATAGTACGGCAGGTGGCTGAAAACCTGGCGGGCAGCCAGGCTGGTATGGCTACCTTGGCAGTGCCGATCGACAGTGCGGAAGAAGCCTTCAACCCTAATGCAGTTAAGGTGGTTATGGATGCGCAGGGCTATGCGCTCTACTTTTCGCGCGCCACCATTCCGTGGGATCGTGAACGTTTCGCCCAATCCAAAGAGAGCATCGGCGACAGCCTGTTGCGGCATATCGGCATTTACGCCTATCGCGCCGGCTTTGTACGCCGTTATGTCACCTGGGCACCAAGCCAACTGGAACAAATTGAGCTGCTGGAGCAGTTGCGGGTGCTGTGGTACGGCGAAAAAATCCACGTGGCGGTTGCCAAGGCAATGCCGAGCGTGGGGGTTGATACGCCGGAAGACTTGCAGCGTGTCCGTGACAGCATGAAAAGCTGATCATTGAACGCCGGTGCGCCACACGGCGCGCCGGCGGCATTATCATTTCCCTTCTTATATCCCCATTTTGTTGATCTGCGTTGAAGAATTTATCTGCTTAGCGTTCGATGATAGCTGCGTCTCTTCCTATCTCTTGAGGCTATTTCCTTATGGAGCAGTTACGCGCTGAACTGAGTATTGTGCTGGGTGAGTCTATCAGCCGACTGGAACGCGTCAGCGAGCAGCCTTATGCACACATGTATTCACTGTACGACCAACAGGGGTACGCTATTCCGCTGATGGCGAAAAGCTTTGTCTGCCAAGGGATTGCCCAGCAGGAGGCCTATAAGCTGTCGATGCTGGCGCGCGAAGGCGATATTCGTTTGCCGACGGTGTATGGCGTGGTCTATACCCAGCAATCACCCTATAAAGAGATCTTGCTGATAGAACGTTTGCGGGGCGTATCCGCAGAAGCGCCGACGCGCACACCGGATCGCTGGAATTCGTTGATGGAACAGGTGGTCGACGGCGTATTAGCCTGGCACCGTATCGACAGCCACGGCTGCGTCGGCACGGTCGACAGCACTCAGGAAAACGACTGGTTCTGCTGGTATCAACAGCGGGTGGAAGTGCTGTGGTCAACGGTCAGCAACCTTAATTCGCCGCAGCTGACGATGGCAGACCGTCGCTTGCTGTATCGCACACGTGAAGCATTGACCCATTTTTTTGTCGGATTCGACGATCCCTGCGTGCTGGTGCACGGCAACTTGTCGCTACGCAGTATGTTAAAAGACCCCAAAAGCGATCAATTACTGGCGATGTTGAACCCTGGAATGATGCTGTGGGCGCCACGGGAATATGAGCTTTTCAGGCTGTGTGAGGCAGGAATGCCCAGTCAGTTGCTGTTTTATTATTTGCAACGTGCGCCGGTGGCGGAATCTTTCCTGGTGCGGCGCTGGTTGTATGTGGTGTGGGAGGCGGTGGGGCGGTTGATTCATACCGGCAAGCTGGATCGGCAACCGTTTGATTATGCTTCCAAACAGCTGCTGCCCTGGCTTGCCGGTTAAGCTTGTTTAGTCGACAGAAATCTCATCGGCCCCTTTAAGCCATTGCCACAGGCTGCCGAGCGTTTCATACCAGGCGCGTTCGCTGTGGCCAAGGAACATAGCCGATGGCACCACGCGATCCCAGATATTCAAACGTGAGCTGATGGCCAATTGGTTGGCCGGTGCCGGGATAGGGTGCAGCCCCTTGGCTTCAAAGAAGCGCATCGCCCTTGGCAAATGGTTAGCCGAGGTCACCAGAATAAAGGGCTGCTGCCCGACCAGCTTCGACACCTGCAACGCCTCTTGCTCGGTATCCATCGGGCGATCCAACAGCACCATGTCGCTGCCTGGCACTCCCAGGCTTTCCGCTACCTTCGCCGCCGTCGCCGCGTTACTCAGAGTATTGGGCCCCCCGGCTCCGGTGAATACCATTTTTGCCCCGGGATGCGCGAGATACAGGCGCACGCCTTCCGTGACGCGTGGCAGGCTGTTACCGATCAGGTTGGAACTGGGGGCCCAATCGGGATTAAAGGTATAACCGCCTCCCAGCACCACGATATACTTTACCGGGTCAGTGCCGCGATAGGTGACATACTCCGATTCGATTGGGCGTAGCAGCCTGTCGGCCACCGGCTGCAGGCTGAAAAGCAGTAAAAACAGCCAGCTCAACGTCAAAATGACCCTGCCGCTTTTTTGCCAACGGGTGAACCACAGCAGCAACAGCGCCAGTCCCATCAACAGCAGCAGTGCAGGTAACGGCATTAAAATGGCGCCAATGAACTTTTTCAGGTTAAACAGCATCAAAAATCAGGTCCTTTTGGGCGAAAAAACGACATCCGGGCACATTCAGGCCGCAAGAAGATTCATTCTAAGCCAGTCTGTGCCAAAATAGCAGGTTTGAATGGGCTGGCGCTTTGCCCCCAACAGAATAAGATCAGCGGAGCCGTTGTCCATGCAGGATCGCAATTTTGACGATATTGCTGAAAAGTTTGCGCGTAATATTTACGGCACCACCAAAGGGAAAATCCGTCAGGCGGTAGTCTGGCAGGATCTGACCACGCTGTTGGCCCAGTTGCCGCAGCGGCCGCTGCGCATTCTGGATGCCGGCGGCGGCGAAGGCCATATGGCCTGCCAATTGGCAGAATTAGGACATCAGGTGTTGTTGTGCGATCTTTCTGGTGAGATGATCCAACGCGCCGCATTACTGGCTGAGCAGAAAGGTGTGAGCCAGAACATGCAATTCATACAAAGTTCAGCACAGGATATTGGCCAACATTTGGAACAGCCGGTTGATCTGGTATTGTTTCATGCTGTGCTTGAATGGATTGCCGAACCTGAAGCGGCACTGCGGGCGTTGTTCGACTGCCTGCTCCCAGGTGGCGCACTGTCATTGATGTTCTTTAATGCCAATGGCCTCTTGATGCGTAACGTGGTGTTGGGTAATTTCCAACTGGTGAACCCCGAGGTCAGAAGACGCAGAAAGCGTTCGTTGTCACCGCAATATCCACATAGTCCGCCGCAGGTATACGGCTGGCTGGAACAATTGGGCATGCGCATCAGCGGGAAAACCGGCGTGCGGGTGTTCCACGATTACCTGCAAAGCAGGCAGTTACAGACGCAAAAATTTGAAGAGTTACTGGCGCTTGAACAGCACTATTGCCGGCAGGAGCCGTACGTGAGTTTGGGGCGCTATATTCACGTCATGGCGCATAAACCAAACCTGAAGGACGAACTATGAGTGAATTTTCCCAGACAGTACCCGAACTGGTCGCCTGGGCACGGAAAAATGATTTCTCTATTTCGCTCCCTACGGAGCGTCTCGCGTTTTTGCTTGCTATCGCCACATTGAACGGCGAGCGGCTGGACGGCGAGATGAGCGAAGGTGAGCTGGTTGATGCATTTCGCCATGTCAGCAAGGGTTTCGAACAGACGCATGAAACGGTGGCGGTCCGCGCCAACAATGCGATTAACGACATGGTGCGCCAGCGCCTGTTAAACCGCTTCACCAGCGAACTGGCGGACGGTAACGCAATTTACCGTTTGACGCCGCTGGGGATCGGCATTACCGATTACTATATTCGTCAGCGCGAATTCTCCACGCTGCGTCTGTCGATGCAGCTGTCGATCGTGGCGCAGGAGCTGAAACGCGCCGCCGACGCCGCCGAAGAGGGCGGTGACGATTTCCACTGGCACCGCAACGTATTTGCCCCGCTGAAATATTCGGTAGCGGAAATCTTCGACAGCATCGACATGACCCAACGGGTGATGGATGAACAGCAGCAGGGCGTAAAAGATGATATCGCTGCGCTGCTGAACCAGGACTGGCGGGCAGCCATTTCCAGCTGTGAGATGCTGCTGTCCGAAACCTCAGGCACCCTGCGTGAACTGCAGGATACTCTGGAGGCGGCAGGCGACAAGCTGCAGGCCAACCTGCTGCGCATTCAGGATGCTACACTGGGTGGCGCGGAGCTGGGCTTCGTCGATAAGCTGGTGTTCGACTTGCAAAGCAAGCTCGACCGCATCATCAGTTGGGGCCAGCAGGCGATCGACCTGTGGATTGGCTACGACCGCCACGTGCACAAATTTATCCGTACCGCGATCGACATGGACAAGAACCGGGTGTTCGCCCAGCGTTTGCGTCAGTCGGTGCAGAACTATTTCGACAATCCATGGACACTGACCCATGCCAACGCCGATCGCCTGCTGGATATGCGTGACGAAGAGCTGGCCTTGCGCAGCGAGGAAGTGACCGGGGAATTGCCGCCGGATCTGGAATTCGAGGAGTTCAGCGAAATTCGCGAGCAACTGGCGGCCATGATCGAACAGGCGTTGAAGATTTATCAGGAACAACAGATGCCGCTCAATTTAGGGGCGGTGATGCGCGATTATCTGGCGCAATATCCGCGTGCCCGTCATTTCGATGTGGCACGTATAGTGGTCGACCAGGCAGTGCGCCTTGGTGTGGCTGAAGCAGATTTTTCAGGGTTGCCGGCACAATGGCAGGCAATCAATGATTACGGAGCCAAGGTCCAGGCCCATGTCATCGACAAATATTGAACAAGTAATGCCAGTCAAGCTGGCCAAGGCATTGTCTAACGCGCTGTTCCCTGCGCTGGACAGCCATCTGCGCGCAGGTCGTCACATCGGTATCGATGAGCTGGACAACCACGCCTTCTTAATGGATTTCCAGGATGAACTGGAAGAGTTTTACGCCCGCTACAGCGTGGAGTTGATCCGCGCGCCGGAAGGGTTCTTCTATCTGCGTCCGCGGTCCACTACCCTGATCCCGCGTTCGGTTTTATCCGAACTGGACATGATGGTGGGGAAAATCCTGTGCTATCTCTACCTCAGCCCGGAGCGTCTGGCGCATGAGGGGATCTTCAGCCATCAGGAGCTGTACGACGAGTTGCTGAGCCTGGCGGACGAAACCAAATTGCTGAAGTTCGTTAATCAGCGCTCTACCGGTTCGGATCTCGATCGCCAGAAGCTGCACGAAAAAGTGCGCACTTCACTGAACCGCCTGCGTCGTCTGGGCATGATCTACTTCATGGGCAATGACAGCAGCAAGTTCCGCATCACTGAAGCGGTGTTCCGCTTTGGCGCCGATGTGCGCAGCGGTGACGATCCGCGTGAAGCGCAGTTACGAATGATCCGTGACGGCGAAGCGATGCCGGTTGAAAACAGCCTGTCGCTGACTGATGAAAGCGATGCTGAAGATTCGCAGCTTGATACCACACCGGACAGTGCAGAGGATGAACAGGAATGATTGAACGCGGTAAATTTCGCTCGCTGACGCTGGTCAACTGGAACGGCTTCTTCGCCCGCACCTTTGATCTCGATGAGTTGGTGACCACGCTGTCCGGCGGTAACGGGGCAGGGAAATCCACCACCATGGCGGCTTTCGTCACTGCGCTTATCCCCGACTTGACGCTGTTGCACTTTCGTAACACCACCGAAGCCGGCGCCACCAGCGGCTCGCGCGACAAGGGTCTGCACGGTAAGCTGCGTGCCGGGGTGTGTTATTCCACTCTCGATGTGATCAACTCACGCCACCAGCGTGTGGTGGTGGGCGTGCGCCTGCAACAGGTGGCCGGCCGTGACCGTAAAGTGGACATCAAGCCATTCACCATCCAGGGCCTGCCAACGGCAGTACAGCCGACAGAACTTTTGACCCAAACGGTGGGCGAGCGCCAGGCGCGCGTGCTGACACTGCAGGAGTTGAAAGAGCGCGTTGAAGAGATGGAAGGCGTGCAGTTCAAGCAATTCAACTCCATCACCGACTACCACTCATTAATGTTCGATCTGGGCGTGATCCCGAAACGCTTGCGTTCATCGTCCGATCGCAGCAAGTTCTATCGCCTGATCGAAGCTTCACTGTACGGCGGTATTTCCAGCGCCATCACCCGCTCATTGCGCGACTATCTGTTGCCGGAAAACAGCGGCGTGCGCAAGGCCTTCCAGGACATGGAAGCGGCGCTGCGTGAAAACCGCATGACGCTGGAAGCGATCCGCGTGACCCAAAGCGATCGCGATCTGTTCAAGCACCTGATTTCAGAAGCCACCTCCTACGTGGCGGCGGACTATATGCGCCATGCCAATGAGCGGCGTATTCATCTGGACGGCGCGCTGGCATTGCGCAGCGATCTGTTGGGCAGCCGCAAACAGCTGGCTGCTGAGCAGTATCGCCATGTGGAAATGGCGCGCGAACTGGCGGAGCAGAGTGGCGCAGAATCCGATCTGGAAACGGATTATCAGGCCGCCAGCGATCACCTTAACCTGGTGCAGACGGCGATGCGTCAGCAGGAAAAGATCGAGCGCTATGAAGGCGATCTGGAAGAGCTGACCTACCGTCTGGAAGAACAGAACGAAGTGGTGGCGGAGGCCAGCGAACAGCAGGCGGAAAACGAAGCGCGCGCCGAGGCGGCCGAACTGGAAGTGGATGAGCTGAAAAGCCAACTCGCCGACTACCAGCAGGCGCTGGACGTGCAGCAGACCCGCGCCATTCAATATCAGCAAGCGTTGCAGGCGTTGGAACGTGCGCGAGCACTGTGCCAACTGCCGGAGCTGACCGCCGAAAATGCCGAACAGTGGCTGGATACTTTCCAGGCGCGCGAGCAAGAGGCGACGGAAGCCTTGCTGATGCTCGAGCAGAAACTGAGCGTGGCCGATGCCGCGCACGGTCAGTTTGAACAGGCTTATCAGCTGGTGGGGAAAATCGCCGGCCAGGTCAGCCGCAGCGAAGCCTGGCAGTGCGCGCGCGAATTGCTGCGCGACTGGCCATCGCAACAACACCTTGCCGAACGCGTACAGCCATTGCGCATGCGCCTGAGCGAGCTGGAACAACGTCTGCGCTCCCAGCAGGATGCCGAACGCCTGCTGCAGGAATTCTGCAAGCGCCATGGTCAGCAGTATCAGCCGGATGAACTCGATGCTCTGCAACAAGAGCTGGAAGAGCGTCTGGAGTCGCTGTCGCAAAGCGTCAGCGAGGCCGGCGAACGCCGGATGGAAATGCGCCAGGAACTGGAGCAAATTCAGCAACGCATTCGTGAGCTCACCACCCGCGCCCCTGTCTGGTTAGCGGCGCAGGACGCCCTGAGCCAGCTCAGTGAGCAGAGTGGCGAACCGCTGGAAAGCAGCCAGCAGGTGACTGAGTACATGCAGCAACTGCTGGAGCGCGAACGTGAAACCACCGTTGAGCGTGACGAAGTGGCTGCCAGCAAGCGTGCGGTTGAAGCGCAGATCGAACGTCTCAGCCAGCCGGGCGGGGCCGAAGACCAACGCCTGGTTACGCTGGCCGAACGTTTTGGCGGCGTGCTGCTCTCCGAAATTTACGACGATGTCACTATCGACGATGCGCCTTACTTCTCCGCATTGTATGGCCCGTCGCGTCACGCGATCGTGGTGCCGGATCTGTCGCTGGTCCGCGAAATGCTGGAAGGGTTGGAAGATTGCCCGGAAGATCTCTATCTGATCGAAGGGGATCCGCAGTCATTCGATGACAGCGTGTTCGCCGTTGAAGAGCAGGACCGCGCGGTGTTGGTGAAAACCGCCGATCGCCAATGGCGTTACTCCCGTTATCCGGAAGTGCCGCTGTTTGGTCGCGCTGCCCGCGAAAACCGCCTTGAAGTGCTGCACGCCGAGCGTGAAACGCTGGCCGAGCGTTACGCCACGCTGTCATTCGACGTGCAAAAGACCCAGCGTTCGCATCAGGCCTTCAGCCGCTTCATCGGCTCTCATCTGGCGGTGGCGTTTGACGCCGATCCGGAAGCGGAAATCCGCAGCCTCACATCCCGTCGCGGTGAAGTAGAGCGTGCGCTGAACAACCATGAAGCGCAGAACCAGCAGCAACGCCAGCAATATGAGCAGGCGAAAGAAGGCATCTCCGCGCTGAACCGCCTGATGCCGTTGGTCTCATTGTTAAACGATGAAACCCTGCAGGATCGCGTAGAAGAAATCCGTGAAGAGCTGGAAGAGGCGCAGGATGCCGCGCGTCATATTCAGCAGCACGGCGTTTCCCTGACCAAGCTGGAGCCGTTGCTGTCGGTGCTGCAGAGCGATCCGCAGCAACATGAGCAGTTACAGCAGGATTACATCCAGGCGCAAAGCGTACAGCGTCAGGCTAAACAGCAGGCGTTTGCCTTGATCGAAGTGGTGCAGCGCCGCGCGCACTTCGGTTATACCGACTCTGCCGGTATGCAAAACGCCAACAACGATTTGAACGACAAGCTGCGCCAACGTCTTGAACACGCGGAAGCGGAACGTACCCGTGCCCGCGAGCAGTTACGTCAGTACCAGACCCAGTTTACTCAGTACAGCCAAGTGTTGGCGTCGCTGAAAAGCTCGTATGACGCCAAGCGCGACATGCTGAAAGAACTGAGCCAGGAGCTGGTCGACATTGGCGTACAGGCGGATGCCAATGCTGAAGCCCGTGCCCGCGCACGTCGTGATGAACTGCACGCCGGCCTGAGCAACAACCGCGCGCGCCGCAACCAGTTGGAAAAACAGCTGACCTTCTGCGAAGCGGAAATGGACGGTCTGCAGAAGAAACTGCGTAAGCTTGAGCGTGATTACCATCAGTTGCGTGAGCAGGTGGTGACCGCCAAGGCGGGCTGGTGCGCAGTGATGCGCATGGTGAAAGACAACGGGGTTGAACGTCGTCTGCACCGTCGCGAATTGGCCTATATGGACGGCGACGAACTGCGCTCGATGTCGGATAAGGCGCTCGGTGCGCTGCGTCTGGCGGTATCGGATAACGAACATCTGCGCGACGTGCTGCGTCTGTCGGAAGATCCTAAGCGTCCTGAACGCAAGATCCAGTTCTATATCGCGGTGTACCAGCATTTGCGCGAGCGTATTCGTCAGGACATCATTCGTACTGATGACCCGGTTGAGGCTATCGAGCAGATGGAAATCGAGCTGGGCCGTCTGACCGAAGAACTGACCGCCCGTGAGCAGAAGCTGGCGATCAGTTCCAAGAGCGTGGCGAACATCATTCGCAAAACCATCCAGCGCGAACAGAACCGTATCCGCATGCTCAACCAGGGCTTGCAGGCGGTTTCCTTCGGCCAGGTGAAAAGCGTGCGATTGAACGTCAACGTGCGTGAAGCGCATGCGACCCTGTTGGACGTGCTCTCTGAGCAGCAGGAACAGCATCAGGATCTGTTTAACAGCAACCGCCTGACCTTCTCAGAAGCGCTGGCCAAGCTGTACCAGCGCCTGAATCCGCAGATTGATATGGGCCAGCGCACGCCGCAGACCATCGGTGAAGAGCTGCTGGATTACCGTAACTACCTCGAGCTGGAAGTAGAAGTATTCCGCGGTTCCGACGGCTGGTTGCGTGCGGAGAGCGGCGCGTTGTCTACCGGTGAAGCGATCGGTACCGGGATGTCGATTCTGGTGATGGTGGTACAGAGTTGGGAAGAAGAATCTCGCCGCCTGCGCGGTAAAGATATCTCCCCATGCCGTCTGCTGTTCCTCGATGAAGCGGCTCGACTGGATGCCAAATCCATCGCGACCCTGTTCGAGTTGTGCGACCGCCTGGAAATGCAGCTGATCATCGCCGCACCGGAAAACATCAGCCCGGAAAAAGGGACCACGTATAAGCTGGTGCGTAAGGTGTTCCAGAACCATGAACACGTACACGTTGTGGGGCTGCGCGGTTTCGCTAACGAACCGCCTGCGGCACTGGGTGTCACCGCGGCTGAAACGCCGTAAGCGCAAAAAAGCCCGCTAATAATCTGAAAATAGCCGCCCTGGGGTGGCTATTTTTTTGTACGCATGGATGATAGTCCTGCTTTTTTATCCGCTTTTAAACGGGTAGCTTAATGAATTACAGTTATTCATTAGTGCCAAAGGGCAAAATGGCTTTTCTGTTCGTATACTGAAACTAATAAGCTGTCTTGGTTGTATTTTTTGTGAGCATACAGGGGGCAATGGATGTTGCTTAGAAATGGAAACAAGGTACGACGTTTGGCGTTGAGTTGTGCAATGGCATGTGGTCTTGCGTCGTCGCTACCCGTATGGGCAACCGTTCCTGCATTCCCGGTGGCGTCTTCCGGCATGTCAGTTGCGCAAAGTCGTTCGGAATTGCTCGCAGCGTTGCCGAAGGGCATTACGCCACATTATCTTTCAACGCTTGCTCCTTTGTACGCAGCGAACCGGATGCAACTGATGTGGCAGGATCGCGAAGCGGTACAGCAATTTCAGCAGCAGTTGGCCGAGTTGGCGATGTCTGGCGTTCAGCCGCAGTTCACCCAATGGGTGAAATTGCTGACCAATCCAGCCATTACCGGTGTGGCCCGCGATATCGTACTGTCTGATGCGATGTTGGGCTATTTGCAGTTCGTTTCATCGATCGGCGCCAATGGCAACAGCTGGCTGTATAGCAACATTCCCTACAAGCTCGGTTTGCCGCCGAATACGGTGATTAACCAGTGGCAGTTGGCGGTGCGTCAGGGTAAAACGGTGCCGTATGTCAACTCGCTGGCACCACAGCACCCGCAATACGCCAAGATGCATCAGGCATTACGCGACATGCTGGCTGATGGACGCCCATGGCCGCAGATGGCCAATGGCCCGAGTTTGCGCCCCGATCAACTGAGCGATGATATTCCTGCCTTGCGCGAGATCCTGGCGCGCAACGGTATGCTGACCACTTCTGCCGCGCCGGCAGAGGCGCAGGAGCCGCCTGCGGTATTGACCGGTTCGCGCAATGAGCCAGACGATGGTGGCTTATCGGTAGATGAAGAGAAAAATCGCGAGGCCCAGAGTGCGGTAGTCAGCCCGGCCGCCGCGCCGGTAAAAGACTTGGCGCCGTCACCGCAATCGCCGTTCAGTCAGCAGCAGGAGAGTCCGGTCACGGTCACGGACAATCGCTATACTGCCGATTTGGTTGAGGGCGTTAAACGCTTCCAGAAATGGCAGGGGTTGAGCGCTGATGGCGTGATTGGCGTACGCACCCGCGAATGGCTTAACGTAACGCCGCAAATGCGTGCTTCGCTGTTGGCACTGAACATCCAGCGTTTACGCATTCTTCCCGGCCGTGTTGACACCGGAATTATGGTCAACATTCCTAACTACTCGTTGACCTATTACCTGAACGGCAATGAGGTACTTTCGTCACGGGTGATCGTAGGGCGGCCCAGCCGCAAGACGCCGTTGATGAACAGTGCGCTGAACAATGTGGTAGTTAACCCGCCGTGGAACGTGCCGACCACGCTGGTGCGCGAAGACATTGTGCCGAAGGCGATGCGTGACGGCAGCTACTTCCAAAAACACGGTTATACCGTGCTTTCCGGCTGGAGCAACGATGCTGAGGTGATCAACCCGGCAATGATCGACTGGAATATGGTGTCGGCCCGTAACTTCCCGTACCGGATCCGCCAGGCTCCGGGAGCGACCAACTCGCTGGGGCGTTTTAAATTCAACATGCCGAGTTCGGACGCCATCTATTTGCACGACACGCCGAACCATAACCTGTTCCAGAAAGACATTCGTGCCCTGAGCTCGGGTTGCGTGCGGGTCAACAAGGCTTCGGATTTGGCGAATATGCTGTTGCAGGATGCGGGCTGGAACAATACCCGTGTTTCCTCCACCCTAAAACAGGGAAATACCACCTACGTAAATATCCGCCAGCATATTCCGGTTAAATTGTATTATTTAACCGCCTGGGTCTCTGATGATGGAAAGCCACAATTCCGTACAGATATTTACAATTACGATGATACGGTGAGATCGGGTGCACAAATTTTGGCTCAGGCCGAAAAATTAATGCAATAAATGCAGTAATTATAAATAAATAACGGTCAGAATATCGGGCCATGGTGCAGGCACTCATTCCGTGAGTGCCTGCAAACCGCGGGATATCACGGGTTGACTCAATCAGTGTGGGCGGTTATGGTTCAGGCAGTGCGCTGTTTTGTGCATATATTTTGATATTCTTGCCGGGTTTAACAGAAACATGGACAAAATTGATCATCATCGCCGTAAGTGGCTGGCGTTAGGTAGCGCCGCTGTGGGCATAGCGCTGCTCCCTGGGCAAGCCTTTGCCAGTCTTTCTACTTCGCGCCCGCGTATTCTTGTCGTTAATAATATGCATACGGGCGAATCCTTGAAAGCCGAATTCTTCGACGGCAAGGGATATAATAAAGACGAATTAGTTCGTCTTAATCATCTCTTCCGTGATTATCGAGCCAATAAAGTCAAGTCGATCGATCCTCGTCTATTTGATCACCTCTATCGCCTGCAGGGTCTGTTGGGCACCAACAAACCGGTACAGTTGGTTTCAGGTTATCGTTCCCTGGATACCAACAATGAGCTGCGTGAGCGCAGCCGCGGTGTGGCCAAGCACAGCTATCATACCAAGGGCCAGGCGATGGACTTCCATATCGAAGGCATCCAGTTGAGCAATATCCGCAAAGCGGCGTTAAAAATGAGCGCCGGTGGTGTAGGATATTACCCACGTAGCAACTTTGTACACATCGATACCGGCCCGGTGCGGACCTGGTAATCGCTGTGCACCATAAGTGAGTAGCGCCAGCCCGTCAGGGTATGGCGCTGTTGTCGTTGGAGCCTTATGAAATACCAAATTATTCCCGTTACCGCTTTTAGTCAGAATTGCAGCCTGATCTGGTGTGAGAGTACCCAACAGGCGGCGTTGGTCGATCCCGGCGGCGAAGCTGAGAAATTAAAGGCCGAAATTGCCAGGCAGGGCGTGACGGTCACGCAGATCCTGCTGACGCACGGCCATCTCGATCACGTAGGGGCAGCGGCTGAGCTGGCGGAACACTATCAGGTACCGATCTACGGTCCGGACAAGGAAGATGCTTTCTGGTTGGATGGTTTACCTGCACAGAGCCGGATGTTTGGTCTGGAAGAGTGTGCGCCTCTGACGCCAACTCGCTGGCTGGAAGAAGGGGACAGCGTGCAGGTGGGTGAAATGACGCTCAAGGTGCTGCATTGCCCGGGTCATACTCCTGGCCATATCGTGTTTATTAATGAGCAGGCGCGGTTGGCGCTGGTGGGTGACGTATTGTTTAACGGTGGCGTGGGTCGCAGCGACTTCCCACGCGGCGATCACCAGGCATTAATCAACTCGATCCGCACCAATCTCCTGCCACAGGGGGATGACATGGCGTTTATCCCGGGGCACGGACCGATGTCTACCTTCGGTCAAGAGCGTGAAACCAATCCGTTCCTGCGAGAAGAACCGGCCATCTGGTAAGGTTATTTCCCGGCAGAAATAACTAAGGGGCGCATTGAGCGCCCCTTTTGCTTATTTGAAACCGTAACCTTTACAGCACGGCGACGATGGCTTCACACAGAGGCGCCATATTGTCTGGCGTCATGCCGGCGACGTTAACCCGGCCGGAGTTAACGGCGTAAACGCCAAATTCGTCACGCAGGCGCAGCACCTGTTCTTTGGTCAATCCGCTGAACGAGAACATGCCGTTCTGATTAATGATAAAGCTGAAGTCCTGCTCTGCGCCTTTCTCCTGCAGAGTATTCACGAACAGCTGACGCATGCGGTGAATACGTTGACGCATATCGGTCAGCTCCTGCTCCCACAGGGCGCGCAGCGCATCATCACCCAGGATGGTCGCAACCACCGCAGCACCGTGGGAAGGCGGGTTGGAGTAGTTGGCGCGAATGGCGGCTTTCACCTGGCTGAAGGCGCGGTCAGCGGTATCCGCATCTGCAGCCACCAGAGTACAGGCGCCGACGCGTTCGTTGTATAGGCCGAAATTCTTCGAGTACGAGCTGGCTACGATCAGTTCCTGATGCTTGGCGGCGAAAATACGCAGGCCCTGCGCATCTTCTTCCAGACCTTTCGCGAAGCCCTGATAAGCAAAGTCGAACAGCGGCAGCCAGCCGTTAGCCACAGACAGCTCGGCTAACTGAGCCCACTGCTCAGGCGTAGGGTCAATGCCGGTTGGGTTATGGCAGCAACCATGGAACAGGACCACATCGCCTGCCTGAGCCTGTTTCAGGCTGTTCAGCAGGCCATCGAAGTCCAGCGCATGATTGGCCGCATCGTAGTAGGCATATTCCAGCACTTCCAGGCCGACGGCGCCAAACACATTTTTATGGTTCGGCCAGCTTGGGTTGCTGATCCAGATGCGTTTAGCGCTGGTCTGGTTGGCGATGAAGTCAGCTGCCACACGCAGGCCGCCGGTGCCACCAGGCGTTTGCGCGGTGCGCGCACGCTTGTCGGCAATGATTGGACTTTGTTTGCCGAACAGCAGCTCTTGCGTGCAGTTGGCGAAAGCGGGGATGCCCTCAATGCCGAGATAGTTTTTGGTGGCTTCATTTTCCAGCAGATACTGCTCAGCTTTTTTCACGCTGGTCAGCACCGGCGTTTTGCCGGTTTCGTCTTTGTAGACGCCAATGCCCAAATTGATTTTGTTCGGGCGCGCGTCGGCGCGGAAAATGTCGGTCAGACCCAGAATCGGATCGGCAGGTGCAGCAGTGATTTTTTCAAACATGTCAGGTGCTTCCATGGCTCGGAGTTAAGCAGACAGAAGCATCAGGGTAGCGCCAGTTATGCGCTTTGCCAACCGTTTGCGAGAAAAACACAGCGATCTTGTGAAGGGCGCAGATTCAGCATAAAAAATGAGGAAGAAGGGGACATTGGCAGGATAAAAATTTACGCGTAGCGCAAAAACAAAAACAGGGCCGAAGCCCTGTTTTTTAACTTAGCCGACGGTGAACCGCCGTTAAGTGAGACAACTTAGAACTGGTAAACCAGACCAACACCTACGATATCATCGGTAGCGGTGCCAGTAGCTTTGGTGAACTCGTTGTCGTCCAGCAGGTTGATTTTATAATCAACGTAGGTAGACATGTTTTTGTTGAAGTAGTAAGTGGTACCAACAGAAACATATTTAACCAGATCCTGGTCAGAACCCACGCCTGGGACGTTCAGGTTTTTACCTTTAGACTGCAGGTAAGACACTTCTGGACGCAGACCGAAGTCGAACTGGTACTGTGCAGTCACTTCGAAGTTCTGAGTTTTGCTGGCGAAGCCGCCGCAATCGGTAGAAGCATTACAGGTTGAGCTGAAGTTGCCGCCGCCGAATGGAGTCATGTTACGAGTTTCTGCGTACATAGCTGCCAGGTAAACGTTGTTAGCGTCGTATTTCGCGCCAACGGTCCATGCATCAGCTTTGTCGCCACGTTCGTTAGAACGCAGTTTTTGATCATCGGTACGGTTGGAAGAAGCGTATGCTGCACCTACGCTGATGCCTTCGCCGATGTCATAAGTAGAAGACAGGCCCCAGCCGTCGCCGTTTTGTTTCTTAACGTCACGGCCGTCGTTCTGGTTTTTACCTTGGTACTGAACAGCGAAGTTCAGACCGTCAACCAGACCGAAGAAGTTGTTGTTACGGTAAGTCGCAACGCCGTTGGTACGGCCAGTCATGAAGTTGTCGGTGTAGGTATAAGTATCGCCACCGAACTCTGGCAGCATATCTGTCCAGCCTTCTACGTCGTACAGTACGCCGTAGTTACGGCCGTAATCGAATGAACCGTAGTCAGCAAATTTCAGACCAGCGAAGCCCAGACGAGTCTTGGTGCCTTCGGTGCCTTGAGATTCAGAGTGGTTAGCCTGAACGTTGTATTCCCACTGGCCGTAACCGGTCAGTTGGTCAGTAATCTGGGTTTCACCTTTGAAGCCGAAACGAACATAGGTCTGATCGCCATCATTGCCTTTGTCGTCTGAGAAGTAGTGCAGACCGTCAACTTTACCGTACAGATCCAGTTTGTTGCCGTCTTTGTTGTAGATTTCAGCAGCGTTAGCTGCACCAGCGGCTAACAGAGCTGGGATTACCACTGCAAGAATATTGCGCTTCATCATTATATTACCCTCATTGGTGTTATTCGGACACCTTTGCCACTGCCGCCAATAATTCTTTTGGAACTATTGTTGATAGATTGGTGTCGTCCTGTGTCTGCACGCAGTGTTCCATTCACGGGCAGGTTAATCTAGAACGAAAATGCTACCAATGTCCTAATGAGGTTTCAAAAAGAAAGTATTTGTAACCAAATGTAATATTCACGGAACTTTGTGACGCTCGTCAATATTAAAAAATGCGAAAGGCCAGCTAAGCTGGCCTTGGTTTTGTAACTAAATTAATTGGAAAATGTATTATCTGATTAATTAAAAGGTTGCATTACGTGGTGTGCGAGGGAACGGAATTACGTCGCGCACGTTTTGCACACCGGTGACATAGGCGATTAAACGCTCAAAACCTAAACCGAAGCCGGCGTGTGGCACGGTGCCGTAACGACGCAGGTCACGATACCACCAATAATCTTCTTTATTCAGGCCCATGGCATCCAGACGCTGATCCAGCACGTCCAGACGTTCTTCACGCTGAGCACCGCCGATGATCTCGCCGATGCCCGGAGCCAACACGTCCATCGCCGCAACGGTTTTGCCGTCGTCGTTCATACGCATATAGAAAGCTTTGATGTCTTTCGGGTAGTTTTTCACCACCACCGGCGCTTTGAAGTGTTTCTCGGCCAGATAACGCTCATGCTCGGAAGACAGATCGATACCCCAGGAAACCGGGTTCTCGAAAGTCTGGCCAGAGGCGATCAGAATTTCCACCGCTTCGGTGTAATCAACCTGAGCGAAGTCGGAAGAAACAAAACGCTTCAGGCGGTCAATCGCATCTTTGTCTACGCGTTCTGCGAAGAACTGCATGTCATCCATACGCTCGTTCAAGACGGCCTGGAACACATACTTCAGCATTTTCTCTGCCAGTTCCGCGATATCCTCGAGGTCAGCAAAGGCGACTTCCGGTTCGATCATCCAAAACTCGGCCAGGTGACGGCTGGTGTTGGAGTTTTCGGCGCGGAAAGTCGGGCCGAAGGTGTAAATTTTCGACAACGCACAGGCATAGGTTTCGCCGTTCAACTGGCCGGAAACGGTCAGGAACGCTTCTTTACCGAAAAAGTCCTGACTGAAATCGACAGCGCCTTTATCGGTGCGCGGCAGGTTTTCCAGATCCAGCGTGGAAACGCGGAACATTTCGCCAGCGCCTTCGGTATCGGAAGCGGTGATCAGCGGGGTGGAAACCCAGAAGAAACCATTCTCGTGATAGAAGCGGTGAATAGCCTGCGCCAGGGTATGGCGAACACGGGCAACGGCACCGATCAGGTTGGTACGTGGGCGCAGGTGCGCCACTTCGCGCAGGTATTCGATGCTGTGGCGTTTGGCCGCCATCGGGTACGTGTCCGGATCGTCAACCCAACCGACCACTTTAATCTCAGTCGCCTGCAGTTCGAAACTCTGACCTTCGCCTGGAGAGGCGACCACTTTGCCTGTCACTTCAATCGAGCAACCGGTGGTCAGATGCAGCACTTCATCCTGATAATTCGGCAGAGAATTATTAACGACGGCCTGTAACGGATCAAAGCAGGAACCGTCATAGACGGCCAGGAAGGAGATACCAGCTTTAGAATCTCTCCGGGTACGCACCCAACCGCGCACGGTGACTTCACTGTCAACCGCAGCACGGCCTTGCAGTACGTCGACTACAGGCACTACGCTCATAGATTTCTCTCTTAATAATTTGGTTTAGAAATAGCTTACAACCCAAGAATATGGGGATGTTGCTATGTTACTTGCCGCGGTGCAGAGCACAAGCAGAAATCGCCGGATTGGTGCAACATTTCTTGGCTCTGGGCGAAAAGGGAGCACGGCGAAGTCTCTTATAAAGAAGAAAAAAGCCGGCGTGAGGTCTTCAGCCGGCTTTTTCGCGTTGGCAGGGCGGTGTGGCTTAGCTGGCTTTCTTCACCAGCGGTAAATCGAAGGCCTTGCGTAACGCTTTCACAAAGGCCTGATCCTGGCAGATGGTCTTGCCCGGGCTGTCGGACAGTTTAGCCACCGGCTTGCCTTTGCATTCGACCAGCTTGATCACGATGTTCAGCGGTTTAACCCCCGGGATATCGCAGGTCAGACGCGTACCTATGCCGAACACCAGATTGACGCGTTGGTAGAAACGGCGATACAGCGCCATCGCCTTGTCCAGATCCAGATTGTCGGAGAACACCAGCGTTTTGCTCATCGGGTCGATGCCCAGCTTCTGATAATGCGCAATGGCTTTCTCGCCCCATTCGAACGGATCCCCCGAATCATGGCGCAGGCCCTGATAACGCTGGGCGAACTGCGGACCGAAATCACGCAGGAAGGCGTCCATGGTGATGCAGTCGGTCAGCGCGATGCCGAGCTGGTCCGGATATTCATCCAGCCAGGCTTGCAAAGCTGCACGTTGGCTGTTGGCCAACACCGGGCTGATTTGCTGATGCGCCTGGAACCATTCATGAGCCTGAGTACCCACGGGCGCCAGAGCAAGCTGGTGAGCCAGATCGTAGTTGCTGGTGCCGACCAGATAAGGAAATTCGTCTTTCAAGGTGCTGACAATCGCCTGCTGCACACTCTGCGAGAAACGACGGCGGGTGCCAAAGTCCATCAGTTTGAAGCGAGAAATGTCCACGTCAGCGCTCATGGCTTTAAAATGCTCGAGTTTGCTGCGCAGATGAGCGACGGCCATCTCAGGCGTGACTTCCGGGGAGCGGTGACGGTGCACCACCTCACTGATCACTGCCAGCAGTGGGACTTCCCACATGATCACTTCACGCCAGGGACCGGCAATGCGGATGTGCAACTTGCCCGCATGATCTTCGATCTGAACCTGTTGCGGATCGTAACGAAACTCGCGCAGCCAGTTCAGGTAATCCTCGCGGAAGAAAGGCAGCCCGGAAAGATAGTTGAACTCAGCGTCTGTTAGCGCCAATTGGCTCATCAGTGCGATCTGGGCACGGATCTCGTCGGCATATTCGCCAAGCAGCTCGTCACCGCGGCAGCGGAATTCCGCCGCCACGCTGATAGCAGGATAGCGATGGAACACTGCTTGCTGCATATGAAGCTTATAAGCATCAGTATCAAGCAGTGATGTCAAAATCGGGGAGGCGTATTGAGTCATATCGCGTTACTGCATCCTCGTCAGGCGCGTGTCCAAATCCGGATAATCATAAAAAAGTGGGGGGAGTATACCCGGATTATCCTGTTATTGAAGCTGCATCACACCACAATTCATCGGAGCCGGTCGAGGATTAAACGTGCCTTTATCTCTGCTTGCCATCAGGATGCCGACAGAAAAGTCAGATAAGTCTGTAAGGTGAATGACTTAGCCTAATTAGTCATAAAAATTATAATGTTAATTATTTTAAACAACAATTCAGATAAAACCGTTCTGGGTATGAATGCCTATCCGGTCTTTGCCGTTTTTCTTGCAAAAATAGAGCGCTTCATCCGCCTGTTTGATTGCTGCCGGCAACAAGCGGATATCGCGAACCTGGGCAATGCCGCAACTGGTGGTGAAGCGGACGTTTTGCCCATCGGTTAGTGTCAGGCTGAACTGGTGCGTACGCTCGCGTAGCTTGGACATCACTTCCTGCGCATTTTCCAGCGTACAGTTACCGAGGATCACGGCAAATTCTTCACCACCGTAGCGACAGAAAATGTCGCTGGAGCGGAAGGTGCTTTGCAGCAGCTTGCCAAATGCCACCAGCACCAGGTCGCCTACGTGATGGCCGTAGGTGTCATTGAGGCTTTTGAAATTATCAATGTCGATCAGACAAAAAGCGAGTGGGTAGCTGCCGGCAGCCAGCGATTCGCACTCCAGGAAGAATTTGCGCCGGTTATAGATATTGGTGAGAGGATCGAGATAGGAGGAGGCTTCCAGCTCTTTAATCAGCAGGTGTTTCTCATTTTCCAGCGTTACCTTTTCTAACTGGTACTGTTTAAGCTGTTTGATAGCGTCGCTGATGGCTATCAACTCCTGGCCGTAGAACACTTCGTTGCGAGCGATATTCATATCGCCGTGGGACAAGCGCAAAATATTATTATGCGTTTTCGTCAGCCAGCGGCTGATATTTGAACAGTAAACCAGCGTAGGCAGGAAGATAAATAGCGCAATCAGACCCGCCAGCGAAATCATGCCGTCAATGGCGGTTTGGCTGTCATAAATCTTGCTCTGCGAGGCGGCGGTCTCCATTTCGAAACTGCGCTGATAGAGCCGTTGTGACAGCTCACTCAGGTTTTTAACATAGGGATAAATAGCGTCTGTAGGGTAGGCGGTATGCGTGTTTACGGCGGTATATAATCCCTCGGTAATGATCTTGATCTGCTGAGCTGACAGCTGCCCCAGGATCTCATTCACCAGTGCAGTAGTTTTCACGTCGTTATAGGTAAGTTTCATAAAAATCAGCCGAGTGCTCAACGCATTCAATACGCCGGTGAGCTGAATTGCTTTCAGATAAGCGTCTTTGCGCGCCAGTCGATTGGTATTGACGTCAATAATCTGATCGATGAGTTCGGTCACCGACATGTTCAGCCGGTTATTTAATCGCACTGCCTCAAGAAACATAAATGAATCGCCATCGACCATGCGGTTATCGTAGCTATAGCGGTAGTAACTTTTACTGGCCTGGGAAATATAGTAAGCGCTATTGATATTGAACAGATTGGCATTGGCTTCGGTCACCTGCGAAAGCTGCAGGTTGTCATTATTGAGCAATTGTTCCATCAGACTGAGCATGGAAAGCGCGGCAATTTTTTGCCTGATGCCGAGCCGTTGCGAGATTTCGCTGTCGATGTGCGGTCGAAAGTGGGCGATTTTCTCCCGCGCTACGCGATCGGCGTCTTGCCACTGATGTGGAGTGATACGTGGGTCGATCAGGCTCAAACGTTTAAGGCGATGTGCCAATAGTGTGGCCTGAAAAGCCTCTGAAATCTCTTTGGCTCGGGTAATTTTGTATAGATTGAGTTGGTTGTCGCGATACTCGGTGTCAGCTTCCGACAACTCATCGGAAATAAACAGGGCAAATGAGGACATCAGGGCAAAGGTAAAAAAATAGATCAGATATTTTACTTTCATATGCACTACGCGTCCTTGAGCCCGATCCGCTAATTATATCACTGAGTCTCCCGGCCTGTCTTGGCTATACCCAATAAGGGAAGATTGCCTGCAAAGTGCCGTTGAGCCGGGAAGGCTGCCCCGTGAGATAGGGTAAGTTCGCACTTTTGACGCCGATGTTCTCATCTGGAAAACGTACAACTCCGCAGGGCATCTTTAGCATTTAATGCTGATTTTGATGCCGCATCAGGTGAAGGAACCTGATGGCGTGGGCAATTCTTCGACAGGATTACGATCCACCTCCGATTTCTCCGCTCCTGTGGCCTGGTCTCTCTGGGTTTTTTTTGTAGCTGTGATACAGTTTATTTACAATCAGGCTCATCGAAATTTCTGCTCTTTTCCGACGGCGAAATAGGCGAATGATGAAAGCCTGGCACCTGTAACTCACTGAGACGTCAAAGGGTTTTTATGACACAACAGCCACAGGCGAAGTATCGCCACGATTATCGCGCGCCAGATTACACCATCACTGATATTGACCTGAATTTTGAGTTGGATGCAGAGAGCACTCGCGTCACTGCCGTCAGCAAAATCAAACGCCAGGGCGCTGCCGATGCGGCGCTGGTGCTGAACGGTGAAGACCTGACGCTGGTGAGTATTGAGATCGACGGTCAGCCGTGGACAGCCTATCAGTTGCAGGATAACAAACTGGTTATCGAGCAATTGCCAGCACAATTTACCATGACTATTGTCAATGATATCCACCCGGCCAAAAACACCGCGCTGGAAGGACTGTATCTGTCCGGCGAAGCGCTGTGTACCCAATGTGAAGCTGAAGGCTTCCGCCACATTACTTATTATCTCGACCGCCCGGACGTGCTGGCGCGGTTTACCACTCGCATCGTGGCCGACAAGGCGCGTTACCCGTTCCTGTTGTCAAACGGCAACCGCGTGGGGCAGGGCGAACTGGAAGATGGGCGTCACTGGGTGCAGTGGCAAGATCCTTTCCCAAAACCCTGTTATCTGTTTGCGCTGGTGGCGGGTGATTTCGACGTGCTGCGCGACAGCTTTACCACCCGTTCCGGTCGCGAAGTGGCGCTGGAGCTGTTCGTTGACCGCGGCAACCTGGATCGCGCCGATTGGGCAATGACCTCGCTGAAGAACTCGATGAAATGGGACGAAACCCGTTTTGGCCTGGAGTACGATCTCGACATTTATATGATCGTCGCGGTCGACTTCTTCAACATGGGCGCGATGGAGAACAAAGGGTTAAATATTTTTAACTCCAAATACGTGCTGGCGAAAGCCGAAACCGCCACCGACAAGGATTACCTGAATATCGAGGCGGTGATCGGCCACGAATATTTCCACAACTGGACCGGCAACCGCGTGACCTGTCGTGACTGGTTCCAGCTCAGCCTGAAGGAAGGGCTGACGGTATTCCGCGATCAGGAGTTCAGCTCCGATTTGGGCTCGCGTCCGGTCAACCGTATCGATAATGTGCGCGTTATGCGCGGTGCGCAGTTCGCCGAAGATGCCAGCCCAATGGCGCATGCTATTCGTCCGGACAAAGTGATTGAAATGAACAACTTTTACACCCTGACGGTGTACGAGAAAGGTTCTGAAGTGATCCGCATGATGCATACGCTGCTGGGAGAAGAACAGTTCCAGAAGGGGATTCAGCTGTATTTCGAGCGTCATGATGGCAGTGCGGCAACCTGTGACGATTTCGTTCAGGCGATGGAAGATGCGTCCAACGTTGACCTGTCGCTGTTCCGCCGCTGGTATAGCCAGTCCGGTACGCCATTACTGACGGTTCGTGATGAATACGACGCCGAGCACCACCAGTACCGCCTGCACGTCAGCCAGAAAACCGCGCCGACCGCCGATCAGCCGGAAAAACTGCCGCTGCACATCCCGCTGGATATTGAACTGTACGATGCACAAGGCAACGTGATTGCCCTGCAGAGAAACGGCTCGCCGATCAATAACGTGCTTAACGTCACCGAAGCGGAACAGACCTTCGTGTTTGATGGCGTGGCGCACAAGCCGGTACCGTCCCTGCTACGTGAGTTCTCTGCACCGGTTAAACTGGATTATCCGTACAGCGATCAGCAACTGACCTTCCTGATGCAGCATGCTCGCAATGAGTTTGCCCGTTGGGATGCGGCACAGAGCCTGCTGGCGACCTACATCAAACTGAACGTGGCCAAACATCAGCAGCAGCAGCCGTTGTCGCTGCCGCTGCACGTTGTTGATGCGTTCCGCGCCGTATTGTTGGACGAGAAGTTGGATCCGGCGTTGGCTGCACAGATCCTGACGTTGCCTTCAGAAAGTGAAATTGCCGAGCTGTTTGCCACTATCGATCCTGAAGCGATCGCCGTGGTGCACGAAGCGATCGTCCGCTGTCTGGCGAAGGAAATGGCCGATGAGTGGCTGGCGGTTTATCACGCTAACAAGACCGACGGCTACCGGGTTGAACATGCTGACATCGCGAAACGTGCGCTGCGCAACGTGTGCCTGGGTTACCTGGCCTTTGGCGATGAAGCGCTGGCTGACCGATTGGTGACGGAGCAGTATCGCCAGGCGGATAATATGACCGATTCGCTAGCGGCACTGGCCGCTGCGGTGGCGGCGCAATTGCCTTGCCGCGACGCGCTGTTGGCGGCCTTTGACGAACGCTGGCACCAGGATGGTCTGGTGATGGACAAGTGGTTTGTGCTGCAGGCGACCAGCCCGGCGGCGGACGTGCTGACCAAAGTGCGTGGGTTGCTGAAACACCGTTCATTCAGCCTGAGCAATCCAAACCGCACACGCTCATTGATTGGGGGCTTTGCTTCCGCCAACCCGGCGGCGTTTCATGCAGCGGACGGCAGTGGCTATCAGTTCCTGGTGGAAATCCTCAGTGATTTGAACCAGCGCAACCCGCAGATTGCTGCTCGCCTGATCGAACCTTTGATCCGCTTGAAACGCTACGATGCTTCACGTCAGGCATTAATGCGCAAAGCGCTTGAACAGTTGAAAGGGCTGGAGAATTTGTCCGGCGACCTGTTCGAGAAAATCACCAAGGCGCTCGACGCGTAAGTCTAGGAAGGGACGGCATGCCGTCCCTTTTTTAATTTGCTGCGCGGCGTGTGGCCTGGCTTAAGGGGGAGGGCGGAGACAATACTCTGTCCAGCACCTCGGCTTCCAGCTCTGCCAGTTTGACTGACCCTTTGCGTCGTGGGCGCGGCAGGTCGACGGTCAGATCCAGGCCGATACGGCCTTCCTCAATCAAAATGACGCGATCCGCCAACGCAATGGCTTCACTGACGTCATGCGTCACCAGCAATACGGTGAAACCGTGCTGTTGCCACAACCCTTCAATCAATCCCTGCATTTCAATCCGCGTCAAGGCGTCGAGCGCCCCCAAAGGTTCGTCCAACAGCAACAGGCGTGGACGGTGGATCAGCGCACGTGCCAGAGCCACTCGCTGTTTTTGTCCTCCGGACAAGGCCGCCGGCCACTCGTTGGCGCGGTCGGCCAGCCCGACGGCTTCCAGTGCTTGCAACGCATCGGCACGCCAGTTACCGCGCAGGCCAAGGCCCACATTGTCGATCACCTTTTTCCACGGTAGCAGGCGGGCGTCCTGAAACATTAAGCGGGTATCGTCTCTGGCGCTGGCAAGGGGCGCATTCCCGCTCAGCAAGGCGCCGCTGGTGGCTTTTTCCAGTCCTGCCATTAGACGCAGCAGCGTGCTTTTACCGCAGCCACTGCGGCCGACCACGGCGACAAACTGTCCCGCGCTGATGCGCAATTGAATATTGTCCAGCACGGTGCGGTTACCGTAGCGCTTGGCAATGGACTCGAGCGTGACCGGCGTCCCTTGGGGAATTCGAGCGGGAGTCGTCATAGCGCTTCTCCTTGTTTCAGTTGATAGGCCGGGTGCCAGCGCAACCAGACGCGTTCCAGCAACTGTGCGCTGACGTCCGCCAGCTTGCCGAGCAGGGCATAAAGCACAATCGCCACCACCACCACGTCGGTCTGCAAGAATTCACGTGCGTTCATCGCCAGATAACCGATACCCGAATTGGCGGAAATGGTTTCGGCCACGATCAGCGTCAGCCACATAAAGCCCAACGCGAAACGAACGCCGACCATAATCGACGGCAGAGCGCCCGGCAAAACCACCTGAGCAAAGAGCTGGAAACCGCTCAGGCCGTAGCTGCGCGCCATTTCAAGCAGGCCGTGATCGATATTCTTGATACCGTGATAGGTATTCAAATAAATGGGGAACAGCGTGCCTAACGCCACCAGAAAAATCTTGGCGGATTCATCGATGCCGAACCACAGGATCACCAGCGGGATCAGCGCCAGATGCGGCACGTTGCGGATCATCTGCACGGAGCTGTCCAACAGGCGCTCGCCCCAACGCGACAGACCGGTGATAAAGCCCAGCACCAGCCCAATGCTGCCGCCGATGCTAAAACCGATCAGTGCGCGCCAACTGCTGATCGTCAGGTGTTGCCACAACTCGCCGCTTTTGGTTAGCGTCCAGAAGGCGGTGACGACCGCGCTCGGCGCCGGCAGAATACGGTTCGACAGCCACCCCGCCTCGACGGAGATTTGCCAGATAACCACCAGCGCTACCGGCAATGCCCAGGGGGCCAGCCGGTGCAATATGCGTTGTGTACCCTTCGCCATAAGGGGGCTCCTCAGCTTTGCGACGCTTTTTGCGGAATATAGATATTGGCCACCACTTCTCCCTGGGCCTTGACCGGTTTGCGCTGCGTGGGGATTTGGTTTTCCACCAGGTCAAGATGGGGGAACAGCAGTTCGCCGACGCGATAGGCCTCTTCCAGATGCGGGTAGCCAGACAGGATAAAGGTATCGATGCCCAGATCGGCATATTCCTGCATGCGCGCCGCCACCGTCGGGCCGTCGCCGACCAGGGCAGTACCGGCCCCGCCACGGACCAAACCCACCCCGGCCCACAGATTGGGGCTGATCTCCAGATTGTCTTTTTTGCCGCCGTGCAGCGCTGCCATGCGTCGTTGCCCTACAGAGTCAAAGCGGGCAAATGCCTTTTGTGCATCGGCGATGGTTTTTTCATCCAGATTGGCAATCAGTCGGTCTGCTGCACGCCAGGCTTCTTCGGTAGTTTCACGCACGATCACGTGCAGGCGAATGCCGAAGCGCACCTTGCGACCTTTGGCCGCCGCTTTGGCGCGGACCTCGGCAATTTTTTCTTTCACCTGCGCCGGGGGTTCTCCCCAGGTGAGGTACATTTCAACCTGTTCGGCGGCCAGATCCTGCGCAGCGGCAGAGGATCCGCCGAAATACAGCGGCGGACGTGGTTGTTGCACCGGCGGGTACAGCAGCTTTGCCCCCTTCACCTGAATATGCTTTCCATCGAAATCGACGGTTTCCCCTTCCAGCACCTTTCGCCAAACGTGGGTGAACTCTGCCGAAGCCTCGTAACGTTCTTCGTGATTCAGATGCAGCCCTTCCGCCGCCAGCTCCTCGGGATCGCCGCCGGTAACCAGGTTGAACAACGCTCGACCATTGGAAAGACGATCCAGCGTCGCCGCCTGGCGAGCCGCCAGGGTGGGCGAAATTATGCCGGGGCGCAAAGCCACCAGGAACTTCAGCCGCTGAGTGACCGGGATCAGCGAGGCGGCCACGAGCCAGGAGTCTTCACAAGAACGGCCGGTGGGGATCAACACGCCGCCGAACCCCAGCCGATCGGCAGCTTGGGCAATTTGCTGCAAATAGCCGTAATCGACGCTGCGCGCGCCTTCGGTGCTGCCGAGATAGTGGCCGTCGCCATGGGTTGGTAAAAACCAGAATACGTTCAGGCTCATCGTCTATTCTCCAAAATTATTGTGCGCTCGGGCGCCAGATGCGTTGTGAGATGTCGACCTTCACGGGCACCAGACGGTTGGCGTAAAACAGATCGGCGGTTTGCTGCTGGGCGGCAATGGTGCGTGCGTCCAGCGGTTTGATGGCGGTCGGTGGGCGGTGATCCAAATAAGACGAGATCACTTTTTCCGGCAGCCCCATGGCGTTCGCCAGCAGCGTGACGCTTTGCGCCCGATCGCTTTGGGTCAGCGCATCCGCTTTGGTCAACTCATCGAGCACCTGTTGAATAAACGGCCCGTTAGCTTCGGTATAAGTGCGCACCGCCAGATAGAAGGAGCCGGTTTGATTCAAATCGGTGCCGTCACCCAGCACCCGCACGCCGCCCTGCAACAAGGCTGCGGAATAGTACGGGTCCCAGATGGTCCAGGCATCGACGTTGCCCTGCTGGAATGCGGCGCGGGCATCTGCCGGCGTCAGGTATACCGGTTGGATATCGGTGAATTTCAGTCCGGCTTTTTGCAGCGAACGCAGCAGCAGGTTGTGGGAACTGGAGCCTTTCTGGAAGGCGACTTTGTGGCCTTTCAAATCAGCGACGGTTTTGATCGGGCTATTTTCCGGCACCAGGATCACTTCCGCCTTGGGTTTAGGTGGCTCTACGCCGACATACAGCAGATCCGCCCCGGCGGCCTGGGCAAAGATCGGCGGAATATCGCCGGTGCTGCCCAGATCGATACTGCCGACGTTCAACGCCTCAAGCATCTGCGGGCCTGCAGGGAATTCGATCCAACTGATTTTGGTAGTGGGGAAACGCTGTTCCAGCAGGCGGTGTGATTTTGCCAGTACCAGACTGACCGATCCTTTTTGATAACCGATACGAAACTGCGCCGGATCCTGTGCGCTGGCGGAATTGATCCACGCCAGTGAGATGATGCCGGCCAAAGCGCCAGTGCCAAGCCAACGGCCAAGTGATGAAAGTCGCGTCATTCTCTTTCCTTATATAGAGCGTGCTGTCAGGCGGTTTGACGTGCAAACAGAGACGGGGAGAGTTTTACCTGGGGCGGTTTACGGCGACCGAGTGCCAGGTAGAAGCTTTCCAGGGCTTCTTCCAACCGCGATGCCAGCCCGTCGGACAGCGTGATATCTTCACCGCTCAACGCCACTTGGCTATCGTCGGCGAACACCCCATGCAGCACTTCCTGAGCTTTCAATGCCGCCAACACCGGCTTAAGGGCATAGTCCACTGCCAACATATGACCAATAGAACCGCCGGTAGCCAGGGGTAACACCACCTTATGGTCAAGCGCTCGCTCAGGCAGCAGATCCAGCAGGGTTTTCAGCGCACCGGAAAACGAGGCCTTATACACCGGCGTAGAGACCAACAGGCCGTCGGCCAAAGCCAGTTGCTCGGTAAAGGCTTTTATCGCCGGGCTATTGAAATTGGCGTACAGCAAGTCTTCTGCGTCAAAGTCGTGCAGGGTGTAGGAGATCACTTCTACGCCTTGCTGCTGCAACCAATTTTTACTCAAGGAAAGCAGGGCCGCTGAACGTGATGGGATGCGAGGGCTGCCGGACAGTGATATAACGCGCATTACCACTCCTTATAACTAAAAGTTAGGTTTAATTAAAAAATCGTCGAGAAGTGTTTTAAACCTATCAGCAAAGGGGCGGGTTACTTAAATCTCATTTTTTGATTTTGATATGCGTAAATGCGGATTGGCGGGGCATTGGCTCCCCGTCAGGGGAAACGATTGCGTTAAAAACGCTTTTTTTGCTTTTAATCAATTCCAATTGGCCAAGGGATACCGGATAATACGCCCCCGGTTTGCAACCGGGAAATCAGGAGAGTACATGTACTACCCCCTCATCAGAAAAGCGTTGTTCCAGCTCGATCCCGAGCGTGCGCATGAATTGACTTTTCATCAGCTCCGCCGCGTCACCGGCACCCCGTTAGAATTTGTTATTCGCCAGTCTGTGCCGACCAAGCCAGTAAGCTGCATGGGGCTCTCTTTTAAAAATCCTTTGGGTTTGGCCGCTGGCCTGGATAAAGACGGCGAGTGCATCGACGCATTTGGTGCCATGGGCTTTGGCTTTGTCGAAGTTGGCACCGTGACGCCACGCCCGCAGTCGGGCAATGATAAACCGCGTCTGTTCCGCATCGTGGAAGCGGAAGGCCTGATCAACCGAATGGGCTTTAATAACCAGGGCGTGGATAATCTGGTTGAAAACGTTAAGAAATCCCATTTCGGCGGTATTCTGGGGATTAATATCGGTAAGAATAAAGATACCCCGGTCGAGCAAGGAAAAGACGATTATCTGATCTGTATGGATAAAGTTTATCCGTATGCCGGTTATATCGCGATTAACATTTCGTCACCCAATACGCCGGGGTTACGATCCTTACAGTACGGCGAAGCGTTAGACGATCTTTTGGCCGCCATTAAAAATAAGCAGCAGGAATTGCATGCGCGCCATCACAAATATGTGCCGGTGGCGGTAAAGATCGCGCCGGATCTTTCAGAAGAAGAATTGATCCAAATAGCCGACAGTTTGGTGCGCCATAATATTGATGGTGTGATCGCGACCAATACCACGCTGGATCGTAAATTGATCCAGGGGCTGAATTATTGCGAGCAAATGGGGGGCCTGAGTGGTCGTCCGTTGCAGGCGAGCAGCACCGAAGTGATCCGTCGTTTGTCGCTAGAGCTGCAAGGGCGTTTACCGATTATCGGCGTTGGCGGAATTGATTCCCTGATGGCCGCACGGGAAAAAATGGCGGCCGGTGCTTCGCTGGTACAAATTTATTCCGGATTTATCTTCAAAGGTCCGCGCCTGATTAAAGATATCGTTAACTACATCTAATATTTTTCCTTTCATTTTCAGCCGGGGGTTTATTTCTTCCCCCGGCTCGTCTATATTTTGTCCACTAGCATAAATATCGTTCGCGGAATTATCCGATGTTTAAGCGACTTGAGTGGTGATAAAATCACCTTTTAGGGTAAATACGGCGTGGCATGGGCAGCGAGAAGGATAAGACATGAAGATAAAACCTGACGATAATTGGCGTTGGTATTTTGACGCCGAACACGATCGGCTAATGCTGGATTTAGCCAATGGGATGATCTTCCGCTCGCGTTTTCCTGCCAAAATGTTAACCCCGGATGCCTTTGATGAGTGTTCTTTCTGTGTGGATGACGCGGCGCTTTATTTTAATTATGAAGAGCAGTGCAAACAGATAAAGCTCAGCCATGAACAACGCGCCGAACTGGTATTAAATGCCCTGGTGGCCTATCGCTTCCTGAAACCGCTGATGCCGAAAAGCTGGCATTTCTCGCAGCAGCATTACCCGTTGCAGCCGAAAAATGGCGAATTAGCGGCGGTGAAGGTGATGGAGAGCGGCGTTGAGGCGCGTCTGCTGGTGGTGGAAGCCGGTGATAACGCCAGCCTGTGCCTGCTGGCGCAAAACCAACTCTCCGTCGCTGGTCGCACTATGGTTCTGGGTGACGCCATCAAAGTGATGCACGATCGCCTTAAACCCTGCGCGCAAGATGAAACCTCCGCCCCGGCTTACGACAGGGCGGTATAACGGCGATTACGCCAGCGTCAAATCGCTTTTTGGAATACAGCTGCAGCAAAGGATGGTGCCATTGTTGGCTACCGCACTTTTCTTCAGCGGCGCCACTTCGCCACTGACCAAAGTGATGCGACAACTTCCGCAAATTCCCGCACGGCATGAATAAGGCACGCGGAGCCCTTGCTGTTCCAACTGCTCCAGTAAGATCTGCTGATTATTGCCGGTAAACACCGTTCCCGCGTATTCGATAGTGACGCTATGTTCACTGTCCTGCGGTGCCTGCACGCTCTCAACCACTTTTCCAGCGCCATACGGGCGTGGCGGCTTGGTGGATAACACTTCTACCCTATCGCCGACGCGGATAATACCGCTGCTGCGCGCCACCATATTCTGGCCAAAATCGATATCGCCGTTATCAGCCGTGCGGAATTTCTGCAGAGTGCTCAGTGGTTCGCCGCTTGGGTGCTTGCGCCCACGTTCGGTGCTGACGGTGGTCAACACGCAGCGGCTACAGGGTTTGACCAGATCAAACATCACGTCACCGACGCGGATCACCTGCCAACCATCCTCGGCCCAGGCATTCGCGCCGGTGACCACCAGATTGGGGCGGAACTGCTCAAGCTTGATGCTGCCGGGGCAACGCTGCTGCAAATCGTTGAATGAGGCTTCGTTGATCAGCAAATAAGGATAGCCGTCGGCGAAAGAAAGGGGGATTTCCGGGTGTTTTTTCACGCGGCGGGTCAGCTCGGGGCCAAGCCAACGCAGCTGCACTTCACGCTGGAAATAACCGCTCAGCCAGCTGTTAATCGCTGCCGGCGCAATCAGGGCGGTGAAATGATTGCCCCAAACTTCGGTCGGTTGCGCCTCAGGGGCGAAATCGCTGAAGCGGATGGCCGCGCTTTCTCCGTCCGGCGCGGTCAGGAATAGCCCATCGGGCAGCAGAGCCGGGGTGAACATCACCATTTGCGGATATTGGCGCGCGGTAATAAAGGTGCCATCCGGTTCGGTGATCATAAAGGTACGGTCGAAAGCCAATCCACTGCTGGAAGCCTGCGCGTGCGAAAGCTGCAAACCACGAAGCGATTTCACCGGATGAACGTAAATTTTCGAAAGCGTAATCACCCTTATCCCCGTGCGATTATTAAATAGAAGGGAGCAACTTTATGACAAGCGGTCTGGATTAGCTATAATGCGCAACAATTTTCTTTTTGGTGATAAGTACGATATGAACTCTCTGTTTGCCAGCACGGCGCGTGGACTGGAAGAACTGTTAAAAAGCGAACTGGAAGCGCTGGGCGCTCACGCCTGTAAAGTAGTGCAGGGTGGGGTACATTTTCAGGGTGACGATCGTCTTCTGTACCAAAGCTTGCTGTGGAGCCGTCTGGCCTCACGTATTTTGCTGCCGCTGAATGAATTCCGCGTGCACAGCGATCTGGATCTGTATCTGGGCGTGCAGGCGATCGACTGGACCAACATTTTCGGCGTGGATAAAACCTTCGCCGTGCATTTCAGCGGCGTGAACGAAGAGATCCGCAACAGCCAATATGGTGCGCTGAAGGTTAAGGACGCCATCGTCGACAGCTTTACTCGCAAACTCGACCAGCGTCCGACGGTTGCGAAGCAGCAGCCGGATATTCGCGTAAATGTGTTCCTGCAGCGCGATATGGCCAGCGTAGCGCTCGATCTGAGCGGTGAAGGCCTTCATCAACGCGGCTACCGTGATCTGACCGGCCAGGCACCGCTGAAAGAGAGCCTGGCGGCGGCGATTGTGCAACGCTCCGGCTGGCAACCGGGGACTCCGATGCTCGATCCTATGTGTGGCTCGGGGACGCTATTGATCGAGGCGGCGATGATAGCTTCCGATCGCGCTCCGGGTCTGCACCGTCAACATTGGGGCTTTACCGCCTGGAATGGCCATAACGTCGATCTGTGGCGCGAAGTGATCACCGAAGCGCAGGTGCGTGCACGCCGTGGCTTGCAAGAAACCACCTCACGCTTCTTCGGTTCTGATATCGATCGTCGGGTGATTGAAATGGCGCGCGGCAATGCCCGTCGTGCAGGCGTTGCCGAACTGATTACCTTTAACGTCAACGACGTCGCCAAACTGACCAATCCACTGCCGGAAGGCCCGACGGGCACCGTAGTGTGCAACCCGCCGTACGGCGAGCGTCTGGAAAGTGAACCGGCGCTGATCGCCTTGCATAATATGCTGGGCCGCATCATGAAGAGCGCATTCGGCGGTTGGCAGTTGTCATTGTTCAGCGCATCGCCGGAACTGCTGAGCTGCCTGCAGCTGCGTGCCGAACGCCAGTTCAAGGCCAAAAATGGTCCGCTGGACTGCGTGCAGAAAAATTACCAACTGGCGGAGAACCCACAGGGCTCCGGCGGTATTCAGGTAGCGGAAGATTTTGCCAACCGCCTGCGCAAGAACCTGAAGAAGCTCGACAAGTGGGCCAAACAGCAGGGCATTGAATGCTATCGCCTGTATGATGCTGACCTGCCGGAATACAACGTGGCGGTAGACCGCTACGGCAGCAAGGTGGTGGTACAAGAGTATGCGCCGCCGAAAACCATCGATGCGCAGAAAGCGCGTCAACGTCTGTTCGATGTGATCAATGCCACGCTGGCGGTGCTGGAATTGCCGTCCAATCAGCTGATCCTGAAAACCCGTGAGCGCCAGAAAGGCAAAAACCAGTATGAAAAACTGGCACAGAAGGGCGAGTTCCTGCTGGTGGAAGAGTTTAACGCCAAGCTGTGGGTTAACCTGACTGACTATCTCGATACCGGCCTGTTCCTCGACCACCGCATTGCTCGCCGCATGCTGGGTGAGATGAGCAAGGGCAAAGACTTCCTCAACCTGTTCGCCTATACCGGCACTGCCAGCGTACACGCCGGGTTGGGTGGCGCGCGCAGTACCACCACGGTGGATATGTCGCGTACCTATCTCGAATGGGCAGAGAAAAACCTGCGCGTTAACGGCCTGACCGGCAAACAGCACAGATTGATCCATGCGGATTGCCTGTCATGGCTGCAAAATGCCGACGAACAATTCGATGTGATCTTTATCGATCCGCCGACCTTCTCCAACTCCAAGCGGATGGAGAACACTTTTGACGTTCAGCGTGATCACCTGGTGCTGATGCAAGATTTGAAACGGTTGCTGCGTCGTAACGGGACCATCATGTTCTCGAACAACAAGCGCGGTTTCCAGATGGATATGGCCGGCCTGAGCGCCCTGGGTCTGGAGGCGAAAGAAATTACCGCCCAGACGCAGTCGCAGGACTTTGCCCGTAACCGTCAAATTCATAACTGCTGGCTGGTTACCCACGCCGGCGAAGGAAAATAATTACTATGTCGTTAATCAGCATGTCCGGTGCCTGGCTGTCCTTCAGCGATGCGCCGCTTTTAGATAACACCGAAATTCATATTGAAGACAACGAACGCGTTTGTCTGGTTGGGCGCAACGGCGCAGGTAAATCCACGCTGTTGAAGATTCTCGGTAAAGAAATTCCGCTGGACGATGGCCGGGTGATTTACGAGCAAGATCTGATCGTTGCGCGTCTGCAACAGGATCCCCCGCGCAATATCGGCGGGACAGTATTCGATTTCGTGGCCGAAGGCGTGGCCGAGCAGGCGGAACACCTGAAGGCCTATCACGCGATTTCGCACCTGGTGGAAACCGATCCGAGCGAAAAAAACCTGACGCGTATGGCGCAGATTATGGAGATCCTCGATCACCAGGGGCTTTGGCAACTCGACAGCCGCATCAGCGAAGTGCTGCTGCAGCTGGGCCTGAACGGGGACGCGGAGCTTTCCTCGCTGTCCGGCGGTTGGCTGCGTAAAGCGGCGCTGGGGCGTGCGCTGGTCAGCTCTCCACGCGTATTGCTGCTGGACGAACCGACCAACCACCTGGACATTACCACCATCGACTGGCTGGAAGGCTTCCTGAAAGAGTTCCAGGGCAGCATCGTGTTCATTTCCCACGACCGTTCCTTTATCCGCAACATGGCGACGCGCATTGTCGATCTCGACCGTGGCAAGCTGGTGTCCTGGCCGGGCAATTATGATCTGTATCTGCTGAGCAAAGAAGAAGCGCTGCGCGTAGAAGAGCTGCAAAACGCCGAATTCGACCGCAAGCTGGCGCAGGAAGAAGTGTGGATCCGTCAGGGCATCAAGGCGCGTCGTACCCGTAACGAAGGCCGCGTACGTGCGCTGAAGGCGTTACGTAACGAGCGTTCAGAACGTCGTGAAGTGATGGGCACCGCCAAAATGCAGGTTGAAGAAGCGGTACGCTCCGGCAAGATTGTGTTCGAGATGGAAGACGTAAACTATCAGGTCGGCGGCAAAGTGCTGGTGCGCAATTTCTCCGCTCAGGTGCAGCGCGGCGACAAGATTGCCCTGGTCGGTCCGAACGGCTGCGGCAAGACGACCTTGCTGAAGCTGATGCTTGGCCAGTTGAAGGCCGACAGCGGTCGCGTACATTGCGGCACCAAGCTTGAAGTGGCCTACTTCGACCAGCACCGCGCCGAACTGGATCCGGAACGTACGGTGATGGACAACCTGGCAGAAGGCAAGCAGGAAGTGATGGTCAATGGCCGTTCCCGTCACGTACTGGGCTATCTGCAGGACTTCCTGTTCCATCCGAAACGCGCCATGACGCCGGTGAAAGCATTGTCAGGCGGCGAGCGTAACCGTCTGTTGCTGGCCAAGCTGTTCCTGAAGCCAAGCAACTTATTGATTCTCGATGAACCAACCAACGATCTTGACGTCGAAACGCTGGAGCTGCTGGAAGAGTTGATCGATGGCTATCAGGGCACCGTGCTGCTGGTGAGCCACGATCGTCAATTCGTCGACAACTCCGTGACCGAGTGCTGGATCTTTGAAGGCAACGGCGAGATCAGCACCTTTGTCGGCGGTTATTACGATGCGCACCACCAGCGCGCAACGGCAAAACCTATTCGCCAGGTCGCGGCTGAACAGAATAAACCGGCGGCGGAGAAAAAGGCTGAACAGCCCAAGAAACCGGCGGCTAAACTGAGCTATAACTTGTTACGCGAACTGGAACAGTTGCCGCAACGCCTTGAACAGCTGGAAGCGGAAATTGAAGCACTGCAGGCGCAAATGAGCGATGCTGATTTCTTCACGCGCCCCCACAGCGAAACACAACAGGTGTTGACGGCGCTGGCCGCCGCCGAAGGAGCGTTGGAAGAAGCCTTCGCCCGTTGGGAAGAGTTGGAAGCGATGAAAAACGGCTAACCGTTGAGAATACCGTCCGCGCGCTGCTGCGGACGGTATTGCCGTAACGGTGAGCAACGTTGTTAAGGAGGATTATGGTGTGTTCCCACGAGAATCACGAGCAGCACAGTCACGCAACACAGCAACAGGACAATCTGATGCTGTGTCCACAATGCGACATGTTGGTGGCCTTGCCGCCGCTGGCATATGGTTCAAAAGCGGTATGCCCGCGTTGTAAAACGACCCTCAGCTCCCGCTGGCAGGAACCGCGCAAGCGGCCAATCGGCTATGCACTCAGCGCATTGTTCATGCTGCTGCTGGCGAATATTTTCCCGTTTATCAATATGCGCGTTGCCGGCCTCGGTAACGAAATCAAACTGATCCAGATCCCGCAGGTGATGGTGGCGGAAGACTACGCCAGCATGGCCACGTTGTTTATGGTGTTCGTACAGTTGATCCCTGCATTCTGCATGGTGGCGATCATTGTGCTGTGTGCCCGAGTGCGTATCCCCCTTGGCCTGAAAGAGTGGATGGCCAAGATGCTGTTCCAGTTTAAAACCTGGTGCATGGTGGAGATTTTCCTCGCAGGGGTGTTGGTCAGCTTCGTCAAGCTGATGGCCTATGGCGATATCGGTATCGGCAGCAGCTTTGTGCCTTATTGCCTGTTCTGTCTGCTGCAGGTGCGCGCCTTCCAATGTGTCGATCGCCGCTGGTTATGGAATGACATTGAACCTGCACCGCGGCTCGATCGTCCAATGCAGGTTGGGCACATCGGGTTGCGCCAGGGCCTGCGCTCTTGCCAATGCTGTACGGCGATTCTGCCGGCCGAGATGACCCGTTGCCCACGCTGCCACACAAAAGGTTATGTCCGTCGCCGCCACAGTTTGCAATGGACATTGGCACTGCTTTTCACCTCTATCATGCTGTATATTCCGGCTAATCTGCTGCCTATTATGGTTACCGAAGCCCTGGGTAACAAAATCACCTCTACCATCATGGCCGGGGTGATCCTGCTGTGGGGCGAGGGATCTTATCCGGTGGCGATGGTGATCTTCATCGCCAGCATCATGGTGCCGTCGTTGAAAATGTTGGCGATTGGTTGGTTGTGCTGGGATGCTAACGGCAGGCATAAACCCCGGGCTGACAGCGAACGGATGCACTTGATTTATGAAGTGGTTGAATTCGTTGGCCGCTGGTCAATGATCGACGTGTTTGTGATTGCCGTGCTTTCGGCATTGGTACGGATGGGACAATTGATGAGTATTTATCCTGCTACTGGCGCACTGCTGTTCGCCATGGTGGTGATCCTCACTATGTTTGCTGCCATGACGTTTGACCCCCGGCTGACCTGGGATCGCGTAAATGAAACAATAAAAAAGGAGCCGCAAGGTGACGGAAAATAATCATAGCGTCGCGGACGTTGAAAAGATCAAGCGCTGGTCGCCGGTGTGGATTATCCCCATCGTCACTGCGCTGATCGGCGCCTGGATCCTGTTTTACCATTTCAGCCACCAGGGGCCTCAGGTGACGCTGGTCACCACAACCGCTGAAGGTTTGGAGGCGGGTAAAACCAAAATCACCAGCCGTAGCGTTGACGTCGGTGTAGTGGAAACCGTGACCCTGAGCGATGACCTGAGCAAGGTGGTGGTGCAGGCTCGGTTAAACTCCGGCATGGAGAAATTGCTGCGCGAGGATACCGCCTTCTGGGTGGTGAAACCGCAGATTGGCCGTGAAGGCATTTCCGGTCTGGGTACGTTGCTGTCTGGTGCTTACATCGAGCTGCAGCCGGGCAAAAAAGGTAAAGAGAAAAACGATTACCAACTGCTGGATGCACCACCGTTGGCTTCTCCGGACGCCAAAGGTTTGCGCATCATACTGGACAGTGAGAAATCGGGTCAGTTGAATGCCGGCGATCCGGTATTGTTCCGTGGCTACCGCGTTGGCTCGGTAGAGACCAGCTATTTTGATCCGAAAATGCGCGCCATGCGCTATCAGCTGTTCGTCTCCGCTCCTTACGACCAACTGGTGACCAGCAACGTTCGCTTCTGGAAAGACAGCGGCGTGGCCTTCGACATGTCCGCGCAGGGGATGCGGGTAGAAATGGGGTCTCTGGCTACGCTGTTCAGCGGTGGCGTCAGCTTTGACGTGCCGGACGGTTGGGATCGCGGTGAGCAGGTAAAAGAGAAAACCGAATATCAGCTGTTCGATAACCAACGCAGCATCCAGGATTCGTTGTACACCGTACACAAAGATTACCTGATGTTCTTCTCCGACTCGATCCGTGGCCTGCAGCCGGGTGCGCCAGTTGAGTTCCGCGGTATCCGTTTGGGGACCGTGGCGCAAGTACCATTCTATAAAGAAGGTATGATGCAGCGTCTGGATAACGACTACCGGATCCCGGTGCTGATCCGCATCGAACCCGATCGTTTCCAAAAACAGTTGGGCGGCAATTTCGATATTGAAGGCCATCTGAAAGATGCTGAATCTCGCGGTATGCGTGCTGCGCTCAAATCTGCCAACCTGTTAACCGGTTCACTGTATATCGATCTGGATTTCTATCCGCAGGAGAAACCGTGGAAAGGGCCGCGTGAGCTGTTTGGTTATCCGTTGATGCCGACCACCAGCGGCGGTTTGGCGCAGATCCAACAGAAACTGATGCAGACCTTGGATAAGATCAACGCGATGCCATTGAATCCGATGATCAACGAAGCGACCAAGACCCTGGCGGAAAGTCAGAAAACCATGAAGTCGACGCAACAGACCATGAAATCGTTGAACGACATCATCGCCAGCAAAGAGATGAAGGCACTGCCGCAGGATATGCAAAAAACGCTGCAGGAGCTGAATCGCAGCATGAAAGGCTTCCAGCCAGGTTCACCGGCCTACAACAAGATGGTCGGCGATATGCAACGTCTCGATCAGGTGCTGCGTGAGTTGCAGCCAGTGCTGCGCACTCTGAACGAAAAGAGCAACGCGCTGGTATTTGAAGCCGCGGGCAGTAACGATCCTCAGCCGAAGAAGGCCAATAAATGATGAAATGGATTCCTGTAGCCCTGGCGCTGGTACTCAGCGCCTGTAACAGCACACCACAGAAAACCTACTACCAACTGCCGGCGCTGGGTGCGCCGACACAGGTGAGCGGCGGTGAGACTTCTCGCCAACTGTGGTTGGAACACGTCACCGTGGCGGATTATCTGGCGCAGAACGGCGTGGTTTATCAAACCAATGATGTGCAGTACGTTATTGCTCAGAATAACCTGTGGGCCAGCCCGCTCGACCAGCAGCTGCAGCAAACGCTGGTCACTAACCTGAGCAGCGCATTGCCGGGCTGGGTGGTCTCCTCCCAGCCGATGAGCAGCGATCAGGATGTGTTGAACGTGACGGTCAGCGGTTTCCATGGTCGTTTTGATGGCAAGGCGATTATTCGTGGCGAATGGGTGCTGAGTCATCAAGGCAAGCTGACCAAACGGCCATTCAGCCTGGAGCTGAAACAGGGCGAGGATGGTTACGATGCGTTAGTCCGTACCCTGGCGCAAGGCTGGCAGCAAGAGGCGCAGTCCATCGCCTCGCAGGCCGGTCGTTTTTAGTCATAATTTGGACTAAAAAGGTCTAATCCCTTCCGATGAAAAATATTAAAACTTTTCGTCGGGAGGGATTTTTATTTTATTTCAATCAGTTAACCTCTTTCCCGGCATATCAGCCACTTAGCCAATTCTGCGTGTGTAGCTCACAAATATGACATTGGCGTGAATTTTGCGCATTGATCTTCCCTTCATTTAGCGCTATTGCTTATACGTGGCTGCACAAAAAGCAGCCATTGTTTTCTTTCCACCAGACCAAATATGAGGGAAACGAGGCATGAAGAGACAGAAACGCGATCGTCTGGAAAGGGCGCATTCACGAGGTTATCAGGCAGGTATCTTAGGGCGTTCTAGGGAATATTGTCCCTACCAATCATCTGTGGACGCCCGGTCTCAATGGCTGGGAGGTTGGCGAGAAGCCATGGAAGACAGGGCTGTGACCGCTTAAGCGGCTCTCTGTCAAAAAAAAGGAATAACCTCCGCTCCGGGCGGAGGTTTTTGTTTAAACCGTCTTATTCCTGCCAGCGTTTCAGCAAGATACTCGCATTCACGCCGCCAAAGCCAAAGCCGTTCGACAGCGCGTAGTTGATGGTCATTGGTTGCGCTTTATTGGCCACCAAATGCAATCCCTCGGCCGCCGGGTCTGGATTATCCAGATTCAGCGTGGCTGGTGCGATCTGATCGCGCAGTGCCAGCGCCGTAAATATGGTTTCCAGCCCGCCTGCAGCCCCGAGTAAATGTCCCGTAGCAGATTTAGTCGAAGTGATGGCTATGCTGCCCCCGGTACCGAACAGGTGTTTAATGGCGTTGATCTCACCCAAATCACCGACGGGTGTTGAGGTCGCGTGGGCATTCAGGTGCTGAATTTGCTCCGGTGTGACACCGGCCTGTTTCAGCGCAATTTTCATTGCGCGATAGGCGCCGTCACCGTCTTCAGCACCGGAGGTCATGTGGTAGGCATCGGCACTGGTACCGTAGCCGACAATTTCTGCCAGTGGTGTGGCACCACGCGCCAGCGCATGTTCCAGCGTTTCAATAACCAACATGCCGGCACCTTCCCCCATGACAAAACCGTTGCGGGCACTGTCGAATGGCCGGGAGGCTTTTTCTGCCTCTTCAGGTGACGTTGTGGACATGGCGCGCGCTGCGGCAAAGCCCCCGAGGCTGACGGTGTCGATTGCGGCTTCTGTACCGCCACACAGCGCGATATCGGCCTCATCGTTACGAATCACGCGTACCGCGTCACCAATAGCCTGTACGCCTGCTGCACAAGCGGTAACGGGGGCGCCGATCGGGCCCTTGAACTGGTGTTTAATCGACACATGACCGGCCGCCAGATTGACCAGGAACGAAGGAATGGTAAATGGCGAAAGGCGTTTGGCACCCCGGCTGTCGGTGGTACGCACCGCGTGAGCAATCGCCGGAAAGCCACCGATACCGGAGGCAATCACGGTTGCGGTGCGCTCCTGCTTATCTTCCGTATCCGCTGTCCAGCCTGCCTGACGAATGGCCTCATCGGCCGCCGCCATCGCCAGCAGAATAAAGCGGTCCATTTTCTTTTGGTCTTTTGGCGGTACGGAGCTGTCGGGGTCAAAACCTGCCTCGGCATCCTGCTCCAGTGAAGGCACCTGCCCGCCGATTTTAACCTGCAGGTCGGCAACGATCTCTTCCGGGAGCGGACGAATACCGGACTGGCCATTCAGCAGACGCTGCCAGATAGCCTCTACGCCGCATCCCAGTGGCGAAACGGCGCCCATGCCGGTAATGACTATACGACGACTGTTCATAGTGACTCCTTGGATGATTCGGGGGGGGAATGCAGAAAGGTTCTGCTGCATCAGGGCCGCGCGTTGGCGCATACCGTCGGTCGCTGCCGGCCCTGGCGCTAAGGTAATATTATGCAGCGCGATAGGCTGCCGGGTAATGCTGTCGATCAGTTCTACGCGTATTGGCTGCCCGGTACGGCGGTCGACCAGTTCCGCGCTAATGCCGTCATCGGCCAGATGGGTATTTCCCCAATGGAACAGGGCCGCGAGCACTGGGAAGAAATCTTTGCCGCGTTCGGTGAGCAGATACTCATACCGTACTGGCCGGGTTTGATATCGCTGCTTATGCAGGATACCGCTTTCCACCAGGTATCTCAGGCGGCGGGTCAATATGGTGGGCGAAAGCCCCAGGCTTTGCTGGAATTCATCAAACCGCGATAGGCCATGGAACGCATCGCGAAGTATCAGGATGCTCCACCATTCTCCCACGCGGTCCAGTGAGCGGGCTACTGGGCATGGCATGTTGTCAAAACGGGTTTTCTGCATGGCATACCTCCTGGTAACTACAATAATTGTAGTTACTATTTAGCCGCCATGAACCTGAGGTTTAAAGCACAGGGCATAATAGCGGCGGGGAAATAAAACGGCGACCGGGAAGGGCCGCCGTGACTGCGATTAGAACGCAGCAGTGTCCTTGAACAGGCCCACTTTAAGATCGCTGGCGGTGTAAATCACCTGGCCGTCGACCAGAACTTCACCATCTGCCACACCCATAATTAGCTTACGGATGATCACGCGTTTGAAGTTGATGCGGTAGGTGACTTTCTTCGCGGTCGGCAATACCTGGCCGGTGAATTTAACTTCACCCACGCCCAGCGCACGACCTTTGCCTTCGCCACCCAGCCAGCCGAGGTAGAAGCCTACCAACTGCCACATGGCATCCAGACCCAGGCAGCCTGGCATCACTGGATCGCCGATAAAGTGGCAACCGAAGAACCATAAGTCAGGATTGATATCCAGTTCCGCTTCCACATAGCCTTTGTTGTGGGTACCACCGTCTTCGGTCATCTTGACCACGCGGTCCATCATCAACATATTACCTGCCGGCAACGGCGGGCCGCCGGCGCCAAACAGCTCGCCACGGCCGGATGCTTCGAGGTCTTCTTTCGTATAGGAGTCGCGTTTTTCTACCATGTTCTCAGTAAACCTTATTTTAATGAAGGGCGCAGATTAGCTTACACGTGTACGCTGAACAAGTCCGATCAGCCGTGGTTGAACCAGTTGAGCCAACGAAGTGGCCACGGCCAGCGCCGGCGTTCCTGCGGATTCACCTGTGCAATCCGTTCCTGAATCGCAGCCAACAGATTAGGTTGCTGTTCATCAGAGTAAGGATAACCGGTGAGTAATGGCAAGGCCTCTGCGGCGCTGTCGACGGCCCACAGATGGAATTGCCCCTCGCGCACCGCATCGACTACGTCCTGGCGTAGACACAGGTGGCGCACGTTGGTAGCGGGCATGATGATGCCCTGTTTGCCTGTCAAACCGCGACGTTGGCAAACTTCGAAAAAGCCTTCGATCTTCTCGTTGACGCCGCCAATAGGCTGAACATTGCCGAATTGGTCGACGGAGCCGGTTACCGCAATCTGCTGGGTAATTGGCTGCGACGAGAGTGCACTGATAAGCGCACATAACTCGGCCAGTGAGGCGCTGTCGCCATCCACTTCGCCGTAAGATTGCTCAAACACGATTGAAGCCGAGAAGGGCAGCGGCTGGTCCAGTTCCAGTTCGGAAATCAGGAACGCCTGCATAATCATCATGCCTTTAGCATGCAGATTACCGCCAAGTTCGGCCTTGCGCTCGACGTCGGTAAATTCGCCATCGCCAAGATGCACCACACAGCTGATGCGAGACGGTTCGCCAAAGCTGCGTGGGTGGCCAGGATATTCCAACACCGACAGGCCGTTGATCTGGCCGACGACTTCCCCCTCGGTTTCAATCAGGATTTGGCCCAGCTCAATTTCATCCTGCATCCGCTCTGCGAGGTAGCTTTCACGCCATTCGCGGGCATTCAATGCGGCTTCGAATGCTTTGGCGGTGATGCTCTCTTCCTCGGCATACAGCGCCGCTTCAGAAAGTTGTTGGCTGATCCACAGCGGGGAGAGCGGCAGATTGCCCTGATCGCCGCTGTGACGCACGGCTTGAACCATTAACGGATACCAGGCATCGGCGGCCAGCGGTGGTAACTGCTTCTCGTCGATAAGGGCATTGACGTAGCCACACCATTGCACCATGTCATCGATTTCGGTGAGTTGCAGATCTTCTTCGTATTCGCCGTAGACCGCCTGCTCGCTCAGCTCCGGCTCGATATCATGGAAATCGGCCAGGCCGTGGCGATCGCCCACAACGATTAGCCGTAATTCCAACGGCATCGGGGGAATGGCAATCGGCAGCGGTCGCGTTTCATCCGGGGAAACCCAATGGAATTGGCGCTGGGTGATCATTTGCTTCAAGCGCAGCCACAGTAACGGCTGAGCCAGCAGGGAACGTGCCGACAGGATCAGCACGCCACCGTTGGCTTTATGCACCAGACCAGGTTGCAAGCTGATTTCATTGTTGTGGATCCTGACGCAGCCAAACAGCTGCTCCGGCTCAATCCACTCCTGAAACACACAGGCGCCACCGGCCGCAAAGGCTTCATCACCCTGGCTTGCGGGTTCAACGCTGACTTTGCTGCCCTGGATCACATAGTGACTGCCCTTAAACGCGGTATTCTGCGGTTGCAGTTGCTCAACTGCCTGGGCTATCAATGCCAGATACTCACGCGTTTCCTGCGCTTTCAACAGCATGAAACGCGGTGGCGACTGTGGATGGCAAAACAGCGTCAGTGCATTTTCCAGCCGAGGCTGAATGGAAGCAAAGGACACGGGCGCCAACTGCGCGGCGGTATCAAATATCGCTTGATAAGGCGTAACGTCCGGCAACAGTGATTGCCATTCAAGTCGGTTATTGGTCAAAGTGTTAGATGCAATCGTCAAAAAGGGAAAGGGCGATTATACAAGAATAATGACAGCTTGATACATGCAGAGTCGTAGTTGGTGTCAGGGAGTTTGACATCGCGCGATGACTGTGCAAAAAACAGTCTAAAAGAGGGGTAATTGCCGGGGAAATTCGGCGTAAAGCTGTTATGCTTAATTAAAGTTACGCGGTCACTGAAGAGCTCATGATGAAATATCAGCAACTGGAAAATCTGGAGAGCGGTTGGAAATGGAAGTACCTGGTGAAGAAGCATCGGGAAGGGGAAGCTATTACCCGCCACATTGAAAACAGCCTTGCTCAGGAAGCCATTGAAGAGCTGCTGAAGCTGGAAAATGAGCCGGTAAAAGTGCTGACGTGGATTAGCCACCATATGAATCCGGAACTGGATAACCGGATGAAGCAGACGATCCGCGCACGGCGTAAACGTCATTTTAACGCAGAACACCAACATACGCGTAAAAAATCTATCGATCTGGAGTTTTTGGTTTGGCAGCGTTTGGCCGGCCTGGCTCGTCGCCGCGGCGTGACTTTGTCAGAAACCGTGGTCCAGCTGATTGAAGATGCGGAACGTAAAGAGAAGTATGCCAGTCAGATGTCATCGCTGAAACAGGATTTAAAAGCCATTCTCGGTAAAGACGAACAGTAAGTCCCGTTCCGTGATTCGGTGAAAGGGTGCACGTAGCCAGTTCCGCTGATTTTGAGCGAAAAAAAACCCCGCATAGCGGGGTTTTTTACTAAGAGTGGTAGCTTAGCCTTGTGGCTGAGTTACAACGTCTTTGATACCTTTAACTTCGATCTCTACGCGACGATCTGGTGCCAGGCAATCGATCTGTGCTTTGGTAGCACGGCCAGCTTTGTAGCCACAGGTGTTACCAGTGACGGAATCAGCTTCGCCCATACCACGTGCAGAGATTTTGTCTGAAGGAATACCTTTAGATACCAGGTAGTCAACAACGCTTTGAGCGCGTTTTTCAGACAGTTTCTGGTTGTACTGGTCAGAACCAACGGCGTCAGTGTAACCCAGAACTACAACAGAACCATCTTTAGGATCCATGGAGCTCAGCTGAGTGTACAGCTGGTCCAGAGCCTGTTGGCCTTCTGCTTTCAGAGTGGATTTGTTGAAGTTGAACAGCACGTCAGACTTCAGAGTGAAACGCTTGGTTTCAACAACTGGAGCTGGAGCCGGAGCTGGTGCTGGAGCAACAACATCATCCTGACCGAAACGGTAAGAAACACCCAGGCTCAGCATGGTGTTGTCTGGACGTGCGCCGACAGTACCTGCATCACCGATGTTGCTAACGAATTGGTAGTCCAGGCGAGTAGCCCAGTTTTTGGTCAGTGCGTACTCAACACCCACTGCAGCCAGCGGAGAAACGCCAGTGTCGTGGTCGCTCAGACGAGTGCCATTGCCGTAGTTAGCTTTGGAATCTGCACGCCATACCATACCACCCAGACGAGTGTAGATGTCCAGATCGTCGATGATTGGGTAGCTCAGTTTAGCTGCCAGTTGAACGCCCTGTGCTTTGAAAGCACCGTTGTTCACGCTGCCTTTGTAAGGCATACGGCCAAGCCAGTCATAGCCCAGCTCGAAGCCCAGGTATTGGTTCGCCTGGTAACCCAGGAACGCGCCAGCACCCAGTTGATCTTTATGGTTCGGACCATTGCCGATACCATTCTGGTAACCGTTGCCGTAGAAACCAGTGTCATGGTACTGGGACCAGCCCAGTTTAGCACCGGTGTACCAGGTATTATCTTTTGGGGCGGCTTGCGCTACGGTAGCGAAACCAGCCAGTGCCACTGCTAATGCGATAGCTGTCTTTTTCATTTTGCGCCTCGTTATCATCCAAATAGGCAATGAGCTTTAAAGCTGTTTTAAGCCCTTGGTTAAATTCCTTCGCCAAGGTTTGAGCCCTCGTTTGTTACTCGGCCAGTTTATCTGGCGTTATAGAGCAACCTTGGCGATGTAAAGTCTACAACGTGGCGCGAAAGTTACAAGTGTGATGTGATAAAGCTCTAAAAAAAAACGCGGAATCGTACATATTTACTAACATTAACCGGCAAAAAAACGAGCAATCCAGCCTTCGTTTTGGGCCGCGGAACCGCAGCCGCACTCGCTTTTCCCCTGATCCCATAAAGGTTCCCTTGAAGAACGATGAAAATGATGGGAAAAATCCTAAATTTACTTAATGATACAAAGAAGAGTGAATTTTTAGGGTGGAACACTGTCCGTGAATCGGGTTTATGTCACGTTGAGGACGCATAATGAACCCATAAGCGTTACCTAATTCTGCCGCGCGTCTTAATTTTAGACGATCTTCTTCCGTAAGATCGGGTAACCAGCCGAGTACGACACTGTAATTTCCCGTCAGTAACGCTTTTTCCATCGCTTCGACCGTGTCCAGCGGACTGATTTGGCTCAGCTGCACCACTTTCCCAACCGGCAGGCCGGACTGCTGTAGCCACCTTTTACTCAGCTTTTGCTGTGGGGTCAGCCATAACAACCAGCGCGACTGCATGCCCAACTGCTGTAGCAAAGGCAGCAACAATTGCGCCACTGCGGGCTGATGCTCGTTGTAAACAAGTTCACTGATAAGGCCATTTTTGTTGCCGGCATCTGTGTTTTCTGCAGCATTGTTCACCGCAAAAGAGGTGTGGCTGAAATGGGTTTTGTAGAGTGATTGAGTACGCATAAAGTATCCCGCCCGTAGTGTCACTGTATGTTTATACAGTACATCCAGTTGTCAGTAAGATCAACCCAAATCTTCGTAGCACCTCGCATAATTGCGATCATTTTTTATACGGCAGAGTTTTGTGATTGGCATGCCCATGGATAGTGCGTATTTTTCTAATTACTTGTTCACGTTAGTTTTATTTCATTGATACGGGAAATGATAGAACGCTAACCCACACCAGGAGGACGTTATGAAAGGGAAATCAATGGGAAGGATCGCACAGGCCAAGGCCTGTTTTTGCGCATTGGGCACTATCACTACTCGCTCGCAGTTCGGGGGCTACGGGGTACTGGCCGACGGCATCATGTTCGCGGTTATCGCTGAAGGAGAGCTTTATCTTCGCGCTACGGAGGGGCTGGAATCGGTCTTTCGCTCACGCGGTATGGTCAATATGGTTTACTCCAAACGCGGTGTGCCTATCACTATGCGCTATTACTGGGTAGATGAGACCTTGTGGCGTGATAGGGATGAACTGGTTGGGTTAGCCTGGCAGGCCATTCGCGAAGCGCGTCGGGAGCAAGAGATTAAAGCGGACAACCAGAGTCGGTTAAAAACCTTACCGAATATCGACATCAATATGGAACGTTTGCTGTGGCGAGCCGGTATTCGTAATGTTTATGATTTGCGGTTAAACGGGGCCAAGCGCAGTTATCTTCGGCTACTGCAGCAGCAAAAAAATTTGGGGTTGCGGGTGCTGCTTTCATTAGGCGGGGCCATCGCCGGCTATCATCACGCCGCTTTGCCTTCGGAATTACGCAGCGAGCTGACGCACTGGTTTGAGCGCACCATGATGTTGCTTAGCCACGGCCATAACCCAAGAGTCCAGGGCCTTATGAAAGGCCCTGAATGATTATGCCGATTTACCTATTTGCGCATTCAGCATCGTGAGTTCCGGCAAGAGCTCAATCACCAGCCCAATCTGCTGCAACACCAATTGATCTTTGCTTTCCGGTTCCGGCGCCGCGTGTTGAATTCGTTCAGCCAGGCTTTCCAACGCCTGAGTGATGCGCCCACTGTCCTGCTCTTCTTGATGCAGGGCGCCATCGACATAACAGACAGCATCATTCAGCAGATCCAGGGTCGCAGGATTATTCAGGCGTTCACGGTGTGCCCCCAACGCCGAGATATAACTCAATAAGGTGTGGTTCAAACACAGCAGACGGAAGGCCGCATCCTGAACGTCTTTATTGGCTTTGGGATCGGCAGACATATTTGAAATCACCGATGCCAGCTCCGCGTCACTGTTGTGCGCATCCCGCCGAGCGATACGGTAGGACAGGCCGTTGTCTTTTCCCTGATGGTATTGCACCAAAATGGCATCCAGATAACGGCAGTTGGCGTTCAGCGTCTTACTGACCACCGTGGGTAATTGCCGGAACTTCCAGTCAGGCCAGATAAAGCTAACTGCGGCCCAAGCGATGGCGCAACCCAGCAGCGTGTCGTAAACGCGCGGCGCGGCGACTTCGAAACCTTCGCCCAGCAGGTTAAAGCACAGCAATACCAACAGGGTGATAAACATGGTGGCATGTGCGTACTGCACGGTGCGAAAAGCAAAAAACAAAACGCCGCTAATCACAATCAGCACGAGTTGGCCTTCCACCGAGGGCACAAAATAGAGGATTGGCAGCCCGACAAGAATACCGGCCAGTGTGCCGATTATCCTCAATGCCAGCCTGCGGCGAGTGGCGTTGTAGTTGGGTTGGCAGACAAACAGGCTGGTTAACAGGATCCAATAGCCATGCTGCATCCCAGTAAATTGAATAAAGGCATAACCAATACACAGCACCACAGACATGCGAATGGCATGGCGGAACAAGGCCGATTGCGGCGTCAGATGGCGGCTGATGCGCAAGCGAATATCGCTCCAGCCGGTGAGCCGGTCATCCGACAGGCTGTTCTCTTCCACCTGGCCGTTGGCCAATGCCTGTTCGGATTCAATATTTGCCAGCTGTGCGTCAATCGCGCGCAAATTTTTCAACAGGTGCGACAGCGCCTTGGTCAACTCGCGATTTTCCGGGGTCAGGGTAACGCGCGCTAAAGCTTCATCAATGCGGGCAAAGGCCGGTTCGAAGCGAACGTTATGCTGATACTTTTGCCGCATCAAAATCGACTGGGCCAACTGCTGGCAGGCACGAGCCTGCATGCTGAGCAAGCGCTGAAAGCGGAACAGGATATCGCTATGACGGAATTGTCGGCTTAGCGCCTGGTATTGAACGTGCGCGGAGCTGGCGCGTTCATGGATGTCCTGCGCAACGAAGTAGTAATGCAGTGTGCGGCGGGTGCCTCGTTGGCCGCGATCGCCTTTTAACCGCGTCAGCAATGAAGCCTTGGTTTGGTTGAGGATAGTCACCAGCGTGCTGTTGGCCATGGCAACGTCCATCCAGGGCAGGTCTGCATCCTGTTCGGCATCGGGATCAAACAGGTTGGCTTTGGCGTCCAGATAATTCGCCAACTGGTCGTAACAACGCGCCAGATTTTCCTGTAGAGGACGGATAGGGAAGATCAGATGACCTATCAGCGTCAGCAGGTTGTACCACAGGGCACCAATGATCAGCAGCATAGGCTGTTGATACCAGGCGTCATACATCGAAGTGCCGAGCATGGTGTAAACCGCGATCAGCAAGGCACCAAATGCAATGGTGGCGTAACGTTGTCCCAGAGCACCTAACAGAATAAAGCCACAGGTGGAGGTCGTCAGGCCAAGCGCGAACAGCCAGGGGTAGGGAAACAGCAGTTCAATGGAGGCGGAGGCAACAAAGAAACACACCAGCGTAATCAGCAAGTTGCGTAGTCTGCCGGTCAGGCGGTCGTCCAAATCGGTCAACGCCGCCGCCACCACCCCCAGAGTCAGGGGAATAGTGAGTTTCGGAATACCGAGCCACCAGGGGACGGCGGCTGCGCCGGCCAGCGCAATAAAAATACGCAGGTCATAAAGCAGGTTGCTGTTGTAGGCATAACGGCGTATTGCTGGTGCAAAAGAGAGCACAAAAAACTCCTCGGGCGGAGAAAAAATTAACGCTGCTGATACTGACGACGGGCATTTTCAGTTCTGGCCTGTTGCGCCATTTCTACTGAGACCACGCGACGCCCAACCGGCCACAGGGCAATGGCGGCGATTTTGAAATTGGCAATGCCCACCGGAATGCCAATAATAGTTACGCACTGCACAATACCGGCGGCGATATGCGACAGGCAGAGCCACCAGCCGAACAGGATCAGCCAGACAATATTCAGCAGCGAGCCGCTAGCGGAAAGCAGCGCATTACTTTTTTCCGGGTAAAGCTCATTAACGTGAATAGCTTCATTACCGAACGGCAGTAACGACAGCTTGGTGATCTCCCAGCAGGAGCGAGTCAGTGGCAGGGTGATGATCAACAGCACGCTAAATACCGTGGCGATCAGCCAGCCCAGGGTAGTGACAAAACCGCCCAACACAAAATTAAGAATATTCAGTACAGTACGCATAGTCGTCATTCTGCTCTAATGATGGCCAAACCGCGATGCGGTTGCGTTTGCTATCAAAACGCAAAATCTATTCTACCCTTTTTTTAGCGCTAGAGTGCCACTGCTTATCGCAGGTAAACTGGCAGATATCCGTTATTTAATCTCAACATAGTCATGGCGCGAAGATATGGAACTTAAAGCGACATCGCTGGGGAAACACCTGGCTCAGCATCCTTATAACCGCGTGCGGTTGCTGCACGCCGGGGTCGAGGTGAGCGGTGAAAAGCATGAATACCTTATTCCTTTCAATCAGTTGATTCAGGTTAGATGCAAGCGTGGCATCGTCTGGGGCGAGCTGGAGTTTGAGCTGCCGGATGAAAAAGTGGTGCGCCTGCACGGGACTGAATGGCAGGAAACTCAGCGTTTCTATCATTACCTCCAGCAGGCCTGGCAGCAATGGAGCGCTGAGATGAGCGAGGTCAGCGCCGGCGTTTTGCAGCAACAGGTCGAACATATTCAGCGAATTGAGCAGCAGGATAAGTGGTTTAAGAAATCCGAACTGGGCAAGTTGCAGCAACAGATTCGCCAGTCTTTCGGTGCTTTGCCCATGCCGGTTGCACGGCTGGAGGAATTTGACAACTGTCGGGAAGATTATCAAATCTGCCGCCAATGGCTGCAGCACGGGTTGCACAGCGTGGAGCAGCGTAACCGGCAGTGGACCGAACGGATGCTGGAGACGCACCAGGATTTCTTCCAGAGCATAGAAAGCTCACCGCTGAACGACTCGCAAAGTCGCGCCGTAGTTAACGGTGAAGACTCGGTATTGGTATTGGCCGGAGCAGGCAGCGGAAAAACCTCGGTATTGGTGGCGCGCGCGGGCTGGCTATTGCGCCGTCAGGAGGCCGAACCCGGGCAAATACTGCTGCTGGCATTCGGTCGCCAGGCGGCGGAAGAGATGAACGAACGCATTCAGGAACGACTGGGCGGCGTGGCTATCCAGGCCAAAACCTTCCATGCGCTGGCACTACAGATTATCCAACAGGGCAACCGCAAGGTGCCGGCGATCAGTAAGCTGGAAACCGACAGCAAGGCTCGCCGGGCTTTGCTGATTACTCATTGGCAGCAGCAGTGCGCAGAGAAAAAAGCCCAGGCTAAAGGCTGGCGCCAATGGTTGATTGAAGAGTTGGAATGGGAAGTGCCCGAAGGCGATTTTTGGCAGGACAAGCGCCTGGCGGAGCGGTTGGCCGGCAGACTCGAACGCTGGTTGGGCCTGATGCGCATGCACGGCGGTAGCCAGGCAGAAATGATCGAACAGGCGGATGAAGAAATCCGTGACCTGTTCTCAAAACGCATTCGCTTAATGGCCCCTTTGCTCAAGGCCTGGAAAGGGGCGTTGAAAGAGGAAGGGGCGGTGGACTTCTCAGGCCTGATCCACCAGGCGGTCAATATCTTGGAGAAAGGTCGGTTCGTCAGCCCGTGGAAACACATCCTGGTGGACGAGTTCCAGGACATTTCACCCCAGCGTGCGCAATTACTGGCAGCGTTGCGTAAACAAAATAAACAAACCTGTCTGTTTGCGGTAGGTGACGACTGGCAGGCCATTTACCGCTTCAGCGGGGCCGAGCTGACGTTGACCACCGCCTTTGCCGAGAACTTTGGCGAAGGTGCCCAGTGTGCGCTCGATACCACTTACCGTTTCAATGATCGTATCGGCGAGATCGCGAACCGTTTTGTGCAACAGAACCCGCATCAGCTGAAAAAACCGTTGAACAGCCTGAGCAAGGGCAATAAGAAATCGGTGATTTTATTACCGAATGAGCAGCTTGAAAATCTGTTGGACAAGCTGAGCGGTTATGCCAAGCCGGATGAGCGAATTCTGGTGCTGGCACGCTATCACCATTTGAAACCGCAGGCGCTGGCAAAAGCGGCGACCCGTTGGCCAAAACTGACCCTCGAGTTTATGACCATTCACGCCAGTAAAGGGCAGCAGGCGGAGTACGTGATCATCGCCGGTTTGCACCAAGGCAGCGACGGTTTTCCGGCGGTCGCGCGTGAGTCGGTATTGGAGGATGTTTTGTTGCCGCAGCCGGAAGATTTCCCGGATGCCGAAGAGCGGCGACTGCTGTATGTAGCGCTGACTCGCGCCAAGCACCAGGTCTGGTTACTGCAGGATCGTGAACGTCCGTCGGTCTTCGTCGAACAACTGCAGGATCTCGGCGTTCCTGCTCAGAAGAAGCCTTAAAATTAAGGCCTGGCGGAAACCAGGCCGCGAGCGTTACTTCAGGCGATCCTGCAAATAGCGCTGATAATCAGGAATGGCAATTTCCACTTCACGTTTGAAGAGTGAAGAATCGATCAGGAAATCCGCCGTTGAGCGGTTGGTGGCGACGGGAATGTTCCATACCGTCGCCAGACGCAGCAGCGCTTTCACATCCGGATCGTGGGGAACCGCATTGAGGGGATCCCAGAAGAAGATCAGCATATCTATTTTGCCTTCGGCAATCAGCGCGCCGACCTGCTGATCGCCTCCCATCGGGCCGCTTAACATGCTTTGCACCGGAATGCCGCTGGCACGCTGGATCAGGTTACCGGTAGTGCCGGTGGCGTACAGTTGATGATGCTCAAGGACGGATTTGTTTTCTTCAACCCAGGCAAGCAGGGCTTGTTTGCGGTGATCGTGTGCCACCAGCGCAATGTGTTTACGCGCGGCGATAGTGCGGGTAGTAAATTCCATCTCGATGTCCTTCGCTAATCAGGGGATGTGCGACAGATTACTGAAACTGTTTTTCACTGCCTAGCGTTTACACCTGAAAATGCGAAGAAAGCGCGCCTTTAAATAAAGGCGCCGGTAATCTTAACGCACGGGCTGTTTATTCGCCCAATGGAGGAAACGCTTTTGCGTCTCTTTGTCCGCCTGCTGGAACCAGTATTGCAGCATCTGTTCGGAAACGTTTTCACCCTTCAAAGTGACCGTGGGGGAGTTCAGCGCGGCACTGGCGAGCGGAGAGGAAGGCGTAGTCGCGCGCACCTGGGTGAAAGCCGGCACCGAGGCCGGGCGGTTTTGACTGTTGTAGTCCGCCATGACTTTTTCCAAATCGACGCTGAGAGTGGCGCCATCGGCATGCAGCACGTCGTGTTTCATCGCCAGCGCGTTACCGTTCTTATCAATCACTTGATAGTTGAGCGTTTTATCGAATCTTTGGCCATCACGTACATTTTCAATACGCGGCAGCTCAATAGCAACGGAGCTGACATTCTGCGTACTGAAGGTCGCGATCAGCGGAGGGGAGGTATAGGCAGTTTGTTCGCGCTGTCCTGAACGTACAGACTTGGCCACTTTAAACAGCAACTGATGTTGCCCGCCATCCAGCTCCAGGCTGTCGGCACCTTTTAACAACGCTCCTGTCATTTTCTTGCCGTCAACCACCAGCAGATCGATGTCCGGGGAGAGTTTCAGGGTCGTAGCCACGGCAGGCATGCTGATACTGATGCTGAGCAGCCCCGCAACCATCAGACCAAATTTCATGGTTATCTCCTTATAAGTGGCATCGCTATTAGTGTTGAACACGCCATAGATTGTGTCAAAGTTTTTCAGCATTACGGCTTTGTTTACAAATGTACACATTTATTTTCATTTGGACATTTATTTGAACCGGATATGCTGGCAGTGACAGCATCAGACCGCAAAAGTGGCCGGGAGTTTCCGCATGGTTGCGTTTAGCCGATTTAAAGCCGATAGAGTACACTCGGAACAGGGAAATCGCCCGTTGATGATTGGAGCCGAAGATGCAAGACCATGAGATTGCCGACCTGCTCAAGCAGGTGAAAACCATTGCGCTGGTGGGTGCCAGTGATAATCCGTCCCGGCCCAGCTTTGGTGTCATGGCTTATTTGCTGTCACAGGGATATCAGGTAACGCCGGTCAGCCCCAAGCTGTCAGGGCAAACGTTGCTTGGCCAGCAGGCCTATGCCACGCTGAAAGATATTCCGCACCCGGTGGACATGGTTGATGTGTTCCGTAATTCGGAGGCGGCGTATGGCGTAGCGCAAGAGGCGATTGCGATTGGTGCCAAAGCGTTATGGCTGCAAATTGGCGTTATTAATGAACAGGCCGAGGCGTTGGCACGTGAGGCAGGATTGAAGGTGGTAATGGACCGTTGTCCTAAAATCGAGCTTCCTCGCCTGGGTCTGGAGCGCTGAAAGCCGGTAAAAGAAAAGGCCTGACAAATGCCAGGCCCTTATTGGGTGTTTCTCAGGCCTGGCTAATCAGTTGCGCAGGCGCGGGGCTTGGAGCTGGTGACGGATAGATTCCGCCAACTCGTCCAGTGAAGGTTGTTCAGGATGGGCATCCTGGGCTTCGCCATCCAGCTGTGCTTCCGCCAGATAGGTATGCACTGGTTGGCCTTCTTCGTCCTCCATCACCACGTGGTACCAAGGGGCGAAACGTAGATCGGTATTCGCCGCTATTTCATCAGCTTTAGGCTGTTCCATAGAGTATTCAGGGTCGATATCAATTACCACCCCCAAGTACCCCAGCAGCTTATGCCGAACCTGTTGTCCGATACCGAATTTGCTGGCAATCATGATGACCTCCTGAGAAACAGTGCCTTGCTCTCTATATGAGGGCAAAACAGCGTATTTCAAGTTACATCACCCGACACGCAAACCCTTTCAAATACAGCCCTTCAGGGTAAGTCGCAATTACCGGGTGATCGGCAGCCTGACGATACTGCTCTATAAATTGTACATCACGCCCGGCATCTACAGCGGCATCGGCCAAAATTTTCTGGAACAAATCGGTAGGCATCAGACCGGAGCAGGAGAAGCTCAGCAAAATACCGCCTGGATTCAACAACTGAAGCGCTAACATGTTGATATCTTTATAGCCGCGGCAGGCACTGGCCAGCTGGTTTTTATTCTCGACGAACTTCGGCGGATCCATAATGATCAGATCGAATTTTTCACCCTGCGTGCGGTAGTTGCGCAGCAGTTGGAACACGTCATCGCGCACAAACTCGGCCTTGCTCAGATCCAACCGGTTCAGTTCAACGTTCTGTTTGGCGATATCCAACGCCGCTTGCGATGTATCTACGCTGATCACCTGTGAGCAACCGCCCATCAATGCAGATACCGCGAATGCGCCGGTATAAGAGAAGCAGTTAAGCACGCGGCGGCCGGCGGAATAGTTACGGGCAGCCAGGCGGCTGTCGCGCTGGTCGAGGTAAAAACCGGTCTTATGGCCCTGCTGAATGTCCACCAGCAGCTTCATGCCATGCTCGGTGATTGGCAACAGAGCAGGGGGCAGGTCACCCAATACCAGGCCTTGCGCCAACGGCAGGCCTTCTTTCTTACGCACCGCGACGTCTGAGCGATCGTAAATGGCGCATTCCGGGTAGCAATGCTGCAAGGCGGTAATCAGCGCAGCACGCTGATACTCGGCGCCGGCAGACAGCAATTGCAACACCAGGAAATTCTGGAAGCGATCGATGGTGATGCCCGGCATGCCGTCGGATTCACCGGCGATCAGACGGTATCCGTCCAACCCGTCGCGCTTCGCAACCCAATCACGCCAGCTTTGTGCCTGCTGTAAACGGCGGATGAAGAATTCGATGTTAACGTCTTCATCCTGCTGGAAAGTCCAGACACGGGCACGGATTTGCGATTCAGGCGAGTAGGCGCCGCGCGCCAGCCATTTGCCCTGCGCGTCGTGAATATCGATGGTTTCGCCGGACAGGGCTTTACCTTCAATACGTTGAACGGCACCGGAGAAGACCCATGGGTGGCGACGGAGTAAGGACTTTTCACGTCCTTTGGCGAGAAATAAGCGCATTTTTAAATTTCTTTATAATCAATATGTTAAATGACTAAGGTCATTATCAGTCGAAATAAGTTCATAATCATATCTGAATATCATGTCATCCACTACCGCGCGGATCCTGGTTGTGGGCGTTTGGGCGACAAATTGCATGGCTAATTTGGGCATAGTGCCATACAGAGTTGTACAACCCGTTCGATTTTTAATCGGATATTGGGTGGTTTATTCCTGCACAATGACAAGTATCGATAATCCGATGAATTGTCATAAAGATATCGATATTGCTCCCGATAAAATTATGGGGAAAGGATGTCACCTATGACATAGCTCACCACTAGTCATGCGGTAGTTACATAAAGATACATATTATAATTAAATATAATATTCATTGATTGATATGAGATACGAATGGTGAAGCTTTTGCTGCTGCTGTCTCCGCCGCCAGATGGTGAAGCCGCTAGAGGCAGTATCGCAACAGGTTTGGAAAGCCCTGTCGCTAGGGAAATACGGATGTTTGGATAATGTCGTTCAAGTATAATTATGATTAATTTATTGTTTATTAACAATTGGTTATGTTTTTATTGTGATGTGGTATCAAGGTTATAAACCATAATGGATTAATATACTTAATAACTATGTGTGATTTAACTTATTGATTTTTATATATTAAAAATGGATAGCACTTGGAATGATTGGAAATTATGCCAGATATAGTGGTGGGTGGGGAGCAGGGAAGGGCGTAAAAGTCCAGTTTGAAATCGTTTTGGTTATAGGGGATTAATCTTATTTTGTAATCAAATTATAACTATTTCGTGATTTATAGGCTTTTCGCATTGACAAAAAACGGCTCATACTCTTTTATTAACAACTTTGCTACCTTTGTATCGAATTTACTTAGGATGTGGGTTACATGTTGAAAAAAAGAGACTTATCATTCGATTTATTGAAAGGAACTCTTATATTACTGGTAATCATTGGACATGTGTTACCTGGCAGTGCTGATTCAGGTTTACGTGGCGCAATCTATTTTTTCCATATGCCGCTATTTTTGGGGGTGACGGGATACTTCATTCGACGTTATTTTCTTGATGCTGGTGTGGTAAGTATTTTAAATAAATATAAATGGCGGATGATTATTCCTTATCTGCTAGCATTTGTTATATACAGTGTATACGCTTTGTATGTGACAGGTAAAGGCGATGGGATTAATTTTAAGGAGATCATTGGGTTGGGATTGTATCCTTATTATCATCTGTGGTATATCCCAGCGGTCATTATATTTGTTTTTTATACCTTAATCATTTATAAAAATAGATTTTCACTTATCTTGTTTATGTTTTTGTCTATAGTGATATCCATATTTTGGTATTGCTATGCGGACGTAATGGAAGATAAATATGCCGTTTTGAAGTTCATTGGCGATAAGAGATTCTATTATTATTACTCGTTCTTTTTATTGGGTTTTTGTATTTCAGATTGGAAATTAAGGTTTAAGCCTATGTTGTTTCTGCCGGTGACATTAGCCTCCGGTGTGTTGAGTTACTATGTTGCCAATGAAACGCTGATTGATGCGGGGCTGTGGTTTGTTTTTAATGGTTCATTAATATTTATGTTAATTGGATTATGTAAAGATTTTGATCTGAAAAAAGAAAATGTTCTGGTGAAAATGGGGCAAGTCTCGCTACCTATTTATCTATGGCATGTTATTCCTATTATAGTGTTTGGGATGCTATTAGACACTAATTCAACAGAGTTTTACGTATTTATTGTTATTTCTATTTCGATTATGGTATTAGGGTTTATCGCACTACGAGGAAAAACGCGTTTCCTTGATTATTATTTTTATGGTGAGCGTGATAAGTGGCAGTCTGAGAAATAATTTTTATATTTATATGGCTGAATGGACTCGGCCAAAAACACTGTACTATTACACATCCTTTCTTATTCTCCCTGTTGTCTATAATTATCCATTGAAGATGCTGATTCTCTATAAAGGGCCGATTATGACACAAGTTTGTATTGCTGCGTATGTCTATGGCGTGGTGCAAGGGGTAGGGTTTCGCTACAACACCCAGCATCAGGCGACGGCGTTGGGATTAAGCGGATATGCGCGCAATCTTGATGACGGCAGCGTCGAGGTGGTGGCCTGCGGCGAGCAACCGCAGGTGGATAAACTGGTGGAATGGCTGAAAAGCGGCGGTCCGCGTAGCGCACGTGTCGATCGCGTGCTGGTGGAACCGCGCGGTACGGCAGATTATCAAGGCTTCAGCATTCGCTATTAGCGTCTCAGATGCATTTTACCGGCTTCGGCAAACCGGCGATTTTTGTTGCCTGTTTGGCCGGGCCTTTGGGGAACAGGCGATAGAGGTAGCGGCTGTTGCCTTTCTCCTCTCCGTACTTCTGCGCCATAGCTTTGACCAGCATGCGGATCGCCGGTGAAGTATTAAATTCCAGGTAAAAGCCGCGTACGAAACGCACCACTTCCCAATGCGCCTCGGTTAGCGTGATTTCTTCCTGCTCGGCCAGCAGCGGCGCCAGAGCCTCGTGCCAGTCGGCGCTGTTTTTCAGGTAACCCTGTGCGTCAGTTTCAATAACCTGACCTTGATACTCCAACATACTGCCTCGGTAACGGGTAATTCAGAACGGCCGCCAGTTTAGCAAACTTTTACCGCCGCAAAAAATAAAGCCCCGCCGGAGCGGGGCTTTGGGTATGACTCAGACGCCGAATCAGTTGCTGCGCGCGAAGCCCAGAATGCTCAACAGGCTGATGAACATGTTGTACAACGATACGTACAGGCTGACGGTGGCGCGAATGTAGTTAGTCTCGCCGCCGTGAATAATGTTGCTGGTTTCCCACAGGATGGCACCGGCGGAGAACAGGATAAACAGTGCGCTAATCGCCAGGTGCAGGGCCGGGATCTGCAGGAACAGATTGGCGATCACCGCCACCAGCAGTACTACAAAACCGGCCATCATCATTCCGGACAGGAACGACATATCCTTGCGGGTGGTCAGCACGTAGGCTGAACAGCAGAAGAACACCACTGCGGTGCCTCCCAGCGCCAGCATGATCAGGTCGCCGGCTCCGGTATTAATAAATGAACTGAGGATGGGGCCCAGGGCATAACCCATAAAACCGGTCAGGGCGAATGCCGCCAGGATGCCCGCAGGGCTGTTAGCCAGCTTGTGGGTCAGGAACATCAGCCCGTAGAAGCCGACCAGCATCAGCAGCAGGCCCGGTGCCGGCAGCCCCAGCATGGTGCTGGCGGTTGCGGTGAGCGCCGAGAAAGCCAGCGTCAGTGAAAGCAGAAAATAGGTGTTACGCAGAACCTTATGCGTACTCAGCAATGAGTCGCGCGAGGAGGATGAGACGACAATACGGTCCATAATGATCTCTCTTAGTCAGGTCATCACAAAATTAGTGACGATGATAGGCAGCGCAAGCGTTTGATTAAAGTTTGTTTACCAATCTTTACCCTTAGTTATCATTGCTGCAACCTTGAGCCGGAGTTGGCGATTTCTTCAACGCTCAAGCGTGAGGTGCTGGTTTTTCGTTCGGTTGAACGGCCTTGGGCTTTACAAGCGGATCGGCTCTGTTTATAGTTCGCCTCGTTGCGGAGGGGTGGCCGAGTGGCTGAAGGCAACGGTCTTGAAAACCGTCGACGGGAAACCGTTCCAGAGTTCGAATCTCTGCTCCTCCGCCATAAATTATGACCCCGTGCTCTCTGAGCGCGGGGTTTTTTATTGGGTTTGAAAAACGGCAATCGCCGCCGTGGACCCATAAAAAAAACCGCCCCGGCTGGGACGGTTTGTCTGGCAAAGCAACCGCTAACGAACCAAATGCAGGAAGTGCAGGTGCTTCTCGTACTGGTCGAGAATATCGTGAATGATCTGTTCTTGCGTCCAGCCCATCACATCGTAATCCTGGCCCCCTTCCTTCAGATGAACCTCACCGCGATAGTATTTATGTTCCTCGTCGCGTTCCTCATCTTTCAACCCCGCCAGAGCAAAGGCCGGTTGAATGTAAGCGCGCAGACGAACTTCATAGACAAAGTTCAGATCTTCCCCTAAATCGACTTCGAAACGGATGCGATCGTCTTGCGAATCGTCAATCGAGGAGGTGGTATTTTGCTTGGCCAGTTCGGCTTCCACCAGCGCCATCGCCGGTTGAACCACTTCACCGACAAAGCGTTTTACCTGAGAACGTTTCGGGAAATAGGCAATATTACGCAAACGCCGCTGCCATGAGATCGGGTTGCGCGCGGCGGTCGGCGCAATCGTGGTCATCATCTGGCTGTCGCGTTTGTAGGCGTCGATACGTAAGGCTTTTAACAACCCGTAGATTGAGACCAGCAGGATCATCGAAAACGGCAGGGCGCTGGCGATAGTCACGGTTTGCAATGCGCTTAAACCGCCGGCAATCAACAACGCAATCGCCACCAGACCCATCAGGGAAGCCCAAAAGATCCGCTGCCATATGGGGGTTTGATCCGAACCGCCCGAAGCCAGCGTATCAACCACCATCGCCCCAGAGTCTGCCGACGTGACGAAGAACACCACGACCATCGCCATGGCGATAAACGACAGAATATTAGAGAACGGGAAGTGCTCCAGGAAGTTGAACAACGCCAGGGCTACGTCGTTTTGCACCGTATTGGCCAGATCGCGCGCCCCTTCGTTCATGATCAAATTAATGGCGCTGTTGCCGAAAACGGTCATCCACAGCAGCGTAAAGCCCGCCGGAACGAACAACACGCCGGTAACGAATTCACGGATGGTACGTCCGCGTGAAACGCGGGCGATAAACATGCCGACGAACGGCGACCAGGATAGCCACCAGCCCCAATACAGCAGTGTCCAGCCCCCCAGCCAGTTGCTGGACTTCGGCTCGTAGGCATACAGGTTAAAGGTTTTATTGACGATATCGGAAAGATAGCCGCCGGTGTTTTCAACAAAGGATTTCAGCAACAGCACGGTCGGGCCGAGCGTACCCACCAGGACCAGCAGCAGCACCGCCAGACCGAGGTTCAGTTCGGAAAGAATGCGGATGCCCTTATCCAACCCGGAAACCACCGACAGCGTTGCCAGCCCGGTGATCACCACGATCAGCACCACCTGCACCGTTGCATTGATCGGCAAGCCGAACAGGTGATTAAGCCCGGCGTTAACCTGCAACACGCCGTAGCCCAGGGAGGTCGCGACGCCGAACACGGTACCTATTACCGCAAAAATATCGACTGCGTGGCCAATCGGCCCGTATATGCGATCGCCGATGATGGGATAAAGCGCGGAACGCAGCGTCAAGGGCAGGCCATGACGGTAGCTGAAGAACGCCAGGATCAGCGCCACGATGGCATAAATCGCCCAGGCATGCAGGCCCCAGTGGAAGAAGGTTAGGCGCATGGCCTGTTTAGCCGCTTCCACTGTTTCCGGTGTCCCGGTCGGGGGAGAAAGGTAGTGCATCACCGGTTCGGCGACGCCAAAGAACATCAGACCAATGCCCATACCGGCAGAAAACAGCATGGCAAACCAGGAAACATAGCTGAAGTCTGGCTGGGCGTGATCCGGCCCGAGCTTGATATTGCCGTAACGCGATAAACCCAGATAGGTCACGCTCAGAAGGATCAGGGCGACCGCCAGAATGTAAAACCAGCTGGCGTTAGTGAAAATACCCTGTTGCAGCGCCTTGAACTTACGATCGGCTAACTCAGGATAGAAGGCGGCAAAGGCCACCAGGACGATGATTAAAGCGGCAGATATAAAAAATACCGGAGGATTGATATGGCTACGACGTGCCACAATTTCAGTGTCGTTTTGGCTCATAGAATACCTTCTTGCTAGTCCGTTAGGGAATGGGATAGTCCGTTAAAACAACTCCATAAAAAGAGGGGCAAACAGGCTGCCCAAGAAATTAAACTCCGCGAGTATATAGAAAAATCGGGGCAATTTACATTTTTATGGTCAAAAAGGCTGTTTTAGGTGGTTTTGTTAGACGTTTTAGCTATATAAAAACATTGCGATGAGAAAGGGTAATTCACTCTTTTTGCAGGGAAAAACCGGTGCAGAGGATCTTGCATGGCTTTCACTATGACAAAATGCGGGCAAAAACAGGATCAGGCTGCGGGCAGGGTTTCTGAGGCAGTTCAAGGGGGTTTTAGCGGCAGGTAGAGCAGATCATGATAGAAATCCCTATAACAGTGGCCTGAACCCGGAGGGATCTGCCGTTTACTATTGATCCGATCAAGCCAAGGGTTAAAATAGGTCCATTCGCTCGCGTTTAACGCTTTCATGGAGATAAAGATGAGCTGGTATCAAATAGCGTTATGGACCATGATCTTTCTGAAGTCCGGTGCCTTTCTGGTGTTCGTTTGGTGGTGGATGTTCAAACGCGCAACCAAGCCTTATGTCCGCCCGCAAGATGTTGTGATTGACGAAACGCCGGATGATGACAATCTGACCATGGAAGAAGTGATGAAGAAACACGGTATTACCCGTGTGGAAAATCAAACGCAATAACCCCCGTTCTTTTCAGATTCGGTCTGCGAACTATCCCTGTGGAAATGCGGCAATGCCTGCAAGCCGGGGATAGCTCCCCAGCCTGCAGTCATCAATTCAGCGCCGTTTTCTCCCCAACAGCCATGCCATAAAGATCAACGCCACCACCGCAATGCCGATTGCCGGGGCCATATAAGGCTGCAGCATCGCCAGCAGTGGCACCGGGCCACCCAGGCGCAATACGGTCACGTCCGCAGCGCTGACCTTCACTGTGGGATTGCCGTACTGCTGCAGCACATAATTGCTGATAGCGGCGATCTGCTGGTCGTTCAACGGATTGACGTACGACAGCGGGCCAAAGTTCGGCATCAGCACGTGCTGATCGCCCACCTTTCGCTCGACCCCGAACAGTATGGCCGAGATCAGGTTGGCCGGATTGCTTGAACCGGTGGCGGTATTATTGAACAGCGAAGGATAAGCCTGGTTTCTGCTGCCGCTGCCGTCCGGTTGGTGGCAACTGGCGCAGTTGCCGCTGAATAACGCTGCGCCGTCGGTAACGGTGTTGTTGGCATTGGCAGGCTGCAACCCGCGCAGCTGAGGCTCAACGTTCAACGGCTTGCCGTAACTGTCGGCCGGCTGGCTATCTTTCGTATCTCTGATCGGCGTGGTGCTTTTCAGGTAAACGGCGATAGCCGCCAGATCGTCATCGGAAAAATATTGCAGGCTGTTTTCGATGGCTTCCGCCATGCCACCGGCGGCCTGGTTTTTGCCGACCACCCGACCGGTTTTCAGGTACTGCACCAGTTGCTGGTTGCTCCAGCCGCCGATACCGCTGATCGAGTCTGACGTGATATTGGGGGCGTACCAGCTGCCGACCATGCCACCCGCAAGAGCTTGACTGCTGTCTTCAGCCATCAGCAGGTTGCGCGGGGTATGGCAGGTGTCGCAGTGCCCAGGCCCGTTGACCAGATAAGCCCCCCGGTTCCATTGCTCGCTTTTGGCCGCATCGGGTGCAAATCGGCCGTCTTTGAGAAACAGCAGATTCCAGGCGGCCATGCTAAAGCGCAGGTTGAAAGGGAAGGGCAGGTCGGTCAGCGTATTTTTCTGATCGACCGGCTTCACGCCGTGTATAAAGTAGGCATACAGCGCCTTGATGTCCGCATCGCTCAACCTGGTATAAGAGGTATAGGGCATGGCGGGATAGAGGTGGGTGCCATCGGCACGGATCCCGTCCCTGACGGCACGAGCAAACTGCTCTTCGCTATAACTGCCAATGCCCTCCGCGTTTGATGGGGTGATGTTGGTTGCGTAAATCACGCCCATGGGGGAACTGATACCATATCCGCCGGCAAAGGGAGTACCGCCTTCGGGTTTGGTATGGCAGGCCTGGCAGTCCGAGGAGATAGCAATCTGCTCGCCTTTTTTAATCAACGCCGCACCGCTTAACTCTCCGTTATCCGACGCCTGCACGGCGCTGCCGCCGAGCAACAGCAGGGATAATAGCGTCAGTTTCGCCTGTTTTTTCATGGTTTCACCGCCAGTGCCCGCGCAATGTCATCGGCGGCCTTGATGCCCAGAGCCGCCATGGTCAAGGTACTGTTCACCACGCTGGCGGAAGGAATTGCGCCGCCGCCCGGCAACCAAAGGTTGGCATGGTCATGGGTGCGGCAGTTGCCATCGACCACCGAGTCTGCTGGGTTATCGCCCATGATGGTGCCGCCCATGATGTGGTTATTGGCATTCAGGCTGGTGGTGATGTTGAACTCTTCGGCGTCGAACAGTTGGCCGATATGTTCCAATTGCTTATGTGCGGCCTCTGCGCCTTTACGCACGTAATCGCCGACATCGTAGTGGATGTCCGGGCAAGGCAAACCGTGGGCATCCTTGCGGGTTTTACTCAGCGTCAGGCGGTTATTGGGGTCTGGTAACGGTTCCAGGCTGATGGATAAATCGACGCCGTAGGCGGCACGGCGGCGTATTTCGGCATCCAATTCTTTACCGACCAAGCCTTGTTCCAGCGCCTTCTGGGTGGCAGGCACGACCCGGTTGATGTTGTTGAGGATCATCTTATTGGCCGAGTAGTCTTTGCGGAACTCACCGTCACGTGGGCCGACCAAGCAGCTGCTCTGCGCCGGGCCACGCCCGAGCCACAGCGGCTCTTTCGCCAGGAAAGTACAGTGAAAACCGGAGTGATCCATCATGTTACGACCGACCTGGTCGGAAGCGTTGGCGATGCCGTTCGGGTTGCGATCGTTGGCCGCCATCAGCAACAGGCGCGGCGTTTCTATGCCGTTACAGGCCAGAGCGAAAGCCTTGGCCGTGGCCTGGTGAGACTGCTTTTTGTTGTCAAGCCAATGCACCGCAGTGACCCGATTTTGTTCATCGGTATCTATCTTGTAGACCACCGCTTCCGCCAGCACCACCGCACCTTTCATTTCAGCACGTTCAACATGATGAATGCCGTTGTACATGGCGCCGATGGGGCAAATGGGCTGACAGTTGTTGTTGCCGCAGCAGGTTGGACGGCCCTTCCACGGGTGGGTACTGCGCCCCTGTGGGATCGGGACTGAACGGTAGCCGTGCGGGTTAACCACTTCGGCAAAACGAATATCGCCATGCGCCCAGGGCACCATATCCATTGGGTAGGGTTTGCTGCGTTCAACCGGCGACTGCTGCTGCGGATCGTTAGGGCCCGCCACGCCAATTTCCTCTTCGGCCCGGCAATAGTACGGCTCAAGTTCATCATAGGAAATCGGCCAGTCGCGGCCAACGCCGTACAGGGTTTTCATTTGGAAATCGCTGGGCAGGTGGCGCCAGCAGGACGCGGCCCAGTGCCAGGTGGTGCCGCCGACGGTACGCAGATACCCTTGCTTGAAGCTGCCTGCGCTCGGGCCGCTCAGGGCGACATAGTTGTTTTCAGGAAAATAGAGCGGAGCGGTGGCAAACTCTGATTGCGGGTACAACCCTTGATAATCGGAGCCGGCGCGGTTATCAAAAGGCATATTGCGCCAGTTTTCTACGGCCTGGGCGCGTTCAATACGCAGGCCTGCTTCCAGCACCAGCACAGAATAACCCTGGCTGACTAATTGATCGGCCATCATGCCGCCCACAATGCCGGAGCCCACGATCACGATATCGGCCGAGGCGTTGCCATCGGCAGTAAATTCAGGTTTTTTCATCAGAAGACTCTTAGATCACAGGGAAGCGTTGACCGCTGGAGGGGGAGCGGTCCACCACAACGGGCCATTGCCGCAGTAGGTGGGAACGATCAGTGCGTCGCTGGCGGGGCGGTACATCAACGCGTCTTTATAGGCAATCAGCTCAGCCGTTTGGCCGTGGCCGACGGTGCCGGTATACCAGGCGGTGATAATGGCGGTCACCAGGGCCTGCAAGCCGGCCTGAATGGCCAGTTGTTGCAGCTGTTTTGCGCTTTGACCCGACTGTAACAGCCCACCAAGCTGCTCAACCTGCGTGGCGAACTGATCATTCTGATTATGTAAGGCCGTAAAAATACGCGCCGACATTCCCTGATCGATGTCCTCATGTTCGCTCAATGTCTGGGATATTTTGAAGAAACGAGCAAACTGCAGCGGGTTGGCCGCCGCGGTATGTTGTTCTGCCAGGCTGAGGAACGGGTAACTGAGCAATGACGTTGCCAGCAGGGTTGAGGCCAGCCCCAGCAGCACTTCCCGTCGACTGAAACCGGTTCCATTTTTGGTCGGTAACTCACCATCGTCTGATAACAAATTTTCCATGTGTTTTTCTCACAAAACAGGTGTTATTGCCAAAGCAGGCAAAAGAGAAGGGGTAAAGAGAGATAAAAAATAATCAACAATGGGATAAATGCATTGTTTACGGTTCTGTATCTAATAATTTGGCGGGATATTAACTTGCCGATAACTTTTCGGCAATAAACTTGCTCAAACGCCCTGATAAAAAAGCACAGAAAGAATAAAAAAGACCGGAGGTGTGGCCGCTTGGCGGGAGAGTGAACGGTGCCGTGGCGGGTATTTAAAGATAATTAATGACGGTAAATAACATTATTTCCGCTATTAGGACGGGTTTAAAACGGGGTATTAATAAGTAATGTTTATATTTAAATCACAGGTGCCGTCATTATATTGACCAATAAAAACCCGCCGTAGCGGGTTATTGGTCATTATTTTAGCTCTTGCAACCCATCAGTTCTGGCAGCACGCCCGGTTTGGCTTTCAGCGAAGCCTGTACGTCGTCGGGCAGACCAGCCCAAATAATCAGCCCGGTGCGTTTCTCGATTTCATTCACCGTGACGCGATATTGGCAGAAATCGGCATTTTTCGGGGTGTTTTGGTCAAACAGAAACGCCGCATAGTGGTTCACTTCCGGGCTGTTATTGATAAAGATGACCTTCCAGTAAGCGCTGGGAATGGTGTGCGCTTTCTGGGTGCCCGGCAATTTTCCCATATTGCGTTCGTACAGTGGGCCGGTCACGGTATACACCGAACTGATGTCCGCCCGGTCAATCAACTTGCGTTCCTGATCTTCCAGCCGTGCCCAGGAGCCCTGGTTAAGATCGGCCATCTGCGGGGTGATATTGGAAAGGTAGTTCAGTGATTCCCAGTCAGAGACGCCCGCCAGTGAGGCCAGCGGCGCTTGATGCCCGCGGTCAACTTTCAGCGCCGCGTTGGCACCGGTGTAATCTGCCGGTACCAATGTATCTGCCGGGTTCAGTGCCGGATCGGCCTTCCAGTTACGGGTTTTCCCGCTGGCCGGCGTGTCTTTGGTGATGTGATAAGCCACCCAGTTGGCGAACTTGGTGGTGCTGTTGTTGTTCAGCGTATAAGCATGGCGGACGATGGACACGTTACTGCTGCCGCCGGTGGGGCAACCGACCGCGCAGTTGTCGATAGATTCCAATGCCTCGGCGGAAGCCTGGGCGGTAAACAGGACGGTTACCAGAGCTAACATCTTGTTAAAACGCATATTCATATCCTCAATAAGTTATAATAACACTGTATGTATTTACAGTACTTGTAACTTATCGCAGTGAAACGAATACAACAATGCAACACATTCACGTTACGAATGTGTCAGCATTGGTACAGCAAGGTGGATTAAAACAGCCTGTAAATGGCGGGCTACAAAGCCTTAAAAACGCCAAAAGGCACGCGAGCACAATATCAGCATGGGGTAGATCTCAAGGCGGCCGAGCAGCATCGCCGCGCACATCAACCATTTCGCCGCATCGCTAAGCGTACCAAACCCCGCGGCAGTTTCGCCGAAACCCAACCCCATGTTATTGATGCAGGCGGCCACGGTGGCGAAAGAGGTCACCAGATCATAGCCCATCAGGTTCAGCAGCCAGATGAAGAAGCAGCTGAAAAAAACGTACAGAAAGAAAAAGCTCCAGACCGACCGTAACACCCGATCGTGAATCGGCGCGTTGCCGACCTTGATGGTGTAAACGGCATTGGGATGCACCAACTGGTTGATCTCATGCCGGCTTTGTTTGTACATGATCAGAAAACGCAGCGCCTTGATGCCGCCGCAGGTGGAGCCCACGCAGCCACCGAAAAAGCTGGCCGCCAATAACAACATAATGGTGTGAGAAGGCATTTTGGCATAGTCGGCGGTGGCCAAGCCGTTATCGGTCATCATCGAACTGGTGAGAAAGAAGCCATGCACGAAGGAGTCCTTGGCGCCGTACATGCCGGAACGGTAAAGCTCGAGGCAAACAATCGCCACGATAATCGACAGCACCAGCAGGAAGAAGCGCAGCTCCGGGTTTTTATACAATGGTTTCAGGCTGCGGCGGCCTACGGCAACGAAATACAGGGTGAAGTTCACCGCCGCCAGAATGGAGAAAATACCGCCGACCATTTCGACCGCCGAGCTGTCGTAATAGCCCAGACTCTCATTGCGGGTGGAAAATCCCCCGAGCGATACGGTGGAAATCCCATGGCAGAGGGCATCGAACCACGGCATGCCGGCAATGCGGAAAGCCACCGTACAGGCCAGCCCCAGACCGAGATAGATCAGCCACAGGTTTTTCGAGGTATCGGCCAGCCGTGGCGTCAGTCGTTCTTCTTTGAATGGTCCGGGCATTTCCGACTGATAAAGCTTGGCGCCACCGATACCCAGCAGCGGCAGCACGGCCACGGCTAACACAATGACGCCGAGGCCGCCGATAAAGTTGAGCTGGGAACGGTAGTAGAGAAAGGATTTAGGTATGCCCGAGACATCGTTAAGTACCGAAGCGCCGGTGGTGGTGATGCCGGACACGCCTTCGAACATCGCGTCCGTCAGGCTGACGTTCAGCGTGTCATCCAGCCACAGCGGCAGGGCGCTGATCATCGAAAACAGCAGCCAGAACATGACGATAATCAGAAAACCGTCCTGGGTACGCAATTGTACTTTGGCCTGACGGGTGCTGAACCAGCCTAACCCACCGAGCGATCCGGCAATCACCAGGGTATAGAAAAAGGAGAAAACGCTTTTTTCTTTATAGAGCAGCGCCACCAGCAGAGGCGGGATCATTGACAGGCTGTAAAGGAAAACTAAAAAACTGCAAAGATGAATAACGACCAATATCTGCTTATTCTTGACCATAATACTTGCGCCCGAGTTGCCTGACGGCAATAAGTCAATTTATTCTTTAAGCCTGAAAGAATAAGGTAGGCGATATAAAAATAACGTAAAAATTTATATCGCCTGAAAGGGTTGGCACGTTTTTTAATCGTAATGGCGATTATTCCAACAGGGTGTTTACGGTGCGACGCACGTATTGCGTCATTTGCGCCAGATCCTCGGGGGACACCGGCCCACCGCCGGCACGTACCACCTGCTGTTCTATTTGAGCAATTTCCTGCTCGACCTTATTGGCAATCTGTACCTTGACGATCTTATCCACCGACGAGAGCAGCACCTTCAACACCACTTTCAGCGCCACATTCTCGCAGAACGAATCGTAGTGATGAACCGCAGGCGGTGCTGCGGGGGGCTCGGGTGCGCGCGGGGCCATAGCCTTGAAACTGTCTACATTTTCAATAATAAGATCCATGTCTCTTATTAGTTCATCAAAATCTTTAGACACTGACTTATTTCCCTTCGCTATGCGCAAAAACAGAACGCCCGTCATCAGGGCAAAGGCCGGTGATTGGCGGGCAGAACGAATTTCGACCGTGACGTTCAGGTAGTGAATGGCAGGCTGAGCGGCATTTTAACCTTGCCGGGGGTTGGCAACAAGATGGGGCCGCAGGAATCCGCGGCCCCATCGGGCAGGTGATAGCTTAACTATTCAGCTTGGCGGTGATTTTCGCTACGTGTTCACCCTGGAAGCGGGCAATGGCCAGCTCTTCCGCACTGGGCTGGCGCGAACCGTCGCCACCGGCAATGGTGGTTGCTCCGTAAGGGGTGCCGCCGCGGGTTTGTGAAACGTCAAACAGCTCGGGTGCTCCGTAACCGATAGGCACAATAATGAAACCGTGGTGCGCCAGCGTGGTCCAGGTTGAGCTGATGGTGTGCTCCTGGCCACCGCCGGTACCGGTGGAAGAGAATACGCTGCCTACCTTGCCGTACAGGGCGCCGGAAGCCCAGAGCCCGCCGGTTTGATCGAGGAAGGTCCGCATTTGGCCCGCCATGTTGCCAAAGCGGGTTGGGGTACCGAAGATGATGCCGTCGTAATCGGCCAGTTCCTGCGGGCTGGCGACAGGAGCCTGTTGATCTTGCTTGCCGCCGGCTTTGGCAAAGGCTTCTGACGGCATGGTTTCCGGCACGCGTTTCAGGGTGACTTCTACGCCACTGACCTTGCGTGCGCCTTCCGCTACCGCATTCGCCAGGGTTTCAATATGTCCGTACATTGAGTAATACAGTACCAAAATTTTCGCCATGTTCCGTTCTCCGCTGTGGTGGATGAAAGAGATGCTTCCTAAGCATAGGAGTGAATGCGGAACTTGGCCTTGTGGCCTTATCTCATCCCGGCTATCGCCAGCAGCGCACCGAAGGCAATCAGCAGGCCACCGAATACCCTGTCTATGCCTTTACGCAGGCGCAGCAGTCGCGCATTGATGCCCGGCGCGGAAAACAGCAGCGCAACGGCGCTGAACCACAGGATATGGGCCAGGGCGATAAACAAGCCGTAGCCGATTTGCACCGCCAACGACGTGTGTGGATTAACCACCTGCATAAACAGGCTGACGACAAAAATGGTGGTTTTCGGGTTCAGCGCATTGGTTAAGAAGCCGGTTTTCAGCGCGGCGAAATCGCTGGCGGCGGTGGGGGTCGCACCGGCAGAAACCGTGGCAGCACCGGCATTACGCAGCATGCTGATACCCAGGTAAATCAGGTAGGCAGCGCCAATCATCTTCAACAGGGTGAATAGCCACAGCGATTGCTGGATCAGCACGCCGACGCCGATCAGGGTGTAGCTCACGTGGATCAACACCCCGGCGCCAATGCCGCAAGCGGTCACCACGCCGGCACGACGGGAAAGCAACAGGCTGTTGCGCGACACCATGGCGAAATCAGGCCCTGGGCTAATGACGGCAAGTAAAGTGATGGTGACGACAGCGATGAGTTCGGTCATAGTAATCCTGTAGATGAATCAGAAGAGAGTGGCTGATTTATAAAGGGAATAGCCGACGGTGACAAACGATGAAAACTGACGATTTCGGTGAGAAAAACTCACGCAAAATAAGCCGGCCACTGTCATTGGGCGGATTGCGATGCTTTGAAGCGGCGGCCAGGCTGGAAAGTTTCACCCAGGCGGCGAACAGTTTAAACCTGACGCACGGGGCGGTGAGTCGTGCGGTCAGGGCGCTGGAGGATGAGCTGGGTATTGCGTTGTTTGAACGTCGTCATCGGCGGGTGTATCTGACGGCCGCCGGGCGGACGTTGTTTCAGGCGTCGCAGCAGGCATTCGGCATCCTGGAGCAGACTGCGCAACAACTGCGGCAGCAGGCACAGGACGCACCGCTGGTATTGTCCTGTGAGCCGACGCTATTGATGCGTTGGCTGATACCCCGCCTGCCTGCGTTTCAGTTGGCGCACCCGGACATCCATCTGCAGTTGGTCGCGGGCGGCGGGCCATTTTCGTTTCACGACGGCATCAGCGCCGCCCTACGGCGCAACGATTTTGACTGGGGCGATAAGCTGCACAGCCAGTGGCTGTTCAACGAGCAAGTCGGGCCGGTATGCAAGCCAGAAATGCTGCCGCGTTTTATCGCTCTCCACGCGGGTCAGCCGCAGTTGAGCCGCGATGCGGTGCTGTTACATTCGGCCACCCGGCCTGATGCCTGGCGGCATTGGGCTCAGCAGCAGAGTGTGTCGCTGGAAGGCTGTCCAGAGCAGCGTTTCGATCACTTTTACTTCAGTTTGCAGGCGGCGGTGGCGGGGATAGGCGTCGCTATCGGCCCTTGGCAGCAGGTGCGGGATGATGTGGCCGGTGGGCTACTGAGCGCCCCCTTTGGTTTTACGTCGGACGGTAGCGGTTATTGTCTGCTGACGCCGCAAGAAATCAGGCCGGGCAGCGCGCTGGCCCGGCTGGCTGACTGGCTGAAACTCAGTGCAGGCGCTTGAGCTTTTGCTCCAGGCGCTGGCGTTGCCATCGGCTGAAGAAGTCGCGTAACAGCAGGGTGCGCGTCGCGCGCATAATCACCGCGATACTCATGCCGGCCATGGCCCAAAGCGACCACAGATATTGCGGATGAGTAAACCAGTTAATGGCGAACAACAGCACTGCGATAAATGCGAACCTCACTATCATGCGCAGCAGCCTGCCTTCTTCCTCCACCTGTCGGCGAATCGCCTGCTCGGCCTGGCCGCTGTCGCTGTTTTCCTGTTGCGGCGGCTGGTTGAGATCGCCAATCTGTAACTCCAGCGCCGCGGCTATCGCGGTCAGGGTTTCCAGGCTGGCCTGCTCGCCATTTTCAAGACGCTGAACGGTACGGGTGCTAAGCCCGGCAATGCTGGCCAATTGTTCCTGAGACCAGCCTTTTTCCAGCCGTAATTGCCGGATGCGGTAAGTTTGCATTGCACGCTCCAAAAATGAACCTTCATTGAGGCCAAGTGTAGGAGTTGAGGCCGTTGACCGCCACGACAGGCGCATGACATCTGTACGACAGCCAGGTGACAACCCGCTGAGTATGCGGGTTAGAAGGTGACGTTGCGGATAAAGCGCAGCGGAAAATCGGTGCGGTTGGCGTAGGCGTAGTGCTGATCGCTGTTGAACACCTGGGTTTGGCCGGCGTTCAGCGTCAGGGTTTGCTGTTCCAGCACCAGCGTCAGGCTGCCGGTAATCACGTAGATTATTTCACTCCAGCCTTCGGCATCCGGCACAGAATCGTAGTGCTCGCCGGGCATCAGCGTCCATTCCCAAAGCTCAACCCGCTGTCGAGCAGGCACGCTGGCGGCAAACAGAGCCTGACTTGCCGGCTGTACGCCTTGCCATGCCAATTCGCCGACCAAATGGCTGCCGCGCGCTTCGGGAGCCTGGATCAGATCGGTGAAGGCGATATTCAATGCTTCGGCCAATTTGTCCAACACCGCCAGGCTGACGTTGCGGTCACCGGCCTCGATGCCGGCCAGCATGCGGCGGCTGACGCCGGATTTTTCCGCCAGCATCACCTGGCTTAGCCCCGCCTGCTGGCGATAGCCACGCAGGTTGCTGCTCAGGTATTGCAACACCTTGGGCGCTTCATGTTTACCGCTGTTCACTGTATTGCTCATCCCAGGGCTTTACCTCATACTGGCAGGATCTGTGCATTATATTGCACCCAGCAGGAAGGGCAAGCCGGTGTCTGCAGTAAAAAAATCCTCTATTTTCACTTTCATTCCCACGATAAAGCGGCAGGAAGCGGTGCTGATTTTCATCACCATGATCTGGGGCGGAACCTTTCTGGCGGTCCATCTTGCGATGCAGGTCAGCGGGCCGTTCTTCTTCGTGGGTTTGCGCTTCGCTGCGGCTACGCTGGTGCTGACGTTATTCTCCCTGCGCAGCTTACGCGGATTGACCTGGTATGAGCTGAAAGCGGGCGTGTTTATCGGTATCGCCATCATGTTCGGTTACGGCCTGCAAACCGTGGGGCTGCAAACCATCAGCAGCAGTCAGTCGGCGTTCATCACCGCCATGTATGTGCCGATGGTGCCGTTATTGCAGTGGTTGGTGCTCGGACGTTTCCCCGGCGTTATGGCCTGGGTCGGCGTGTTATTGGCCTTCAGTGGCCTGATGCTCTTGGCAGCGCCAAGCAGTGCCGATATGGCGCTTAGCATCGGCGAGATCCTGACGTTGATTGGCACGCTGGGCATGGCTGCCGAGATCATTTTGATTGGTGCCTATGCGGGCAAGGTTAACGTTAAGCGGGTGACGGTGGTGCAATTGGCAACGGCCTCGTTGGCGGCGTTTCTGATGATGGTACCGACCGGCGAGTCGGTACCGCCTTACAGCAATTACCTGCTCTACAGCGCAGTCGGTCTGGGGCTGGCTAGCGCCATCATTCAAGTGACGATGAACTGGGCGCAACGAAGCGTTTCGCCGACGCGTGCCACAGTCATTTATGCCGGCGAGCCGGTGTGGGCCGGGCTGGTGGGACGCATTGCAGGCGAGCGTTTGCCGGGCGTAGCGCTATTGGGTTGTGCGCTGATCGTATTGGGCGTGCTGGTCAGCGAAATGCGTATTCGACGTAAAGCAAAGGCGGCGTTGGTTGAATAAGGCCCGGCAAGCCGGGCCGCGGTGCTAACGGGTAGCGCTGTCCGCCAGTGGCAAGATTTTACGGTTGCGCAATAGCGCATTGAGGATAATGGCACCGAAAGTGGCGGTGCCAATGCCCCCCATGGTGAAGTTGCCGAGGGTTAACGCAAAGTCCCCTGCACCCAACACCAGCGTTACCGCCACCATAATCAGGTTGCCGTTATCCCCCAGATCAACCTTGTTCTGCACCCAGATGCGCGCGCCGGCGACGGCAATCAAGCCGAACACCACGATCGAAGCACCACCCAGCACCGGCCCGGGAATAGTGTGGATCAATGCACCGAACTTGGGTGAAAACCCCAGCACAATCGCTACCGCTGCGGCGGCGACAAACACCAGCGTGGAGTAGATTTTGGTGACCGCCATCACCCCGATATTTTCGGCATAGGTCGTCACTCCGGTGCCCCCGACCGAGCCGGAAAGCATTGTCGCCAACCCGTCGCCGACGAAGGCGCGACCGATATAAGGGTCAAGATCCCGGCCGGTCATGCCCGCCACCGCTTTCACATGCCCGAGGTTTTCCGCCACCAAAATGATCGCTACCGGGGCAATCAGGAGCATGGCATGCAGGTTAAATACCGGGGCGGTGAATTGCGGCAGACCGAACCAAGGGGCCAGGCTCAGTGCGCTGTAATCTACCGGTTTGCCGAGGCCGAAACCGTTGGTCGCCACGACGTAAACCAAATAGGCGGCGATCAGGCCAACCAGGATCAGCAACCGCTGCATCAGCCCGCGGGTAAAAACCGCCACCGAACCGATACACAAGATAGTGACCACCGCCATCCAACTGTCAAAATGGGAGGCTGAAACGCTGCGCACCGCAATGGGCGCCAGGTTGAGGCCAATAGCCATGACCACCGCCCCTGTCACTACCGGCGGCATCAGCCGCTCTATCCAACGGGTGCCAACGCTCATCACCACGAAACCGATCAGCATATACACCAGCCCGCAGGCGATGATGCCACCGAGGGCAAGGGCAATATTGGGGTTGGCGCCCTGGCCGCTGTAACCGGTCAGGGTGATGACCAGCCCGACAAATGCCGCGCTCGAGCCGAGATAGCTCGGTACCCGACCGCCGACCACCAGAAAAAACAGCAGCGTGCCGATACCGGACATCAGAATGGCCAGATTGGCGTCAAAGCCCATCAGCAAAGGCATCAGCACCGTAGCACCAAACATCGCCACCGCATGCTGCAAACCCATCACCAACGTCTGGGTCACTGGCAGCCGTTCATCGGGCGCAACAACCGCACCGTCCAGATTGCCTTGCTTCAGCCGCCATTGGGGAAACCAGGTATTCGCCATCGTCATCTCCAAAATATTGAGGTGCAGGTTAGGGTTACAGATGCGAGCGTTGCGGCTACGCGCCGATCATTGTTTCAACAGCGAGTGATAACGCCGGTCAAAATAGGCCAGGCCGTGGCTGTGGTCATTGCGGGCCAACGCCACCGCCTGACAGAACAGAATGTCGTGGGTGCCGACGCTGACAATCTGGCTGATTTGGCAATCGAAAGAAGCCAGCGCGCCGTGCAAAATCGGGGCGCCGGTCACCAGCGTAGACCAGCGAGCGGCGGAGAATCGCATGTCCATCGGCGTTTTGCCGCCGAACAGATTCGACAGCGATTCGTGCTCTGCCGCCAGCGTATTGACGCACAGCGTTTGGTTTTGCTTGAACACCGCATACACCGACGCCGAGCGGTTCAGGCACACCAGCAACGTGGGGGGCGTGTCGGTGACGCTGCATACCGCAGAGGCGGTAAAACCGGCGCGGCCTGCGGGGCCGTCGGTGGTAATGATATTCACCGCCGATCCCAGGCGGGCCATGGCATCGCGGAAGTCTTGTTTTTCTACGTACGCTGGTTGCAGCGGTGCATCGGCAAACCCTGTTTGGCTTTGCATAAGGTGTCTCCGGGCTAGAGGGCGAGGCTGCTGCTGGCGTTCGGCGTTTTCAATAGCCAGTCCAGCAGGGTGCGGTTGAAAGTTTCGCTGTCGGTCACGCTCATCGCATGGCCGCCGTAGGTCATCTGCGCCAGCTCGCCGTTGGGCAGGCTTTCCGCCAGCTGATGCGAACAGAGATAGGGCACCAGCAGATCGTCGCGAGCGCACAAGGCCAGGGTTGGTGTGGTGATGTCCGCCAGGTGAGGGCGGAAATCGGTATTGATCAATGCATTCAGGCGGCGCAGCAGGTTTTCTGTGCCCTGAAAATGCGCGGTTTGGTGCTGCAACTCTTCACCTAGCAAGGCTTCGTGCTGCGATAGCCAGTCGGCGGGGAACAGAAACAGCGGCTGGGCGCGCACATAGGCTTCAACGCCGATGTTAAGCAGCAGATCCTGTCGGACGTGGAAGCAGCGCCGGGTCTGACTGTCCAGCGCCGGCCAGCCGTTGACCACCACCAGTTTTTCCAGCAACTGCGGCTGGGTGAGCGCCAGTTGCAGGCCAATCATGCCGCCCAGTGCGTGGCCGACGAAATAACAGCGTTCGATACTGAACGAACGCAGCAGTTGCGCTACTTCATCCGCCATATCGGCCATGCTATAGCCGTCCGGTACCACGCCTTTGCTGCGGCCGGTGCCATAGTGATCGTAAATGACCACCCGGAAATGCCGGGTTAGCGCGTCAATCTGCGGTTGCCAGAAGCTACCCGAGCCACCGAGGCCTGCGGACAGCACCAGCGTCGGCGCCAGTGGCGTATCTTTTCCCAAAATCTCAAAGTACATGCTCGATCCTCAATGGCTCAGCGGCCGATATGGGCCACTGTGGCGATTTCAATCAATGCGTCCGGCTTCACCAGCCCGCACTGAATGCAGTAGCGGGCCGGTTTATCGCCGGGAAAATACTCGGCATATACCTGATTGATGGCGGCATAGTTTTGCCAGTCGGTGAGAAAGATCGAGTTAAAGGTCACGTCGTCCATGCTTCCACCGGCGGTTTCGATCACGCTTTTGATGGTCTCCAGCACGTGGCGTGTTTGTGCCGCGGCGTCACCGACGTGAACGACGTTATTGTCTTTATCGAAGGCCAGCGTACCCGAGACATACACCACGCCGTCGGCCAGGGTGCCCGGAACAAAGGGAGCCAGCGGTTTGCCGCTGCCCGGTGGAGTGATCACTGTTTTTGGCATTGTCGCGCTCCTGGTGAAGGTTGTTTTGGGTTTAAACAGGCAAAACTCATGCCGTCTGGCTAAGCGGAGCGGCGAGAACGTCACAGAAACTGTCGACGTCCGACACCCAGCCGAAAAAGGTTTCGATGTTGTACAGCGCCGCCTGTTGGGCGAACGCCGGGCCGGCCTGGTGGGTGGCGTCGGCCAGCACAATGCCGAAATACTCGAGGAAAAAGCCGTCGCGCAGCGTGGATTCCACACAAACGTTGGTGGCGATGCCGGTAAACACCAGATGGTGAATGCCGTAAGAGCGCAGCAGGCTGTCGAGCTGGGTGTTGAAAAAGCCGCTGTAGCGCGGTTTCGGCAGCACGATATCGCCAGGCTGTGGTTGCAGTTCATCCACCAGGTCGTAGTCCCAATCGCCTTTGGCCAGCAGCTTGCCCATCAATTCCGGGCGCTGGCGCATGGTTTTCAGCGCGTTGGACTTGTGCCAGTTAGGTGAGCCTTCACCGCCGGCTTCGACGTACTGATTGTCCCAGCCGTTCTGGAAAAAAATCACCTTAATGCCCGCGGCGCGCGCGGCAGTGATGGCACGCTTGACGTTGGCGATCACCGGGGCGGTGGTCGAAACGTCGAACCCGGCCAGATCCAAATATCCCCCCTGCGAGGCGTAGGCATTTTGCATATCGACCACGATTAATGCGGTTTCCTGCGGCGCAAAGGCGATGGCCTCAGGACGGGCGGGCAGGGTGACCGTCGCTCCGCCTTGCGGTGACTGGCGGCGTACCACCGGTTGGGTTTCAACAATTTTCATCATGCCACCTCACGGCTTGCTGCAGTTTGTGGGCAAACGGCTGCCCGGCTTTTCATCAGGGGTTGAATGCGTTCGCCGAAGTCTTCTACGCCTTGCACGAAGTCGTCGAAGGTCAGCAGCACGCCTTCGGTGCCGGGCACGGTGGCGATTTCATCCATCATGCGCGCCACGTTGGCGTAGGAGCCGACCAGCGTGCCCATGTTGATGTTGACGGCGGAAGTGGGGTCGGCCATTTGGCGCACATTGGTGTCGGCGCCGGATTTAGTGTCTTTGCCGCTCTGCTCGGTGAGCCAGGCCAGGGCTTCGGTATCGGCCCCGGCTTTATAGCTTTCCCATTTGGCGCGGGCAGCCTCGTCGGTTTCATCCGCAATGATCATAAACAGCACGTAGCAGGCCACGCTGCGGCCTTCGGCGTCGGCGGCAGTTTTCAACCGGGCAGCCGTCGGTGCGAAAGCGGTGGGGGTGTTGACGCCTTTGCCGAAGCAGAAGTTGTAGTCGGCGTATTTGGCCGAGAAAGCCATGCCCGCATCGCTTTGACCAGCGCAAATCACCTTGATGTCCGCCTGGGGTTGCGGGCTGACGCGACAGTCGTCCATCTGGAAAAACTCGCCCTTGAAATCGGATTTTCCGGTGCCCCACAGATCGCGCAGCACCCTGACGTATTCCGCCAGATAGTCGTAGCGACGACCAAAGTACTCGTCACCCGGCCACATGCCCATCTGCTCGTACTCCGGTTTCTGCCAGCCGGTCACCACGTTCAGGCCAAAGCGCCCATCGGAAATAGAATCAATGGTGGAAGCCATACGCGCGACGATGGCCGGCGGCATGGTAAGGGTGGCGGCGGTGGCGTAGATCTTGATGCGTGAGGTTACGGCAGCCAGCCCGGCCATCAGGGTGAAGGACTCCAGGTTATGATCCCAGAATTCGGTTTTGCCGCCGAAGCCGCGCAGTTTGATCATCGACAGGGCGAAATCAAAGTTGTAGTGCTCGGCCTTCTGCACGATGGTTTTATTGAGTTCAAACGTTGGTTTGTACTGTGGGGCATTGCTGGAAATCAGCCAGCCGTTGTTGCCGATCGGAATAAATACGCCAATTTTCATTTGAATACCTCGGGTCAGTGAAGGGGACAATCACAGGCTGCTTGCCTGAACCAAAGCAAACCCGATGCCATGTTTTAAAATTGATTATTTATCAATTTGTTATGGTTTATTTGGTGACCGGTTATTGAGTGAATGGTCCAAAACAGACCATTTGGTCAAAATTATCTGCACAAAAAACAGGCGCGCCTGCTCATTAAAGGTGCAAAAGATCCCCCGGAAGGGGTAGGTAAAAGCGTGGGTTTCATACCAGGGCTTTGCTATGCTGGCCGGAGTCAGATTGTGCCTAGGAGCCGCAGTGAAGCCACAAGCCGTTAAACCGCCCACGCGCCGCTCGCGTGCGGTAGCTGCAAAACGCAGTACCATCATGGATGCGGCGCTGGAGTTCTTCTCGCTGTACGGTATTCATGGCACCAGTCTGGATCAGGTGGCGGAGCGCGCCGACGTTTCCAAAACCAACCTGTTGTACTACTTCCCCTCCAAAGAAGAACTCTACGTAGCGGTGCTGAAAGGCATTCTCGATGTCTGGCTGGCGCCGCTGAAAGCGCTGCGCGCCGATCAGGAACCGTTGCAGGCCATTCGTGAATATATACGGCTGAAGCTCGAGGTCTCGCGCCATCATCCGCAGGCTTCACGGCTGTTTTGCCTGGAGATGATCCAGGGAGCGCCGTTGCTGAAACAGGAATTGCAGGGTGGGTTGAAGATGCTGGTGGACGAGAAGTCCGCCATGATTGAGCGTTGGATTGCCGAAGGTCATATCGCGCCGATAGAGCCGTATCACCTGATTTTTATGCTGTGGGCGACCACTCAGCACTACGCCGATTTTTGGGTCCAGATAGAAGCTGTAACCGGGAAAACGTTAGAAGATGAGGCGTTTTTTCAGCAGACGGTAGAGAACGTGCAGAGGGTGATTATCGACGGAATACGGCCGCGCTAGGCGCCAGGAGAGGGGATATTCAGGGGGATAGCGAACTATCCCCCTGTGGGGTTAGGCAGCTTTCTTCTTACGCAGGAATACGTAAGACAGGCCCAGGATCACAAACCACAACGGCGTGACGATCAGCGCCTGGCGGGTGTCATCGCGCAGCGTCAGCAGCACCAACACAAACACGAAGAACGCCATACAGACCCAGCACATCAGTTTGCCGGCCGGCATCTTGTAAATCGATTTCTGGTGCAGCGCCGGACGCTTCTTGCGATAAACCAGGTATGAACACAGGATGATGGTCCAGACAAACATGAACAGGATCGCCGAGACGGTGGTCACCAGCGTGAACACGGTCATGACGTTCGGGATCAGGTAAATCAACACCACACCGCCCAGCAGGCAGATACAGGAGAAGGTCAGCCCGTTAGCCGGCACTGCCCGCTTGGACAGATTGGCGAACGACTTGGGCGCATCGCCCTCCTGCGCCAGACCGAACAGCATGCGGCTGGTGGAAAACACCCCGCTGTTGGCGGAAGAGGCGGCGGAGGTCAGCACCACAAAGTTAATCACGCTGGCTGCCGCCGGCAGGCCAATCAGCACGAACAGTTCCACGAACGGGCTCTTGTCGGCAACCACAGAACTCCATGGCGTGACCGACATGATAACGATCAGGGCGAACACGTAGAACATGATGATGCGGATCGGAATGGAGTTGATGGCGCGGGGCAGCACTTTTTCCGGATCTTTGGTTTCAGCCGCGGTGGTACCAACCAGTTCGATACCGACAAAGGCGAACACCGCAATCTGGAAACCGGCGAAGAAACCGCTGATGCCTTTCGGGAACATGCCACCGTCATTCCACAGGTGTGAGAACGACGCGACGGTACCGGTAGGCGACTGGAACTGCATGGCGATCATGACCAGCCCGGCGACGATCAGCCCGACAATGGCAACGATTTTGATCATCGCAAACCAGAACTCCATTTCGCCAAACATCTTCACCGTCGCCAGGTTAAGGCCCAGCAACAGCAAGACGCACAGCAACGAGGCGATCCATTGCGACAATCCCGGGAACCAGAACTGGGCATAGGCGGTGATCGCCACCACGTCGGCAATGCCTGTGACCACCCAGCAAAACCAGTAGGTCCAGCCGGTAAAGAAACCGGCCCAGGGGCCGAGCAGGTCGGCAGCGAAATCACTGAAAGATTTGTATTCCAGATTGGAGAGCAGCAGCTCGCCCATCGCGCGCATCACGAAGAACAGCATAAAGCCGATGATCATGTACACGAAGATGATGGAGGGGCCGGCCAGACTGATGGTTTTGCCGGAACCCATAAACAGACCCGTACCGATGGCGCCACCGATGGCGATCAGTTGAATATGTCGGTTAGTTAGGTTTCGCCGTAGATGATCTTCTGACGCAGGCGCGGTGTCTGTGGCTATTTTAGAGTGATCTACCATCTGATGATGTCCTGTTTTACCTGTCATGAGTGAAATAGCGAGCTCTGAAGTGGCTCTTTTTTATACGATTATCCGGTTGGCCCGGCTTTAGTAAGGTAGTGCAATAACGCCACCTTTGTGCAACATGTTTACAACATTTATGCGAGGGATAAAAGTCGATTGTTCTTTACACCGAGGAGGCAAATCGGACGTCTTGGGGGCGGAAGATTACTCCTCGTCGTAGCAGATTAACAGCCCTGATCTGACTTATCTTGTTGATATAACAGGGTCTTGGAAATATCGCATGAGAAAAACTAATGGGTGTAAGCGTTTGACGTCGAGGGGGCTGAAGAGAATAGTTTACGTCGTTGGGGGGTGAGCTCCGTCGGTAGAGCAGTTGACTCTTAAGCAATGGGGCACTGGTTCGAAGCCTGTACGACCTGCCAACAAATCATGCGGTTAGCGAGGATTTTTATTTTTCGGTTTTTCTCAAACGCGCAGATTTGAGACGCGCTTCGCAAAATACGTATCAATTTAGCGTGAATGTTCAGTTGAGTGATCTGGCGCAAACTGGGTCCGTCCCCGCCTATTTTTTTCCGCTTCATCCCGTCGATTTCCCGCAAAATTGATAATGGGACTCTTGCTTGAATTAATCCGCTGCCCATGTGTGTCAGTAGTCATAAAAACAGAAATTCTTAGTATAGACACTACCGTTTGTACCAATGATAACCGTAATAATCGTGATGGTAGGACCCTAGTCATAGTACGTATCGATGCTTGGAGGAAGATGGCGGCGCCTCATATTTCGGGATGTTGCCCAGGAAGGAACGGAGGAACGGAGGAATGGAGGTCGTCCCTGGCCTTTGCGGGATGACTCTACTGCCTGTGGCGAGTACGGCATCCGATGGATACATGGATAGCAAGTCTTAACAAGGAGTCGGCTAGATGATCAAGGTGGTGCCACAATCATTTCCTTTGACGCTCTTGGGCATTTTGCTACCCAGTGGCCGAATAGAGGTACCGGGGAAGCTCTGGGATCTCACCGTATGGAGTAGGAAAAGGGTCTGGTGATTTTCGCGAAGTTTTCATGATGTGTAAAAACTACATGCCTATTCCTAATAAAAAAATTTGATAGTGGAATTTTCGATAATTTAATACGTACGAATATATTTTTTAATGTAAAAGGATAATTGTTTTTTTTTGCTAAATATTTAATTTAAAACTTAACGAATTTCTGATGAGATATTGGTATTGAGGTGGGGTAGAGAGAAAAGTAATGTACTACAAGAAAATAGGGTAATGAAAATGGCGACATTAGAAATAGTCGTATACCCATCGCCCTCTTGCTAATTACGCGCCCTAACTATGGGCGCGACAAAGGTTGATTTTTTACAAATTCGTTTTTATATCTTTTGCAATCAGATTATGCACATTGCCTTTATTCGGAAGGGTTATTTCCTCCAGGCTTTCGATGGCAGTTTGTTTTTTTTCTAAAGTTCCATTTTCAAATTTATTAACTATATTTTTAACGTCGATAAAATCCTTGGCGATATGACTGCAATTAACAGCAATTATACCGATTTCATTAAATTCAGCGTGATTTTTGTTTTCCAGGAAAATAATTGGCTTATGGAAGAGTGGATACTCAACCAAGAATGATATGCCATCAGTTACCATAATATCAGACCATTTGAATGAGTCTATGTAATCATGATTGTAGTCAATGCTAGTATTGTCTAATGAATTCCAGCGAGCAATGAATTCTTCAACCTTGTTTTTTGTCTCTTCTGATTTTGCTTTCATATAGTCAAAAAGCGCGGGATGGGGCCTCAACATAATGTTTATTTTGGGGTTTTCTTCTGCAAATGTTAAAAAGTCAAAATAGTTAACATCGAACGTCCCAAAAGATAGCCATCCATCATCAATACTATGATGTGGGGCCCAAAGAATATTTATTTCTTTATGATTTGTTTTTTCTTTAGAGTATTCAATCATTTGTGTGTGAATGAAGTCTAGTTTTGGGTGGCCGATATATCTTGCGTTAATCCCTCGCAGGAGCGAGTTTCGGCACAGCTCTTGATACGCATACTCGGTATCACAATAAATTCTCCAACTGTTATTGTGAAGCGCTTGGTTTGATTGAAAATCAAAATCAGTACCTGACGACATGTTTTTTACTATATTTATAGCATAGTAAGGAATATAGCATATTTTTGCGAAATTTATTTTTTCGGCGCTAAATCCATCAGGGATATCATTATCCCATGGTGATTGTCTAAAGATAACGTCGGGGGCTAGCGTCGTTAGTATTGTAGCTATATCTTTGTCATTACTCGTGCTTACTCTCATGTGGTTAACGCCAATTTTCGCTAACGAATTACTTGTTTCGGTTTCTCCGGTATAGCCATCTACCCCAGGAAATGAACGAGGAATGCTGGCTATTATCACATTTAGATCTGGATCAGCAGACAAGGCATAGTATATGTTCGCTACAGAATACCATGTATTCATGTTGTGAATTAAAAATAAAACAGTTGGCGTTTTATTTCTATGATTTTGTTTTTTTGATATTATATTTAAAGTTTTATTAATGTGTAGTATTTTTTTGTTGATGTTATCTTTCATTTCAAGTAATGAATGATTATTCTCTGGGGTCGCGCTTTCTAGTTTTTCTGATAACCCAATTAATAATTCATTTATTTTGTTTAAGTTATCTGCGGTGTTTTTTGACTCATTACTTGAATTTTTGGTTTCATCAAACAACTGTGAAAGCAGTTCTCTGTTTTTTTTGTTTTCGCTAAGTATATCATTTTTTAAAGTGTGAATTTTCTCATCTAAATCCACTATCATATCTTTGCTGTGATGGAGAGCCGCGTCAAACCTTTTAAAAAAAGGAGCCAGTAGATAGGTCGCTATTTTATTCATTATTCATCCTTTCCATAATATCACTATCCAAAAGCTTGCTAAATTAGCATAAATTCAGCGATAAAAATACGGAAAAAATGTAAATGTAAGCGTAAATATTAATGCATGTCCATAATCTATCATTAGTTTTAAAATATATCGTAGAAATATCTTCCTTATCTGCGGAGGAGCCCGCTGATAACTTAGGTGCGTTTCTTTTTAGCTTGGGCAGTGGAATACAAAGTGAGCCAATGACGTGGCATAAAGCAGCTTGTCGGCAGACAGTTCAGCATTACAGCAGATGCTGTATTCATGATTACCTCGTGAAGGCAAGGGGTTGGCATTAGCGCCAGTTAAGGCCGATTTTGAGCCGTGTTTCTTAAAAAACGCCTCAATTTAGCGTGAATGTTCAGTTGAATAATGTAGTACACGTTTAGTTTTCCCTCATTTATTTACCTCGATCTCTTACCACCCATTCCCTGCAAAATCGATATTGATAGTGAAATTGTGACGGGTTGAACCCGCTTACGCAGGGGTCAGGGCGTATCAATCAAGTGAATGTGCTCACGGCTTTCATGGAATAACCGCCGACAAAGAATACGGTAACAGTCTCGATCGAACTCATCGGCCGGGAAACTGAGTTTTTCGGCTGCATCCAGCGACGGTGCCGTACCGAGGTAGAACCAGTTGCTGATGACATGAAAAGCTTTAAGTGGCCCTTGTCGTTCCTCAATGGCGATCCTGCCGGGGAATGGCCAGTGCCGCACCTGGGCCTGCTCCAGGGCACCAAGCAGCCTGCTCTGGTGCGCTTGCGGGGTCTCTTTGCCGCAGCATACTCCCGCGCATTTGCCTAATTGATGGCGAAAGCAGGGTTGTCCGGGGCGTCCTTTTTCAATATCCAGGTACGTCAGACAGAGCTGCTCCCGATCGGCAATATCGATCAGAAAATCGACGGCCGCCGCACGCCGCAGAAACAGGCCGTACAAGTTAGGCGTCCGGGAAAAGTCTAGCGCATCGCTGTATACGATTCGCGTTTGGGAGTCCTGTACCTGCAGCGCGCATAGCCGGCGGATTTTACGCAGCCGCTTGTTGTAGAGCGGGCTTTGCTGTTTCACCAGGGAGGATTCAAGCAGCAGCGCACCAATCTCCCCCACGGTTTCGATGCAGGTTATGCGGCGGGTGGCGGCAAGCAACCGAGCTTCGCGCGGATTGCGTAGATGAGACTGAACGCGGCGGCGGATGTTGACGCTCTTGCCTATGTAGAGGGGATAGGTGCCGTTGTCGCCGTGAAAAAAATAAACCCCGCATCTCTGCGGCAGGTTGGCGACCTCACCGGTCAGATGTTCAGGGTATTGATACATGGGCTATCAGAAACTCACTGCTTATAGGGAAGTGGGGCATCACGCCAATGATAATATTTTCTTATTATAATTCACAGCCGGCTTTCAGCTAACGCTAAGAATTGAGATTTGTTATCATTTGCGAAAATTTTTTCTATAGGGAGATAGAGATGCGTAAAGCGCTAATAATGGCTCTGGGTGTGATGGTACTGTCAGGCTGTGCGGGGCAACAGGACGACGAGTCGCGTAACAAGGCCTCTGCAGACCAGGCCGCTGGCAAAGAGTGGAAAGCGTTCGTCGCGCCTTTATCCGTCAAAACACAATCGCCGGGCGAGCGAGAAATGAAGCGCGCAACCCGGCAGAACTGATTTACGATAAAGCCCACTTGAGTGGGCTTTTTGCATTCTGAACAGGCCCCCGTCAACAGCGGATAGGGCGGTTTTAAAAGGAAGGGAATCATGAGAAAAGTTAATTCAGGATCGGAAACTCGCCTGTCGGCAGTATTGCTCGTTATCGCAACGCTGTTGTTAGCGGGCTGCTCGGGGACGGGCACTGCGGCTAAACCTGAGGTTTCAGGAGGCGAAGTCGATGACCTTTTCGCTGGATTGGAAGGTAAAACGGCGCCAGCACCTGGGCAAGAGATCAACCGATATATCGCGCAGATCGCAGCGGCTATTCAAAGTCATTTTCAATATGACAGCGTCTACGCCGGCAAGGAATGCTCATTACGACTCAAGTTGGCTCCGGATGGCATGCTGTTAGATGTCCGGGCTGAAGGCGGTGATCCCGCACTTTGCCGTGCGGCTGTAGTGGCAACCGCAAATGCCAGCTTTCCCAAACCCCCGACACCGGCGGTTTACGCTGTGGTTAAGAATGCCGCGTTGGAATTCCGTCCTCAATAATCGAGAGCGGCCATTAAAACAGCTGACCGACAGACATCAGAGCCACGGCCCACACCCCGGCAGACAGCGCACTGGCGCAATAGACCTGCTTGCGCGGCAGGGCAATCATGCCGGCAACCAATGGCACGGTATAGCGCATCACGGCCAGAAAGCGCGATACAAACAGCAGCGGGATCCCGTTGTTCTGTAACGCGGATTGCGCCTTGTTCAATGCGCCACGGTATCTGACCGGCAGCCAGTTCCCGCTTTGGCGCTTTTGAAGCCATGCGCCGCAATGGAAAGACAAAACGGAGCCGAGCAGGGCACCCAGGGTTATCGCCGCCCAGACATGAGCATCGGCCAGCACCGGCTTGCCGGCGACAATGCCTAACATCAACGTCACCGATGCGGGCGGCAGAACCGAAGAAATGAAAATGACCGACTTGCCCAATGCAAACAGAAAAATAAGCAGCAACAGGAGACCGGGCTCCGGGCCGTATTTGGTGATAATAGCGGTTAATGTCTCCATGGATGACCCCCAGAAAATGTAGGGTCAGTGTCTCATTCACCGCTTCAATATAAGCTAAATCGAATGGGCTTCAGCCCAGGCTTACCCACTCACCTGAGCCTGATGCTCGGTGCTCTGCGTAGCCCACCCTTTGAGTGCAAAAATCAGCGCGGCGCACAGCAAAGAGAAAATTGCCAGTACGATCAGGCCGGCATGCGGGCTATCGAAGCGCAGTTCTGCCTCGGTACGGATTAGCGGCGCCAGGAAACTGAACAGTGCGCCCAGCGTGGTGCAAAAACCGATGCCGGCCGCCAGCGCCGGGCCTGAAAGTATCTGCGCCGGTAAGGTCCAGAATATCGGCTGCACCGCCAGGAAGCTGACGGCGCAAAAGCACAACGCAATAATGGCAACAGTCGGCCCGGCATAGGAGGAAACAACCAATCCCAGTGCGGCAATCACCATGCAGCCGATGGCAATGGGCAAGCGGCGGGCGGTTTTGCGGTCGGCATAACGCGGGATGTAATAGACCCCAAATGCAGAAACGGCCCAGGGAATTGCCGCTACCAGTGATGCCTTAAACCCGATATTGGTGCCCATCAGCGAGGCCACCTGCGAGGGCAGGAAAAACAACAGGCCATACACGCCGACCTGAATGGTGCCGTAAATAAAAGCCAGGTGCCAAACCTTGGAATTTTTCAACGCCTCTTTCACGCTGCTGGCCTCGGTATTTGTTTGCTCCAGGGCCAACTGTGCCACCAACGCCTGCTTCTCTTCCGGGTTAAGAAATCGCGCCTTGGCCGGGCTGTCGTCAAGATAGAAATAGGCGAAGATCCCCAACACGACGGCCGGTAAACCTTCCAGAACAAACATCCAGAACCAACCTGGCTGCCCCAGCACGCCGTGCATTTCGAGCAACGCACCAGAAATGGGCGAGCCCAGGGTCAAGGCCGCGGGAACCCCGAGGACAAAGATACCTATCACTGAGGCTCGAACCTTATTGGGAAAATAAAGGGAAGCCAGCAACAGGATACCCGGGTAGAAGCCAGCCTCGGCCAACCCCAACAGGAAGCGCAGGGCGATAAATTGATATTCGTTGCTGACGAAACCGGTGCAGGCGGACAAGGCCCCCCACACTGCCGTGGTGGCGCTAAGCCAGACTTTTGCCCCTAGTTTGTTCATCATCAGGTTGGCTGGAATGCCGAAGATGGCGTAAGCCGCGAAGAAAATCCCTGCACCCAATGCGAAGGCGGATTGCGACAGGCCAATATCCACCGACATTGCTTCCTTGGCAAAGCCTACGTTTACCCGATCGATAAAGGCGACGAAATACAGAGAGAACATCAGGGGGATTAATCTGCGCCACGTTTTTTTAATCGCTGAATTGAGCGCGGAACTGGTGTTGGTCGTATTACTCACGGGGCTACCCTCTCAAACAGGTTGAACGACTGGGGCCGGCGGTGTAACGCCGGCAGCTTGCCTGCACCTATTGCCACTGCGGAACATTCACCGTCGGTTTTCAGTTTTCACCCAAAGGTCTAAAGGACTAATGGTCAGGCCTTTGTGGGCAAAAAAAATCAGCAATGAACGCTATCCTGGCCTGTGCAGCCACGGAAAATCTGTTAATAGAAACCAAAAATTGACAATTGGTTAACCTGAAATTCACACATGGCCGGTCGTGATTCAAGCCTGCTGATGAATATCTGTGCGCGTAATCACTGAATGACAAGCTTTGAATTATCACCGCGATTAATGAAGGTAAAGTCTGGTCTTCGAGGGTAGAGTGGCCACCCATGACAGATAAACTGAAAGAGAAAAGACGCCATGCTAAAGGTGATTGCTGAAGATTTTATCAAGCACGACCGTATTGAAACGGTGTTGCCGCTGTATCGCGAATTGGTAGAGAAAACCCGTCAGGAGGCGCTGTGCCTCTCCTATGAGTTGTTGATTGACCATCAGGATCCGGGGCATTTTATTTTCGTCGAGGAGTGGCCCGATCGGGCAGCGTTGGACACGCATTGCCAAACCGAGCATTTCAAGCGCCTGGTGCCTTTAATCAATCAGCATCAGAGCAAGCCTTGTACCTTTTTGTTTATGCAGCCTTTTCCCTCAGACGAGGGTTAACCAGGCAAAAAAATCCCCGCAGAGCGGGGTCAATGGCTTCTCAATTGCGGTCTTGTAGTGATTAAAAATCAGACTGCGAATGATTGCCATTCCCTCAGAATGCTCTTAAAAGACTTTTGCTGCCAACCGCACCTGATCTACCCAGCTTTGTTGGTAATCAAAGCTGGGGGCCTCATGTTGCGTCATCCCATGACGAACGATGGCTTTTACCGCCTGGGTAGCCAGCGGGTGCTTCTGGGCGATTTGCACGGCGATCAGCCGTGCCTCTTCCAGAGCGCTTCCCTCGCTGATCCGTGAAATAACACCGTGCCGCCAGGCTTCCTCCACGCCTATGACGCGACCGGTCAGTAACCAGTCGAGGGCGATATAGGGGGAGATGCGCGCCGGCAGGCGCGAACATCCGCCTTGTGCCGCAATCAGCCCCAGCCCGGTCTCCGGGAAACTGAATTGCGCATCCCGCCCGGCGACGATCAGGTCACAGGCCAGCGCTATCTCGAACCCTCCGCCGAAGGCGATACCCTCCACGGCGGCGATAATCACCTTGGTGAGTCGCGCATGCACCAGGCCGGCAAAGCCATTCGGATCGACCACCGGAAGTTCGCCCTGCTGAAAGGCTTTGACGTCCATCCCGGCCGAGAACACCTGTGGCTGACCGGTCAACAGGATCACCCGAACCTTTTCATCCTGCTCGGCCTGTTGCAGGTAGCGTTGGATCAGGCGAGCCATCGCCAAATTGATGGCGTTCTTTTTTTCCGGCCGGTTCAGGGTAATCACGGCGATGCCGTCCTGTTGTTCATACAGCACCGGTGGTGGCAGGTCAGTCATGGCTTTTTTCTCCCTGGAAGAACAGCAGCGTCAGCAGCAGGGCGATGGCGCCCAACGGCAACGAAAACAGCGGCAGGTAATAAGCGGGCAAGGTATACAGCGTCAGGCCGCCGAGCATGCCCCCCGCCGCAATGCCGGCATACAGTACCGAGCTGTTCAGCGACACGGTCAGCGCGCCAAAACGTTTGGACAGCGACAGCAAGTGGTGCTGAATAGGTACCAGATACATCCAGCCGGTAATCCCCCATACCAGAAATATTGCCAGCACCCACCAGGGTGAGGTGACGTAAAAGGCCAGCAGGAACAATGAAAGGGTTTGAATCGACACGGAAAACAGCAGGACAAATTTACTGCCGAAGGTATCGGTTAATAAACCGGAAACGAAATTGCCGATGACGGCCCCGATGCCGAACACCAGTAACGCGAGGGGCAAAATCGCCTCCGGGCCCAACTGAGTATTCTTCAGTAATACGCTCACATAGCTGTAAACAATGTGTTCGGAGCAGACGGCGAAGAAGGTGATCAGCAGCGTGGTCAGCACTGCCTTTTGTCGCAGTGGGGCCAACCGTTCTTTCAGCGAATGTTTCCCCGGCGCGGCTATGGCGTTCAGCGCCAGCGAAAGCCCCAGCAGCGCAACGGCACCTAACAGGGCGATCAGCAAGAAGATCTCCCGCCAGCCGATCAGCTTGGCGAGGAAGGTGCCAAAGGGAATGCCCAGCGCGATAGCCAGCGTCATGCCGCCATACACAATCGATATCGCCAGCCCGCGGCGTTTTTCCGCCACCAGCCCGACTGCGGCGGCGGCGGCCTGCGGCGTGTAGCAAGCCGCCCCCAGCGCCGCCAGTACGCGGCCCGCGGAGATTTGCAAAAAGCTGTCGGCATAGGCGCAAACCAGATTACCGGCGATAAACAACACCAGAGCCAGCTGCAAGATATGTTTGCGGTTGAGGTTGCCCAGCAGCCAGGCGGTCAGCGGAGCGAACACCATATAGGCCAGGGCGAAGACCGAGATTAACTGCCCCGCTTGCGCAGGGCTGACGGCAAAGGTGCCGGAAATCTCGTCAAGTATGCCGGCGACGATAAACGCATCGGTACCGATGGCAAAGGTGCCGGTCGCCATCAGACACAGCGTAAGAAAATGGCCGTTGTAGTCCGTCAACTTCATCCCGCTCTCCGTAACGCATTGGCGGCCCAGATTTTGCTCAGCGCCGCCAGGAAATATTCCACGTCCTCATGAGTATGGGCCGAGGTCGGCGTAACCCGCAAACGTTCGCTGCCGACCGGCACCGTCGGGGCATTGACCGGTTGCACGTAAATATCGTACTCATCGAGCAGTTGTTTGCTGATGTGCTTGTTGCGGTGTGGATCGCCGACCAGCACCGGCAGAATATGGCTGTCCTCCGAGACCAGAGGAATACCGGCGGCGCGCAGGCCGGATTTCAGGTGATCGATTATCGCCAGCAGATGTTTGCGTTGGTTGTCATGTTCCAGGTTGTATTTGAAGCTGGCCAGCGCCGCCGCCACCACCGGCGCGGGGGAGGAGGTGCTGAAGACGAACGCCGGTGCCCAGCTGCGTACGGCTTCTACCACCGCGCGCGGTGCGGCGATATAGCCACCGGCAGCGCCGTAGGACTTACCAAAGCCCCCCTGAATAATGGTGATCTTGTCCAGCAGGCCCAATTGCTCGGCATAACCCAAGCCCCGCTGGCCGTAAACGCCGGCGGAGTGGATTTCGTCCAGATAGGTTAGCGCCTGATGCTTCTCCGCCAGCGCGACAATCTGTGTCAGCGGGGCAAAGTCGCCGTCCATCGAATAGAGCGACTCGAAGGCGATCAGCTTGGGACGCTGCGGATCGGCTTCCTGCAGCAGCTCGGCCAGGTGCGCAACGTCATTGTGGCGAAAGATTTTCTTCTCCGCCTTGCTGTAGCGAATGCCGTAAATCATCGAAGCATGGTTCAGCTCATCAGAAAAGACGATCAGATTGGGAATGGCGTCGCACAGCGTCGAGAGCGTGGCGTCATTGGCCCCAAAGCCGGTGGTGAACAACAGCGCGGACTCCTTGCCGTAGGCTTTGGCCAGCAAGCTTTCCAACTCGCTGTGGTAGATCGAAGTGCCGGAAATACTGCGTGCCCCGCAGGTACCCAGCCCGACACGGTTTACCGCCTCGGTGGTGGCCAAAATGACCTTGGGGTGATGGCTCATCGCCAGATAGTCATTGGAGCACCAGACGTTCAGACGGCGCTCACCCTGTTGCCCGTGGCTGGTGGCCCAGGGTTTATCCAGCACGCTGCGTTCCAGGTTGAGGAACTCGCGGAACCGGCCCTGTTTTTTGGTTTCGGCCAGTTTTTCTTCAAGAATGTTCAATACGCTCATACGGAATTCCTTACATTAGAGGGCTTTAATCACCAATGAAACACCCTGGCCGACACCGACACACATCGTCACCAGCGCATTGCTTAATTGCCGGGTATGCAGCTCCAGCGCGCTGGAAAGCACCAGACGCGCGCCGGACATGCCCAGCGGATGCCCGAGGGCGATGGCACCACCGTTCGGATTGACTCGCGTATCGTCGAAGTCGATGCGCCAACTTTGCAGCGTCGCCAACACCTGCGCGGCAAATGCCTCATTAATTTCAATGACGTCGAAATCATTCAGCGTAAAACCGGTACGTGTTAACAGACGCTCGGTCGCGGCGATCGGCCCAATGCCCATCAACGCGGGGGCAACGCCGGCGCTGGCGCTGTCGCCAATTTCCGCCAGCGGCTGGAGTGACTTGCGCTTGACATAGCGACCGCTGGCCAGCAACAGCACGGCGGCACCGTCATTGATACCGGAGGCATTCCCGGCGGTGACCGAGCCTTCGGGGCTGAAGGCCGGCTTCAGCGCCTGCAGTTTTTGCAGCGTGGTCTGGCGCGGGAACTCATCCTGCGCGAAGGATTGGCGGCTTTTGCGATCGACCTGAACATCCAGCGCGGTGATCTCCCTGGTCAAGCGGCCATTTTCGATAGCCCGCCAGGCCTTTTGCTGCGACGCCAGGGCAAAATTATCCTGATCCTCGCGGGATATGCGGTATTGCTGCGCGACGTTTTCGGCCGTGATGCCCAACGGATCGCTGCCATAGCGTTGCGCCAGCTGCGGGTTGACAAAGCGCCAGCCCAGCGTGGTGTCGAACAGTTTGATCCCCTTATCGAATGGCGTTTCGCCTTTGCTCATCACATAGGGCGCGCGGCTCATGCTTTCGACACCGCCGGCCAACACCAGATCGCTAAGGCCGCTTTTGATTTTTGCGCCGGCATAAATCACGGCGTCCAGCCCGGAGGCGCACAGCCGGTTAAGGGTAATCGCCGGTACTCCCTGATCCAGACCGGACAACAAGGCCGCCATGCGCGCAACGTTACGGTTGTCTTCACCGGCCTGATTGGCACAGCCCAGCACCACCTCATCGACATCCGCCTCGCTTTCCGGGTGTCGTTGCAGCAACGCCCGAATAATCGAGGCCGCCATATCGTCCGGGCGGGTTAATGCCAGACTACCGCCGTAGGCGCCGATCGCCGTGCGCGTACCGTCAATCAGATAGACCCCATCGTCTTTAATCGTCATCATTTTTCCTTAGGGCGCGACGGCCAGCTCGGGCCTTGTGGTGTGAAGCAACGAGTAATGCGGGTAATAGCGGGCGGAATGCAGCAGTTGCGCCATATTATCCAGCGTCGATTTCACGTTTTTCTGCCCGAGCTGAGCCAGCCAGGCAAAAATGCCGTCGGCATAGTTGACGCCGGCCACGGCGGCGATATCGATGTCTTCTCGGCTACAAACCCCGCTCTCCACCATGATCACCGACTCATTGATCAGGCTGCTCAGAACTCGCGCGACGATCAGGCCTGGTGAATCTTTAACAAACTCCACCTGCGGGATCACCGCTTGCAGCAGCGTGAGGAACAGCGCTTTATTCGTCTCGCTAGCCTGTTGGCTGTGGGCCGCCACCAGAAAAGCGGTGTTGGCGTAGTTCAGTGCAACGTCGATCACGAAGGTATCGAGGCCCGCTAAGTCGGCAAGCTGATTGGCCGTTCGCCCATCGGTGATTTTGACTGCCAGACTGTCATTCACCTGGATAAACCGTCCCAGCACCGGGTGTTCCGGCTGACGTGTTATTGGGAGGGGCGCCCAGGTCGCGAGGGCATGCTGTTGCAGCAGATCGAACAGCGGATGTTCGCCAAAAAAATGCAGCGAGCTCAGCGTACCGCCGCCGGCAGCCGGTGGGGGGGCTGTGTCAGCCGAGGGAGAAAAAAAGGAGCGGCCGTTTTTCTTCCCCAACAGCCCGGCATCCACCAGCGAACGTTGCAAATGGCCGGGGGTGTAGCGGGGGTCATACTGCATGTCCTGCCAAATCTGGCTGCTGACCTGATAATTAATGTCCTGACCGATAAAATCAGTCAGTTCCAAAGGCCCCATGCGAAAGTGGCCTCCGGCCTTGAGCGCACGGTCGATTTGCGGTGCCAGCGCCACGTTTTCTTCCAGCAGGCGAAACCCTTCCAGATAAAAAGGCCGCGCCATGCGATTGACGATAAAACCCGGCGTGGCTTTGCAGACCACAAACTGTTTGCCTATCGCCGTGACCAACTGCTGGCAGCGTAAGGTTGTGACCCGGGCGGTAAAATAGGACGGGATAATTTCGATCAGCTTCATCAGCGGTGCCGGGTTGAAGAAATGCAGGCCGATAAAGCGCGAGTTATTTTCGATGCCCGCGGCCAGTTTATTCAGCGACAGCGAAGAGGTATTGGTGGCGATAATCGCCTCTTTTTTTACCGTGGCGGCAATGGCCGCGAGGATCTCATGCTTGGTGGGTTCATGTTCCGCAATGGTTTCAATCACCAGGTCACTGTCGGCGATAGCGTCGAAAACAGGCGAGAAAACCAGGTTGGCCAAGATCTCGCCTTTTTTCTGTTGGCTTATTTTTCCGTTATCGATTTTTTTATTCAGGTCACCGACAATATAATCACGTGCCTGATTCAAAGAATGAGCGCTGCGATTATAAAGCAGGGTTCGTATGCCGTTCAGTGCCAAAAGATAGGCAATACCTCTGCCCATGGTTCCGGCGCCAATCACGGCGACCGAATTTATTACCGTATTATTCTCTGCCATAAAAATCCCCGTGAGTATTCTTCTGCTTTGCAAAATTCGCAAATGCTTATATTTTATTTGAATTTAAAAAGCACCAGGTGCCTATGGCGAAGGTAATTGGCGGCGAAGTGACTGTCTAACGGTAGAAGTGACAGGTTTACAATAAATAGGCTTTATGTTATTCGCGAAATTCTTAGCGCCGGTGCAATATAAAGTCGTTATTTATTAATAATGGCAGGGGAATAGCTGTTTTTGTTATAGCCATGGTATTTTTTATTATATGAAACGGCTGTTGTCGCCCTGAGCCCTCCACTATAGTTAACCTCACTTAATGATTGCGGCGCTGTGCTCTGGAGAACCCGTGTTATGGACACTCACTTTCAGCCTTTGATGGATGATCTGCTTGGCAGCCTGTCTGACCGCGACCTTTTTTTAAACCGTCTGGCACCTTGCGCTCAGGCGCTGGGCTTCGAGTACTTCTCTTATACGGTCTTTTCCTGCTACCCTGCCAGCCGGCCCAAGATGCTGATAGAGGGCAATTATCCTGCGCAATATCTTGAGGACTATCGCAAATTGCGGATCTACCTGCAGGATCCGATGATCGAGCAGGCCCATCACTCTACGCTGCAATTCTATTGGGACGAGCCGTTCTACCGGGATAAACCGGAGCTGTGGTGGCGCATGGCGCAGTACGGCATTCGTGAAGGCTGGTCGCAGTCCGTCAAGGATTGCTACGGCCGGTTGGGCATCCTCACTTTTGCCGGTAAGAGTATCCCCACTCAGTCCCCGCAGGCCGGGGCACGTAACGAAACTTTCTTTCTGTGGCTGGCGCAGACCGCCCACAAGACGCTGCGCGAAGCATTAATATCGGTAAACGACGAGGCAATAAAGGATGTGCTGACGCTGCGTGAGAAAGATATTTTACGCTGGTGCAGCGAAGGCAAAACCTCGGAAGAAACGGCGCTGTTAATGGGCTTGAGTGAGCGCACCGTAAATTTCCACATCGGTAACTCGATTAAAAAACTGTCGGTGGCCAATAAAACCGCCGCTACCGCAAAAGCGGTGTATTTACAGTTGATTTAGCCGCCTTTGAAATAATTATTCGGCTAGCCGTTAGACGGGTTGTGTTTATATTTTGTTAAATAAGGAAATATCCCACTCAGTATTTACCGCCGATCACAAAAGCGCGACAAAGCGGTTCACCCTTATCCTCCCCGGCAGTACCCTGTGGGCACCACGGTTACATAGAAGGGATGTGATATGTATAAGACCATATTAGTGCCGATCGATATTGAAGAAGATCTGTTGACCGAGCATGCGCTGGAGCATGTGGTGTACCTGGCGAAAATGTCCGGTGCCAAAGTGCACTTTTTCCATGCGCTGCCGGACGCCTCGGCATTCGTTACCGCTTACTCGTTCGGCATCAAAGAGTTTGAGAACAAGGCGGAAGTGAAGGCGGTGGATAAGCTTAAGCAGATCATGGCGGAAATCGACCTTCCGCTGGAGCGGCTGGATTACACCGTCAGCTTTGGTTCGCCACGCGATCAGGTACTGGAACTGGCGGAGGAAATCGAAGCCGATCTGATCATCATCGGCTCGCGCCGACCGAGCGTGAAAACCTATCTGCTGGGTTCCAATGCGGCGGCCATTGTTCGCCATGCCAATATTTCGGTGATGGTTGTCCGGTAATCCTTTCAAATCAGGCCCGCAGTTTAACGCTGTGGGCCTGCCTCATTATTAAACGTTAGCGACAGAGAGCCGCAATCTCCTCATACAACGCCTGCGGGATGGTGACGCCGTGCTGTTCGCTGTATTGCCGTTGTTGAAAGCGCCGTTCTCCCGGAATGCGCGCCCCTTGCTCGCTCATATCAGCAAACAAGGCTTCCGCCCTGGCCAAATGCGCCACTTTATCCGGCCCCAGAAAACGATCGGGATCCATGGCGATGATCAGCTCGCCGCCGTAAGGGGAGGAGCCGGTCTGCCGATCGTAGGTCAGCGATTCCTTACTGGTCATATCGCCAATCAACGGCCCGGCAAGCAGTTCAACCATCGCCGCCAGCGCCGAGCCTTTATGACCGCCAAAGGTCAGCATCGCACCTTGCAACACGCTTTGGGCATCGGTAGAGGGTTTCCCCTGTTGATCTATGCCCCAGCCTGGCGGCAACGGGGTACCGGCACGACGATGCAGTTCAATCTCGCCGCGTGCGGCGGCGCTGGTGGCCATATCAAAAATAAAGGGGGGCCGCTGCGGCCGCGGCCAGCCGAAGGCGATAGGGTTGGTACCGAACAACGGCCGGCTTCCCCCTGCTGGCGTGACCCAGGCATGGCTGGGCGTGCAGGCCAACGCCACCAGGCCTTGATCGGTTAAAGGTTCGATATCGGCCCATAGTGCCGAGTAATGCACACAGTGGTTAATGGCCAGCGCGGCAATGCCGTTGGTGCGTACCTTTTCGACAAAAGCCGGCAGCGCCGTGCGATAGGCCAGCAGCGAAAAAGCATCGTGGGCGTCGACCCGCAAGATCGCCGGGGCCTGATCAAGCAGCGTCGGACGGGCATCGGCGGAAACTTTGCCCGCCAATAGCGAACGCACGCAGCCAAGCACTCGGTACAAACCGTGCGAAGCGCAGCCGTCGCGTTCACCGGCCGTCACATTTTGGGCGACGACATCGGCGTGTTCGGCGCTGAATCCGTTACTGCGCAATGCCTTCAGCGCCAGCTCATAGGCTTGCTCCAACGTCAGCCTCTGGGTTTGCGTCATCAGATATCTCCTCTGGATTTACTCTTCTTCATCACCGGCAAAATTCGCCCGAGGTAAACAGGTATAGGCGCCCCAGTAGTAGATCGCCAGCGCAATGACTGCGACGGTGATGGTGTCCCATGGGTGACCGATAGCGTTGATGCCGCCAAAACTGCCGAGATAAGAAGCGATGATAATCAGCGCATAGAAGGCGATCAGCCACAGCGAGGACCAAATCTGCTGCTTGAGGCTGACGGCATGGGTCGGCACCTTATTTTTGAACAGGATATAGACCACAAACATCAGGATTTGCAGGCCGAGCAGCCAGGAGACGGTATTCCAACCGGACCAGTAGACGATCAGCGCCGAGATGATAAATGACACCGGACCGAGCACGCAGAAGCCGCGCACGAAAAATGGTCGCGGCAGCTCAGGGGCATTGCGGCGCAGGCCGGCGGCGGTGACGGGCGCAATCGCGTAACTCAGGACCAGCGCGGCGGAAACCACGCCGATCAGCTTCTCCCATGAAGGGAAGGGCAGCGTCCAGAAGATCGACAAGGCGAAAGTCAGCCAGAGAGCAGGACGCGGAATGCCGGACTCGCCGTCGACGCGAGTGAATATTTTAAAGAAGGTGCCGGCGCGCGCCCAACCGTATACCACGCGTGGTGTGGCGTTCATATAAATGTTACCGGTGCCGCTCGGCGAGATAATCGCATCGCTCACCACCAGAAAAGCCAGCCAGCCCATGCCCAGGGTGATGGCGATATCACGGTAGGGCAGCGAAAATTGCTGGCTGATCCCGGCCCAGCCGCCGCTCAGCATCTCGCTGGGAATACTGCCGAGGAAAGCCACCTGCAGCAGCACGTAAATGAGCGTGGACAACACCACCGACAGGATCAGCGCGATAGGAATGGTGCGCTGCGGGTTTTGCACCTCGCTGGCAACCGAGATAATCGGCGTCAGGCCCAGGTAGGCGAAAATAATCCCCCCGGCGGATATGGCGGCTTCGACGCCGGCGGAGCCAAAGGGGGCAAACCCCTGGCTGTGCAGGTTTTCGGGTTTGAAGAAACTGAACAACACGACGATCACCAACAGCGGCACCACAAATTTAATCACGCTGATCAGGTTGTTGGATTTGGCAAAGGTCTTGACGCTGTAGTAGTTCAGCGCGAAGAAAAAACACAGCAGCAACAGTTGGACCAGCCAGCCGATCAGCGTTGGATCGCCGGAGCCCGGTTGGCTCAAAAAAGGAAACCAGGCGGCGGCGTACTGACGGGCGGCCACGATCTCAATGGAGATCAGGCTGGAGAACGCGATCAGGGTGATAAAGCCCAGCAGATAGCCCATCAGTTCACCGTGGGAAAATACCGGATAGCGGATAATACCGCCGGCGCGCGGCAGCGCTGCGCCCAGCTCACAATAGACAATGCCGAGCAGCAACACCGCCAGGCCGCCGATCAGCCAGGAGTAAATACCGGCCGGGCCGGCAATGGAAGAGACGTGGCTGGCGGCGAACAGCCAGCCGGAACCAAAGATTGCGCCCAGGCCGATAAACGTCAGATCGGTGAGCGTAAGCTGCTTCTTGAATTTGCCTTGGGTTGTCATGGAATGACCCTTTTGTTATTAGGTGGCAGACAGATGCGATTTGGTTAGTCGTTGGCTGGTGAGCGGAGAGATTCACGGGTGTAAATCCCGTTAACCAGCCGCAGCAGGCCCAGTGGATTGCTGTCTTGCAGCTGCGGGGGCAGCAACGCAGGGGGGTAATTCTGCAGGCAGACCGGGCGCAGAAAACGTTCAATAGCCAGCGTACCCACCGACGTACCGCGTGCGTCGCTGGTGGCCGGATAAGGGCCGCCATGCACCATGGCATCGCAGACTTCTACCCCGGTCGGATAACCGTTAAACAATACCCGCCCCGCTTTTTGGGCCAGCCGTTGGGCCAGCGGTTCTGCGTCGGCCAGATCCTCGTTTTCTGTCAGCAGCGTGGCGGTCAGTTGCCCCTGCAGGCTGTCCAGTGCGGCGGTCAGCTGTCGACGATCTTCCACTTCCACCAGAATGGCTGCCGGGCCAAACACTTCCTCTTGCAGCAGCGGGTTTCCGCTGAGCAGCAAATCGAAATCGGCCTGATAGAGCTGTGCCGTTGCTAAATGCGGGCGCTCTTCGCGATGACCGGCCAGGTGACGGATGCCGTTTTGCTCATCAAGGGCAGCCAATCCGCGGCGGTAATTGGCCAGCGTGCCGGCATTGAGCATGGCTTGCGCAGGCGCGGCGTTGACCTGTGCGGACAGTTCGCGCACAAATTCGCTGAATGCTTCGCCGCGTTGCCCGATGATCAGCCCAGGCTTGGTGCAGAACTGGCCGCAGCCGAGGGTGAAGGATGCGACTAGCTCGCGGGCGATCTGCTGCCCACGGCGGGCTAAAGCCTGCGGCATAATGATCAGCGGGTTGATGCTCGACATCTCGGCAAATACCGGGATCGGTTGGGCGCGCCGCTGGGCCAAATCGAACAAGGCCCGGCCGCCCCGAAGCGATCCGGTGAAACCCACCGCCTGAATGGCCGGATGCTGCACCAGTTCCGCGCCAATGTGGTCCCCATAAATCATGTTGAAAACTCCGGCCGGGATCTGCTGTTGTTCTCTTGCCCGTTCGATGGCCAGCGCGGTCAGTTCTGCGGTGATCATATGGCCGCTGTGCGCCTTGAACACCACCGGACAGCCTGCGGCCAACGCGGCCGCGGTGTCTCCGCCTGCGGTGGAGAATGCCAATGGGAAATTGCTGGCACCAAACACCGCCACTGGCCCGAGGGCGGTGCGATACTGCCGCAGATCCGGGCGGGGCACCGGCGTTCGTTGAGGCAATGCGCTGTCTATGCGCACGCCATGCACATCCCCACGGCGCAGCAGGGTGGCAAACAGTCGCATCTGGCCGCTGGTTCTGGCCCGCTCACCGCTCAGTCGGGCTAACGGCAGGGCGGTTTCCTGCATGGCGAAGCCGAAGAAATCCTCATCCAGAGCGTCTAATTGGTCGGCAATGGCCTCAAGAAAGTCGGCTCGACGCTCGGCGCTGAGCTGAGAATAGGCCGTGAATGCTTGTGCGGCGGCATCGGCGGCGGCGGCGGCTTCTTCGTGACTGGCCGAGAAAAAAACGTGGCCGGTCGGCAGGCCGTTGTCGGCGCGCAGGCTGACAAGCTGGGCCTCGCCGCTGGCACGGCGTTGACCGCCGATAAACTGTTGGCCGCTGATGGTATGGGCGTTGGACATGGGTTCCCCCGTTGGGTCAGTGACAGAGCCCGGCAGGCCGCCGGGCGTGAGTGGCGATCAGAGGCCGACATCCGGCAGCGCAGGGCGGTTTGCCAGCGCTTTTTTGACCACTGCGGTGACCTCGGCCAGGGTATCGCCCTGCAATGCCAGACGTGGCGGACGGGTAATGGCGCTGCCGCGACCCACCAACTCTTCACACAGCTTGATGCACTGCACCAGATCGGGACGCGCATCCAAATGCAGCAGCGGCATAAACCAGCTGTACAGCGCCAGCGCTTCCTCGAAGCGTTTTTGCTTCGCCAGACGGAACAAGGTTTCGCCTTCACGCGGGAAGGCGTTGGACATGCCGGAGATCCAGCCTTCAGCGCCGACGGCGATGCTTTCCAGCACCACGTCATCCAACCCGGCGAACAGCACAAAGCGATCGCCCACTTCGTTGCGCAGATCGATAAAGCGACGGGTGTCGCCAGAGGAATCCTTGAAGCAGACGATATTCTCGCAATCGACCAGTGACGTCAGGATATCCGGCGTCACGTCGTTTTTATAAATCGGCGGGTTGTTGTAGACCATGATCGGCAGATCGGTGGCGGTAGCGACGCTGCGAAAATGCGTTGCGGTTTCATGGGGTTTGGCTGAATAGACTAACGCCGGCATAACCATAATGCCGTCGACGCCGACCTTCTGGGCTTCGCGCGCCATATTGCGCGCAAAGGCGGTGGTGAACTCGGCGATACCGGCAATCACCGGGACCTGACCCTGAGCTGCGTCGCGTGCCACTTCAATCACCGACAGTTTTTCCTGAACGGTCAGCGAGGTGTTCTCACCCACGGTGCCACACACCACCAGGCCCGAAACGCCGTCTTTGACCAGGTTTTTGATCACCGTGTGGGTGGCGTCGAGATCCAGAGAAAAATCGCTGCGGAACTGGGTGCTGACCGCCGGGAATACGCCGCTCCAGCTAATGGCTTTATGGCTCATAGTGTTTTTCCTGTCGTCCAAGTTTGTTAATCAATGGTGAATTATTGGTGAAATCCAATCACAGATTGACCTGTATTGTTCGCAGGGGCTTGACGGTTTTCGCCGAATGCCATGACGAAATTGGCACAGTGTGGCGGGGTTTCAGACGAGAAGGAACCTGATGCACAAGGCACCATAGCGATTTTTTTACTAATATAAATCAGTGTATTAAAGGGTTATGGTGGTGCGGAAGTCGCGCGGCGTTGAACCGGTCATGGCTTTGAATTGACGGCTGAATGCGCTGTGATCGGTGTAGCCGCACTGCAAGGCGATGTCGGTAATCGGCATATCGCCGGCCAGCAGTTCGGTGGCTTTTTCCAGCCGCACCTTATGGATCATCTGGCGCGGCGTGAGATGAAAAATGCGTTTGCAGTAACGTTCAATCTGCGCCACGGAAAGTGCAGTGAGCGTCGTCAGTTCCTCAAGTGCGATCGGCCGGGCGTAATGCTGGCGAATGTAGACATCGATGGCCGCCAGCCGCTGATAGGCTGGGTGATTGGCCTTGGCTTCCTGCAGATCGTGCGAAATGCCGGCCATGCCGATGATTTTGCCCTGCGCGTCGTACAACGCCAGCTTTTGCGTCAGGCACCAACCGGTCTCACGTCCGTTATACAAGTGCATTTCCAGCTGATCCTGGATCAGCTCCCCGTGACGCAGCACGCGGAGATCCTGCTCGGTATACCCCGATCCGAGCTGGGCGGGGAAAACGTCCGCCGAGGTTTTGCCCAGCAGCGGCGCGACGGTTTTAAACCCACAGCGTTTGGCCAGCGTCAGATTGGCGAACAGATAACGGGCTTGCACGTCTTTGATGAAGAACACCACGTTGGGCATGGCATTGAACAGCGGGGCGATCAACGCCAGGGAATTAAGCAGGTCGCGCAGAGTATTCGGCCGTTGCTGTGCCAGGCCGTCGCACCAGCGGGACAGTTGCTCAACGGCGAAAACGTCATCTTCCTGTTCATCGAAAGCGGGCCTGGTGTCAGTGATAACCTGGTGGCGTTGAGTTAATCGCATGGCAATACCTTTTCCCGCTGGATGGCACAGAATCTGGAGTGGCCGGGCCGGCCATGTTGACGCGCCTCATCAATATTAACTTTCTTGTAACTTTTCAAGCGCAGCCGTCAATTATGCGGATCACCGCAAACTTTTTCCCTCCGTGACACATTCCACGCAGAAAAAATGGCCTCTTTCGCACAATCCTGGAAATAACATAAAAGTAACGATTTGATAAATAACTCATTCTTATGGCTCATCGCTTTTCTCTGTTCGGCGTTAACCGGATATCCAATTAAGGATTGTGCTGATTTCTGCATGTGCCGAGCCGAAATATATCAAGCCGCCGCTGACATATTCAGTCAGTCTAACGCCATCGGTAACATTTCATTAACTCAGGAGGCTCCGATGGCACTTTCTTCGCATTTCACCGCGCTGCGGGCGATCGATTCCCATACTGCCGGTGAACCTACCCGGTTGATCATCGAAGGGTTTCCCGATTTGGGTAGCGGCAGTATGGCGGAGCGCAAAGCCCGATTTGCCCAAGATTATGATGATTGGCGCAGCGCCATCATTCTGGAGCCGCGCGGCAATGATGTCCTGGTCGGGGCTTTGCTCTGCCAGCCCTGTTCGCCGCAGGCCGCTGCCGGGGTGATTTTCTTCAACAACGCCGGCTATTTGGGCATGTGCGGCCACGGCACCATTGGTCTGGTGGCCTCATTGGCCTATTTGGGGCGAATTGGCGTGGGAGATCACCTGATTGAAACGCCTGTCGGCACGGTAAATGCCAGGCTGCATGAGGATGGCAGCGTGACGGTGGAAAACGTACCGGCCTATCGCTACCGCCGCCAGGTAAGGGTGGAGGTGAGCGGCTATGGCCCGGTGGTGGGTGACATTGCCTGGGGCGGGAATTGGTTTTTCCTTATCGGTGAACATCACCTGGCGATCGATACGCAAAACCTGGACGCGCTCACCGCTTTTTGTTGGGCGGTGCGGGTGGCTCTGGAGTCTGCGGGTATTTATGGCGAAGACGGCGGGGTTATCGATCATATCGAACTGTTTGCCGCCGATCCGCAGGCGGACAGCCGTAACTTCGTGCTTTGCCCGGGTAAAGCCTATGACCGCTCACCCTGCGGGACCGGCACCAGCGCCAAACTGGCCTGTCTGGCGGCCGACGGCAAACTGCAACCGGGTGAGATCTGGCGCCAGGCGAGCGTGATCGGCAGCCAGTTCAGCGGGTATTACCAACGCAACGGCGATCGCGTAACGCCGTTTATCCGTGGGCAAGCCTATGTGTGCGCTGACAGCCAACTGCTGTTGGATGAGCGCGATCCTTTCGTTTGGGGTATCCGCTGATGGCTGCCGACAGGCGTGCTGAAGCGATCGTGGTGGGGGCCGGCATTATTGGTGCCGCCTGCGCCTGGCGCCTGGCGCAACAAGGGCTGCAGGTGCTGCTGGTGGATAATCAGCGCGCCGGTGCGACCGCCGCAGGTATGGGGCACCTGGTGTGTATGGACGACAACCCTGCCGAGCTGGCCTTAAGCGCCTACTCACTGCAGCTGTGGCGCAGCCTGGTGGAACGACTGCCGGAAAACTGCGCCTGGCGTGGCTGCGGTACGCTGTGGCTGGCAGAGCGGGACGATGAAATGGCGATTGCCGAAGCCAAGTGCCAACGTATGGCGGAGTATGGCGTGGCCAGCGAAATACAAAGTGCCGCACAGGTGGCAGGCCTGGAACCTATGCTACGCCCCGGTTTGGCGGGCGGGCTGCGAGTGCCGGGCGATGGCATTGTTTATGCACCTAACGTGGCCCGCTGGCTTGTGAACGACGCCGGGTCGGCAATCAGAGTCATTACCGGGGAGGCTTGCGCGTTGGAAGATCGGACCATCGTGCTGGCAAGTGGTGAGCGTCTGACGGCACCGGCAGTGGTGTTGGCCTGCGGTCTGCAGGCCAACAGGCTGCTGGAACAGCCCATGCTGCGGGCCAAAAAAGGGCAGTTGGCGATTACCGATCGCTATCCGCACAGGATCCATCATCAGTTGGTTGAATTGGGGTATGGCGCCAGCGCCCATGCCAGCGGCGGGACTTCGGTGGCGTTTAACGTTCAGGCGCGCCCAACGGGCCAGTTGCTGATCGGCTCATCGCGCCAGTTTGACGCCCCAGGCAATGACATCGATTTGCCGTTGCTGGCCGCAATGTTGGCGCGCGCCAACGCTTTTTTGCCCACGCTGGCACAGATGAACGTCATTCGCTGTTGGACCGGCCAGCGTGCCGCCTCCGCCGACGGTTTGCCGCTGTTGGGCCCGCATCCGCAACACCGTGGGCTGTGGCTGGCGCTGGGGCACGAAGGGTTAGGCGTCACCACCGCGTTGGGCAGTGCTGAGCTGATTTCCGCCCAGATCCATCATCATCGCCCGGCGATTGACGACACGCCTTATCTGGCTGCGCGGATGTTCAGTACGGAGGTGTTAGCGATATGAGTCAAAAACAGAATCAACTGAATGTGATCCTTAACGGTGAAAGCCTCTGGGTTCCGGAAGGGGTTAGCGTGGCGGCGGCGCTCAGTCTGAGTGGCGAGGACAGCTGTCGCGTTTCGGTCAGCGGGCAAGTGCGCACGCCGTTTTGTGGCATGGGAGTTTGCCAGGAGTGCCGCGTGACCGTAAATGGCCTGCGGCGGCTGGCGTGTCAGACCCTCTGCCAGCCGGGAATGCAGATTGAGAGGACGGAGAATGAGTGACCTCGTGTGCGATGTGTTGGTTATCGGTGCGGGCCCGGCCGGGTTTGCGGCAGCCCGGGCAGCGGCAGAAAGTGGCCAGTCGGTGCTGGTGCTTGATGATAACCTGCGCCCGGGCGGGCAGATCTGGCGTGACGGACCCAACGTGGCGCTACCGGCGCTGGCGCAGCAGTATCGGCGGGCGGTGGAAGCGCTGAGCAACGTGACCCTGCTGAACGGGGTGAAAATCATCGCTTGTTGTGGGCCGCAGAAAATCCTCTACGAAGCTGCGACTGGCAGCGGAGTGGTGAACTATCAAACATTGATCTTGTGCTGTGGCGCACGTGAGTTGCTATTGCCGTTTCCCGGTTGGACGTTGCCTGGCGTCACCGGTGCCGGTGGGTTGCAGGCGCAGATTAAACAGGGATTGCCGATCAAAGGGGAGCGGGTGGCGATAGCCGGCAGTGGCCCGTTACTGATGGCGGTGGCCGACAGCGTGATCAAAGCAGGGGGAAAAGTGGTGAGGGTGGCAGAACAGGCGTCAGCCATGCGCCTGACGGCATTTGCTGGCGGGTTGTGGCGTTGGCCAGCCAAATTACGCCAGTCATTTACCCTGCTCAACCGCCATTATCGTCCTGACAGCTTTGTGCTGGAGGCAATAGGTGAGCAACGGCTGACGGCGATACGGCTGCAGACGGGCACTCGCGTGACGACGCTGGCCTGCGAACGCTTGGCCTGCGGTTTTGGCCTGGTGGCGAACGTCGAATTGGCGATGCTGCTGGGCTGCCGCCTTCGTGATGACGCCGTTGCCGTGGACGAGAACCAGCAAACCAGCCAGCCGAAAATTTATGCCGCCGGTGAATGTACCGGAATAGGGGGCAGCGAACTGGCGCTGACGGAAGGAGCCATTGCCGGGTATGTCGCCACCGGCAATCAACAACGGGCGAAGGGATTGATGCGGCAACGTGATAAATGGAGGCGATTCGCCGATGCTGTGGCACAGACTTTTGCCTTGAATCCCGCGCTGAAAGCGTTGGCAGAACCGCAAACTTTGGTGTGCCGTTGTGAAGATGTTTCCTTAGGCCAGCTAAACGGCTTTCCTGACTGGACGGCGGCCAAGCTGAGCAGCCGCTGTGGCATGGGGGCTTGTCAGGGGAAGATTTGCGCGACGGCGGCGCGTCATTTGCTTGGCTGGCCGCTACCGGCACCGCGGATACCATTGACGCCGGTAAGGGCCGAAACCTTGGCCCGATTGAACGACATCGAGGCTGACGAATAAGCCTGCTACACTCAGGCAGATGACCGGACAAATCGGGCGGAAAACGGATGACGAATGCACTGATTACGCTGGGGCTGTGCCTGCTGTTAATACCGCTTTTGTTGTGGTTGATTAGCCGGGCGCTATCGGCCGCAAAAGATAAAAAGCCGCAAGGGGGTAAACCTAAACCCAGGACCGGCATGCCGCACGGCGATGATGAGTGATCCTTACGGGCGCGTGGGGCAGTGCGCCGACCGCGCCGTTGGTATTACCATCACTGTGGCCAGTAATAGGTTTTCTCATGCCAGCCTTTACCATACATGCAGGCTTCTATGGTCGCCGAGCGAGCATCTTCGTTACGATCGTTCTGCACTGTCTTGAACGAGGGCTGTTTTTCGTAGCGGTAACCTGCCGGGCAGTCTTTTTTGTCTTTCTTACAGCTTTGGTATTGGTTTTCGTAGCTAAACTCAAAATCTCTCACCACATCGGGAGGGAAACGTTCGTAACCGCGAGCTTTGCATTCAGCATATTCCATGTCGCGGGTGGCATTGCCGGCACCGGGTTTCTCCCACTGGGTGCAGGCGGTTAATGTCATTAATGGCAAAATAATCAAAAAGCTAAACGTCTTCATGGTATCCCTAACTCTTCCTTTCGTCCTGTATTCACACGCTAAGAATCTTCCTAAGCGAGATAGGGCATGAGTGTAATAAACTGATGTTAAAATTGGAAATGATAATAGTTATTGTTTAGGCGAGGTTGATGTAATACCGACAGTGCAGGGCTAAGAACGTTACTCCCAATCATGAAATAGTCCCGCTTGTTATAATGTACCTGCTAACTTTCATTGGATATATATGGGGAGTGATTTTTTAAGATATTTACCTAAAGATTAATTCTTATTATTGGTTACACAAAGGTATTTGAAGAACCGTGAATTAGAATAGGGACTTTTTTATTGCTTTTTATAAATTATCGAAATTAAAACTATTATTAAATTTGCCGGTAATACGATTGCAATTCATGCGCAAATTTTTTAGATTCAGGATCGAGAAGTGATTGTCATGATGATGAAGACGTTAAAGGGAGTTTTATTTTGGCGAATAAATCTGAAGTACCTAAAGACAGTGCTGATTTACCTTCATTATCAGAAGATTGTGACAGGTTAAGAAACCTTTCCGATGTTGGGGATTCATTGGGTTACGGTCGTACTCGTTTTTATCAATGGTGCCGGGGACGCGGTTTTCTCACGCTGATGAATGCGCCTTCAGCAGAGATGATAAGCGCGGGTTACATGGTGACGACGTTATCAGATAATGGTTACTCACGCGTTTATGTGACTGAGGATGGTTTTAATTTTGTGGGTGACGCCTTTCGCGAAGACATTCAAAAACGTATGGTCAAGCTTTAAGGGAATTATAAAAATCTTATTCATTTCAATATACTAACTACGGAATTTTCTTATGCTATCGACCGCGTTGTCTAACAAACATCGCGCTTGGCGAGGACCGATCCGTTGTGCTCCCGATGTTCTTCAGATCACTGGAAATTATCTTATTTTTGTATTGATGTTACCCCAGCGCTACAGCCGCAGCCTATTCTGTTGCTACTATAAAGACTGGTTTTTCCCAGGAGCTCAGGATGAAGCATTACGCCGCGTTATTTGTTACTACTTTGCTGTTGTCTGGCTGCGCTACGCAGTCCGTTCCGCTGCAGCAGGCCGAATTACCGCCTCCTAGCCGACTGTTGCTTTATCAAAATATGCCGCAGACGCCTTATGCGACCCTGGTGGTAGTACGTGACAGCGGAATGTTGGCGGGCAGTTGCCGAACCGGGGTTTATATCAACGGGGAGTTTGCTGCGTCGCTGGCGGCGAAAGAAAAGGCTGAGTTCCGGGTTCCGGTCGGCAATAATGAAATCAGCATTGGGCAGGATATGATCGAAAACAGTCTGTGTATCTGGCGCGATACCAGCGGCCGGCTACCGATGACGTTGCGTGCCGGTGAAAGTCGCTATTTCCGCGTGGCAGGAGATATGCAACGCGGATTTGTTCTGCAGGCCGGCAGGCCGTAATTCTGGCGGGGCAGTCAACGCCCCTGCCACCATCCCCACAGGGTAATCAAAAGCCAGGCCGCCGCGATCCAACATAATACCGCAGCGGCCAGCGCCCAAGACAATCTCATGCTGTTGATAAAGAAATACAGCGAGATCAGATACACCAGATAGGGTAAAACGGCCCACATGCCGAATATCAGCGTGGTTCTCAACGCTTCGATTGAGCGTTCGCTGCCGACGATGTAATGGGCAATCAGTGCGAAGGTAGGGAACAACGGTACCAGACCGGCGATATAGTAGCTGCGACTTTTGGCAAGCAGGCCAATGAGTACCACCACCAGTGCGCCAATCAGTGCTTTTACCACGATGCCCATAGGTTTCTCTGACGTAAATAAAAACACATTGCCTGAAAGTGTCAGGGTGATCAATCACAGGGGCAGGGGAAAACGGGCCCGCGGTTACGGCAGGCCGGAAGGGGATAGCTTATTGGCGGTAGGCGTGCTTAATCTGCTGAATGCTGTTTTTAAAGATCTCGGCCTGGGTGGGATCTTCAATCTGTGCGATAAAGCGTTCCATGTTGATAATGACTTTCCCGGCGTCGGCCTGGCCGATCGATTTCAGGATCAGCGTTAGCGTGGCTTTAAGGCAGGCGACTTCCGTTGCCAGCGTTTCCGGGTTTGCAGACGTAGTGAAGTCAACGTTGCTCATTTTCTCTCCTGATTTTTGAGGCCGAAGCCTGAAACAATGTGCTTTGTGGTGCACACCCGCACCGATTTCATTCAATCAGACGTGCAGATGCGTATTTAACTGGGCGCGGAGTATAGCATAGCATGCAGATATCCATCTGCACCGATAGCGCGATATCCGTGTCGGTGCGGCTAATGCGGCATCGATCGTGGTTTTATCAACTTCCACTTTATAGTGCATAGTCACTAGTGATTATTGAATGGGGTGTTGGTAGTTTGGTAGCGGGGCCGCCGGGGAATAATAGCCAAGTTATTTTTTTCGAGTTAATAAGTATTTGTCCGTCGGGTTATTGTTAACTTGTTAGGGTTATTTAAATCATCAACCCTGGCTGCGAGCTGACGTCCGGGGTGAGTAATTTCTTTACGCAATGACTCTTGCGAGGGAAGATAAAAAGCAATCTGTCATATTGTTTTATTTCAATGGATTACAATCTTGTTGCATTGGTGTTAATATTATCCGTGTTGCGATTTCTTACACTGATTTTACCTTCGCTTCTGGATTATCGCAGTATCATGGGGCCCGGTTCACTCAGGGTAATATTTACATCGACGGCTTTTTATCTGCAGACAAGGGTTTTATCGGGCTGCCTGAGTGACTAAAATTCGAAAATCAGGCCCACTGCGCAAAGTTAATCGGAAGTAAGTATTAATCTGTGTTCATTCTTGGCTAAAAAACAAGTAATATCTCAGGCTATAACAGAGGCTGATTGCGTTACTCCCTTCTTTTTGGAGATTTTTCCTTGATTAGCGTTCTTCTTGTTGATGACCACGAACTGGTGCGCGCAGGGATACGACGCATTCTTGAAGATATCAAAGGTATAAAAGTTGTCGGGGAGGCCCAGTGCGGTGAAGACGCCGTGAAATGGTGCCGTGGCAATGCTGTAGATATCGTTCTTATGGATATGAACATGCCGGGTATTGGCGGGCTGGAAGCCACGCGCAAAATTGTACGCTATGCGCCCGACGTTAAAGTCATCATGCTGACTATTCACACTGAAAATCCCTTGCCGGCAAAAGTGATGCAGGCCGGAGCCGCGGGTTATCTGAGCAAAGGTGCGGCACCGCAGGATGTGGTGAATGCCATTCGTACGGTGCAGGCCGGGCAGCGTTATATCGCGTCCGATATCGCACAACAGATGGCATTGAGCCAGTTGGAGCCGCAGACGGAAACCCCGTTCAGCTGCCTGTCTGAGCGCGAGCTGCAGATTATGCTGATGATCACCAAAGGCAAAAAAGTTAACGAGATCTCGGAACAGTTGAGTCTCAGCCCGAAAACGGTGAACAGTTACCGTTACCGTATGTTCAGCAAGCTGAATATCAGCGGTGATGTCGAACTGACACACCTGGCTATCCGACACGGATTGTTCAATGCGGAGACGTTGTTAAGCAGTGAGTGACCGTTTTGATGCCAAAGCATTTCTCAGTACCGTAACCAGCCAGCCTGGCGTCTACCGTATGTATGACGCTACTGGCACGGTTATCTACGTCGGTAAAGCCAAAGACCTGAAAAAACGCCTCGCCAGTTACTTCCGCCAACAGGTTGGCAGCAGGAAAACGGAGACGTTGGTTAAAAATATCGCTCAAATAGACGTAACTGTTACTCATACCGAAACAGAAGCGCTACTACTGGAACATAACTACATAAAGTTATACCAACCGCGATATAATGTTCTTTTGCGAGACGATAAATCTTACCCGTTGATCTTCCTGAGCGCGGACAGCCACCCACGTCTGGCGGTTCATCGCGGCGCCAAACACGCCAAGGGGGAGTATTTCGGGCCTTTCCCCAATTCTTATGCCGTGCGTGAAACTCTGGCGCTGCTGCAGAAATTGTTCCCGATACGCCAGTGCGAGAACAGCGTGTATCGCAACCGCTCGCGTCCCTGCCTGCAATATCAGATTGGGCGTTGCCTGGGGCCTTGCGTCGCCGGATTGGTGAGTGAGGAAGAGTACCGGCAGCAGGTGGATTACGTGCGCCTGTTCCTGTCCGGTAAAGATCAGCAGGTGCTACACCAGTTGATCGAAAGGATGGAAAACGCCAGCAAGTCATTGAACTTTGAAGAAGCGGCACGCATCCGCGACCAGATCCAGGCGGTACGCAGGGTGACCGAACGTCAGTTCGTTTCCGGCAACAGCGACGATCTGGATGTGATTGGCGTGGCTTTCGAATCCGGTATGGCTTGCCTGCACGTGCTGTTTATCCGTCAGGGTAAGGTATTGGGTAGCCGCAGTTACTTCCCGAAAGTACCGGGCGGCACCGACATGAGCGAAGTGGTGCAAACCTTTGTCGGCCAGTTTTATTTACAGGGCAGCCAGATGCGCACCTTGCCGGCGGAAATTCTATTGGACTTTACTCTGCCGGAGAAAGACCTGCTGGCCGAGTCGCTTTCAGAACTTGCCGGCCGGAAAATTCAGATTCAGAGCAAACCGCGAGGGGATCGCGCACGTTACCTTAAACTGGCTCGTACCAACGCGGCGACGGCGCTAACCACCAAACTTTCCCAGCAGTCGACTATCCATCAGAGGTTGGCCGAATTGGCGAAGGTGCTCAACCTTGCCGAAATTAACCGCATGGAATGTTTCGACATCAGCCACACCATGGGTGAGCAAACCGTGGCTTCCTGTGTGGTATTTGACTCGAATGGTCCGCTACGTTCGGAATATCGGCGCTATAATATCACCGGCATAACGCCAGGGGATGATTATGCCGCGATGGCGCAGGTGTTGAAGCGCCGCTATGGCAAAGCCCTGGAAGAGAAAAAAATCCCCGACGTTATTTTTATCGACGGCGGCAAGGGGCAGCTAGGTATGGCGATTGACGTATTCAATTCGCTGAACGTGACCTGGGATAAAAACAAACCCTTGCTGATTGGCATCGCCAAAGGAGCCGACCGCAAAGCCGGGTTGGAAACGCTGTTTTTTGTGCCGGAAGGCGAGGGTATTGCCTTACCGTCGGATTCGCCAGCGCTGCATGTGATCCAGCATATCCGCGATGATTCGCATAACCATGCGATCACCGGGCATCGGCAGAGAAGGGCAAAAGTAAGAAACACCAGCGCGTTGGAATTGATCGACGGCGTTGGGCCAAAACGGCGACAGGTGCTGTTGAAGTATATGGGCGGACTTCAACCATTATTGAACGCCAGCGTTGAGGAAATTGCAAAAGTGCCGGGTATTTCACAAGCATTGGCAGAAAAGATCTACAATGCATTGAAACACTGAGGGCAATGTAGCAACATACTCTTAATTCCCACTCCAGCCAGATAGTTACCCTAGCATTATGCAATTGAATATACCGACTTGGCTTACTCTGTTTCGCGTAGTTCTGATCCCATTCTTTGTTCTGGCATTTTACCTGCCGTTCACCTGGGCTCCGATGGTTTGCGCCGTCATCTTTGTGTTTGCTGCCATAACCGACTGGTTTGACGGCTTCCTGGCCCGTCGCTGGAAGCAAACGACCCGTTTTGGGGCGTTCCTCGATCCTGTGGCGGACAAAGTGATGGTGGCGGTAGCGCTGGTGCTGGTGGCGGAACACTATCACACCTGGTGGATTACCCTGCCTGCGGCAACCATGATTGCCCGTGAAATTATCATCTCGTCGCTGCGTGAGTGGATGGCGGAGATCGGCAAGCGCAGCAGCGTGGCGGTGTCCTGGATTGGCAAAGTCAAAACCATGGCGCAAATGATGTCGCTGGTCGGGTTGCTGTGGCGTCCCGATCGCACCGTCGAGTATGTGTCTTTTGGTTTGCTATACATCGCGGCGGTGCTGACTTTCTGGTCAATGTTCCAATATTTGAACGCTGCGCGGAAAGATTTGCTGGAACCCTGATCAAAGCGATGCAAAAATCGTCAAACGAACGTAATGAGACAACAATTTTATTGACTCATTACGTCAGGTAAGTAGAATGCATCGCATCAGACGGCAGCGGTGATTTGCCGAAAGATAGCAAAAAAATCAGTAAGTTCTGATTAATGCGGGAATAGCTCAGTTGGTAGAGCACGACCTTGCCAAGGTCGGGGTCGCGAGTTCGAGTCTCGTTTCCCGCTCCAAATTTGATGAAGCTGGTGTTTCACGAGCTTTAGCCTGATAAAGGCAAACAAGAATTTAGGCGCGTTAACAAAGCGGTTATGTAGCGGATTGCAAATCCGTCTAGTCCGGTTCGACTCCGGAACGCGCCTCCAATTTTCCCGAGCCCGGGTGGTGAAATCGGTAGACACAAGGGATTTAAAATCCCTCGGCTTATGGCTGTGCGGGTTCAAGTCCCGCCCCGGGTACCAGGAAAATAAATTCCAGAATAATCAAAGCAATAAGTAGTAATGTCGTGACCGCCGGAAGGCGGTTTTTTTGTGCCCTAAATCACCTTTCAGAACATCTTCAGAAGATGCTTTCAGAAGATAAAATCTGAAAGCAGCATAAATATTCATCCTTTCTGATTACCCACCACCGGCACTATTTTCACTTTGCGATCGTAAATTGCCGTTTGGCTTGCATTTTTGTGGCCAGATATCGCCTGCTTATCTGTCAGTGAACCGTCCAGATCGGAAATGCCTTTCGCTTTCAGGTCGTGATAGGTGAAGTCGAAATCAAGATCGGGATTTGCAGCGATAGCCGCCAGCTTTGCATTGCGCCACTGGGTGTTGAATCCATCGCGGGTATATCTGTTGCCGTTGCGCTGGTGGATCACGTATACGCTGGAAATGCCGTCTTTGATTGGCAACGTGTCGGCTAATGCCACGGCCGCACGAAGTCGGTCTGACCAGGCTTTGATTTGCTTGGCGCCAGTCTTCCCCTGACGGATAAAGATCCCCGGCTCTAAAATCTGTGCACGGTTTAGCACAAGAACATCAGCCTGCCGCGCGCAGCAAAGATATCCCATGCAGCCTGGGGACCGGGGGATCGTCATCCCGGCTGATACCTATCTGGGCGGTGCCAGCGGACAGGGTGGCGGCACCGCCGACCTCACGCCGCCGGCCAATCTCGGCGCGCTGGTGTTTTTGCCGATCAGTCACACGGAATGGGAGAACGTCGACGGGCAAGTGCTCACGTTGTATGGCCCGGAAGGCGTCACGATACGCGACGCCGGCAGCAAGACGACATTCCTGCTAACGCCGGAGAGCATCACGATTGCCACACCTGATCAGTTCAAGGTCACGGTGGGTAGTACCGTGCTGACGCTGACAAATGGCTCATGGTCGCTGACCGGGCAGAGCGGAACCCTGGCGGATGGGCAGGCCAGTACCAGCCCGGCCATTATGCATGAAGGTTGGCTGCAGCTGCTTACCTGGGTGAATTCCCATCAGCACAGTAACGGCAATGATGGGCAAGACACCGGAGGTCCGACAACAAGTTTCGATGGGAGTATCACCGAATGAGATCTTACGGGCAGGATGAATCCGGCAAATGGGTCACGATCACGACCGACGCAAATGGTTTCAACGACGCGATTTATCTCACTACGCTGGTGAAAAATCTCAAGCTTGCACCGCAAGAATCGCCGTTCTTTGCGAGCCATGGCATTCCGGCTAACGGCTCGGTGATCCAGCAGATTATCCCCACATTTTACGTGAACAGGCTACAGCAGCAGTTCAGTGGCTATTTTTCGTCTCTCCAGATTGCACTTACCGAGGTTGATCCTCCGGTTTACGACATTTCGGTTATCGCCAACTCGGGTTCGAAAATAGTGGCGAAGGTGTATGTATGAGTGATTTACCCGTTATTTATGATATTACCGGCCCCGTCGCAAAAACGGCGGAAGAGCTGCGGCAGCAGGTTATAGAAACGGCGACGCGGCTTTCACTAGGGATCACGACCGATTTACCGGGATCATTGATTGAAGACATGGTCAGCACCAGCGTTGGTGCGCTGCTGGTTTGCGACCAGGCGCGGGTTGATTTGATTAACTCATGCAGTCCTTACGGTGCGAACGTTCACCTGCTGAAGCAACAGGGGGCCATCTACGGCGTGCCGCAAGGTGAAGGCACGAACACGTCGGTGTATGTCGTATTTTCAGGGCCGCCCGGTTTTGGCATACCGAAGGGGTTTACCGTAGGGGATGGTACCTATTTGTACACCGTCAGACGGGACACGGTGAACCCCGCCAGCGGTCAGACCGAGCCTGTATACTGCCTGGCTACGACTGGAGGGATATGGGCGGTGCCGGCAGGGACGGTTAACCAGGTGAAAACCTCCGCGCCGGAACCTTACCAGGTGACATGTACCAACCTGACCGCCGGCTTACCGGGAACAGACGAGCAAAGCCTTGCATCGTATCGTATCGCGGGCAGGTGATGCGTTCCGGTATGTTTGGGGTGCAAGGCACGCCGGATTGCTACCGATCATCCCTGCAAAAAGTAGCTGGCGTACAGGAAAACCTGATTTCGTTCCGCCAGGCGACGCTCGGAAAATGGGTTGCCGTCGTCGGTGGCGGGGATCCTTACGAAGTTGCCTATTCGATTTATAAAGCTGTACCGGATATTTCCATTTTAACCAATGATGTATCGAATCCATCGGGTGCAGAAGTGGAAAAGAAAACCATACCGGTAACGGTCTACCCCGACGTCTACCAACTGCCTTTCGTGGTGCCATCGTCGCAAAATGTGGTGGTGCTGATCACCTGGAACTCAGCGTCGACGACCTACATCGATCCGGCCGGTGTTGCAAAAGCGGTGCAGCAGAATATCGCCGATTACGTTAACGCTATCGCCGTTGGCCAGCCGATAAACATTTTCCAGATACAGGACATTTTTCTGAAATCGGTTGAGGGACTCGTTGCCGCGTCGCTGCTGTCCATGATCCAGGTGCAAATCGGGATCAACGGCGCAATTAAACCACCGGTACCGGAGTCAAGCCTGGTTTATGGCGATACCTACGCCTATTTCTCCACCTCGGCGGCACAAATACAGGTGAAGCAATATGCTAGCTCTAATTGAGAAAATCATTCCTGCTTATCCGTATACGCAATATAACGCCGACCCCAACATTGTCGCGTTCTTCACCGCCTATAACGCGTTGGCGCAGGGATATCTTGACTATCTCAATGCGCTTAATTTGCCGTGCTGGACTTCTCCCTCCATCACGGGGGATCTGCTGGATTGGATAGCGCTCGGCATTTACGGGGAAGGGCGGCCATTACTGCAAATATCTGAGGATGCTATTGCGCGTGGTGCTTATAACACCATCGAGTACAACGCAATCCCTTATGCTGGTTTGAAAAATTATGCTCCTGGTTCGGCGTCATACGTTCCCGATGATTATTTCAAACGGATCCTGACCTGGAATTTTTACAAGGATGACGGCTCGCATTTTTGTATTGACTGGCTCAAGCGACGTCTTGCGAGGTTTATCCATGGTGCCGATGGAATTGATCCGCCGTTGCAAAGTACCTTTGATATCAGCGTGACGGTCGATAACGGAGTATTCACACTTACTATTCCAGATTATGGCAATGGCGTAGGTTATTTTTTAAAAGAAGCTATTAACCAGTCAATGGTCAAACTTCCCTTTATTTACACCTATTCTGTAACGGTGGTTGCACAATGATTATTGGATTTGGAAACAACGTCGTGTCGTCTCTGGCAGCTGACATTACGGCGAACCAGAGCACGATACAGGTGATGCCGGGCGCTGGCGCACTCTTCGCAGGTCTGCTCACTTACGACTACGCCAACGACTCAAACCCCCTTAAGGCCTACGCGAAAATTACGCTGACGGATGCTAAAGAAACCGTGTTCGAAGTTTGCCACCTGACCTCTGTCAGCAACGACATGCTGACGGTTGTACGTGGCCAGGAGGGTACTGCAGCCAAAGGCTGGTCCCTGAACGATGTGATCGCCAACTTTGCGACGCGCGGTTCGGAAAATCAGTTCGTGCAGATCGAGCAGCTCCAAAGCGACCATTACACGTCGGCAGTGGCCGGCGGTACAGCGAATGGGTTAACGCTGGCGCTGCCGGCGACATATTTCCTGAATGGTTCGACGGACTGGGTATTAAAAACGCCTATCCTCATTTACCCCACACTGAATAATACAGGTGCTAGCACGCTGCAGTTGACGATGGGTGGCCGTGTGATGGGAACTTACCCGCTTGTGAAGGGTAGTAATACGGCATTACGTACGGGGGATATCGTTGCCAAAAACCCTTTCCTGGTAGTATTTAATGCTGACCAGGGGCGATTCATTGTACTGAACCCAACAACCAATATGGGGCAGTCATGACTGTTAATTCACATGCTCCAGATGTAGCCGGAAACGTAAAGTTGGGTACTGCTGCTGATGCCGACTTAGGCACTGATTCACCTGGGCAAGTGCTGACCGTGGGTAATTATGGATTATCTAATACGCTTAAAGCGCTCACTGGTGTTGACCTAAACACCGTTCAGACGTTCGGGTTTTATGCTATCCAAAATCCGGTAAATGGGCCAGCTGGAGGCGGTGGGGGAACCTTATTCTTAAATGTTGTGACGTGGCAGTCAGGTACCGGAACGGCGGGCTATCGCGTTATTCAAGAGGTAATTGGCTACGGGCAGTCTGGTAGCACAGGCAATAGGGTTTGGCGACGAACTTAGACGGGAAGTGTTTGGAGCGGTTGGCAGGAGTTCTATTCCGAAGCACATAAACCGACACCATTAGAGATAGGGGCCGCAAATTTAAATGGCGACTCAAATGTTGATTTTTACGTTCGTGATAATGGGAATACCACCGCTGCTGTAAACAACGCTCGCCTTAACTTTATGCTGCAGGGATATGCCTTCCGGGGTGGGAATGCATCCCAAGGTTTTGCTGTGGCCGGTGGCACCTCATCAAACAGCGCAGTTGCCTATAACCAGTTCCAGTCAGGTAACAATGGAAACGGGGCATGGACGAAGCTTCCGGGTGGGGGACAGTGGTGCAGACAGAACATCAACTTGAGTGCCAATGCCAATACCACGTGGACATTTCCCGCATCGTTTCCAGGTACCCCAGGCATTTACATTACAACCTTCAATGGGGCATTCCAGTGTTGGTTGAATGGAGCAGGGCCAAATGATTGCGGAATTTATAATAACGGCCCGGCATTAAATGTTAACGTTTTTGCTATCTGGTGATGATATGAAAAAAGAAGAAGTAATCTCTCATGAGTTGGGATTAGACATTGGGCAAGAGGCGTATGAGCTCCGCTATTTTATAATCACCGATGAAAGTAACTATGTGATCGCAATGATTGTTGCTTTCACTCAAGACGATGCGGATAAATGTGTCGAACGGGCATTGGTTGAACTACCACAGGAGGTTTTTGAGTCCATAGGTCAAGATTCACAGTATATTGACTCTAAAGTTGTTCAGGGACCTCCACGCTTAGTGCCACTAACACAAGAGGCAGCGAGAGCGATTCTTTCCTCAAAGATGGCAGAGGCAACCGCTAGAATACAGACACTACAGGATGCAGTTGATTTTGGCGAAGCGACGCACGAGGAAAAAGAAGCAATTATAGAATGGAAAAGGTATCGCATCACATTAAGTAGGGTTGATGTGTTAACTGCACCAAATATTTGTTGGCCAAGTGCTCCATAAAATAAGGATGTTACATGGGCCCCCATTTCAGAGGGCCCATGAGTCTATTTTGCGGTTACTTTGATAGAATCACATGCGGAGTTTCCGTGCTTGTGAATTTCAACGGTAGACTCTGAGCCTAAATATTTCCGAACATCAATGGTTCCAGTGGCGCCGTTTTTAATGTACACGCTACTGACTTTTCCCTGATTGTTGCTGATTTTTATATCAACGCCATCAGCATTATTGCAACTCGTGTTGTAAGAGTGAAAAACTAGCGTGCTAACCCCATTTAATACCCACTTGACCGTGGTAGGTGTGTTTTCTCCAGGGTGAGTATCTATATCACCATTATCGGCGATTGAATACTTACCCCAGATATCACCAATTACGACATCTGCCGAAAGAAATGAATAGTAAATACCTTCCCCATAACGGTCTTTCCATTGAGGGTAGTGTTCGAAGAAAAGTGAGAAAAAGTTATTAATCTCTTTGTTTGTATAAGGGCGTGTCCGTTCGTAAATATATGCGGTTACTTCACCTGAAAGTTTATATCCAGCGCCAATCCTCTTGAAAGCAGAACCAATCCCTTCACCTGAAATGATTTCTTTTGCCGGTATGGTTATCACTCTTTGCCCATCTGGTGATAGGTGAGTTTGTACTGGGTCCGCCACAACGAAATACCGAGACATCAATGATGACATATTTATCCCATCCCTTAAATCGACTTGAGATGTATACGCAATTTTTCCACTCAAATGGCGATTGGATATAGTATTTATCATGTCATCATTAAGTATAGAGCTTGAGCTGAGTATTGTGACTTTTTCATTGCCGTTAGTCAGGGTTTCAATCTCACGAGTCAAATTGATGTAGTTATCAAAATTATCAACATGAATAGGAAGTGATTTTGTAGGGAGAATTTTGTCGAGTGTTTGTAGTTGACTAACGCTAAATAATGAAACGTAATTAATATATATGCTGGTCAAGATAATAATGAAGGCGATAGAGATTTGATAAATTTTTTGTTTTGAGATCTGTAGTATAACCTTAAAACCAAATGCTGAAATTATTAGTGCCCAGAGGGCGAAGGGGAGGCAGTGTTGTATACCAGGGCTTTGCGTTCGGGTAAACAGGAAAAAGCTAAAAATTAAATTGAAAGCGCAAAAAATAACAAGTAGTTTATCTTTTGTTTTTTCTCCGTAGAGTGACCACAAAAGGCTGATTGCAACTAAAGGTAATATATACAATCCAATGTTATGGTATAAGTTGCTTAATGAATGGTCAAAAGAAGCTTGGTAAGCTGAATATAGGAGTGAGTAGTCAGTCTGAATTATTCTTTTTAGTAGTGCTCCTTGAAATATAAGCGCAAGTAGTATGGAGAAAATTCCCGCAATGAAGAAATTTACGACAATTTTTATTATTCCTTTAAGGTTGTGCTTACCATTATTGTAAATGAAATAATTAAGGACTGGTAAGGACATATATAGTGATACCACTGTATATGCATACCATCTTCTTAATAAGAATGGAGACCATAGCAGAAATCCAGTAACAAGTGCTTTTTTAAGCTCTCTTTGATTGCTGAGATCATTATTTGATACGTATAATATAGCGGCGATAATGGGGATTAACCCTGAAATATCTGGATATCCTTTCAGTGTTGGAGACCAGAATGCCACAAAAGTTATAGGTAGAATAAAGGTGATTGATAACCAAGCAAACGATCTGTCTTTAGAAAAACTTTTGCATAACAAGTGAAAAAGAATCACTGTCGGGAAAAGATACGTTACTGACAATGAAGTAATGTAAGACAACCTTGATGGCACATCAAGAATATAGAACCAAGAAGTTAGTGCTACGGGAAGTGAATTGTAGTCATCATGTCTGACTGAATGAAATACTGTACGAATGGAGTTTATGGGGTCATGTGGAAAACTCATGCAGAAATCTTCCCACATCCTCCAATATCCATTGTAGTCCCAATAGTAAATGTTTTGCTCAGAAGATATAAATGCAGCTGTCTGGAAAATTATCACCAGTAAAGCAAGTACCCATAGAATGGATGGATAAAACTTATTTAATTTCATTTTTATCACCCACATTATCTTCGATAAAGAATTTTGGTCTATTTTTACTTTCCATATAAATTTTCCCTACGTACTCACCAATGATGCCTAAAGAAAGCATCTGGACACCACCAAGAAAGAAAATGGCAATCATGACGGATGTCCATCCGGCAACGGTAGTTCCCTGAATTTTCTCAATGACCGCATAGATCGCTGCTATTGAAGATAGTAAACATGTAACAATCCCTGCCACGGCGATCATGCGTAATGGGGTAATTGTCAGGGATGTTATTCCTTCTAGCGCCAGAGAAATCATTTTTTTTAAAGGGTACTTTGAGTCGCCTGCTACTCTCTCGTCCCTGCTATAATAAACATTGGAAGACTTGTAGCCAAGTAGGGGGATCAGGCCTCTTAAATATACATTTTGCTCTTTAAATTTATTTAAGGCATCAAGTGCAGTGCGGCTTAAAAGTCTGAAGTCGGCATGATTAGGAACTTGGTTAACACCTAATTTAGCCATTAATGAATAAAATTTATTTGCCGTCATTCTTTTAAATGCTGAGTCACTATCTCTGTTGTTTCGCACTCCATATACAATTTCAAAACCTTCATTATATTTGTCAACCATCGCTTCTATACAGCCAATATCATCTTGCAAATCTGCATCAATACTTACAGTGACGTCTGTATCCGTATTTGATAAACCAGCCATTAGAGCTATCTGGTGCCCACGGTTTCTTGATAGTTTCAGACCGTGAACTAAATGGTTTTCTAGTGAAGCAGACTTAATTTGCTCCCAAGTATCGTCTTTACTTCCATCGTCTACAAAAAGAATATAACTATTATCGCTGATCTTTCCTTTAGAAATGAGTGAAGATAACACTGTAGTGAGTCCATCCAGGCAGTATGGAAATGCGTCCTGTTCATTGTAACACGGCACGACAATTGCTAGTGATGGGGTTTTGGATATCATAATGTCCATATTAATCTCGTTCATTTCATTGACCAAAATTTATTCAAAATAAAGCCGGTTGATGTGTAAAAAAACATACCTATAACTTGTGCCGTATAGACTTTCTCCGGCATAATTATGAAGAATGTCTTCATTGCCATTATGTTTAATATGTAACAAATAGCGCATACTGATATAAATTTAATAAACCTCATTGAACTCAATGAAGTTGAGAAAGTGAACTTTGCATTCATAACGAAACTGAAAATAATACCTGCGATGTAACCAGATGCATTGGAAGGGTATACCCCAACACCGACCTGCATCAGTCCAAAGATCACTATGGCTGTTAACGCTGTGTTCGCCAAGCCCACACAAGCATACTTAACAACTTGTAACTTAGTCTCATTTAACACTAACGACCTCATTCAACTTATTGATATTTAATGGTTTTATTGTGATCGATTTATGCGCTTTGGGTAAAGCATCAATATCCATAGGAAATATCCTTAAATTTTAGGGCGATAGCATACCATTTGACGAAACATCAAAAAAGACCATCAAACCAATAGTGTCTTTTTCTACCCTTTATTGACGTAATGTTAGGGGTGGCCCATTTTTGATCTCGATGTGAAAAGTTGACGTTACTCAGGCATCAATCCACTATTAAGAAGGTATATCCTTTGGACCACGACAAGGTGGCAATATGGAGCCGAGTGAGGAAAGAGCTGTGTTTATCGCTAACGAGATTGGAGCCGCGGTGATCGATCTGAGCGCTAATGACGTGGCTGTGAACCGCCCTAATATTACTGATTATTTACAGATGAAGCGGAAAAACGTTGGCAACGCGCTTTAGAAAGGTGCGTTGTGAGATGCGGCAGCCCTTGCTCGGGAGATGTAGTGGGAGGTCAGAGCCCTGTCGCCAAAGTGGAAACTCGGTCTCTCGGGGCTCATATGCATGGTATCGTTCAGAAGATGGGTTTCAATCATGCGATATTACATAAATTCGCAGTGTATGATTATTAATCCACGTGCTAATTTTATACGTAAATTATTGTTTTTAATAAAATAAATCATGAATTTAAAATCCCTCGGCTTATGGCTGTGCGGGTTCAAGTCCCGCCCCGGGTACCAGGAAAATAAATTCCAGAATAATCAAAGCAATAAGTAGTAATGTCGTGACCGCCGGAAGGCGGTTTTTTTGTGCCTGAAATTCCATTTCGTCATATCACATCATAATATTCTTCTGCTATCACTGTTATCTTGTTGTCGGGCAAGGACCATTTTTCAAGACGCTTGGTAAGAAGTGATCTATAACCAGAGAGTGCAATAGATAAGGAGTGTGGGATGAAAGGGGGATTATTTTTATTGGCGATTGTCATGCTATCTGGCTGTTCAGGGTCTTTTGGATCGATTCTGGGCGTGATCCCGCAAAGCTCCGATGTTTGCCCACAAGGGAAAAATGCGATTACCGGCGAATGCCGTTAGCTCGCATTATCGGCTTTTTGTCGGCCTAAACCCTGCGGCCAGCCTGAAACTATGGCTGGCAAGCTAATCAAGCCATATCCGGCTGTTTGATCGCTGTGCCGATCGCCGGATACTGCCTGTTACGGGCGTTAGAACCTAGCCTCCACTTCCCAGTAGCGGAAGCCTATCCGCACTGCAGTTTGCCACCCACATCACGGCCACGACGACGGCGATGGAAATGATCGCGCACAGATCCGATTTGCGCATGTTTCTCCTTAGCGAGCGTTGATCCCAATAACCTCAATTGCTGCTCTGTGCAGTTTCTGACAGTACTCGTCGGGTTGTCTTTCGATTTCAGCGATGAGATAGGCGAGAATGTTTTGCTTGCTGATGGGTTTGTTCGCGGAAAGCACCTGAATAACGCCTTTGCCGAGCAGGCTGTATATTTGTTCACGGTATGTCTCAATATCTCTATCGTGGAGACCGTAAAGGGAGTAATCGATCATAGAATTTTACCGCTGGTGAAATTTAAAGTGCCAGCCGAAGCTGGCAGAGAAGCCATTAAAAAAATAAAGTCGTGCAAATTTCACTTAGGGTGATATCTAAGTGGAATGTTAACGATAACGTAGTAAGAATATTCCCATCAATAGGCAGTTGTAACCCAAACCGCTAATTAGGAAAAACCTCAGGCCAGCGCCGCAGCGGTGATATTTACCGTTGAAGGCCCGGCAAACGGCGCTGTGGCAGAGACTCAATCTTCTGTCTGTGACCCCAGGCTTTCGGGCAATAACTGCGCCAGCAGCAGGTCGAGAGTCAGCATCAGTCCATAGCGTGCCGTACTGCCGCCGCTGAGCGGCAACACCTTATCCGCCAGCCCGGCCAGCGTAGTGCCCGCAGGGGTTAGGGCGATGCGATAAGCACCGGTCGCGCCGGCCAGTTTGGCCGCGTTCAGCAAATCGCTGTTTTCCCCACTCATAGACAGCAGGATCACGCACTGTTGCGTGCTGAGCGTGGAGGCCGTCATGCGCATCAGCGCCGCGTCCTGGCAGATAAATGCAGGGTAACCCAGGCCCACCAGGCGCTGTTGCAGCTCATTGGCATAAAGCGCCATGCTGTTTACGCCGAAAATATGCACGCTCTTAGATTGGCTCAGCTGTTGGCAAGCATCGATCAGCGCTGCATGTTCTACTTGCTGCAGCTGTTGATGCAAGGTGGTTTCCACGTCGTTGACGCGCTGTAGCCACAGCCGCGGTGGGCCATTAGGCGTGGCTTGGGCGGTCAAATAGCGTGAGCCGCTCACGCTGGCCTGAGCCAGTTTCATGCGCAGATCGCGAATATCGTCGCAGCCAATGGTTTTGGCAAATCGGGTAATGGTGGCCGGGCTGACCCCCGCTTGGCTGGCCAGCAATTCGATGGTGGCGGAGGAGGCGAAGGCAATATCGTCCAAAATGGTCTGTGCGACTTTGGCCTCCTGCTGACTGAACTGATTTTGTCGTGCGCGGATCTGATAGACGATGTCGCCAATATCTTCACAACCGATGGATTTAGCAAAACGGCTGAGGGTGGTGGAGCTGACGCCAGGCAGTTTGCCGATGCCGGCCGCGGAGGCAAAGGCGATATCCATGCCGCCGAGCACGGGTTGGGCTACCTCAGTAGGAGGAGGTGTTGCCGTCGACGGGGAGCGCATTAGCGCGATAAAGTCGTTAAGATCCTGACAGCCAAGGGATTGGGCAAAATGAGCGACGATCTCAGTGCTGACACCTGCTCGCTCTGCCAATTGCTCAATGGTTGCTGTTGATGTAAACCCCGGGTTGTCCAGTATGGCTCGGGCAACTTTTGCTTCCTGGCGGCTGAACGGATCCTGGCGAAACTGAATGTGGTAAACGAGATCCATGACTGCAGTGTCCCTTCTGTAATGCCAACCGGCGATCTGGGCTTCAAATTAGCCTGTTTTTCACACGGCATAAAGCGATAACCAGAAGAATAAGCTAATGAAAATAATTTTCAATCAGGACAGATTTGAAACGAGATGCTCTTCGCATTGTTTATCGGTCAGTGATTTATCACTTTGTTTTTAAACGTTAAAGACAGGTTTTAAATTTTGTGGTTATGAAAAATCAGATCGCCGATCACAGTGTTGAAAAAAATTTTCACGACGAAAAATCTCTAATACATTGTTTTTAAAGGATTAGCCAAAAGTCATAATCAAATCGTATGGAATCAAGGTATTTACAAGCGTGTTACGGAACTGTTTTATATTTGCATCGCCAAGTGGCTAACAACCGGGATACTGAAAATGCAAACCATCGTCTTATGCTGCGCAGCAGGCATGTCGACCAGCATGCTGGTACAAAAAATGAAAGCTGAGGCGCAAAAACGGGCGCTGGATATCGTGATTGAAGCCGTGCCGGTGGCGGATTTCGAGCGCATCGTCGAGCGTGCGGACATTGTACTGCTGGGGCCGCAGGTGAAATATGAACACGCACGTCTTTGCGAACTTGCTGCGCCCTTGGGTAAAACTGTCGCGGTGATCGACATGATGGATTACGGCACTATGCGTGGAGACAAGGTGCTGGATAAGGCGCTGGGCTTGTTAGCCTGATAACACTCTGAGGGACTTGGCCCCTTTTATCCTTTATTTATTCATCGACCGCGGGTTATTTCATGACTCTCGGCGGGATCGCTGCGCCTGAAATAAGGCCGGGGAGGTGATGGTGGATTTGGAAACTAGCGTTATGGAGTTGCTGGTTCATGCCGGCAGCGCTCGCAGTTCGCTGCTTTCGGCGCTGCAGCTGGCACGTTGCGGTCAGTTCGCAGCCGCAGAGATTAAGTTGGAAGAGGCGAAGGCCGGCATCGGGAGGGCGCACGGCATGCAGACGGAGCTGATTGGCATGGATGAGGGGGTTGGGAAAATACCGGTCAGTCTGATTCTGGTGCATGCGCAGGATCATTTGATGAATGCCATGCTGATTCAAGATCTGGCCACCGACATGATCGAGCTTTATCGCCGTTTACCGCAGGGGCAAAGCAATGACTAAGATAACCGTAATTGGCGGGGGCAGCAGCTACACGCCGGAGTTGGTCGAGGGGCTGATCGCCCACTATCAGGACGTCCCGTTAACCGAACTGGCGTTGGTAGATGTAGAGTCCGGCCGCGAGAAAGTGGGCATCATTGCCGAACTGACCAAAAGAATGCTCAAGAGAAACGGGCTGGAGCAGGTGGTGGTGTCGGTACATTTCGAGCTGGAACCGGCCATTCGCGGTGCCAGCTTTGTACTGACTCAACTGCGGGTCGGGCAACTGGCAGCCCGTGCTGCCGATGAACGCCTGGGTTTGAAATACCAGCGTCTGGGGCAAGAGACCACCGGTGTCGGCGGCTTCGCCAAGGCATTGCGCACCATTCCTGTCATGCTGGAAGTGGCGCGTACCGTAGAAGCGGTAGCGCCGGACGCCTGGATCATCAATTTTACCAATCCGGCCGGTATTGTCACCGAAGCGGTCTCCCGTTACAGCAAGGCGAAGATTATCGGCTTGTGCAACGTACCGATCACCATGCACCACATGATCGCCGACATGCTGAAGGCACCTCATGATCAGGTCGATCTCCGTTTTGCTGGACTGAACCATATGGTGTGGGTACATCAGGTAACGCAAAGCGGCAGGGATGTGACCGCCCAGGTGTTGGAGATGCTGAGCAATGGCGAAACGCTGTCGATGAACAACATCAAGGATCTGCCTTGGCCGCCGGCGTTTTTGCAGGCGCTGGGTGCGATCCCTTGCCCATATCATCGCTATTTCTACCAAACCGCCGGCATGCTGGAAGAAGAGCTTGAAGCCGCTGCGGCCCAGGGAACCCGTGCTGAACAGGTGATGAAGGTAGAGGCAGAGCTATTTGCACTGTACGCCGACCCAACGCTGGATAAAAAACCCGAGCAGTTGAGCTTCCGTGGCGGTGCTTTCTATTCAGAAGTGGCGGTCGAGCTGATCCGTGCCATTCACAATAACAGCGGCAAGGTGCTGGTGGTGAACACCCGCAATAATGGTGCGATTCAGGGCCTGCCGGATGACGCAGTGATTGAAACCAACTGCGTGATCGACGCACAGGGCGCTCACCCGCTGAGCTTCGGGCCGCTGCCGCTGGCCATGAACGGGCTGACTCAGCAGGTGAAAGATTTCGAGCGTTTGACCATTGAGGCCGCGGTGCATGGCGATCGTCACAGTGCGCTGTTGGCGCTGGTGGTGAATCCGCTGATTGGCGGCGTCGGTATCGCAGAACCTTTGCTGGATGAGGTGCTGAACCTGAACCAAGCCTATTTGCCGCAGTTCAACTAAGTCGATATTCCATAATAATAATCACGATGCCGGCTTGGCCGGGCAGGGGGAATGATGGCGGGTTTAAATAGCATTCTGGAACGTTACGTATTGCCGGCGGCGTTAAAAATCGCCGGGCAAAAACACATTTTATCGGTACGCGACGGCATAATTCTCAATATGCCGTTTATGTTGATCGGGTCATTTTTCCTGATCTTCGCCTACTTGCCGATCCCGAGCTATGCCAACCTGATGGGGGAGGTATTCGGTGCGGCCTGGCGCGACAAGCTGTTGTATCCGGTCAAAGCGACCTACGACATCATGGCGATTATCTCCAGCTTTGGCATTGCCTACCGGCTGGCGGAAAAATACCGTGGTATGGACCCGCTCAGTACCGGTGCGGTTTCGTTAGTGGCGTTCATCATGACCATTCCTCAACACACCCTTTTTGCCCCGGTGAAAGGTGCCGCGGAGCAGATTGTCAAAGGCGTGCTGCCGATGAACTTTATCGGCAGCCAGGGATTGTTCGTGGCAATTGTGGTGGCGCTGTTGTCGACGGAAATCTACCGGTTCGTGCATAACCGCAATCTGGTGATCAATATGCCTGAAGGGGTGCCGCCAGCGGTGGCGAAATCCTTCCTGGCGTTGATTCCGGGGTTCTGCGTGTTGGCGGTGATCCTCGTGCTGCGCCTTATCGTCGAAGCCACGCCGTTTGGCGATATCAACACCATGATCGCTACGCTGATCGGTATCCCGATGCATCACGTAGGCGGAACGCTGCCGGGAATGATTTTCTCAGTGATCCTGATTGGCCTGTTGTGGACGTTGGGGCTGCACGGTGATGCCATCGTATTGGTGTTCATTCAGCCGGTGTGGTTGGCGAATATGTCGGAAAACCTGGTGGCGTTTCAGAACAACCAGCCTATTCCACACATTATTACCCAGCAATTTTACGATTTATGGATAGCGCCCGGCGGAACCGGTGCCCTGTTGGGGTTGGTGATCTTCATGCTGGTGCGCAGCCGTAGCGCGCAGATGAAGCAGTTGGGGAAAATCGCCGCGCCGGGTTGCCTGTTTAATATCAGTGAGCCCATGGTGTTTGGCATCCCGTTGGTGATGAACCCGTACTTCTTCCTGCCGTTTATCCTGACACCAGTGGTGCTGGTGATCGTGACCTACAGTGCGATGGCAACCGGTTTGGTGACGCCGCCGGTTGGTATAGCCTTACCGTTTACCACGCCGATTTTCATTAGCGGCTATCTGGCAACCGGAGGCCATATTTCGGGAACGGTGATCCAGGTGGTCAATCTGCTGATTTCAATGGCAATTTACTACCCGTTCTTCCGTGCCTGGGATAAGCAGAAGTACCGCGAAGAAAATCAGGCCGCGGCATCGGCACCCAGCGCTGCGGTTGGTGAACAATCCCTGACGCCATAGCGGGATAAACCATCTTCCTGCGGCAGCGCACCTAACCGCTACCGCAGGAAGGATAAAAGCCGTTTTGCACACGAATTGTTACATCATAACAACGTTATTTTTCTCCGCGCTGGCAACGCCCGCCTAAATTACCTGTCAGATAACCACCCAGTAGCAGGGGGAGAGAAACTCTCACAACAACCTGTATCTGGCAGATGGCTATGAACTCACATTGGCAGGAATGGTATCAATAATGCAGAAGTTCCGACGTTGGACCCAGTTGCAGGTCTCTTTTTTTATCGCTTTCTATCTCGGTATATTACTCAATATCCCTATTTTTTATCGTCGTTATCAACAGCTTCATAACGATAACCTGTTGTCGATTGGCATTGAAATTGTCGCGGCCTTTTGCCTCGTATGCTTTATCACGCTGCTTATCTCCTTTTTGGGGCGCCGGTTGTTTCGTGTTTTGGCCACGCTGCTGGTCCTGAGCTCGGTTGCTGCCAGCTATTACATGGTGTTGTTCCACGTCGATATCGGCTACGGCATTCTGGCGGCGGTGATGACCACCGACGTTGATTTATCCAAAGAGTCGGTAGGCTGGCATTTTGGCGTATGGATGGTGCTGGTGAGCCTGTTGCCGCTGCTGTTGATTTGGCTGGCCCCGATGCACGAAGCCGCATTCAAACGCGGCAATCAGCTGGCATTGGTCAAAAAAGGCGGGATTATGCTGGCCGCTGGCCTGTTCTGCTGGCTACCGCTTCAGTTGATGGGCCAGGTGCAGGATCAACACGACCGTGAAAATAATCAGATGATGGCGAGTTATGGCGGGGTAGTGGCCAGCAGCTATTCACCGTCTAACTGGCTTTCGGCCCTGGGGCTGCTGACTTACAGTTCCTACAGCCAGGCGGAGGACAGCCGGAATCTGTTTGATCCGGCGGCGCATTTCACCTACCAGCCGCCAAAAGACGTGAATGATCTTTATGTGGTATTCGTGATTGGTGAAAGTGCCAGACGCGATCATATGGGGGTTTACGGTTACCAGCGCGACAATACGCCGAATCTGGATAAGGAAGCCAACCTGGCGGTGCTGCAAGGCTATTCTTGCGACACGTCAACCAAGCTCTCTCTGCGTTGCATGTTCGTCAGAGAAGGCGGGGCATCGGAAGAGCCGCAGCGCACACTGAAGGAAATGAACGTCTTCTCGGTGCTGAAGAAGCAGGGGTTTTCCTCCGAGCTATTCTCAATGCAAAGCGAAGCCTGGTTTTATAATAAGACCCAGGCGGACAGTTATGCTCTTCGAGAAAGCATTCAGGCGGAAAAACGCAATGCCGGTAAACCCGTTGATGATATTGCGTTGATCGATGAACTGCAGGATTCGCTGGACCGCCATCCTCAGGGAAAACACTTGGTGATTTTGCATACCAAAGGCTCACACTATATGTACACCGAACGCTATCCGCGGGCTTTTGCTCGCTATCAGCCGGAATGCCAGGGTATTGACGATACGTGTTCAACGGAATCGATGATCAACTCTTACGACAACAGCCTGTTGTACACCGACTATGTTCTTGAGCAGGTGTTCAATCAGTTGCGCAACCGTAACGCTATCGTGTTTTACGCCTCTGATCACGGTGAGTCGATCTCGGAAAATATGCATTTTCACGGCACGCCGCGCGATCACGCGCCGAAAGAACAGCGTACCGTGCCAATTATGGTCTGGGCATCCGACAAGTTTCTCAGTCAGCCCGATCACCAGGCGGCCTTTAATCAGTTAAAGGCGCTGCAAAAGGCAAAAACGCCGGTGTTTCATGAAAAGCTGTTCGACAGCGTGCTGGGTTGTATCGGCTATACCTCGCCGGACGGCGGGATTGTGAAGCAGCGTAACTGGTGCCAGGTCAACTGAGTTGCCAGCCGTATGACTAACCGCCGAAAGGCGGTTTTTTTATGCATTAAGCTGGCGGAAAGCCCCCTTAACGAAGACTCTCAATCCAGTGGAAGATCCGCGCCAGGGCGTGCGTGATATCGCCAATGTTAAATAACGCGCCTATCCATATCGCAATCATGATGGCTACGGCAATAACGATCGGCATATCCATTCTACTCATTGGCTATCTTCTTCAATGGGTTAACTTGATTTCAAGCCTAGCATCAAACCTCGCCGGGATAAAATATCAGGCTAATAGTGTCAAAATCCGGTTTGCCGAAATCACACTGTGGCCGCTTATACCCCGATGATTACTGCCGGTGAAAAACGGCGGTCGCGCATGGGGCGCAGAAGGAAGGTTGTGCAAATTTACGCTCGGACGTTGACCGGATTACGGCAATAAAAAAGCCACCCAAAGGTGGCTTGTCGTTAGAACGCTGTTTAGTCCAGTTTTGGATGCTGGTCGATCAACGTCTGTTTTTTCTTTTCCAGCTCGGCAATCTGCTCGTTGATGTCTTCGACTTTCTGTTCGATGTTGTCGTAGTTTTCTTGCAGCAGCTCTTTGGCTTCTGAACGATCCGAAGCCGCCGGAGTGGCACCGCGCAGCGGTTTATTGGCGGTTTCTTTCATGTACAGGCCGGTGATCAGACCGATGACGGCGACGACCATCAGATAATAAGCCGGCATATACAGGTTCCCGGTCGCTTCGACCAGCCAGGCGGCAACCGTCGGCGTCGCACCGGCAACCAGTACCGAGATGTTGAATGAAATCGCCAACGCGCTGTAACGAATATGCGTCGGGAACATCGCAGGCAGGGTGGAGGCCATCACACCGGTGAAGGAGTTCAGCAGCACCGCCAGCACCAACAGACCGACGAAGATCAGACCAATCACGTTACTGTTGATCAGAATAAAGCAGGGGATAGACAGAGCCAACAGACCGACGCTGCCGCCGATAATAAACGGCTTACGGCCGATGCGGTCACTGGCCAGGCCTATGACCGGCTGCACGAACAACATACCGATCATGATGGCGATAATGATCAGTACGCCGTGATCTTCCGAGTAGTGCAGGTTATGCGACAGGTAGCTCGGCATGTAAGTCAGCAACATGTAATAGGTCACGTTGGTTGAAATCACGATACCGACGCAGACCAGCAGGCTTCTCCAGTGCTTGGCCGCGATCTCTTTGAAAGAGGTCTTCGGCGGGTTTTCGATGGCGTTGCGGTCGTCTTTCTCCATCTTTTCCACGTGCTGCTGGAAGGCCGGTGTTTCTTCCAGCGCATGGCGCAGGTACAAACCGATCAGACCCAAAGGCGCTGCGATAAAGAACGGAATACGCCAGCCCCAGTCGAGGAAGTTGGTTTCACCGACAATGCTGGAGATCAGTACCACCACGCCAGCACCCAGGACGAAACCGGCAATGGAGCCAAAATCAAGCCAGCTGCCCATAAAGCCGCGTTTTCTGTCCGGTGAGTATTCGGCTACGAAGATAGCCGCGCCGGAGTATTCGCCACCTACCGAGAAGCCCTGTGCCAATTTGGCCAGCAACAGCAGAACCGGTGCCCAGATGCCGATAGAGGCATAGGAAGGGATCAGGCCGATACAGAAGGTACTGACCGCCATGATAATAATGGTGATGGAGAGTACTTTCTGGCGACCGAATTTATCGCCCATCGCGCCAAAGAAGATACCGCCTAATGGACGTACCAGGAAGGGAACGGAAAAGGTCGCCAGTGCGGCAATCATCTGTACGCCAGGGGTGGCGCCAGGGAAAAAGACTTGCCCAAGGGCGTAGGCCACAAAGCCATATACACCGAAGTCGAACCATTCCATTGCGTTACCTAATGCGGCCGCGGTAATGGCTTTTTTCAGCTTGCTGTCATCGATGATGGTGATGTCATTAATATGCATCGGTTTATGTCGTTTTTTTCTTAACTTCATATAATCATCCCTTAATCAATTTTAGTCGTACGTGAATTCGCAATCCTCGTTCACTTCTTCTGCCCAGTTATCAGCGTGGCTAATCTTATTGCGATGTTGCCAGATTCGCCATTGCCTTTTTTGTGTGATGCGAGTCACGTAATAAGTCAATTTCACCGGGAATATGTCATTTAGGTGACTAATTATTTTGCATCTATAGCTTAGCGTTATATCTTGCGGCGATCAAATTTAGCAGTTTATCTTATCAATTTGCACCGATTTAGCGCATAAATAGATTAATTATTGTTCATAATGGTGGTTTTTTGTCTGGGAAGGGATGAAGCAAGTATAGAAAGAACTACAGTAAAAACGGGCAAAATTAATGCATTCCAGATGAAAAAGCCTGGCGCGATTGCCAGGCTCAGCCTTACTGCGCAGATCCACCAAACTCCAGATAGAGTTGCGCCAGGTTTTGGTATTGAGCGAACCGGTTTTCATCCACGACCAGCTCCGCGAACCGACGGCGATTTTGCGCATCCAGCCAGAAATTAATCGGCACCGAGCCTTGCCGGTAGCGGCTTTCATTCAATCGTTCAGATTTACGCGCCAGCGCCAATGCCGCTTGCAGGTGTTTCTCCTGTGCCATCAGTTGCGTACGTAACGACAGGGCATCATCAATGTCGGCCATGGCTTTATACAGCGCCTGCTTGAATTCCAGCACCTGCAGTTCATAGTCGCTGCGGGCGATTTTGATATCGACGTCCATTTGCCGCCATTCGAGGAACGGCAGCGACAGTCCGGCACCTACCGTTGCCAGCGGATTACGCAAAAACTCCAGCAATGCGGTGCTGCTGGCACCTAATGAGCCCGTCAGGCTGAAGGCCGGGTAGTACTGGGTGCGTTTGATGTCCACGTTAGCCAGAGTTTCACGCAGTCGCCACTCTTTGGCACTGATATCCGGGCGATGGCGCAGCACGCTGGCCGGGATGCCGGCATTGATTTGCGGCAATGGACCGGTCGGCAGGCTCTCGGGCTCAACCACCGTGTTTCCCGGCGGCGCACCCAGCAGTACCGTCTGTTCGTTCAGCGCCTGTTGACGCTCACGCAGCAGTGCCAGATGGCTGCTTTGCTGATTAATCAGGTTCTGTTCGGCATCCACCACGTCCAATGAAGAGACGCTGCCCGCGCGGTAGCGTGCCTTGACCAGCCCCAGGGTTTGTTGGGAATAGTCGATGCTTTGCTGACTGACGCGGATTCGCTGATTGATAAAGCCGATACGCCAGTAATTCTTGCTGGCGCTGGCGAGCAAAGCCAGACGCGCACTTTGCAAATCCTGTTGCGTGGCCTGGCTGGCCCATTCCGCGGCGTCACGTTGCCGCGCCAGTTTGCCCCATAGATCGACCTCATAGCTGACGCCGAGATTGGCGCTGCTGTTTTTATTCCAGGCTGAGGAGCCTGAAAGGGCGGTATTGGCTCCGCTGCTGAGCGTTGCGTTCACACTTGGCGCGGTGCCGATATCAGCCCGCTGCGCCGCCAGTTGGGCACGGTAGACGCGCAGTGCGGCGGCGGCCAAATCGTTATTGGCCGCCATCACCTGCTGCAGCCATCGGTCCAACTGGGGATCGCGGAAATCACGCCAGTTGAATGGTTCTGACGTGTCGGCTTCGGCGTTTTGCTGCCAGTCGGCCGGATACTGCACCTTTGGAGATTGATACTCGCTTTTCAGCGCATTCCCGCAGCCGGTACTGAGCAAGGCCGCGAGGCATAACGCGAGAGGGGATAAGGTTTTCATAAGTTACTCGCTGGCCAGAGAAATGACCGGATCCATCCGCGCCGCTTTGCGGGCAGGGAGATAACCGAAGATCATGCCAATCAGGGTGGAGCAGCAGAAGGCCGCGGCGGCGGCCTGCCAGGAATAGATGGCGGTGAGCATGCCCCCCGCCAGCAGGGTAAACAGCGAGCCGGCAGCGAACGAAAGTAAAATGCCCAATGCGCCACCGATCAGGCAAACCAGTACGGCCTCGATCATAAACTGCTGCATGATATCGCTGCGACGTGCGCCAACGGCCATGCGCACGCCGATTTCGTGCGTGCGTTCGGTCACTGACACCAGCATGATATTCATCACGCCCAGGCTGCCAATAATCAGGGAGATAGAGGCGACCATCAGGATCAGCAAGGTCAGCGTCATCGAGGTGTGTTCAATCGATTTTCGGTATTTGTCGAGATTGAACAGCATAAAATCCTTCACGCCATGACGTTGAGTCAGCAACTGTTTAATCGCGGCGACGGCGGCTTCGTTGGAGACGTCCTCTTTCAACCGGACATTAATGCTGCTCAGCGTCGATTTGCCCACCATGCGATACATCACGGTGGAGTAGGGCATCCATACTCTGATGCGGTTGGGGGCCGAATCCTGGTTACTTTGGACTATGCCGACCACCCGGGCCGGTACCGCACCGAGGAACACGATCTGGCCCAGAGGCTCAACGCCGAAATCGCCGAACAAAGCCTGCCGCGCGTTTTCGTCAATGATCACTTCCTGCAGCGCATTGCGGTCATCAAGGAAGTTTCGACCCTGTATCAGCTTGAGGCCGCTAACGCGCAGGTTATCGCGGCCCACGCCGCTGATCGACGCGTTGGCCGATTTGCTGCGAAAGCGAATGCTCTCTGAGGCGCTGACTTCAGGGCTGACGCTGTCGACAAAGCTCTGGCTGGCCAGCGCGTCGGCGTCCGCCGGTATCAGGGTGCGGATGCTGTCGATGCTGTCGTCAAAGAAATCACGCCCGGGATAAATGCTGACGACGTTAGTGCCCAGATCTTTAATGCTCTCCAGCGTGCGTTGTTTTGCGCCTTCGCCCAGGGCGACCACCGTAACCACGGCGGCGATGCCGAAAATGATGCCGGTCATAGTCAGCGCTGTGCGCAAGCGGTGGGCGTTCATCGCTTTCAGCGCCATCTGCAGTGACTCCCGGGTGCGGTCGAGCAAGCTTTGCCAATAGCCTTGTGCAACTGGCGCGCTCTTTTTCATCACCGGGGGAGGCACCGGCGATTTACGGCCGCTGTCGGCGACGATCTCGCCATCCTGCAGTTCGATAATACGCTGTGCGTGCTGGGCGACTTTCATGTCGTGGGTGACGATCACCACCGTGTGGCCACGCTGGTTCAGTTCGCTGAGGATCTCCAGCACTTCCTGCCCGGATTTGGAGTCCAAAGCGCCGGTCGGTTCATCCGCCAGGATGATTTCCCCGCCGTTGATTAACGAGCGGGCGATACTGACGCGTTGTTGTTGACCGCCGGACAGTTGACCGGGCTTGTGATGCTCACGGCCCTCCAACCCCAGGCGCGCCAACAATTGTGCCGCGCGCAGGCGACGTTGGTCGCGCTTGCTGTTGGCGTAGATCGCCGGGATTTCGACGTTGCCCAATGCGCTGATGTCCGGCATCAGGTGATAGCGCTGGAAGATAAAACCAATGTGTTCCCGACGAAGCCTGGCCAATTCGTCCGGCGACAGGTGTGCGGCATTATGGCCGCTGATGAAATAGTCCCCCTGATCCGGCACGTCCAGACAACCGATGATGTTCATCAGCGTTGATTTGCCCGAGCCTGAGGCACCGATAATGGCAACCAACTCACCGGCGGCGATCTTGAGGTTGATGTTTTTCAGTACGGTGAGCGGCTCGCTGCTGTTGGTATAGGTGCGGCCAATCCCTTTCAGTTCAATAATGGTGTTCACAGTAACAGGCCTTCTTCGCCCGGCTTGGCGCTTTCTTGCACCAGCACTACGTGTTCACCCGCCTTTAATCCAGAGAGGATTTGTATATCGACGTTATTGGTAATACCGGTTGTCACCTCACGTATTTCCACCCGGTTATCCCCGGTCAGCACTTGTACCTGCTGTTTTTTGTCCGCGTTTTTATGCACTGCCTGAATCGGAACCAACAGCGTGTTTTTTGCCTCACCCAGCAGCAATGAAACCTGAGCCGTCATGGCAATGCGCAGCCGGTTTTGCGGATTGGGCACGTCGAGCAGCGCGTTGTAATACACCGAAGCGTTGGCGCTGCCGGAGCCTGAGGCGGAACCGCCGCCGCTGAGCGAATCGTCTTTCATGATGGACTCAGGCGCCAATTCGACGGTGCGCAGCGTGGCATCGTACTTTTTGTCCGGTTCGGAGAAAATGGTGAAGTAGGCTTTTTGCCCTTGGGTAACGCGGGTAATGTCGGCTTCGGAAATCTGCGCCTTGATGGTCATCACATCCAACTGCGCCAGTTTGACGATGGTAGGGGCGCTCTGATTGGCGTTTACCGTTTGGCCTTGCTGGGTAATGACGGCAATGACAATGCCGTCCATCGGTGCCAGGATGCGGGTGTAGCTCAGATCGACCTTCTTCTTGTCCACCTCAATTTGCGCCTGCACAATACGTGCATTCAGCGCAATCAGTTCGGCGCGGGTAGCGGCAAGCGTGGCCTCGGCCGCTTCAAAATCCTCGCGCGAGCCGGCTTCGTCTTTCAACATGCGTTTCTGGCGTTTAAAACGGGATTCCGCCTGCTTCAACAGCGCCTGTTTGGCCTGTAAATCCGCGTTTGCCACGTTCAGCGCCGCTTCGGCATTACGCAAATCGTTACGTTGTGGCAGGTCGTCGATGTCGGCAATCGGCTGGCCTTTGGTCACCCGGTCGCCAAGTTTGACCTTCAGGGACTTCACCTGGCCTGAAACTTGAGCGCCGACGTTGACCCGTTCGAAAGCATCCAGCTTACCGGTGGCCAATACCGCGTTTTCGATATCGCCAAGCCGAACCGGCGCCGTGACATAGGGGGCCGGTGAGGGGCTTCGCAGTGAGAGCAGTGTAACGACGGCAGTAATGACCAGCAGGACGCCGACCAGAGTAAACGCCAAACGGCGCGGATTGACTTTCATAATGTTATCCGTAACAGCAACGTTGATCCCAGAAGCCGCTATAGTGGCATCCAGCGCTTTAACTAACAATAAACATGCCGCAGACGGCGAGGGAAAAGTGCCACTGATTAACTATCGCGGAATGAAAGTAATTGGCGGCTGAGGGAGGAATAGGCGAAAAAAACAAGATTTCTCTTAAAATTCAGTTGTTCATAGTTACTTGTGTTGAATCCATAGCATTAATATGGATAATAACGCCCCGAAGCAAAGGAATGCGCTATTAACTCAGTTGGCAGAGTGGTTGGTTTTATGATGCTTTTTTGGCTACAAAATTGATAGACGCGGGTTCGAGTCCTGCATAGCGCGCCAGCTTCCTTTACGGACCCGTTATCATAAAGCGCACCCGGGTTGATTTGCACTATCGGCTCCTTGTTGGGATTTTCGGGTGTGCTTTACCCTAACCGGTTCTTTTCTTAATCTTCCTCTGTTGTAATCGATCTTTGCTAGACTCTAATCAGGCAGGTTCGCTGCCCGGCAACAGGAGATCGCCATGTCTGAGTCCGATCAACTGCAGGAGTTATTGCAACGTGTTGCGGCGCTCGAAGCCAGAGAGAAGTCGCTTACCGCCGCCTCCAACGCCTATCAGGCAATTATCACCACCATGCTGGGCAACCTGGCTCAACAGGAGCGCGACAAGATTATTGCGATGATCGATCAGGCGCATGAACTGGCTTATGCGCGCGCTATTCAGCGCTGTAACGAACCGCAAAAGCAAAAAATCAAACAGGCCGACGATATCGCCCAGCGGATGTTTATGTTTGCGCAAGGCAAAAACTCGCTGCAGCGCTAGCCGCAGAGGGTATAACAGTTACCGATATTAAATTGCATAACTGATCTACCTGGGCAAACTGTACCTGTGTTAGTTTGAGGAATGATTATTGATAGCAATAATGTCCCCCCAAGGCATAAGGTTGTAGCTATGGACGCGATTAAAAGCATCTTGGTAAAAGAAATCGAACGGATCAATCGACAGGAAGGACGTGACGGCAAGTTGCGCTTCAATAGCGAATTTGCGCGCGATCACCGCTATCTGTGTCTCGCCATGTTTGCCGGTTATTTTGCCGTGATCGCCGTGATGTATCAGGTTCCTTACATGGGCTTCATCGCGTTTTTGGCTTTCACCGCCTTCGTTCTGTTCATGTTCGCCATGCTGTTGATTGAAATCAAACCGGTCTATCGCTTTGAAGATATTGGCGTGCTGGATCTGCGCGTTTGTTATAACGGCGAGTGGTATTTCACCCGGGCGCTGTCGCCGCAGTCGGTGAAGGCATTGCTGGATGAACCGACAATCGGTGCCGCGACGAAAAATCGCATGCAGGAAATCATCGCCAATAAAGGCGAGATCGATTTCTACGACGTCTACGATCTGGCGTACTCAAAGAAGCCGCAGGATGAGCAGCCGCAGGTGGCCGTGCTTAACTGAGGGTTTCCGCTCGCGCGGTTGTCGATTATACTCACGCATTGAAGTCAGATAAGCCTGAGGAATTTACGATGAGTGATGATATTTTCGATTTTGATATCGATGCCGAATTGGCGCAAGCAGAAGAAAAAGCGGCGCAGAAAGTGAAAGAACTCCCCGAGATCCTTGAGGACGAGGCGGACTGCGAAGGCTGTAAAATCTGATCGCCATCGCCTTTAAAGAACCGCTTCGGCGGTTTTTTTATGCTCCAAATTTGGGGTTGCGGGCAAAAAAAAAGCCCGTTTCAGGCGGGCCAACACTTAAGTCGTATGAGGGATTATTTTTATAACTCTCTGCGTCTAGCTTACGTGCAATGGCCGGTAAGTGATTTCGGTGTTTTGTAACAAAACGGTAGTTGTAGTGTTGCTATGTTACTGCGCCTGGCTGGGGATTAATCCAGTACAAATCCCCATATCAGCAATACCGCCACAATAATCACGCAGAGTGCGGAGACGGTAACCAGTATCTTTCCCAGAATGTCTTTTTCTTGCTGCTGTGCCACGTTAACGTTATCCAATTAAGAGTCTATGGACCAAATCGGCGACGCCCAGGTCCAGCACTATAACAGTCAGTGCGAGCCCCAACATGGCCGATAGAAATCGAATTTTACTGTTCAAATCGATACCCATCACCGCGATGCGATGTTCCCAGAGTAAAGGTTAAAACGCCGGAGCTGAATGCCCGGTTTGGGTTATTCCAGAGGTTAAGAACCTTCCCAGGCTTATAAGTTCCGTCTGTTTGAAAGGTCCGCTACGGGCATGGCCGCACAGCAGACCGGTTATGCGGAGGGATCAGTCAGTAACAATTCTTACGCCGACTTTACTGATCGCATTGCCATCCATTTCGGCGATGGTCCAGGTCAGGCCATCCCATTCGATCTGATCGCCCACTACCGGTTCGCCGCCAATCAGTTGAATGACGAATTGGCCGAGGGTTTGCTGTTCATCCACGCCTTCGTGCAGATTCAGACCATAAACCTGTGAAATATCGCTCAGGCGCGCGTCCGACTGCAGGATAAAATCACCGAAGAAGCGTTCATCCAGCGTAACCACCGGCGCCTGGCTAAATAACTTACCCAGCACCGGCAGGTCGTGCTCGTGACCGATAACGCACAGAATGTCATCTTCGCGTAGTCGTGTGCTGCCGCTGGGGTGCAACAGCTCTTTGCCTCGGAACAATGCGGCAATGCGCGTACCCGGTGGCATTTTCAGCTCACGCAGCGCGGCACCGACGCACCAGTTTTCGGACGACAGCTGATAAACAAACTGCTCCCACTGGTTTTCAGGATGAACATCCAGCCCAACCCGTGAAATCGGCGCTAGCGCCGGCGGAACGATCACCTTGGCTTTCTTCGCGGCGAACGACAGGGTGGTGCCCTGCAGCAACAGGGAAACCAACACCACAAAGAAGGCGACATTAAAGAACAGCTGAGCATTGGGCAGGCCGGCCATCATCGGGAAGACGGCCAGAATCACCGGTACGGCCCCGCGCAGGCCGACCCAGGAGATAAAGCTGCGTTCGCGTAAGGTAAAACTGCGGAACGGCAACAGCCCGATAAATACCGACAGCGGTCGGGCAAACAGGATCATCCACAGCGAAAGCAGTAGGGCAGGGATGGCGATCGGCAGCAGCTCATGCGGATTCAGCAATAATCCCAGCACCAGGAACATGCCGATCTGGCTCAGCCATGCCAGGCCGTCGAAGGTTTGCACGATGCCGTGCCGGTTGCGGATCGGGCGATTACCCAGCATCAGGCCGCACAGGTATACCGCCAGAATGCCGCTGCCGTCCAGTGCGGTGGTCAGGGCAAAAATCAGAATGCCGCCGCTGACGGCCAGCAGTGGATACAGCCCTTCTGCCAGTTTAATGTGGTTGATTAACGTCAGCAGCAGCCAACCGCCGCCAAGACCAAAGACAACCCCCATGCCGAACTGCTGCAGCAGATGGAGAGGGAACATCCAGCTCAGCGTGGTTTCGCCTGCGGAGATCATCGCAATCAGCGTAATGGTAAGGAACACCGCCATGGGATCGTTGCTGCCGGATTCGATTTCCAGCGTGGCGCTGACGCGTTCGTTCAGTCCTTTGCCGCCTAATAGCGAGAAGACTGCCGCGGCGTCGGTGGAGCCGATAATGGCGCCAATCAGCATGCCCTGCAGCAGATCGAGGTTGAACAGCCAGGCGGCGGCCAGCCCGGTCAGCCCGGCGGTGATCACCACGCCGATAGTTGCCAGCGAAAGTGCCGGCCATAGCGCGACGCGGAATGAGCTGACTCGGGTACGCATCCCGCCGTCCAGCAGGATCACCGCCAGCGCCAGGTTACTGACCAGATAGGCCACCGGATAGTTGCTGAAAACGATACCGCCCGGACCATCGACCCCCGCCAACATGCCAATGGCCAGGAAGATCACCAGAATAGGAATACCCAGGCGTGACGAAAATGAACTGAGAAGAATACTTGCTCCCACCAACACGGCACCGATGATGAACAAACTGTTAATGGTGCTGGCATCCAAAATGACGTTCTCCTGCAGGCTGGGGGGAAGGGCGTTGCGCGCTAGCGCAGATACCCCCTGATGATAGCCTGTTTTTCAGGTAAAACGCCAAGGCTGATTCATAAAACAGTTTGACCTTTATTGTCATTTAAGCGGAGAAGCATGTGGAAGTGGGGAGAAACCGGTGAACTTCTTTCTTTTATCTATATTTATCAGCTTGCTGTGATTGCGCTTAGGCAATAAATGGTGGGCGTTTCCATACCCAGAGAAGGAAAAACCATTAAACCCCCTCCAGGAGGCTTAATGGTTTGCAGGCGAGGCGTTATAAATGATCGAGTGACTGCAGGGCCCGTCTGATCAACTCGGCAGCCAGTTTTCTTTCTGACTCTGAAATACCGTCAAGGTTAAGGCTGGAAAGTTCGGCGACCAGAATGCTGCGATCCTTGCCGCTGATCGACGAATCCAGTGCGGAAAGCAACCGGCCAAGAATTTTCAGCAGCGTGGCGTTTTCTGGCACGGCTTCCTGAGCCGAAGTGTCTTTATCAGTCATTAAAAATCCTCTCTGTCGTGACGGAAGGGAGATGCTGCAAGCATTGTCGCGATGGTGACAATGCCGTCCCTTAGGGTTCATTGAGACCAATCGCTACCGTAAGGCAGGGATGTGGATTTCCACTTATGCATTGCCGTTATAACAACTCACGGCAATATGCTCCAGCATAACTTTGCCTTAACTTTCGCCACGGGGGTGAGCAATCTGTGCTCCAGACAGACAGTGATAGAAAAACTTGATAGTAATCATAACGGTAAAATAGAGTATGAGGGCGTTGGTATCGCCCTCATATATTCAATTATTCAGAGGATTTTTTCTTTACGCTGTACGTTATGAAAACGCGGTCGCTCCAGTAGAAAATTGAGGTGCATCTTTTGAATAAAGTAATAAGCAACCATCGGGACAATAAGACCAAATAAGGTGCCAGCAAGCACATGTGCCGACCAGTTGTTAACATGTAAAAACTTAGCCAGTACAATACGTAGGCCACTGGCGGCAAGAATATGCATGAGGTAAATAACCATGCTCAGCTCACCCAATCGCCGTAACCAGACAATATCTGCCTTTGCCAGCAAAACGGACAGGCTAATGATAAAGATAATTGCTGCTATGGCCAGGATCATGGAGTACAGACCTGTATCGGTATACGTTAGGCCTAAGTAGCCATGAAATACCCATTCAAGCAAAACAAAGACGAGCGCGGCGATAAGACTGGTAGTGATGTTGATTCTTGCAATGGCGGCGGAATAATGAATTGCGAACGCCCCGAGAAGGAAGAAGACCATGAAACTGGTTATATAACCGAAATGATAGGATTTGCTGAGGCTGTCTTGGTACACATACAATCCTGCACTGATAACAATCAAAACAGGAAGGATGTAGTTGAATTTATTCTTTTTATACAACAGCGTAGCGATGAAAAACACCATAAACAAGGCATATAGAAACCAAAATTGTGCCCGAGGATGTGTAAACAATCCTAGCAGATCCTTGAGGCTGGCTGCATTGTTGGTATAGCGCGACAGGACAACTTCGACAGTGCCTTGCAGCAATGACCAAATGATATAGGGATACACAATGGTATCAATTTTACTGATAATGAATCGACTTTTACCCTTTCGGTCTAATGATTGAACAAAAAACAAACCGGATAGAAAAAAGAACAGCGGCATGTGGAAACTGTAGATAACGCTGTCAGTCAGTTGGTAAAATGATTCTGAAAGATGAATGCCAGCACTGTATAAACCGCGGTTTACGTGGCCAAAGACCACCAAAATGATACCAACTCCTTTCGCATAGTCGACCCATGCTTCTCTCATATGAATACCCAGCCCTAAAAAGAACAAAAATAACTTATAAGTATGCTTAATGAGCGTAACAGGTGATCGTCATTTTGCAATGTGATGAGAGGGCTAGGATGATTATTAGGAAAATACTCATTTTGAAAAGATGGGTAAAATATTCAAAAAGTTAGCAAGATGGAGGTTGCAGGCTTCAGGGCGATGGAGATTCGCCCTGAGAGTACTTCTCGATGAATTATTGCGGTTTACCAGAGAACAGAAAACGGAACAGCGGGATACGCTTGTGCAGTTCATATAACAGGAAGGCGCAAGAGAAGACAAACACCAATCCGGCCAGAAAACCCAGCAGGTTATTGTTGATATGTGGCGTCACAAAAGCGCCATATATCAGGGTTAGCGGATGGTGCACCAGATATATAAACAGCGATGCATTCACCAGATAAGTGATACGCGGTGAGTGATAGTTCAGCAGATTATGTCCGAATGAGAAAATCACGTTGGCCATCAGGATCCCCAACAGGGTTTTGATCAGCACTTCCAGCTCAAACATATAGCTGCTGTGAGCCAGAAACTTCTGATTCAGCATATAGGCAATGAACAGCAACAGCGAACCGAGCAGCGCGCCGAGGGACGGTTTGAGGAAAATCTCTTTCAGCCACACGTACTTAAAGGCATAGGCGCCCAGGATGAAGAACGGCAGGTAGAACATCGTCTCCATCACCACAAAATTGAACAGGCCATTAGAGAGTAAAGCTGGCGAAAAAATTAAAATAATACGGTGCGCGGCCGAATAGCATAAAGCATAAATAAGAAAGAGCAGTGAGATGTTTCCTAATCCGGTCATTTTATTTATCGGGTAGGGAACGGTATTATTTTTAAGTGCCTTGATTTTTTTGAACAGATAAAAACATAGGGTGGTCAGCAATGACAGAGTTAATAAAAACCACAGGTGAGAAACCAGTTCCCAAACTGTTACATTTATTTTCTGATAGAGCGAAAAATTTTCCCAACCGTTTAATTTGTCCGTGAAGTATTTCAGCATGAAAAACTGCGGCACCGTTATTAACGGAATCGAACTCAGCAGGGGGATCGCCACTCGCTCAAGCCTGACCTTCAGCCACTGGTGGCGCTCGTAGCGCTCATAGAGCATGTAAGAGAAGTAGCCGGAAATCACGAAGAACACCTGCATGCGGAAAGCATGGATGAAGTCGTTCAGCACCGTCAGCGAGAAGGAGGGGCTGGCGCTGTTTACCGCCCAGCTATGGCTGGAATAAATCAGAGAAAGATGAAAAGGGATGCCGAGCAACATCAAATAAGCCCGGATCGAATCGAGGAAAAACTCGCGTTGGTTGCTGCCTTTAGTCATAGGTTACCGCTGGTGATTTTATCGAGTGGTCATTAACACGCTTAATAAGTCGGCAATGGTTAAATCGAATCACAAACCCTACTATACCGTTTCACATTTTTCCATAGCGTCTTGATGCGCGGCTTGCTACGCTGGTGTTTAGTCAGCTGCTTAAACTATGAGCCATAAACATGAACCATCCATTTATCATGTTGTCGGAAAGCTGAATAATCCATTAATATGGATTTAAATGATTTGAGCACACGAATAGGGGGGGATGTGCTAGTTAATATATTATCCAAAAAACCACGCGCCGCGAGCGTACGTTGGTTAGGTGCGACCGTATTGTTCACGCTGTTTACTTCGCCGGCATGGGCTTTTTCTATAGATGATGTGGCCAAGCAGGCGCAGGATCTGGCAGGAAAAGGCTTCGAAGCCCCGAAGAGCAACCTTCCTTCTCAATTCCGTGAGATGAAATTCGCGGATTACCAACAGATTCAGTTCAATCACGATAAAGCCTATTGGAGCAAACTGAAAACCCCTTTCAAGCTTGAGTTTTATCATCAGGGGATGTACTTCGATACGCCGGTGAAAATCAATGAAGTCACCGCGACCAGCGTAAAACAGATCAAGTACAGCCCGGACTACTTTAACTTCGGTTCGGTAAAACACGATCCGGAGTCGGTAAAAAACCTCGGTTTTGCCGGTTTCAAGGTGATTTATCCGATCAACAGTGCGGATAAGAACGACGAAATTATGAGCCTGCTGGGCGCGAGCTACTTCCGCGTGGTAGGTAAAGGGCAGGTTTACGGGCTTTCCGCACGTGGCCTGGCGATTGATACTGCGTTGCCGTCCGGCGAAGAATTCCCGCGTTTCCGCGAATTCTGGGTTGAACGTCCGAAGCAGGGCGACAAGCATCTGGTAATTTACGCGCTGCTGGATTCACCGCGTGCTACCGGGGCTTACCGTTTTGTGGTTTATCCGGGCCGCGACACCACCGTGGACGTTGAGTCCAAAGTGTTCCTGCGCGACAAAGTCGGCAAACTGGGCATGGCACCGCTGACCAGCATGTACCTGTTCGGGCCGAGTCAGCCATCGCCAACCCTGAACTACCGTCCGGCGCTGCATGACTCCAACGGTCTGTCTATCCATGCCGGTAACGGCGAGTGGATCTGGCGTCCGTTGAATAATCCGAAGCATCTGTCCGTCAGCACTTACCAGGTCGAAAACCCGAAAGGTTTCGGTCTGCTGCAGCGCGGCCGTAACTTCAAGGATTACGAAGATCTGGACGATCGCTACGATCTGCGCCCAAGCGCCTGGATCGAGCCACGCGGCGACTGGGGCAAGGGCAAGGTTGAGCTGGTGGAGATCCCGACAGCGGATGAAACCAATGACAACATCGTTGCTTTCTGGACGCCAGACGTTCTGCCGGACGCCAAAACTCCGCTGGCGTTGAGCTATCGCCTGCATTTCACCCGTGACGAAGACAAACTGCATTCGCAGGACATTGCCTACGTCAGCCAGACCATGCGTTCAACCGGTGACGTGAAGCAGTCCAACCTGATCCGCGAGCCAGACGGCAGCGTGGCATTCCTGGTTGACTTCGTTGGCCCGGTACTGAAAGGCTTGGACGGCGCTACGCCGGTTGCCTCTCAGGTGAGCATCGGTGACAACGGTGAAATGGTAGAAAACAATGTCCGCTATAATCCAGTGACCAAAGGCTGGCGCCTGACGCTGCGTCTGAAAGTGAAAGACGACAAGAAGCCGGTAGAAATGCGCGCAGCGCTGGTCAATGGTGATAAGACCCTGTCGGAAACCTGGAGCTATCAGCTACCTGCCAATGAATAAGCCTACTCAACTTGCCCAGGATTATCTTGCGGCAATGCCTCTGACCGCTGAGCGGTCAGAGGCGCTTAAACCACAGCCGGGGGCGGATGACGCCCAGGCTTTTGAGGCGCTGCATCGCAAGATGGGCGCTGATGATGCCAACGTCAATTCGCTGTCTGCCGATGACGTCACGCTGGCCTCGGTCAAAACACGAATCGAAGACGCCTGGCCGGATGCGGTTAGCGACAAAGATTTCGATACCGACGTGGAAGGGCGCAGCATTCTCAAGGCTACGCCGCCAATCAAACGCACCAGCATGTTCCCGGAAGCCTGGCGAACCAACCCGGTAGCGCGCTTCTGGGATTCTCTGCTGGGACGCACGCCACACAACCGTCACGCCTCCAAAGAGGAAGCCGCGGCGGAAAACCGCTGGCGCGTGGTCGGCTCGATGCGTCGTTATGTGCTGTTGGTGCTGATGCTGGTGCAGACCGGCATCGCCACCTGGTACATGAAAACGATTCTGCCGTATCAGGGCTGGGCGCTGATCGACCCGATGGCCATGTGGGATCAGGATCTGATGCAGTCGGTGCTGCAACTGCTGCCTTATGTGTTGCAAACCGGCATTTTGATCCTGTTCGCGATCCTGTTCTGTTGGGTCTCGGCCGGTTTCTGGACTGCGCTGATGGGCTTCCTGCAGTTGCTGATCGGCAAAGACAAATACAGTATTTCTTCCACCATCAAAGGCGATGAGCCGATCGACCCGACGCATCGCACCGCGTTGATCATGCCAATCTGTAACGAAGACGTCGAGCGCGTGTTCGCCGGCCTGCGCGCGACCTATGAGTCCGTCGCGGCCACCGGCCAGCTCGAGCATTTCGATATCTACGTGCTGAGCGACAGCTACGACCCGGATATCTGCATGGCGGAACAGAAAGCCTGGATGGAACTGTGCCGCGACGTAGATGGCCATGGCCGTATCTTCTATCGCCGTCGCCGTCGCCGCGTGAAACGCAAAAGCGGCAACATCGACGACTTCTGTCGTCGCTGGGGTGGCGAATACAGCTACATGGTGATCCTGGATGCCGACAGCGTGATGAGCGGTGAGTGTCTCACCGGTCTGGTGCGCCTGATGGAAGCCAACCCGAACGCCGGTATTATTCAGTCTGCGCCGAAAGCATCAGGCATGGATACGCTGTATGCCCGCGTGCAGCAGTTTGCCACCCGGGTTTACGGGCCGCTGTTTACTGCCGGTCTGCATTTCTGGCAGTTGGGTGAATCGCACTATTGGGGCCATAACGCCATTATCCGCGTGAAGCCGTTTATCGAACACTGTGCGCTGGCACCATTGCCTGGCGAAGGCTCTTTTGCCGGCTCCATCTTGTCGCATGACTTTGTGGAAGCCGCGTTGATGCGCCGTGCCGGTTGGGGCGTGTGGATTGCTTACGATCTGCCGGGCAGCTATGAAGAACTGCCGCCGAACCTGCTGGATGAGTTGAAGCGTGACCGTCGCTGGTGCCACGGTAACCTGATGAACTTCCGCCTGTTCCTGGTCAAGGGCATGCACCCGGTACACCGTGCGGTGTTCCTGACCGGTGTAATGTCCTACCTGTCGGCACCGCTGTGGTTTATGTTCCTGGCGCTGTCTACCGCACTGCAGGTGGTGCATACCCTGATGGAGCCGCAGTACTTCCTGCAACCGCGCCAGCTGTTCCCGGTGTGGCCGCAGTGGCGTCCTGAACTGGCGATAGCGCTGTTCTCTACCACGCTGGTGCTGCTGTTCTTGCCTAAACTGTTGAGCATTGTGCTGATCTGGGCGAAGGGTGCCAGGGAGTACGGCGGCGGTATACGCCTGTTCCTGTCGATGCTGATGGAAATGCTGTTCTCGGTGCTGCTGGCGCCGGTGCGCATGCTGTTCCACACGGTATTCGTGGTCAGTGCCTTCCTGGGTTGGGAAGTGGTATGGAACTCGCCACAGCGTGACGATGATGACACCCCTTGGGGCGAAGCCTTTAAACGCCACGGTTCACAGATGCTGCTCGGTCTGGTCTGGGCTGGCGGTATGGCCTGGCTGGATCTGCGCTTCCTGTGGTGGCTGTCGCCAATCGTCTTCTCGCTGATCCTGTCGCCGTTCGTTTCGGTCTTGTCGAGCCGTGCGACGTTAGGTATCAAGAGCAAGCGCGCCAAGCTGTTCCTGATCCCGGAAGAGTACTCTCCTCCTCGCGAACTGGTGGCAACGGAAGAATATCTGCAGCTTAACCGTGAACGCGCACTGAGCAATGGCTTTATGCACGCGGTGGTCAATCCGTCATTCAACGCATTGGCGACGGCGCTGGCTACTGCGCGTCACCATCTGCGCGGTGCCATCGAGCGTAATCGTGAAGAGCGAGTGAACGAGGCGTTGGAGCTGGGGCCGGAGAAGCTGGTGAAAGGCAAACGTCTTGAGCTGCTGAGCGATCCTGTCGCGCTGTCGCGTTTGCATCAGCGGGTTTGGCTACTGCCGCAGGGCGCCGCCTGGCGCGAGTTTTATCAGCAACTGCCGCGCAATGAGCGGGCTCATCCGGTGGGTCAGCGTTAAAGGCTGATCGGGTGACCTGAACGGGGAATACGCATAGCGTGTTCCCCGTTTTTTTTGGTATTTGGCTTACGCAACGCCGACAAACTCGCGTGAAAAACTGTGTTAAAATTCGCGCCGGGCGTTGTGGCCCCACAAAACAAACCCGGGGCAAAAATCATTTTGGTGAATCTCTCTTCTCTTCTTCGTCTGGTATTGCTGGTGGCAGGAGTCACGGCGTTAACCGGCTGCGGCAGTATTATCAGTCGCACAGTGCCGGGGGCCGGGCACGGCCATCAATATTATCCGGGCGTTCAGTGGGATCTGCGCGATAGCCCCTGGCGGTATATCACGGTCATTGATGTGCCGCTGTCGATGGTGGTAGATACCTTTATGCTGCCGTTTGACGCCCAACACGGCCCCTACGAATAAGCTAATCCCCGGTAGCAAATACCACCAGTTGGTAACCCTGATCACCACAGCGGAACGGAGCCAGCGCCGTCATCTGCAAGCCCTGTACATGGGCCGCCAACGAATGCGGGTTACTGTCGTCAATAAAGAGCGCGCCAACGTCGAACTCCTTGCGGGTACGCGCCTTGACGGCGGCGTAGAGCTGCTTCAGCACGCCTTTGCCACGCCAGGCGCTGTCAAGGCACACCGGACCATATAGAAACACCCGCTGCTCACTCAGTGGCCGTCCCTTGAATGATTGGCCGGCCAGCGTGTCCAGCATTGCATCCACCACCGGCGGGTGCGGTTGCGCATTCGTTGGCATCAGGCAGACAAACCCGGCCAGGGCTTCACCTTCGACCGCCACCAGAATGCCCAGCCCCTGGTTAATGCTTGTGAGCTGCGCTTCATTCATGCGCGAGACGATAAATCCCTGGCGCTTTTGGCTGTCGCTCAAGTTTGCCGGGGTGTTTTGTGTTTGCAGTTGCAAAATCGCGGGGAAATCTTCGGGACGCGCCTGGCGGATAATCATGCAGCCTCTCAGAAAATCATAGGGTGAAGGGCGGGGGATTGTCTGCTCCCGCCCGTGATCATTCAACGCTCATCCCACTCGTCGGCGGCTGTTTGGCCCTCTTCGGTATCCAACGGCGGATCGAGCTGGAAGTCTCCTTCTTCCCACTCGTGCAGCGTATTTTCCTCAATCCATTCGGCGCTGATTTCGACTTCGTCATAATCCCCGTCGAAAATAGCCTGAGCGGCAGCGCCGCTGCGTAACGTCAGGCATTCGACCGATTCGCCTTCTTGTTCAAAGAATTCGGCCTGCCACATGATATCACCATCAAGCATCACGTATTTTTGCAGATTGAACTGTTGCGGCACCGGCGGTTCGTCGTCGTTACCGCCTTCGGCAGACTCGATAAACTCCTCGCGCGCCGCTTCAACGGCTTCTTCCAGGGTTGCATACAGGCTCATATTTTTCTCCAGTCAGGATAAGCATTGCTCAGGGCTGGGTGCGCCGAAGCGCCATGACAAACGTCAGAAGTAATTGTTGCCGCACTGGCGCAGGATGCAAATTTTTTTGTTGTCCGTTTCGCGACGATGGTTGTCCGCTAAGCGGGAGCAGGAGGGATCACGGCAGGAAATAATAGGGCATTGCTTATTACCGCCAGGAGAGTGCCATGTTAACCGACCCTTCAATCAAATACCGTCCGTTCCCGCCCGTGACCTTGCCGGATCGCCAGTGGCCGGGCCGCACTTTGCAGCAGGCACCGCGCTGGTGCTCCAGCGATCTGCGTGACGGCAATCAGGCGCTGGCGGAACCTATGGATAACGCCCGCAAACACCAGTTCTACCAGATGCTTCTGGCGTGCGGGTTCAAAGAGATTGAGGTGGCGTTTCCTTCTGCCTCGCAAACGGACTTCGATTTTGTCCGCTCGCTGATTGATGAGCAGTTTATCCCGGATGACGTCAGTATTCAGGTGCTGACCCAATCGCGAGACGATTTGATCGACCGTACCTTCGACGCGTTGCGTGGTGCACCACGTGCCATCGTGCACCTGTATAACGCTACCGCACCGATGTTTCGTGAAATCGTCTTCAAACAGGACAAGGCGGCAACGGTAGCGCTGGCGGTTAATGGCGCGCTGCGTATTCGACAGCAGTGCGAGCAGCAGCCGGAAACGGCATGGACCTTCGAATATTCACCGGAGACTTTCTGCTTTACCGAGCTGGAGTTTGCGCTGGAAATCTGTGAAGCCGTTGCCGATGTCTGGCAGCCTGGGCCGGGGCGGCCGATGATCATCAACCTGCCAGCCACGGTGGAGGTCAGTACGCCGAACGTCTACGCCGACCAGATTGAGTGGTTCTGCCGCCGTTTCAGTCAGCGCAACCGGGTGACCATCAGCGTGCATCCGCATAACGATCGTGGCACCGGAGTGGCCTGCGCCGAGCTGGCAATGCTGGCCGGTGCCGATCGGGTAGAAGGTTGTCTGTTCGGCAACGGTGAACGCACCGGCAATGTCGATCTGGTGACGCTGGCGCTCAACCTGTATACCCAGGGCGTTGCGCCGGGGCTGGATTTCAGCCAACTGAAGCAGGTGGTGGAGGTAGTTGAGCAGTGTAACCAACTGCCGGTTCATCCGCGCCATCCTTACGCCGGTGAGTTGGTGTTCACCGCCTTTTCCGGCTCTCATCAGGATGCGATTAAAAAAGGCTTTGCCGCCCAACAGCAGAGGCAGGACGGTCTGTGGCAAGTGCCTTATTTACCGCTCGATCCGGCGGACGTCGGCTGTAGCTATGAGGCGGTGATCCGGGTTAACAGCCAGTCGGGCAAAAGCGGCGCTGCCTGGTTGTTGGAGCAGAACCATGGGTTGTCGTTGCCGCGTGGATTGCAAATTGATTTCAGCAAGGTGGTGCAGCAGGCGACCGACGGCAGCGGCAAAGAGATGACCACCGCCGAGCTGTGGCGGCTGTTTAGAATCAGCTATGGTTTGGTGGAACAACCGCGACTGCAGTTGCTGAGCTATCAGACCGAAAGCCACAGCATCGAGGCTTATAGTTTCAGCGCCAGGGTGTTGTTCGAAGGGCAACAGCAACGGCTGCTGGGGGTAGGGAACGGTTTGTTGTCCAGCGCGGTGGATGCGCTGCGCCAGCGCTTTGGCTTGAATTTGGCGATAGAGGACTACCATGAACACACGCTGGGGCATCAGAGCCAAAGCCGTGCCGTGGCCTATATTCGCTGTACGCTGGCGCACGGTGAGGCGGCTTATGGGGTCGGCATCGACGTCGATTCTGCCAGCGCTTCCCTGCAGGCGTTGTTCAACGTGGCTGCGCGTTATTTAGCGAAATAAGTGCTGGGTGCAACGCCCAGCTGGCGGCGGAACATGGCGCTGAAAGCACTGGGGCTGTCATAGCCCAAGTCCAGCGCCACTTCCAGCACCGAATGCCCGGCGGCCAGGGCATTCAATGCCGCCAGCAAACGGGCGCGGCGCACCCAGTCGCCAAAACGCAGCCCGGTTTCTCGTTGAAAACGTCGTGACAGCGTGCGGCCGCTGACGTTGATGTAACCAGCGGCCTGTTCTAACTCCCAGGGGTGTGCCAGCGATTGCTGAATATGCCGGCACAACCTTAATAGGGCATCGCTGCGCGGTTCGGGCAAATTCAGCGGCAGGATTGGCAGCACACGCAGTTCATCCAGGATCAATTCCATGATCCGTTCTTCACGACCTCCCGCCGGATAATCCGCCGTAATGTCCATCGCACAGATAATCAGCTCACGCAGCAACGGGGATATTTGCACCACTTCGCAGCTTGCCGGCAGGTCGGCTCGTGCCAGCGGATCGACTAACAGCGCTCTTGCCGCCACTTTACCGGTGATCTGCAGACTGTGTTCTACGCGCGCAGGCAGCCAAACGCCACGCCCTGGGGGGACCACCCAACTGCCCAGACGAGTATTCACTTGCACTACGCCGCTCAGGCTATGAATCAACTGTGCACAGTCGTGGTAATGGAGCGGTTCGAACTCGCCGTGCTGATAATCTTTGGCGACCGGCACAATCGAGCGGTTCGCGGGCACAGCATCATGAAAAAGCAGCATTTCTTGGGGCATCCCCGGTCCACGGAAAATCATAATGGCAGCATGCCACGCCGATACCTTTCATACCAGCCTCTGGTACGGCGAGGCGTTATAGTCTATAAATAAACAATATATAATTTAGTAAATTGTTTGGAGGGAAGATGGATATCGACAGTATGCGGCAGGCGGCAACGCAGGCCGGGGCATTGCTGCGGGCGCTGGGCAATGAAGATCGTTTACTGCTGCTGTGCCAACTCAGCCAGGGCGAGATGTCGGTGGGGGAGTTGTCACAGGCGCTGGAGATCCGCCAGCCGACGCTTTCGCAACAGCTTGGGGTATTGCGTCAGGAAGGGCTGGTATCAACGCGGCGCGACGGTAAACAAATCTACTATGCCGTTTGCGATCGGAAGGCGCTGACGCTGCTTAATACTTTATATCAACTCTTTTGCCCGGCACGGGAGGAGAGGCCATGACCGTCGACTGGTTGCATTTTACCCCGCTGTCCGCGCTGGTCGGCGGGGGGATAATCGGCAGTGCGGTGGCGCTGTTGTTGCTGTTTAACGGCCGCGTCGCCGGCATCAGTGGCATTACCGGTGGCCTGCTGACGCCGCAGGGCAAAGAGAAAGGCTGGCGGGCCGCATTTCTTGTCGGGTTGCTGATTTCGCCCTGGCTGTATCGTATCGCCAGGCCTTTACCGGACATGCCGGTTGACGGCAGCAGTTTATGGCTGATCGCCGCCGGGATATTGGTCGGGCTGGGTACTCGCCTGGGCGGAGGCTGTACCAGCGGTCACGGTGTTTGCGGCGTGGCGAGATTGTCTCCGCGTTCGTTAGTGGCCACGGCGGTATTTATGCTGTTGGGGTTTATTACGGTATGGGCCGTCCGCCAGTGGGGGGGAGTTTAACGTGATGTACCGATCCGTGTTTGCCTTACTGAGTGGCGCCATCTTTGGCCTTGGTCTGATCGTCGCCGGAATGGCCAATCCCGCCAAGGTGCTGGCCTTTCTCGATGTCACCGGCCACTGGGATCCGTCACTGGCCCTGGTGATGGTGGGAGCGATTGCGGTGGCGGCACCGGCGTTCTTTTGGGTTCGCCGCCGACCACGTACCTTGTTGGGTGAAACAGTACAACTCCCATCTTCCCAACGCATCGACCGCCGCTTATTGGCAGGCAGCGCGCTGTTTGGCATCGGGTGGGGAATGGCGGGCATCTGTCCCGGCCCGGCCTGGGTGCTGGCCGGTGCGGGCTCGTCAGCCGGCTGGCAGTTCGTTGCGGCAATGCTGGCAGGAATGGCGTTGTATGAAGTTATTCTGTTTTGGAGAAAATAATGCCGATAGCTAACGCGGTGTTGCGCATTGCCCGCCCGACCGACAGGTTACAGGAGATTGCGACCCTGTACTGCCAGGGCTTGGGCTTCGAACGGCTGGGTGAGTTCCGCGATCATCAGGGTTTTGATGGCGTAATGGTCGGGCACCCGCAACGGGGTTATCACCTTGAGTTTACTCATCATCGGGGAGTGGAGGTGCGGCAGGCGCCGACGCAGGATCATCTGCTGGTGTTTTATCTGCCGGATGAACAGGAGTGGGTTACAGGATGCAAACGCATGCTGACCGCCGGTTTTCGGCGCGTTGCGGCCTACAATCCCTACTGGGATGCCCATGGGCAGTCGTTTGAAGATCCGGACGGTTACCGGGTAGTGTTGCAACAGCAGGTGTGGGGGCAATAAAAAAGCCAGCGCACCGGACGCTGGCTGAAAGGGTCAAGCGAAAAGGCTATCAGGCGTTGGTCGCCGGTTTCTGCGCGCTTTTACCCTGAGTATTTTCCATCATGCGACGGATAGGGACGATCAACAGGGTCAATACCGCGGCACAAATCAGCAGCGCAATCGAGCAGCGTGCGAACAGGTTAGGCAGCATTTCCAGTTGGTCGGCCTTAACATGGCCACCGATCAGGCCGGCAGCCAGGTTACCCAGCGCGCTGGCACAGAACCACAGGCCCATCATCTGGCCGCGCATTCTTTCCGGGGCCAGCAGAGTCATGGTCGCCAACCCGATTGGGCTAAGGCAGAGTTCGCCCAGCGTCAGCATCAGGATACTGCCCACCAGCCACATCGGCGACACACCGGCACCGCCGTTGCTCAGCACGTTCTGCGCAGCCAGCATCATCAGGCCAAAGCCTGCTGCGGCGAACAGAATGCCGATAACGAACTTGGTGATGCTGCTCAGGCGTACCTTGTTACGTGCCAGCGCAGGCCATGCCCAGCTAAATACCGGTGCCAGCAGGATAATAAACAGGGCGTTGATTGACTGGAACCACACCGCCGGGATCTCGAAATCGCCGATCATACGGTTGGTGTAGTCGTTGGCGAACAGGTTGAACGAGGTCGGTTTCTGTTCGAATGCGGACCAGAAGAAGGCGGCTGACACCAGCAGGATAAAGCAGACCAGCAGGCGGGCACGCTCTTTGCGGCTCAGGCCGGCAAACACGAACAGATAAATAAAGTACAGGGTCACCGAGGCGGCAATCACGTAAACCAGCATGCTGGCTACTGCTACCGGGTTAATCACGATGATGCCTTGGGCAATCAGGGTGATAACCACCGCCACGCCGACGGCTAACGCCAGCAGCCAGCGACCGACGCCGTTTTTCTTGGCGACCGGGCTGTTCCAGGTGGAGTCCAGGCCGACTTCGCTGTCATAGCGTTTCATCGCCGGTACCGCAAAGACGCGGAAGATCACCAGCGCCACCAGCATCCCGATCCCGCCGATGCCGAAGCCCCAATGCCAGCCGTGGGAACGGATCAACCAACCGGAGATCAGCGGGGCGATGAACGAGCCCATGTTGATGCCCATATAAAACAGCGAGAAACCTCCGTCGCGGCGGTTGTCGCCTTTCTTATACAGCGTGCCGACCATCACCGAGATACAGGTCTTGAACAGCCCAGACCCCAGCACGATAAACATCAGGCCGATGAAGAACAGGTTATTGCCCATGACGGCAGACAGCGCGATCGACAGGTGGCCCAGCGCGATCAGAATCGAGCCGTACCACACCGCTTTCTGCTGGCCAAGCCAGTTATCCGCCAACCAACCGCCCGGCAGGGCAGCCAGGTACATGCTGCCAGCGAAAATACCGACAATCGCCGAGGCGTTTTCACGTGCCAACCCCATACCGCCGTCGTACACGGTGGCGGCCATGAACAGGATCAGTAATGGGCGAATGCCGTAAAACGAGAACCGCTCCCACATTTCGGTAAAGAACAGGGATCCGAGCGGATAAGGATGGCCGAAGAAGGTCCGGCTTTCTTGTTTATTAACAGAGGATTGCATAACGTCTTCCCAATAAAATGCGCCGCAATGATGCAGCTTATACTGTGGTATGTATGTGTATTTAAGGAAGGTGATCCACCCAATGTGGATTACCCGACAAAACCGTTGCTGCAGCGCCCGTTAACCGTGGAAAGCGCGTTAGCCTTTTTTCACTTGGCCAATGATTTACAACTGGCGTGATATTATTTAACCATTTGATAACTGGATGATGGTTTTGTCTAGTCCCTGTATCCCATTTTTTAGATGAAAAGTCGACAAACATCTCCTTTCCTGGTTTTTATGTTGGTTAAGGCGGGATTGTTATTGACAGCTGGTTTATTGCGCTAAAAGTTAATTATCTGTTCAAAAACATGGAATTACATTGAGATTATTCTTATGGGAATAGGGTGAAGAGGCACAGAGGGTATCAATACTAAAAGTAAGGTAAACAGGGACTCGGCTCTGTTTGAGCACAGAACTGGTGATAAATACGGCTATTGCTCTTCTTGCAGGGTGTCTTCACGCATTCGCGTCGGGCGTCGTTGCAAACACCACCAGGAATAAATTGCATTGAACAGCACCACCATTGCGGTCACGCAGAACACCGCCCGGAAGCCGTAACTGGCAGAAACCGCTGCGCCCATCAGCGGGCCGCTGACGTTGCCTATATCCCGGAATGACTGGTTATAGCTAAAGATCCGGCCGGCCACCTGATTGGTGCAGTTATAAATCAACAGTGTTTGTACGGCCGGCAGCAGTGCGCCATCGGCGGCGCCAAGCAGGAAGCGCAACACGCCGAGCTGCCATGGGGTTTGCACAAAGGCCATGGGGATCAGCAACAGCACCGATACGATTAGCATAAACACCAGAATGCGCTCCGGACCTATCCGGTCGCCCAGCTTGCCTAACCGCGGTGCGCTCATCAGCGCGGCGACGCCGGGGACAGAAGCGATCAGGCCGCTGACAAAGGCCAGGTTATGGATATTGCCGGCCAAATCGCGCACGTACAGCGTCAGAATCGGCGCAATGGATCCTGTGGCAACCTGAATAATCATAGTGGTCACAAACAGACTGAGGATAAGCTTGGGGCTTTTCAGCGCTGCGAAAACCTGGCGAGCATGCAGCATGTCTTTCTTCTGTACCGGGGTGAATTGTTCTTTAACGTACAGCAGCGTTAAAACAAAGCAGGCCAACAGCACGCCGGCGGTGATGTAGAACACCGGTCGCAGGCCGTACTGGTCGGCCAGTAAACCGCCGATCAACGGGCCAATCAATGCCCCGCTGACGCCGCCGGTGGACAGGGTGCCCAGCGCCCAGCCGCTGCGATTGCGCGGTACCTGGGTGGCAATCAGCGCGTTGGCGTTGGGAATAAAGCCACCGAGCAGGCCCAACACCGCGCGCAACGCCAAGAACTGCCAGATATTCTGCGCCATACCCATTAAAAGCATCACAATCGACATGCCCAGCGCCGATCGCAACAGCATCAACTTACGCCCGCGGCGGTCGGCCAGACCGCCCCAGAAAGGGGAAGCAATTGCTGAAAACAGGAAGGTGATGCTGAATACCAGACCGGACCACATGTTCAAGGCTTCGTGACCGGTAACACCGAGGGTTTCTACATAGAGTGGCAGGAAGGGCATGATCAGGCTGAACGCGGCACCGGTCAGGAAGCACCCCAGCCAGGTGACGAAAAGGTTGCGTTTCCAGTTGATGGGTTCTGGTGCCGAAGCCATAAATTCCTGCTGCAAAAGGAGGAGCGCTTTGCGCGTGTGCACAGGCAATGGGGCAAAGCAAAAAAGTTAGCCTGGTAAGTATGCGCTTAATTATAGGCGGCATCAATCGATGTGGCAGGGGATATTCTGAAAATGAAATAAAGTTTTAAAAATTGAATATAGACAGTATTCCGCGCTGTGCGCGCGGAAAAAAGCTTACTTAAAGCCCGGCGAGCAGTTCAAAACCGCTGGAGGTTGTCGAGAGGGCTACGTCGGTTATCTCATAGTGAGCCACGGCATTGAAGGGATCTTGCGCCACGATGGTATCCAGCTGTGAACGATCTATCCCTTTCACCAGGATCACACCACCGGTGCGCGGGTTTTTGCGACCGGAGGCGATAAAGGTGCCGTCCTGGAAGTATTTTTTCAACCAGGCGATGTGCCCCTCGAGGTGGCTGTCGACTTCTTCTATCGGGCGATGGTAGGTCAGGCTAACGATGTACATAACGGCTCCAGGATGAACGACGAAGGCTTTACCATCCCACCGTTGCCGTCGTTTCTCAAGATCTGCGGCATAAAAAACTAACCCGCCAAATGGCGGGTCAGAAGTCAGTAGAGTGAAGGCTCGCCTTCTGGGCGGGTCTTGAAGCGACGGTGTAGCCACATGTATTGATCCGGTGCCATCAGGATCTCTTTTTCGACCACTTTATTCATAAACGCAGCGGCCTCGAGCTCATTATCCAGCGGGAAGTTTTCCACCGCCGGCTGCATAATCAGCTCATACCCTTTAGCGTCCGGCAAGCGGCGTGGGGTAAAGGGAATAATGGCCGGTTTGCCCATTCGTACCAGCACGTAGCTGCCGGTGGTGGTGGCGGCTTTTTCAACGGCGAACAACGGGGCGAACACGCTGCTGCGCGGGCCGTAGTCGTGGTCCGGAGCGTACCAGATAATATCACCCTGTTTCAGGGCCCGGATCATGCCTTTCACGTCTTTGCGGTCCAGCATGGATTTGTTGGAGCGCATGCGGCCCCAGGTTTGCAGCCAGTCCATCAGCTTGTTGTCGTGCGGCCGATAAACGCCGATGCCCGGATTGTGAATGCCAAAGATGCGGGCGCCCAGTTCCAGCGTCAGAAAGTGCAGACCGATCAACAAAACGCCCTGATGGTTGTCACGTGCTTTTTGAATATGCTCCAGTCCGCTGACTTTGAACCAACGCTCGATACGCCAGTTCGGCCAAAACCACGCCATGCCGGTTTCAAACAGCCCCATGCCGACGGATTCAAAATTCTGTACCACCAGCGCATCGCGCTCGGCCTGTGGCATATCCGGGAAGCACAACACCAGGTTACGTTGGGCAATCGCCACGCGGCGCTTGAGAAAACGCATGGAAAAACGGCCAAGTCGAGTGCCAAGACGATAAATAATCGGGTAAGGCAGCAAGACCAATAAGTAGAGCAAACCGATACCGAACCAGGTAAGCCAATAACGCGGATGCAGTAAAGAACGATTAAAAGAGGGAACTTGAGTCATGTGTTCTCAGCTTAGAAGCAGTCATTTAATGATAATAACAGAGTGATAGTATGGCTGACATCCAGAAGAGATTTGGCCGTCTATCCATTTTCTGCCGTTTATAACCGAGTATTGTGGCACTTTTATCACGCAACGTGAAAAAACACCGCATTAAAACATAATTTTTAGTGATGAATGGACATGATTTGGCGATTAATTGGGCTGATGCGCTCAAAAGGATAAGGTTGGCAGTCGTGGGCGGCGTATAATTTTGCCCAAATTTTTAGGGGGATGTATGTTGGCTTCATGGTTAAGTGCGGGTTTATTAGTCTCAGGAGCACTGTTGGGCAGCGTTGGCGCACACCTGCAGTTAAATCCGTTACTGCTGGTGGCAGGTGTCGCATTGCTGGCAGGTATCGTGATTTCCGGTTTTACCGAATGTCGGGGCAGAGGCTGAGCATCTACCCCAGAATCATCAGTCGTTTTTGAACAACCCTTTCAATACGTGCGGTTCAGAACGCCAATATTGCGGTGGCGCGCTGACCTTCTCGCCCAATTTGGCGGCGGCGTGCCATGGCCAACGTGGGTTGTAAAGGATACCGCGCGCCAGCGCCACCATATCCGCCTGCCCGGTGGCGACAATCGCTTCCGCCTGTTCCGGCTCGGTGATTAACCCCACGGCAATGGTCGGCAGCCCACTTTCCCGCTTGATGGTCTCGGCGAACGGCACCTGGTAATTCGGCCCCACCGGGATTTTCTGCAATGGCGAAAGGCCACCGCTGGAAACATGGATGTAGTCGCAACCCAGCTCCTTCAGTGCTTTTGCCAAGGCTACCGACTGCTGTTCATCCCAGCCGCCCTCGACCCAGTCGCTAGCGGAAATACGCACGCCAAGCGCTTTTTGTGCCGGGAATACGGCGCGCACTTCATTGTAAATCTCCAGCAGTAGACGCATGCGGTTTTGCAATGAACCGCCGTACTGGTCGTTACGTTGGTTAGACAGCGGTGACAGGAACTGGTGTAGCAGATAACCGTGTGCGCCATGCAGTTCAATCAGTTCAAAACCTAGCCGATCGGCGCGTTTCGCCGCGGTAACGAACTGCGCTTTCAATTGTTCAATTTGTTCCAGGCTCATTGCTGCCGGAGAGGCATCATGCTGGGTGAAGGGGATGTCCGAGGCGGACAGCGTCTGCCAGCCGCCGTCTGCCCTGTTCAGTTGGCCCCCACCGGCCCAGGGAACGGCACAGGATGCTTTGCGCCCGGCGTGGCCGAGCTGAATGCCCAGTGGCAAAGTGGCGTGTTTTCTTACCGCTTGTACCACTTCTGCAAGCGCCTGTTCCGTCGCGTCGTCCCACAGGCCGAGATCGTTGGGGGTGATGCGTCCTTCGGGGGCGACCGACGTGGCCTCGACAATCAACAGGCCTGCGCCGGACAATGCCAGATGACCGAGATGCATCGTATGCCATTCGGTGGCCTTGCCGTTATCGGCGGAGTATTGGCACATCGGTGCGATAACTATACGGTTGGGCAAACTCAGTTTCCCCAGCGTAATCGGGGTAAATAGCTGACTCATGACGTCCTCCAGGTCCGTGGTAAAAATGGGATAAGCTCCCTTAAGGCTTATCGAGATTTGTGAGCGACGTCAAGCTTCCAGCCTTTGTTATCACCGGTGCGTTAATGCTGTTTTGAGCTACATTTTCGGGTATTATGTGCGCCGCGCGTGGGCCGGCGGCCGGCGCGCATCAAAATCAGTCACCTCCGAAAGACAGGAAAGTACACCATGCCAGTGTTACATAACCGAATTTCTAACGAGGAACTGAAGGCGCGCATGCTGGCGGAAACCGAACCGCGCACCACAGTTTCTTTTTATAAATACTTCACCATCGACGATCCCAAAGCGTTTCGCGACAGCCTCTACGTTCAGTTCGACAAGCTGAAGGTGTTTGGCCGCATTTATGTGGCGAAAGAGGGCATCAACGCGCAAATCAGCGTACCGCAGAACAAGTTCGAGGCGTTTAAAGCCGCGTTGTTTGCCTCGCATCCGGCGTTGGATCAGGTGCGTCTGAATATCGCACTGGAAGACGACGGCAAATCCTTCTGGGTACTTCGCCTGAAGGTGCGCGATCGCATCGTCGCCGATGGCATTGATGATGAAAGCTTCAACCCAGCGAATGTCGGTGAGTATTTACAGGCCGATCGCGTAAACCAGATGATTGACGATCCGGATACGCTGTTTGTCGATATGCGTAACCACTACGAATATGAAGTCGGCCACTTCGAGAACGCCATCGAAGTGCCTTCAGATACTTTCCGCGACCAGTTGCCGATGGCGGTCGAGATGCTGCAGGACAATAAAGACAAAAATATTGTCATGTATTGCACCGGCGGTATTCGCTGTGAAAAAGCCAGTGCGTATATGCTGCATAACGGCTTCAAAAACGTCTATCACGTGGAAGGCGGCATTATTGAGTACGCGCGCAAGGCGAAAGAGCAGGGGTTACCGCTGAAGTTCGTCGGCAAAAACTTTGTGTTTGACGAGCGCATGGGCGAGCGGATTTCTGACGATGTGATCGCCAATTGCCACCAGTGTGGTGCACCCTGCGATACCCATACCAACTGCAAGAATGACGGCTGTCACCTGCTGTTTATTCAGTGCCCGAGCTGTGCTGCCAAGTTTGAAGGTTGCTGCAGCGAGATCTGCCGCGAAGAGCTGAAGCTGCCGCGTGAAGAGCAGCGTGCACGCCGCGCCGGCCGTGAGAATGGCATCAAGATTTTCAATAAGTCGAAAGGGTTATTGCAGACCACGATGCATATTCCGGCACCGGAAGAAGATAAAGGCTCAGCCAGCTGAGCCTGAAATAAGCGCGGCGTTCTTGCCGCGCTTTTGCATTACTTCACGCGAACGCCTTCCACGGAAATAATCAGCTCTACGTCCTGAGACGCCGGGCCGAGATCGGTAGTGATGCCGAAGTCTTTAAGCTTGATTTTACCGTTGGCTTCGAAGCCGGCACGGTAGCCGCCCCAAGGGTCATTGCCTTGACCGATCAGTTTAGCGTCCAGCGTTACCGGCTTGGTCACGCCGTTCAGCGTCAGGTTACCGACAACCGCATAACCTTCGCCGTTCTTTTTCACTTCGGTGGATTCAAACTTGGCTTGTTTATTCTTTTCGACGTTCAGGAATTCTGCGCTGCGCAGGTGTTTGTCGCGCTCAGCGTGGTTGGTGTCGACGCTGGCGGTGTTGATGGTGACGCTAACCTTGTCCTTGGACGGATCTTTTTCGTCGAAGGTGAAGCCGCCGTCAAAGTCCTTAAAGGTGCCGTACAGCCAGCTGTAGCCCAGGTGCTGGATGCGGAATTCGATAAAGGCGTGCTGGCCCTGTTTGTCAATTTTGTAGTCGGCAGCCAGCGCGGAACCAGCGCTCAGCAGCAGGGCACCTGCGGTCAAGCCCAGTACGGTTTTCTTCAACATAGCAATCTCCATAAGTCCAAAGGTTAATCGGCGCTGCTACCCAGCATCCGTTTCAAAGTAACATCACGATCAACGAAGTGATGTTTAAGCGCAGCCAGAGCGTGCAGTACTGACAGCACCACGACGGCCCAAGCCAGGTAAAGATGAATGGTACCGGCGGTATCGGCCTGCTCCGCCATGCCTGTGGCGGTCGCGGGGATATCGAACCAGCCGAATACGCTGATTGGTTGACCGTCGGCGGTCGAAATCAGATAGCCGCTAATCAGGATACTGAACAGCACCACATACAGCGCCAGATGGGCCAGAATCGCACTGACGCGCGTAAAACGACCGTAGCTGGCCAGCGGTTTGGGCGGCGGCGAAACAAAACGCCAGATCACCCGGACCACCATCACGATGAACAGCAGCGTGCCGATACTTTTATGAATTTCCGGTGCCTGGTGATACCAGACATCGTAATAGCCCAACGTGACCATCCATAGGCCCAGGGCGAACATGCCGTACACCGTCAGCGCAACCAACCAGTGGATCAACACTGAAATATGACCAAAGCGGTTGGCGGTATTTTTCCAAAGCATGGTGTTTCCCTACTTTCAACATTTTCTGGCTGCAATAATTAAACTTTAAGAAACATAAAATCAATAATAAATTTAACTATGTTACTTCTTTAAAATATTAATCAGTGAATTTGGCTGAGATAGCGTCAGGTTAATCAGTGAAATCGTTGAAGGTAATAATTGTGATTGTGTATTGTTGGATTGTTATTGATTGAAAAATAATGGTTTTATTTATTATTGTCAGCTTTTGTCATTTTACGTAAATAGCATGAGTTGTTCTGGCGAATAAATCGCTAGTCAAGTTTGTCGATTATTTCCAGTCAATGTTCCGCAAAAGTGGGACGTTTATTCATACAGCAATACCTCTGCGGCAGGACAACAGAGTTTGCTAACATAAGACACATCGGATGGCCCGCAGGGTCACACCATTAACACAAAGGAAATGTCATGGGCCGAACCCTGTTGACCGATCGAAGCCTGCGTCTGGCTATCTTGTTGGCAATGTTGGTCATTATTCTCGCCGGCGTCAAAGCGGCTGCGGATATCGTGGTGCCATTCTTACTGGCGGTGTTTCTCGCTATGGTACTGAATCCGCTGGTAACGCAGCTAGAACGCTGGCGTATACCGCGCGTGCTTGGTGTGACTTTACTGGTGGTGCTGGTCGTGGTGGCGTTAATGTTGTTCATCGGCATATTGGGCGCATCGCTGAACGAATTTGCCCGTTCGCTCCCCCAGTACCGCGGCATGATGATGGAAAAACTGAGTGAGCTGCAGCATTACGCCGATCGCCTCAACATCACCATATCCCCCGAAGCGATGCTGCAGTATGTTGACCCCAGCTCGGCGATGAATTTGATCACCCGCCTGTTAAGCCGTTTCTCGGGGGCCATGACCAATATTTTCCTGTTGCTGATGACCGTGGTATTTATGCTGTTTGAAGTGCAGCTGTTGCCTTACAAACTGCAGCAGGCGCTGGATAAACCTAGCGAAGGCATCGCCAATATTCGGCGTGCGTTAGACGGCGTCACGCGTTATCTGGTGATCAAAACGGCGATCAGTCTGGCAACCGGCGTCATCGTCTGGGGATTTTTGGCTGCGGTCGACGTGCGCTTTGCCTTTATTTGGGGGCTGCTGGCGTTTTTGCTGAATTATATTCCCAACATCGGCTCGGTGATCGCCGCGGTTCCGCCACTGATCCAGGCGCTGCTGTTTAACGGTTTTGGTGATGCGCTGGTGGTAGCCGCAGGTTTTATCGCGATCAATCTGGTGATTGGCAATATGCTGGAGCCGCGCGTCATGGGGCGAGGACTTGGGTTATCGACGCTGGTGGTTTTCCTGTCGTTGATCTTCTGGGGCTGGCTGATGGGGCCGGTAGGGATGTTACTGTCGGTGCCGCTGACCATTATTACCCGCATTGCCCTGGAGACCACCGAAGGGGGACATAAATTGGCGGTTATTCTCGGCGATGGTCAGCCAGGCAAACCGGTTACTCCGGAGTAAAGAAGACTTTCCCCTGGGTTTTGCTGTCGGCGGCGTGTTGCAGTGCCAGTTTATAATGCCGCAACGGATAAATAGCCGCCGGACTTTGCAACACCAATTGGCCGCGTCTCACCAGATTGAACAGCTGTTGGAATGCCGCCTGCCACTGCACCGCAGTTGCCTGTGCGTTCCATTTGCGCAGGTGAAACAGGGAAGTGCGAAGCCGGAGTTGGCGAGAAATATACTGCCAGTCCACCTGCCGGTTGCCGAGCAACCCCAGGGCGACAAAATCGCCGGTCACGCTGACCGAAAGTGCCAGATGCAAGCCATCTTCACCGCCGACGCAGTCGATCGCGGCACGCGCCGCATGGCCCGTTAGCTGTTGCAAACGATATTGCTGCAGTAATTGTCCTTCTATAACCCGCCAGGCACCGGCATTCAGCAGCGCCTGGCGATGGGTGGGATTACGCACCACAACCACCAATCTGATACCGCGCAAAGCCGCCAACTGGCAAAACAGCAGGCCGATCGCCGAACCGCCGCCGTTAATCATCAGGATGTCCCCCGCGTTTAGCTGCAACCATTGTGTCAGTAATACCCAGCAGGTCAGTGGATTAATGTAGATTTGTGCCGCAGTGGCGTCGTCGATGTCGTCCGGTACCCAAATGGCTTTGGCGCTATCGATCGTGACAAAGCTTTGCCAACTGCCATTGCCCATGACGGTGAGCGCGCGTCTGTCGGTAGGTTGACCGCGAGGATCAACCGCGACCCCAACCCCTTCGTAGCCAGGAACCTGAGGCAGGAGAGTACGGTGTGCATACTGACCATAGATGGGAATCAAATCGGATGGATTTATTGGTGCGTAGCGCATCTGCACTAGCAGTTGATTGGGCTGCAGTGCAGGAATGACGGCATCTTCAAGGGCAATCACCTGTTCCGGTGAACCGAATCGGCTAAAGCGCAAACGGGGAAAAGTCTGCGGCATGGGGTTAAGGCATAAAGAAGAAATAGACATCCAGCGCCAACAGCACCAGCCACAGGCAGATATACAGCACCAGATGTTCGCGGACGTTGTTGACGATCGCCGACAGTATTTTGTTTAGCATTCTCAGCAGCCAAAAGATAAGGACGGGCTGATTATAGTATTTTTGCAGCCAGCGTTAATACTGCCGAGAAGGTAAAGTCGGGTATCAGGGGGAATCCTCGTGTGAAAACAGCCTGCTTTGCAGCAGGCTTCGGTTATACCGCCATCAACGAAGGTGACATAGCGCTGACGGGAACGCTCGGCGGATAAAAATAGCGCAGCACGTTATACAGCGAATAAAATTCTAGCCGATTACGGGCGTTGATTTTCTCTGTGATGTGGCGTTTGTGCACATAAACGGTGTGCGAGCTGATTTGCAGCTTTTTTGCGATGCGGTAATTGGGCATTTCCGCCATCCAGTGTTTCATCACCGTCAGCTCCTGCGGGCTGAACAGAGAGTGTTCCACGCTGCAATCCATCAGTGAGACCGGCTTTTCCCGCATCATGCGCAGGGTGACGGGTAATGTGGCTTTGTTGAACAGGAAAGCGTGGTCAGCGATGCGCATTGGTGTTTCGCTGTATGGGTACGGCGTGTCCAGATAAATAAACAACAGCGCGGATGGGGTGGCCTCGATAAAAGCCTGCAATTGAGCATCATCCTCACTGTAACGACAGTGTTTGGTAAGGTTGACCAGGATATGGCTTGGGCGGTAGTGATCCAGCAGCGGAGTTGCTTGTTCCAGGCTGTGGCAACATTTTACCTGGCTGAAAACATTGTCCGTAAAATAGTTATCGATACCGACCCGGGTGAAGCAGCATTCGTCCACGACAAGCAGTTTCATGGTGACGTCCTTGTTGAGCGAGAAATTACCAGGGGCATATCAGCTGTAAAATAGAACTTACACCACGGGGGATCAATTCGGAAATCCGGATACTTGCGCCAGAAATTTCCGTTGAAATATTATTCCCACTATATTTCAAATTGATACGCTAAATTCAGCGTGTAACTGCGGGGCATAACCGCCTCCGAACGTGTTGACGGGGGCGGTTGTGTCCATTGAGGAGGGTTATTTAAAGCGTTTGAGCGTAAAGGCAGAGATATCTATCGGTAAGGTTTTGTCCTCGGCAAACAGGGCGGCAATCTCGCCTAGCACGCTGGCAAATTTGAAGCCGTGGCCGCTCAGGCCGCTGATAACCATCAAGCGATCGCAGTCCGGCAGGGTATCAATAATGAAATCTTCATCCGGACTCATATCATAGCTGCATGCTTCACCGTGTAAACATACCCCTACACCCGGCAAGAATTGACGCAGGAAGTGGAAAACCTCGGTTCCGTCACTGGTGAAACTGCCAAAGGGCTTGCGCTGATCCGGCGTTTCCATCGGTTGCCCGCCATCGTGCTTGCCGATTTTCAGCCCGTCGTTATCGGCAGGGAAGCCGTAATAATGGCTGCCGTCTTGCGCTTCGACGGTGAACGCCGGGAAACGGTTGTTTATGCTGTAGCGGCCGTCGGCCTGATGCCAGGAAAATACTTTGCGCAGCGGCGAAATCGGCAATTGCGGCAGCAAAGCCTTGACCCAGGTACCAGTGGTGACCACGGCCTTACGGCCCTGAAAGCGACCTTCGGAGGTGACCACTTCGACACCGCCCTCGACAGGTTGCACCCCCGTGACCGGACAATTGAACAGCTGGCTGCAACCGGCTTCTTTGGCAAGCTTGATCAGGCTGGCAACCGCCTTTTCAGAACGCAGGAACCCGGCATCAGGTTCAAACACGCCGACGTAACCTTCCGGTGCATTGAATTCCGGCCAGCGTTGGTTAATCTGTTCTGCGCTCAGAAATTGTGTGTTAAGGCGGAATTTCTTCGCGCTGTTTTGCGCATTGTGGATGAATTCAGACGGCTCTGGACCCATATTCAGCACGCCGCAGTCCTGAAACAGTTCTTCGCCGGTTTGTTTTATCAACGCATTCCATAAGGCCTGGGCGCGGAGAATGAGCGGGACATATTTTTCGCCTTCGCCATAGGCATGGCGGATGATGCGGGTGTCACCGTGGTGGCTGCCGTTACGGTGTGGAGGCATGGCGCTGTCTATCATTAACACTTTCAAGCCGGCTCGAGTCGCATAGTAGCCTGCCGCCGCACCTACCGAACCGCTGCCCACAACAATTAAGTCATATTCCACGTGCCGTAACCTCTCTGTTATACGTTTCTTATTTCGTTATGATAAAAGGTTGAGCGCCGCAATGCACCCGTTGCGCTGCCTGTCGGCAAAGAAAAAGGCGCCAGAGAAAATCGCTGGCGCCTTAGGTTTTTTGGTGCGGTGAATTAGTGTTTTCTACGATCAAGGTCCTGGTAATCCGTTGCTTCAATCTTGGCGATGCCGGCTTCTAAGATATTGATTAATTGACGTGCGACATCTGTGGTGAGCCAAAGCGTTCTGTCTACTTGGGCGTCTTCGGGCGTCTGGTCTAGTGAAGACAGGTAATGAAGGCGTATCATCATGGCGTCATAAACGTCGACAGTACTGATATCCCAACCAACAAGCGGGTGCGTCTGAATTACTTCATCATTTCTGTCCATAAAGACCCCTTATTGAGTAGTAACTACCGTGAGTGACTAACGAGGATCAATGCGGCCCATCATCATGTGGGCCTTTACAGTATACGCATCTGATTTCGCGGGTGGAGCTTTTCCCTGCTTATTTTGTAAAATAAATATTTATTTGAGTGATTATTCTGCAGCACGCCATGAGAATACATACAGCATGGGGACGTCGCCGTCATTCAACAGCAGGAGGGGGCGGGGCGGCATGTAACCGTTTTTCCAGTTCTGCGGCCAGATGGGCAAAGTGATTCTGCGTTTCCGCATCACGATTTTGATTCTGCGATTCCAGCTTCAGGCTGTGAATCAATAGTTGATTGGCTTTGTCATCCAAACCAAAGGCCAGGTAGGAAAATGCCACTTCAAGTACGCTCAGCCGGCGTTTTTGATCGGCAATCAGCGCCAGCAGTTCGCCAAAGGTCATCGTTTCTTCGGTTTTAACCTTGTCCGGGGCCATGTCAAAGATCTCCTGTTAAAGCATTCAGTACAGACCAGATAAGGCTTTTCTTCCAGCAGAAATTTAACCGCGCGTTGCCAGGTTTCAAATACAAAAAAGCCGGAGAGCGACCCCCGGCAAAAACTACCTTGCAGTATTATTCTGCGCTAAACCAATCGTCGGCACTTTCCCAGGTTTCCTGGAGAATTTCCTCGATCAGGTCTTTATCTGTTTTCAGGCCGCCCAGTACTGAGAGCCCGTTGGAACCGGCATAACGCACCTGAACCACGGCATCTGGAAATTGGCGGTTTACCCGTTTGCCCAGCTCGCCGGTCAGCGCTTCAATGGCGCCTGCCGGTAGCGGTTTGGTTTTATCTATAGTGACTTCAACACGCATAATTGCCCCCGAAGCGATTTACTGGGTATTTATACAGTTAACCGCGCGTGGGGGCAATAGGCTGCGTTAAAAAAAGAAGATTATGCTTTCACTGACCACTTCAGCGTCTCTCCGGCAAGGAAGGGCACCACCGTTTCGCTGCCCATGGCGATCTCTTCTGCTTGAGTGGTTGGCACGCGCTGCAGTTCGATGAAGTCGGCATTCACCGGCAGACCATAGAAGCCTGGCCCGTTCAGGGAACAGAAAGCTTCCAGGTGCTCTAATGCGCCCAGTTCTTCGAACACGCTGGCATAGGCCGGAATAGCGTTAGGCGCGTTGAATACGCCTGCACAACCGCAGCTCGATTCCTTACGGTGTTTGGCATGAGGGGCGGAGTCGGTACCGAGGAAGAAACGATCCGAACCGCTGGCAACGGCTTTGCGCAGCGCATCCTGGTGAATATTACGCTTGAGGATCGGCAGGCAGAACAGGTGCGGACGAATGCCCCCCACCAGCATGTGGTTACGGTTAAACATCAGATGCTGCGGGGTGATAGTCGCGCCAAGGAATCGATTGCCTTCTTGGACGTACTGCGCCGCTTCTTTAGTAGTGATGTGCTCGAAGACAATTTTCAACTCCGGGAACTGGCGACGAATCGGCTCCATAACCTGTTCAATAAAGCGAGCCTCGCGATCGAAAATATCGACGGCGGCATCGGTCACTTCACCGTGAATCAGCAGTGGCATGCCGATTTTTTGCATTTGCTCAAACAGCGGGTAGATGGCCTTCACATCGCTGACGCCATGGCTGGAGTTGGTCGTGGCATTGGCAGGGTAGAGCTTAGCCGCAGTGAAAACGCCTTGCTCAAACCCATTAACCAGTTCTGCCGCGGCCAGTGAATTAGTCAGGTAGCAGGTCATCAGCGGGGTAAAGTTGTGCCCCTGAGGGACGGCTGCCTGAATGCGATCGCGATACGCTCGGGCGGCTTCTACGGTAGTAATTGGCGGAGCCAGGTTGGGCATCACAATCGCCCGGCCAAATACCTGACTGGTATAGGGCAAAACCGTTTTCAGCATATCGTCGTCACGCAAATGGATATGCCAGTCGTCAGGGCGGCGGATTTTCAGGGCTTGAGGCTGTGCGGTCATGTTACAAGGCTCCGGCGGTTAGATTCGGGTCTAAGTAAAAGCGAATAATGGGGCTTATTCACGCCGGGGCATAAGGATAAGCGGAAAGTGCCTGCGATGCATCTGTTTGTTCACGGCAAGTTGAAATCAATTGGTTATCGGGTGCATAGTGACAAGGATTCTAATGATCCCCGAGCCAAAACTTTCGGGTTATCAACATTAATCACATTGGAATGGGAGAATAAAATGGAAGTGCGAGTTATTGCCACCCTGCAGGCTAAACCCGAGTTTGTTTCGGCCGTCAGCGATGCAGTGCATGAGATTATCGATCCAAGCCGCCAGGAATTGGGCAATCTGCAATATGACCTGCACCGCGATCTCGAGAAGCCAGGAACTTTCGTGTTCTTTGAACGCTGGGCAAGTGCAGAGGCGCTGGAAAAACACAACGCCACCGAGCATTTTAAGCGGTTTGTCGCCAGTATTGACGGCAAGCTGGATTTGCTGGATATCAAACAATTGAAAAAAATTGCCTGAGTTTATTTCGGCAATAAAAAACCCGCCATCAGGCGGGTTTTTTTATCGAAGCAGATTACCTTATTCGTTAACCGGCTGCGGTTTGGTTGCCGGTGCGGTAGCTTGATTTACCGCCGCATGGCCACCGGCTGAGCCTTTACCTTCGAAGGCGAAGGAAGGACGCTGCCAATCGCTGTGTTGCTGCTGCTCAGGCACATAGTCCGGAGCAGGGGCCTTGGTCATTGGCGCCGTAGCGATATGCTTGTACAGCGTACCAGCCTGTACCGGTGCGGGTTGCTGTTGCACTGCCGGCGCTGGTTTTTCAACAACGGCCGGAGCTACAGTTTCCTGAACCGGGGCAGCTTCAACGACAGGTGCAGCCGGCTCGGTGACGGCTTCTGCCACGGTTGCCGTTTCTTCCACCACCAAGACTGGTGTTGCCTCTGCTACTGGGGTTTCTTCAACCTCAGGAGCAGTTTCAACCGCTGGTGCAGCCTCAATGGCTGGGGCTTTTTCGACCGCAGCGGCTGCTTCAACCACTGCGGTTTCTTCAACTGCTGGTGTTTCAGCTGCTACCGGAGTTTCTTCAGCCTGAGCAGTAATGATTGGCTCGGCGGTTTCAACAACCGGTTGGGCTTCTTCAACTGCTTCAACCGCGACTGCCACAGCTTCCGGCTGGTTAACCGGTGCGGTTTCCTGCTCTGCGACCGCGGCAACCACCGGAGCGGCCACGCTGACGGCTTCTGGTGCCATGACGTTGTCGGCAGCGATTTGGCTAGCTTCAGCCTGAACTTCAGCCTCTTCAACCATTTGCGCAGCTTGTGTGACAGGGTAACTCACCCAGACCTTGCCTGACGCCATTTCTGGTGAGGCAAAAGCCCCCGCCAGTGGCATTGGCGACTGAGTTGGGTAACGCTCGTCACGGTAACGACGACGACGCTGACCGCTAACGCGCAGGTGGCGAGGTGAACGACGTGAGCGGCGTGGCATGCCGTTTTCGCCATTAGCGCGGTTGTCACCCTGTGCATCGTCTTCGGCCTGCGCTTCAACGGTTTCCGGCAGCAGTTTAACGCTGTCTTCGGCCTGAGCAGGTTTCGCGTCCTGAGCTTTCGCTACCGGCGTTTTAGGTGCCAGCAGCTCTTCCGCTGCGCGATGCAGCTCTTCTTCCGCGGACAGCACACGAACCTTCTGCGACAGAGGACGACGTTGACGACGCTGCATGTTCTGCATCTGACGTTCTTCGTGATCTTCATCGCTGGCGGTGGTGGCAGTGGCAGCTTCTGTACTTTCCAGTGCGGCCACTTCTTGCTGAGCCTGACGCTTTTCTTCCTGACGACGGCGTTGACGCTCGGCACGCTGCTCACGGCGCTGTTGCTGCTCTTCGCGCTGTGCCTTGGCGGCTTCTTCAGACTGCGGCTCATCGGTAACCGTGGCAGTGGTTTGCTGCGCATTGCGACGGTTGCGGCGCTGCTCGTCACGCACTTCACGTGTTTCACGGCCTTCGCGGTTATCGCGCGGTTCGCGATTTTCACGCGGCTCACGATTATCACGATCGCGGTTATCACGGCCTTCACCGCGCTCTTTGCGTTCACCGCGTTCTGGACGATCGCTACGTTCACCGCGCTCACCACGGTCTTTACGACCGGTACCCTGACGACGTTGACCGCGACGATCCTGGCGACGGTTTTCACCGTTGCTTTCGGTCTTAGGCGCTTCAACCACAGGTTTGGCTTCGACAACCGGCTGTTCTTCACCGGCAAACAGCGCTTTCAGACCACCAAACAGACGGCCCAACAGACCAGGTTTGGCAGCGGCTGGTGCAGCTTGTTTGGTTGCTGTTGCCGCAACGGCGGGCTGAGTAGCAACGGCTTCTTCAGCCGGTGGTGGTGCATCGGCGGCCAGCGAGAACGAGGCCAGAGCCGGCTGTTCCGGGCGTTTGCGCTCCATCGGCGCATCTTCCAACGGCTGAGCCATCTCTTCTTCGTGCAGTTTCGGCAACAGGTAGCTCAGGGTTGGTGTTTCTTCACCCTTACGTACGCGCAGCACAGAGTAGTGTGGGGTTTGCATCTGATCGTTCGGCACGATGATCGCTTTCACGCCACCCTGACGTTTTTCGATCGCGCTCACCGATTCACGTTTTTCGTTCAGCAGGTAAGAAGCCACCTGAACTGGCACGATAGCGTGAACTTCTTTGGTGTTTTCTTTCAGCGCTTCTTCTTCGATCAAACGAAGAATGGACAGCGCCAGAGATTCGTTATCACGGATGGTGCCGGTGCCGTTACAGCGTGGGCAAACGTGATGGCTGGATTCACCCAGTGACGGGCTGAGGCGCTGACGCGACATCTCAAGCAGACCGAAACGGGAAATGCGGCCGATCTGGATACGCGCACGGTCTTGACGCACGGCATCGCGCAGGCGGTTTTCAACTTCACGCTGGTGGCGAACCGGGGTCATATCGATAAAGTCGATAACGATCAGACCGCCGAGGTCACGCAGGCGCAGCTGGCGAGCTATCTCGTCTGCCGCTTCCAGGTTGGTGTTGAACGCAGTTTCTTCGATATCGCCGCCGCGGGTTGCGCGCGCGGAGTTGATGTCGATAGCGGTCAGCGCTTCGGTAGAGTCGATAACGATCGAACCGCCGGAAGGCAGGCGAACTTCACGCTGGAAGGCGGATTCGATTTGAGATTCGATTTGGTAGTGGCTGAACAGAGGGATTTCACCGCTGTACAGTTTGATTTTGCTGCTGAAATCCGGACGGCCCAGGGCAGCGATGTGCTCTTTGGCCAGATCGAGAACTTTTGGATTGTCGATCAGGATTTCGCCGATGTCCGGGCGCAGATAGTCGCGGAATGCACGTACGATGACGTTGCTTTCCTGATGGATCAGGAAGGGCGCAGCGCGGCCTTCAGCGGCTTTTTTAATCGCTTCCCAGTGCTTCAGGCGGAAAGAGAGATCCCACTGCAATGCATCGGCCGATTTGCCAACGCCTGCGGTACGAACAATCAGGCCCATGCCATCCGGGAGTTGTAGAGAAGAAAGCGCTTCTTTCAATTCAGTGCGGTCGTCACCTTCGATGCGGCGTGAAATACCACCGGCACGTGGGTTGTTCGGCATCAGAACCAAATAACTGCCGGCCAGGCTGATGAAGGTGGTCAAGGCGGCGCCTTTGTTGCCACGTTCTTCTTTATCAACCTGAACGATCACTTCCTGTCCTTCGCGCAGCACATCTTTGATGTTCGGGCGACCATGGGAGGAGTAGTTACTTGGGAAGTATTCGCGAGCGATTTCTTTAAGAGGGAGGAAACCATGTCGTTCGGCGCCGTAATCTACGAACGCTGCTTCAAGACTTGGTTCTATACGAGTGATTTTGCCTTTGTAAATATTCGCTTTTTTCTGTTCATGACCCGGACTTTCAATATCCAAATCATACAGCCGCTGTCCATCTACGAGGGCAACACGCAACTCTTCCTGCTGAGTTGCGTTAATCAACATTCTTTTCATCTTAACTTACTCGTTATTTTTACATTATCGACAAAGCTGCGGGCAAAATAACCTCATGGCCGGATTAAAACCGAAAACCCCGTGTCTTCTCGCAAAGCCGTCAACCTCACGGTTGTCGCCTGCATAGGGGCGCATTATCTCGGTAAGCCTGTATTTCTTTGTGAAAAACAGCACTTTTACTAGGGGAATAGCCTCTGATTTACGTCGACAGATCTGATTCCATTTGCCGGCCAAGCTGCAACCCGCAGCCCGCTAATTGTTTGATTTCACATTACGTCTTACGCCATTGCTGCGTTTTTGCGCCATCAGACAAATTTTATAATTCCACCGTTTTCCCTGTTTAACGAGAATCAACGTGGAAAGTAAACGCATTATTCCACTGCTGATACTGTTATAGCAAGGTGACTTTTCCTTAACTGCGGAAGAAATCGCAAACGTTCAAACCGGCTTGCTGCCTTATTGTCCGTCAGGGTTTCTCCTGCAGTCAGAGAGACAGTTAAGCACAGAAAAAGAAGTGGCGCTATTTACGCGCTCTATTTAGAATCCCGCTCCATGAAAACGAACATTCCTGCAGTACAATTAATCACGATTTCTGATGACGAAGCCGGTCAACGAATCGACAACTTTCTGCTTGCTCGCCTGAAAGGCGTGCCGAAGAGCATGATTTACCGCATCGTACGCAAAGGCGAGGTACGGGTTAATAAAGGACGCATCAAGGCTGAATACAAGCTGGCGGCTGGTGACGTGGTGCGAGTACCGCCGGTCCGCGTTGCCGAACGTGAAGACGCGCCGGTTTCCGCCAAGCTGGACAAAGTGGCGGCACTGGCCGATTGCATTTTGTATGAAGACGATCATTTGCTGCTGCTGAACAAGCCTTCAGGCACCGCGGTGCACGGTGGCAGCGGCCTGAGCTTTGGCGTGATTGAGGGCCTGCGCGCGCTGCGCCCGGAAGCCCGTTTCCTGGAACTGGTGCACCGACTGGATCGCGATACTTCCGGCGTGTTACTGGTGGCGAAAAAACGTTCTGCACTGCGTTCGCTGCATGAGCAATTGCGGCTGAAAGGCATGCAGAAGGATTATCTGGCGCTGGTGCGCGGCCAATGGCAGTCGCATTGTAAAGCCGTGCAGGCACCGTTGCTGAAAAACATTCTGCAAAGCGGCGAACGTATCGTGCGCGTCAATAGCGAAGGCAAACCGTCGGAAACCCGCTTCAAGGTAGAGGAACGTTTTGAGCATGCCACGCTGGTCAAGGCGAGCCCGATTACCGGGCGCACCCACCAGATCCGCGTTCACACCTTGCACGCAGGGCACCCGATAGCCTTCGATGACCGCTATGGCGATCGCGAATTCGATCGCCAGTTGGCCGGTACCGGGCTCAAACGCCTGTTCTTGCATGCCGCGGCACTGCGGTTCGAACATCCGGGCACTGGCGAAACCATGCGTATCGAAGCGCCGATGGACCAGGAGTTGCGCCACTGCCTGCAGGTATTGCGCAAGCAGGCCAAAGGCCAGTAAGTAAAAGTATTTTATACCAGCGGGTTGATGCCTTCAGCCCGCAGCATCTCCAGCAGGGCTATCAGCGGCAGACCGATCAACCCATTCGGATCTCGCCCCTCCAGTTTATCGAACAACGCAATACCCAGGCCTTCACTTTTAAAACTGCCCGCACAGTTGAGCGGCTGTTCAAGGCGCACATAAGCGCTGATTTCTGCGTCGCTCAGCACACGGAAATGCACATGGAAGGGCTCGCAAAGCGCCTGCAGGTGATGGCTGCGGCTGTTGTACAGCGCCAGACCGGTATAAAACGTCACCCTTTGGCCGCTGGCCTGGCGCAATTGGGCACAGGCGTTCTCTTCGGTATGCGGTTTCCCGGTTATTTTACCCTCGATCACGCAGACCTGGTCGGAACCGATAATCAAATGGTCAGGATAGGCGATGGCCAATGCCTGGGCTTTCGCCGTCGCCAGCCGTAAGACCAGCGCTTCGGCGGTTTCCCCGGCCAATGGGGTTTCATCGACCTGCGGCGCGTCACAGGTAAAAGGCAGATGCAGTTTTTCCAACAGCATCTTGCGGTAGGTCGAGGTGGAGGCGAGGAGTAGTCTCTGCATAATTTTTTTCGTAAACCATAGCGTAAATGGAGAGGTCATTTTAAACTGTCCGCCGCTGAGGAAGCGAATATTGGTGAAAGGTGCCGTTTTACGGCCTTTTTCTTTGACTCTAAGTCGTTACAAAGTTAATATGCGCGCCCTATGCAAAAGGTAAAATTACCCTTGACCATTGATGCGGTACGTACCGCTCAGAAACGCCTGGACTATGTTGGTTCCTATGCGCCTGAGCAGGTTACACGTGTTGCTGCCTCTGTGGTCAGTGTGGACAGTGATGTTGAGGTCTCGTTATCTTTCGATATTGATAACCAGCGCCTCGCGGTGATAACAGGGCATGCGGACGTCCAGGTAATGCTGATGTGCCAACGCTGCGGAGTCCCGTTCGAACACCATGTTCACACAACATATTGTTTTAGCCCGGTCGTCAATGATGAGCAGGCTGAGGCATTACCGGGGGCGTACGAGCCGATCGAAGTCGATGAGTTTGGCGAAGTTGATCTGCTGGCAATGATTGAAGACGAAATTATTCTTTCACTGCCTGTCGTCCCGGTACATGAATCTGAACACTGTGAAGTGTCCGAAGCGGACATGGTCTTTGGCAAACTGCCTCCAGAGGCGGAGAAACCAAACCCATTTGCCGTATTAGCCAGTTTAAAGCGTAAGTAATTAAGGAGTAAGGTCCATGGCCGTACAACAAAATAAACCAACCCGTTCCAAACGTGGCATGCGTCGTTCACACGATGCTCTGACCACCACCACTTTGTCTGTTGATGCGACTTCTGGTGAAACTCATCGTCGTCACCACATCACTGCCGACGGTTTCTACCGCGGTCGCAAGGTTATCGGCTAAGTAGCGGTACCTTGACTCGTCTAACCCTGGCGTTAGATGCAATGGGCGGGGACTTCGGTCCCTGCGTCACAGTGCCTGCTTCATTGCAGGCACTGGCCTCTAATTTACAGCTTCATCTTCTGCTGGTCGGCAATCCCGACACCCTCTCTCCTTTACTTGCCAAAGCCGATCCGGTTCTTCTGGAACGTTTGCAAGTCGTGCCCGCTGAATCTGTGATTGCCGGCGACGCCAAACCCTCACAAGCGATTCGTGCCAGCCGTGGCACTTCCATGCGCATTGCGCTGGAACTGACCAAAAACGGTGATGCACAGGGCTGTGTCAGCGCGGGTAATACCGGTGCGCTGATGGGGTTGGCGAAGATGCTGATTAAGCCGTTGGACGGTATTGAACGTCCGGCGCTGATGACGGTGATCCCGAATCAGCTGGGCGGTAAAACCGTGGTGCTGGATCTGGGCGCCAACGTCGAATGCGACAGCACCATGCTGGTGCAGTTTGCGGTGATGGGCGCGGTGATGGCCGAAGAGGTGGTGGGGATTGCGCAACCACGCGTGGCGCTGCTGAATATTGGTGAAGAAGAAACCAAAGGCCTGGATAATATCCGCGAAGCGGCCGCCGTGCTAAAAAATACTCCGGCAATCAACTATATTGGTTACCTGGAAGGCAACGATCTTCTCACCGGGAAAACCGATGTGATGGTCTGCGACGGCTTTGTGGGTAACGTCACCCTGAAAACCATGGAAGGGGTGGTAAGAGTATTTTTATCGCTGCTGAAATCATCCGGAGACGGTGGCAAGCAGGCGTGGTGGTTAAAATTGTTGGGCCGTTGGTTGCAAAAACGGGTGGTAAAGCGGTTCGGCCACCTGAACCCCGACCAGTATAATGGCGCATGTCTGTTAGGATTGCGCAGCACCGTAATCAAGAGCCACGGCGCTGCGAACCCGCACGCGTTTGCAGTTGCAATCGAACAGGCTGTGCAGGCGGTGCAGCGGCAAGTCCCTGACAGGATTGCTGCGCGCCTTGAAGCTGTATTACCTAAGAGTGACTGATCGTACATGTATACAAAGATTCTCGGTACGGGGAGTTATTTACCCGTACAAGTGCGCACCAACGCTGACCTTGAAAAAATGGTGGATACCTCTGACGAGTGGATCGTCACTCGCACCGGTATCCGTGAACGCCGCATTGCCGCCGCTGATGAAACCGTGGCGACGATGGGCTTCCATGCTGCTGAAAAAGCGCTGGAAATGGCAGGTGTGGCTAAAGAAGATATCGGGCTGATCGTTGTGGCGACCACCACTTCGAGCCACGCATTCCCAAGTTCTGCCTGCCAGGTGCAGCAGATGCTCGGGATTAAAGATTGTGCGGCTTTCGATCTGGCTGCAGCCTGCGCCGGTTTCACCTACGCGTTGAGCGTTGCCGATCAGTACGTTAAGAACGGCGCGGTGAAGCGTGCACTGGTGATTGGTGCAGACGTGCTTTCTCGCACGCTGGATCCTGACGATCGCGGTACCATCATCCTGTTTGGTGATGGCGCTGGCGCAGTGGTGCTGGGCGCTTCTGAAGAGCCGGGCATTCTGTCGACTCACCTGCATGCGGACGGCACCTACGGCGGCCTGCTGACGTTGCCATTCAAGGATCGTCAGGATCAGGAAAAGCCGGCCTATGTCACCATGGCAGGCAATGAAGTCTTCAAGGTTGCGGTTACCGAACTGGCTCACATCGTTGACGAAACGCTGCAGGCCAATGATCTGGACCGCAGCCAGCTGGATTGGCTGGTGCCGCACCAGGCCAACCTGCGCATTATCAGCGCAACGGCAAAAAAACTGGGTATGGGGATGGATAAAGTGGTGGTGACGCTTGATCGTCACGGTAACACCTCTGCCGCCTCGGTCCCCGCAGCGCTCGATGAAGCGGTGCGCGATGGGCGGATCCAGCGCGGCCAACTGGTGCTGCTGGAAGCCTTCGGCGGCGGCTTTACCTGGGGCTCGGCGCTGGTTCGTTTCTGATTAACAGGAAGAAAAAATGACGCAATTTGCTTTTGTTTTCCCAGGCCAGGGCTCACAGTCCCTGGGCATGCTGGCCGATTTGGCCGCTCAATATCCGATCGTTGAAGCGACTTTCAGCGAAGCCTCTTCCGTTCTGGGTTACGACCTGTGGCAACTGGTGCAGCAAGGGCCGGCGGAAGAACTGAACAAAACCTGGCAAACGCAGCCGGCATTGCTGGCCGCCTCAGTGGCGATTTTCCGCGTTTGGCAGCAGCAGGGCGGCAAAATGCCGGCCATCATGGCCGGCCACAGCCTGGGTGAATACTCGGCGCTGGTTTGTGCGGGCGTGCTGGATTTCCAGGCGGCAATCCGTCTGGTTGAGCTGCGCGGCAAACTGATGCAGGAAGCGGTGCCGGAAGGCACTGGCGCGATGTCCGCCATCATTGGTCTGGACAACGCGGCTATCGCCAAGGCTTGTGAAGAGTCTGCCCAAGGGCAGGTTGTTTCCCCGGTGAACTTCAATTCCCCGGGCCAGGTGGTGATCGCCGGCAATAAAGAAGCGGTTGAACGTGCAGGCGCAGCCTGTAAAGCGGCTGGCGCCAAGCGTGCGCTGCCGTTGCCGGTGAGCGTGCCTTCGCACTGTGCACTGATGAAGCCGGCTGCAGACAAACTGGCCGTGGCGTTGCAGGACATCACCTTCAGCGCTCCGCAGGTGCCGGTGGTAAATAACGTCGACGTGCGTGCTGAAAGCGAGCCAGAAGCGATCCGCAGCGCGCTGGTGCGTCAGTTGTACAGCCCGGTACGTTGGACCGAGAGCGTTGAGTTTATGGCAGCACAGGGCGTTACGTCGCTGCTAGAGGTTGGTCCGGGCAAGGTTCTGACCGGTCTGACTAAACGTATTGTTGATACCCTGACGGCGGCGGCGGTGAATGACGCTGCCAGCCTGACAGCGGCGCTTGAACAATAAAGAGGAAAACAATGAGCTTCGAAGGTAAAGTTGTTCTGGTCACCGGCGCGAGCCGGGGTATTGGCCGGGCTATTGCAGAAACGTTTGTGGCACGCGGCGCTAAAGTGATCGGCACCGCCACTAGTGAAAGCGGCGCTGAGGCTATCAGCAGCTACCTGGGCGCGAACGGCAAAGGGTTTGCATTGAACGTGGTCGATGCTCAATCTATCGACAGCGTTCTGGCATCTATTCGTGCTGAATTTGGCGAAATCGACATTTTAGTGAATAATGCCGGCATTACGCGTGATAACCTCCTGATGCGTATGAAGGACGACGAGTGGCAGGATATCCTGAACACCAATCTGACTTCCGTATTCCGTCTGTCAAAAGCGGTAATGCGAGCTATGATGAAAAAGCGGTTTGGCCGGATCATCACCATCGGTTCCGTTGTTGGTACCATGGGGAACGCAGGGCAGGCTAATTACGCGGCGGCTAAAGCCGGTCTGATTGGCTTTAGTAAGTCTTTGGCACGTGAAGTTGCTTCGCGTGGCATTACGGTCAACGTCGTGGCACCTGGCTTTATTGAGACGGACATGACACGGGCGTTGACAGATGATCAACGCGCAGGCATTTTGTCATCAGTTCCAGCCAATCGGCTGGGGGATGCTAAAGAAATCGCCAGCGCTGTTGCATTTTTAGCCTCTGATGAGGCTGGCTACATCACCGGTGAAACGTTACATGTCAATGGCGGCATGTACATGATTTAAAAAATGCGAAAACTATTTGCGTTATTTGGGGTAAAAACCGCAAAATAGCGTAAAATCGTGGTTTGACCAGCCGGGATTTAGTTGCATCTTTTTCAACATTTTATACACTACGAAAACCATCGCGAAAGCGAGTTTTGATAGGAAATTTAAGAGTATGAGCACTATCGAAGAACGCGTTAAGAAAATCATTGTTGAGCAGTTGGGTGTTAAACAGGAAGAAGTTTTAAATAACGCTTCTTTCGTTGAAGATCTGGGTGCTGATTCTCTTGACACCGTTGAGCTGGTAATGGCTCTGGAAGAAGAGTTCGACACCGAGATTCCAGACGAAGAAGCTGAGAAAATCACTACTGTTCAGGCAGCTATTGATTTCATCAACGCCAGCCAGCAGTAAGAGAACATATCTAGGCGGTCACTCGACCGCCTAAGTTTTTTCTATCCCTAGTGTCATATTTTTCCCTCCTTGGAGGACAAACGTGTCTAAGCGTCGAGTAGTTGTGACCGGACTGGGCATGTTGTCTCCTGTCGGCAATACGGTAGAGTCCACATGGAACGCTCTTCTTGCCGGTCAGAGTGGCATCAGCCTGATCGACCATTTCGATACCTCTGCCTATGCGACCAAGTTTGCAGGCCTGGTAAAGAATTTTAATTCAGAAGATTTCATCTCCCGCAAAGATGCGCGCAAGATGGACGCCTTCATCCAGTACGGTATCGCAGCCGGCATGCAAGCCATGCAGGACGCACAACTGGATATCACCGAGGCTAACGCCAGCCGCATTGGTGCCGCTATCGGCTCCGGTATTGGCGGCCTGGGTTTGATTGAAGAGAACCACAGTTCACTGGTTAACGGTGGCCCACGGAAAATCAGTCCGTTCTTTGTGCCGTCAACCATTGTAAACATGATTGCAGGCCACCTGACTATCATGTACGGCATGCGTGGCCCGAGCATTTCGATCGCCACCGCCTGTACCTCAGGTGTGCACAACATCGGCCACGCCGCGCGTATCATTGCTTACAATGATGCTGACGTCATGCTGGCCGGTGGGGCAGAAAAAGCCAGTACCCCGTTGGGCGTCGGCGGCTTTGGCGCAGCACGCGCGTTGTCGACCCGCAACGAAGATCCGCAGGCAGCCAGCCGCCCTTGGGACAAGGACCGTGATGGTTTTGTTCTGGGTGACGGTGCCGGCATGATGGTGCTGGAAGAGTACGAGCACGCCAAAAAACGCGGCGCCAAGATTTATGCTGAAGTTGTTGGCTTTGGGATGAGCAGCGATGCTTATCACATGACGTCACCACCGGAAAACGGTGCGGGCGCTGCACTGGCGATGGAAAATGCGTTGCTTGATGCCGGTGTGACCACGTCACAAATCGGCTATATCAATGCACACGGTACCTCAACGCCGGCCGGCGACAAAGCCGAAACGCAGGCGGTGAAGTCGGTATTTGGCAGCGATGCGCAGCGCGTGATGGTCAGCTCGACCAAATCGATGACCGGCCACCTGTTGGGTGCGGCGGGTGCAATTGAGTCGATCTTCACCGTACTGGCATTGCGTGACCAGGCCGTTCCGCCAACCATCAACCTGGATAACCCGGATGAAGGTTGCGATCTGGATTTCGTTCCGCACGAAGCACGCCAGGTAAGCGATATGCAGTACACGCTGTGTAACTCCTTCGGTTTCGGCGGCACCAACGGTTCTCTGATCTTCCGCAGAGTGTAACGCTCTTTGTTGGCGGTCAGCAAAAAGCCCGGTTTTTAACCGGGCTTTTTTATGTCAGTTACTCAGGCTGAGATTGTTTGAAGGCATTATTTTATGCTTTTCCCCGCAGTGAATACTGTTTGATTGCCGAGAGTCGCCTGCCACATTTCAAACTGGGTTCGCCATTCTGCAAAGGGTGGACTTAGCTGGCGGGGATCGCCGCTCATGGAATAGGCCATTCCTTCGATTAGCCATGAGGGTTTGGTCAGCATAGCGAGATTGCCGAATGATTCTGCCTGGCGATAGTGGATCATTTCATGAGTCAGATAGAATGTTGTCCAACCGCGTGGCGCAACAATCAGGCCAATATTGCCGACTGCGACGGCCGCACGCTTTCCCATGCCGAACCTCTCGGCACAAGCTTGAGTGCTGCAAAATACCACCCGTGGGTTACTGGAAAAGGGCCCGACCGCGGTGCGAGTGTGCGCATAAGCGGTTTGATAAAGCTTTTGGGCATCGCCAAATCTTGCAAGATTGTCCGTGCAAATGGTCACCGTTGGGCATGAGATCCCCGGCATCAGAGCCGGAACGGCAACGCGCAGCTGTTTTATCGCGACCAGTCCGGTAATAATCAGTATGCTGAATGTAATGAGTGAAATTATAAATATCCGTTTATATTTCATGATGATACCCGATGCTTTCAAGATCGGCAGCATAGCATCGGTTAATGCGGATGAAAAGTGAGCGCACGGGTGTTCAGGTTTATTACTCGCGTTAGCGGCGGCTGCTAATGGCGTCGGGGCCTGTTATTCTGTAGTGGAAACCAAAGCGGTCAGGGGAAGTCTATGTACTGGATAAACGGGCAGCAACACGATGCGCTGGCGCCAAGCGATCGCGGCTTGCAGTTTGGCGACGGCTGTTTCACTACCGCACGAGTGGTTGAGGGCAAGATTGATCTGCTGCCCTGGCATATCGAACGTCTGCAGCAGTCGGCACAGCGGCTGATGCTGCCTGCCTGTGACTGGGATGCGTTGGAATATGAAATGGTGCGCGCGGCAGAATCTATCCCGCAGGGCGTGGTCAAAGCGATACTGACGCGCGGCAGCGGTGGGCGTGGTTACAGTCCAAAAGGATGTGAGCATCCCACGCGGATTGTTTCTCGCAGCGCCTACCCGATGCACTATTTGCAATGGCGCGAGCAGGGCATCAGCCTGGCGCTTAGCCCGGTAACGCTGGCTCGTCATCCGCTGCTGGCGGGGTTGAAACACCTGAATCGTTTGGAGCAGGTGTTGATCCGCGCGCATCTTGACCAGACGGCCGCCGACGAGGCGCTGGTGCTTGACACTGCCGGTATGCTGGTGGAATGCTGTGCGGCTAATTTGTTCTGGCGAAAGGGAAAAGCGGTCTTCACGCCGGATCTGAGCCAAGCGGGCGTGGCTGGACTGATGCGGCGCCGGGTGATTGAGCTGCTCGCGGGCAGCCGGTACTCATTACATTACGTCAGTGAGCCACTGGAGACGCTGGCCGACGCCGAAGAAGTGCTGGTGAGCAATGCGCTAATGCCATTGCTGCCGGTGAACATCGCGCAATCCTGGCATTACTCTTCGCGCCAACTCTATGATTTTTTGCGCCCACACTGTTAACGATGGCTGATTGATGAAGAAAAGAAAGCTGAAGTTCGTTTCTATTATTGTTGTTCTGGTATTGGGCCTGCTGTTGTGGGGATATCAGAAGGTTGAACGCTTCGCGGATACGCCTCTGGCGATCCAGCAGGAAGCCATTTTTAAACTGCCGGCGGGTACCGGGCGGGTAGCGCTGGAAGGGCTGCTGGTTCGTGACAAGCTGATCCGCAACGGCATGTGGTTCCCGTGGCTGCTGCGTGTGGAGCCGCAGCTGGCGGAGTTTAAGGCCGGTACCTATCGCTTTACGCCTGGCATGACGGTGCGCGAGATGCTCAAACTGCTGGCCAGCGGCAAAGAAGCCCAGTTCAGCGCGCGCTTTATCGAAGGCTCTCGCCTGCGTGACTGGCTGACGGTGCTGCAACAGTCCAAATACCTCAAACATACGCTGGCGGGCAAAAGCGAAACGGAAATTGCCGTGGCGTTGGGCTTGCCGGAGGGGACTCATCCTGAAGGGCGCCTGTACCCCGATACCTACCTGTACACGGCGGGCATGAGCGACATTGCGTTGTTAAAGCGAGCTCATTTGCGAATGACCAAGGCGCTGGAAGATGCCTGGCAAGGTCGCGACACCAGCCTGCCATACAAAACGCCCGAAGAGCTGCTGACCATGGCCTCGATCATTGAGAAAGAGACCGCCGTGCCGGAAGAACGCACCAAGGTGGCTTCCGTCTTTATTAACCGCCTGCGCATTGGCATGCGTTTGCAGACCGACCCAACGGTGATTTACGGCATGGGCGATAGCTATAATGGCGATATCACCCGCAAAGATTTGGAAACGCCGACGGCGTACAACACCTATGTGATCAACGGCCTGCCGCCAACGCCGATTGCCATGCCTGGCAAGGCTTCGCTGGCCGCCGCCGCCAATCCGGCGAAAACCCCTTATCTGTACTTTGTTGCCGACGGCAAAGGCGGGCATCAATTTACCACTAACCTGGCCAGCCATAATCAGGCGGTGCGCGCCTATCGCCAGGCGTTGAAGGAAAAGAATGAAAAGTAAATTTGTGGTTATCGAAGGGCTCGAGGGCGCGGGCAAAACTACCGCTCGCGATACCGTGGTTGACGTACTGCGCCAGCACGGCATCAACGATATTGTCTTTACCCGTGAACCTGGTGGTACGCCGTTGGCAGAAAAGCTGCGCGACCTGTTCAAGCGCGGCGTGGACGGTGAGCTGCCGACCATCAAAGCCGAGGTGCTGATGCTGTACGCAGCCCGCGTGCAATTGGTGGAAACGGTGATCAAACCGGCGTTGGCGCGTGGTGCCTGGGTGGTTGGCGATCGTCACGATTTGTCTTCTCAGGCCTATCAGGGGGGCGGTCGCGGAGTCGATCAGCAACTGATGGCCTCGCTGCGTGACACCGTGCTGGGCGATTTTTACCCGGACCTGACGCTGTATCTGGATTTGCCGCCGTTAGTGGGGCTGCAACGTGCCCGCGCACGCGGCGAATTGGATCGCATCGAACAAGAGGCGCTGCCGTTCTTTGAACGCACCCGCGCGCGCTATCTGGAACTGGCGGCGCAGGACGAGTCCATTGTCACCGTTGACGCGGCCCAATCGCTGGAGCAGGTGACGGCAGCGATTCGTCACAGCGTCAGCCAATGGCTGCAGCAGGAAGGCGCGTAATGAACTGGTACCCGTGGCTGAATACCCCTTACCGGCAGTTGGTCGGGCAATATGCTGCCGATCGCGGTCATCATGCCTTGCTGCTGCACGCGGCGGCGGGCAATGGCGAAGAAGCGCTGGCCTATGGGCTGAGCCGTTGGCTGATTTGCCAGCGCCGTAACGGAGAGAAAAGCTGCGGTGAATGTCATAGCTGCCGGTTAATGCTGGCGGGCAATCACCCGGATTATCATGTGCTGACGCCGGAAAAGGGCAAAAGCAGTCTTGGCGTGGAGCCCATTCGTCAGGTGATTGAGATCCTTTACTCCCATGCTCAGCAGGGCGGAGCCAAGGTGATCTGGTTGCCGCAGGCGGAGCTGCTGACCGAGGCGGCTGCCAATGCGTTGTTGAAAACATTGGAAGAGCCGCCGGAAAAAACCTATTTCCTGCTGAGCTGCCGTGAGCCTTCACGCCTGTTGGCGACGTTGCGCAGCCGCTGTTTGTACTGGCACCTCGCCAGCCCGGACGAACAGCTCAGCCTGCAGTGGTTAAACCGACAGACGTCGGGAAATCAGGTCGATCTGCTGACCGCATTGCGTCTGCATGATGGCGCTCCTCTGGCCGCCGAGCAGTTGTTGCAGCCGGAACGTTGGCAGCAGCGTAGCGCGCTGTGTACCGCCCTGAGCGCTGCTTTGCCGCAGCATGACATGCTGTCCTTGCTGCCGGTGTTGAATCACGAAGACGTCGCCGAGCGGCTACACTGGTTATGCGCATTGCTGGTCGACGCCATGAAATGGCAACAGGGGGCGGCGAGTTTTGCCCTCAACCAGGATCAGCAACCCTTGGTGTATCAACTGGCTAGCCGTTTGAGCAGCAACTCGCTGCAGCAAGTGGTGCAACAATGGCTTAATTGCCGCCACCAGTTGCTCAGTGTGGTCGGCGTTAACCGTGAACTGCTGCTGACCGAACAGTTACTTGGCTGGGAGCAGATGCTCGGCGCTACCGGCTATTCTCACCCTCATTCGCTGTAAAAGAGTTAAATATTATGTTGTTAGTAGATTCTCATTGCCACCTCGATGGCCTGGATTACCAAACCCTGCACCAAAACGTGGATGACGCACTGGCCAAAGCCAAGGCGCGCGATGTCGGGTACGTGCTGGCGGTCGCTACCACCTTGCCGGGCTATCAGGCCATGACGCAGTTGATTGGCCAACGCGACGATGTGGCTTTCTCCTGCGGTGTGCATCCGCTCAATCTGGAAGGCGGCTACGACTATGCCGAACTGCGCCGTTTAGCGGCGGCAGAGCAGGTGGTGGCGCTGGGGGAAACCGGTCTGGATTATTTCTATCAAAAAGACAATCTTGAACTGCAGCAAGCCTCGTTTCGTGAGCATATCCGCATCGGTCGCGATCTGAACAAACCGGTGATCGTGCATACCCGTGATGCGCGTGAAGACACGCTGGCGATCCTGCGGGAAGAAAATGCCCAGGACTGTGGCGGCGTACTGCATTGCTTCACCGAAGATCGCGCCACGGCCGAAGCCCTGTTGGACTTGGGGTTCTACATTTCCTTTTCCGGCATCCTGACCTTCCGCAACGCCGAGCAGCTGCGTGATGTGGCGCGTTATGTGCCGCTGGACCGCATTCTGGTGGAAACCGACTCGCCGTATCTGGCTCCGGTGCCGCACCGCGGCAAAGAAAACCAACCTGCCTACGTGCGCGATGTGGCTGAATACATGGCAGTATTGAAGGGCGTGAGCCTGGAAACGCTGGCCGAAGCCACCACCGCCAACTTTTCACGCTTATTTCACATCGAACTCTGATCTTTGGCCTAGGCTATAGCTGTAGTCATCGATTCTGGAATTTTTTTTAAGCTCGTAATTAATCGCCGAAACGGGTAATGTTCCCACCCGTTTTAGGGCGAGGTGCGGGCGTTTTTTCCTCTTTTTTGACAAAAAATAGGCGATTTAAGAAAAATACCCGGTTTTGTTCATTGAAACGTGACTGCCATCAAACATTGCGCAGCCTATTTATTTTACTCTGCGTAAAAATTCAAGGGGTGCTCAGACACCCTGAATTGCAGGGGTTTTTTCTCCCCCCCTTGCAACGCGAAGAATCGCGGAAAGTAGCAAAGCACTATTACTCAGGAGCACACTCAACTATGTTCAAGAACGCATTTGCAAACCTGCAAAAAGTAGGTAAGTCGCTAATGCTGCCGGTGTCCGTATTGCCTATCGCAGGTATCCTGCTGGGCGTCGGTTCCGCCAACTTTAGCTGGCTACCTGCGGTAGTCTCCCACGTGATGGCGGAAGCCGGCGGTTCCGTTTTCGCCAACATGCCGCTGATCTTCGCCATCGGTGTTGCCCTGGGCTTCACCAATAACGACGGTGTCTCCGCGTTAGCCGCAGTAGTGGCTTACGGCATCATGGTGAAAACCATGGCGGTAGTAGCGCCTTTGGTGCTGCACCTGCCGGCTGAAGAGATCGCGGCCAAACACCTGGCGGATACCGGTGTGCTCGGGGGGATTATCTCCGGCTCCATCGCGGCCTATATGTTTAACCGCTTCTTCCGCATTCAATTGCCGGAATACCTGGGCTTCTTTGCCGGTAAGCGCTTTGTGCCGATTATCTCCGGCCTGGCGGCAATCGTTCTGGGCGTAGTGCTGTCCTTTATCTGGCCTCCTATCGGTACGGCTATCCAGACCTTCTCCCAGTGGGCTGCGTATCAGAACCCGGTAGTGGCATTTGGTATCTACGGCGTGGTTGAACGTGCGCTGGTGCCGTTTGGTCTGCACCACATCTGGAACGTACCTTTCCAGATGCAGATTGGTGAATACACCAACGCGGCGGGCCAGGTATTCCACGGCGACATCCCACGTTATATGGCGGGTGACCCAACTGCGGGTAAACTGTCCGGTGGCTTCCTGTTCAAAATGTACGGTCTGCCTGCTGCTGCGATTGCCATCTGGCACTCGGCCAAGCCGGAAAACCGCGCAAAAGTCGGCGGTATCATGATCTCCGCTGCGCTGACCTCGTTCCTGACCGGTATCACCGAACCGATCGAGTTCTCCTTCATGTTCGTTGCGCCGATCCTGTACGCAATCCACGCCATTCTGGCTGGCCTGGCGTTCCCGATCTGTATCCTGTTGGGGATGCGTGACGGCACCAGCTTCTCGCACGGTCTGATCGACTTTATCGTACTGAGCGGTAACAGCAGCAAAATCTGGCTGTTCCCAGTGGTCGGTATCATCTACGGTCTGGTGTACTACACCATCTTCCGCGTGCTGATTGCCAAACTGGATCTGAAAACACCAGGTCGCGAAGACACGGCTTCTGAGCAGGTTGCCCAGGGCGGTTCTGAAATGTCTGCAGCACTGGTTCAGGCTTTCGGTGGTAAAGAGAACATCACCAACCTGGATGCCTGTATCACTCGACTGCGCGTTAGCGTGGCGGACGTGAGCAAGGTTGACCAGGCTGGCTTGAAAAAACTGGGTGCTGCCGGCGTTGTCGTCGCAGGCTCGGGTGTTCAGGCTATCTTTGGCACCAAATCTGACAACCTGAAAACTGATATGGACGAGTACATCCGTAACCATTAATTCAGGTCAGGCAGGGGAGTTTTAAGGGAGGCGAAAGCCTCCCTTTTTTATTGGTTTTTTGTCGGCTTTTAAATAAATCTCTGAAGGCCACTTTCTACTAACGTGGTGCAACCCGTCGGGATGATTGCATGTGGCAGTGCCAACAAAGATAATGGTTTTACTTCAATGAGTAGGTGATCTGCCAGAAGGATTTTGGAGCGTGAAAAAGTATTCTTATCCTTTTCTCTTTTCTGCGACCATCGCTTTTTTAGGGTTGGTGTATGGAGTGATGTGGTGGCATAGAGAGGTTTACCGCATTACTTTTCTCAGTGTCTCGACAACGCGCTATATGATCGTTGCAGCGATGATACTGGCTTTGTTTATTTCAATTTACGCTATTGGCCGTGGCGCCGTAAAAAGCAATAAGCACATTGATTATCTCAAGTTTTATGGCGGGGCCTGCATTGTTTTGTTCTTTGTCTTTGCTATGGCATTAATCACCATGACCTACCTGCTGCCAGGGCCGGTCGTGACCTACACGGCGGCTTACTCTTATGCTGAAGGTAGCAGGAAAAGTTGTTCTGGCGCCGATGTTGACGATCCGGACCTGGGGACGAACATAAGAATATGTCATCCCGCGGGTAACTATGCGTTCGATAACGAGATCTTTGTAGAGAAGAGAAACAATGCCCTTGGTTCGGTAGTCATGTATGCAATGACTTCCCCTTAGCACTGCTACTCAAATGTAGAAGTTGAGTATTCCAGCCTCTGCATTTCACCCAGCGTTTTCTCACTGGGTGAAAGACCTATTGGATCTCAAGCCGCCGGCGCAGCCAGGGGTCCTTAAGACTGAAGAGAAAGCAAGAGCCGGGAGGCGCTATTTTTCCGCGTGTTTTTGCAGGAACTGTTCAAACACCGCCAGAGTGTCGCTGGAAATGTGGTGCTCGATCCCTTCGCTGTCCAACTCCGCCGTTTCGTTCGGTACCCCAAGGCACACCAGCAGGTCGACCACTATCCGATGACGACGGCGTACCTTCTGCGCCAGTTGTTCACCTTCCTCCGTCAGGAAAACCCCTCGATAAGGCCGTGACTCCACCAGACCTGCACTCTTCAGCCGGGCAATGTTCTTGATCGCGGTCGGGTGCGACACACCGAAACGTTTGGCGATATCGGTGGTTCTTGCTTCGCGGGTGGTGACCAGCAAGTCGGCTATCAGCTCGACATAATCTTCAATCAGCGCATTGGACTGCGCCTCTCGAGCGCGGGTGAAGCGCAGGGCATGTTCAGCCTCGTCTGGCATTTCGGCCACGACGGGGCGGTCGGCGTCATCTGGTGCGCTTGTTGCCATATTCTGAGACGTCCTTTAAACGTAAATCCAGTGAGTTGCAGATTAATGCAGTTCCGCCATACGTTAGTCCAAAGGCGACGCATTATCAATTCGCCAGACGCATTGGGTGGAAATTAGAAATATTTGTACACAAAGGTAGAGTATCTTCCATTTTGCATAAAGTGTAGCCGATGCTACATTGCTGAGAGTGTTGGGTGAAAAATAACCAGAAAAAGATTGAGGGTAAACCATGCGTGATGCGGCAACCACCACATCGTTAACCGAACGAACCAATACGGCGATAGGTAACGCGCTTGCCGGGCGCAAGCGTGGCGCATTCACGCCGCTGCTGTTCGCCGGGCCTGCGGTGATTGCCTCCATTGCTTATATGGACCCCGGTAACTTCGCCACCAATATTCAGGCCGGCTCGAAATACGGCTATAGCCTGCTATGGGTGGTAGTGATGGCCAACCTGATCGCCATGCTGTTTCAGGCGCTGTCGGCCAAGTTGGGTATCGTCACTCAACGCAATCTGGCAGAGATGTGCCGCGATCAATTTTCGCGCCCGGTGGTGATCGGCATGTGGCTGCTCAGTGAAGTGGCGGCGATGGCAACCGATCTGGCGGAGTTCCTCGGCGGGGCTATAGCGCTTGCCTTGCTGTTCCATATGCCGCTGTTGCCGGGAATGGGGGTGACCGCGGTCATTACCTACGCTTTGCTGATGGTGGAGAAAAAAGGGTTCCGCCCGGTAGAGCTGATGATCGGCGGCCTGGTCGCGATTATTGCCCTGTGTTACCTGGTCGAGATGTTCATTGTACCGGTGGATTGGGCTGCGGCGGGCATGGGCATGGTTACGCCGCAGTTGCCGGATGCACAGGCGTTGACCATCGCGGTGGGGATTATCGGTGCTACGGTGATGCCGCATGCCATCTTCCTGCACTCAGGGCTGACTCAGCACCGTGCGCCAGCCAGTGACAGTGGTGAAAGGCGTAAACTGCTGCGTTTTTCCAATATTGAGGTGGTGATTGCCTTATCTGTCGCCGGGCTGGTGAATATTGCCATGGTGATTATGGCCTCCAGCGCCTTCCATGCCGGTAACAGCGACGTGGCGGAGATTGGCACCGCCTACCATACGCTGACGCCGCTGTTTGGCGCTGCGGCGGCGGGTATCTTCCTGATGTCGCTGATTGCTTCCGGCATTTCCAGCTCGGTAGTGGGGACGATGGCAGGCCAGATGATCATGCAGGGCTTTGTCGGTTTCCGTATCCCGGTATGGGTACGCCGCATGGTCACCATGGTGCCGGCGTTCATCGTGGTAGCGCTGGGGGTTAACGCCACCGACGCACTGGTTTACAGCCAGGTCGTATTGAGCCTGGCGCTGCCGGCGCCGATGATTGCCCTGGTGATGTTCACGCGTCGCCGCGACATCATGGGCGAGTTCGTGAATAGCCGCCTGACCAGCCTGGTGTCGATCATCGGTACGGTGATTATTATTCTGCTCAACATGGTGCTGCTGCTGCAAACCTTCGGTGTCTCCATTCCCGGTCTGGGCTGATACCAAGCCGTGCAACCCAGTGTCACGGCCTGGCAACGGCGAGCTCCCGTTAAGGCGTCGTTTTTGGCGTTGGGTTTTGTCCCTGGGTCAGAGCCTTCTCATCGTCGGAGATGCTGCCGGTATTTGCCGCCCATACGCCTTCCTGAGTCTTGGTGACCTGTTGGTGAGCGGCATTCAGGTTTTGGCCAACGGCAGCAATATGATTAGACTCCACACCGCCGGTATTTTCCGCCCAGGGAATGGTTTGATCGTTGGCCCGCGCGAGCCCGCTTAACAACAGAGGCAGGATGACCAGTGTGGCATGAGTAACGGCTTTCATTTTCATGATCTCAATGTCCTTTAATGCGTATGGCATACGGTGGCTTGGCCATAGCGTTATCAGTGATAAACAATTGAGGGGGAGGGATAGCCTTAAGTCAGTCTACTAACGGCTGGCGGTTTGGGATCCGCAATACGCCCTGTTCATACAGTCTAGGCCTGGCTTCCAGCGGCTGCGGTGGCGTTGATGTAAACGGAATCATTCATTTCTAAGCGGACATGTAAAACTGTTTCATGAGAAATAATTTGCATGTTTATAATGTTCAAGATCCAGCAAGCGGTTTTATGGCCTAACCTTTCATTTAAGGTAGAAAAGGCAGGGTTGGCGTAGTTATCCGTCTCATCTCATTGAGTTTTTTACCTCAGATTACGCCGCTCCCTTTTCTTGCTTCCCGGAAAAAAGCGTGCTGATAAAGTCGACGAATACGCGTATTTTATGGCTGCGGTCGCGCAACCGTGGGTAAAGGATATTGACGGGGGCGCCAACGGGAGCCCATTCCTGTAAGACCGGCTCCAGTGTCCCCGCCAGCAGGTAACTTTCTAACGTGCAATCCAGCAAATAGACCAGTCCGAGATGGTTTTTGGCCACTTCGCATAAAGACTGCGAATGATTAAAACTCAGCAGTGGGCTGGGGGACAGTTGATAGACTTGCTCGTTACGAATAAATTGCCACGGATCTGCCATTGCTTCACCTGAGCGGATAAAACCAAGCCGCACATGTTGTTGCAACTGTTGCGGGTGTTCCGGCCGGCCATAATGGTCAAAATAGACACTTGAACCGCAACACAGGTAGTGCGGTTGGAATAGTTTGCGGCTGACCATATCCGGAACATCGTTGGCGCCGATTCGAATAAACACGTCTGCACGATCCTCTACCGGATTGACCAGCCGATCGCTTACCGACACGCTGAGCTGTATTTCCGGATACTGTGCCAGAAATGCCGGCAGTGCAGGGGCGATATGCATACTGCTGAGCATCGAGGCAATCTCAACGCGCAAGGGGCCGCGGGGTTGTTCAAATTCATCCGACATATCGTTCTTCAGTCGATCAAACTGCTGCAATATCTCTTGCGCCGAACGATAGCAGCGCTCACCGGCCGCAGTCAGCGAAAAACGGCGGGTTGAGCGTTTAAAAAGCGGCTGTTGAAACTGCTTCTCGAGCTGGTTAATGCTGTAAGTGATGCTGGCGGGTGATAAACCCAGTTTAGTTGCAGCCTGGCTGAACCCTTCCATTTCCACTACCTGACAGAAAACGCGCAGGGCGTGTAATTCATTCATTTTGGCTACGTCCATTATTTAAATTTTTAAAAGAATATTTTTAAATTTGCCCACTGTCAATCAGGTGCGAAGTTGATTAAATTATTTTCATCATCTGTCGTTTAATGATGACGTAATTTACCACATGGTTAAATATAATATGTTAAGGATATTCAATGAAAAAAATAATCGCTGCTTTATTGCTGATGGGGCCAGGTTTGTTCACTCAAGCCTACGCGGCTGAAAATAATCTGGCGCATCAAAGTTATAAAGTTTCTGCTGATGCTGGTATAGCGGCGGAACAAAAAGCCGTTTACGATACGATAAATCGCTACCAGACTGCGCTTAATGCGGGTGATACCAACACTATTTTATCGTTGTTCGCGAGTGAGAGTTACTCACAATGGAATGAAAAGCCAACCGCGGACACTAGCGAAAAACGCCGCCAGCAATATGACGAATTATTTAAGAAAGAGAAGTTTGAAACAGAATTCGCCTATGACAGCGTTCGGGTTAATGGCAATATGGCTTATGTGCGTACTCATCATCACCGTGGGGCGACGGTTAGTCGAATTAGCGATTGCGCAACGCTAATTGATTTGAATCGGGAAGTCTTTATTTTAGAAAAACAGCAGGGGCATTGGAAAATTGTAGTTTATACATTTAACACCAACCCTATTCAGGGAGTGGGCTGAGTAATTATTAAATAAAGACCGCGAGAGCGGTCTTTATTTTCAGATTATCAACACGACTAAAGATTCCCTACGCCACCGTCGATCAGCAACTCACTGCCCACCATAAAGGCGGACTCATCCGATGCCAGGAAGACTGCCGCCTTTGCCAGCTCCCATGCCGTACCCATGCGGCCGATAGGCACCAGAGCGCGGATCTCGTCGCGCAGGGCCTGTTCATCGGCATCATTTAACCCCAGCTTGCCCAGCGCCGGGGTTTCTGTCGGGCCGGGGCTGAGGCCGTTAACCCGGATGCCGCGCGGATGCAGTTCGCCGGAAAGCGTTCGGGCCAGCGACAACAGCCCGGCCTTGCTGGCGGCGTAAACGTTGCTTAACGGCAGCCCGATATGTGCACTGACCGAGCCGCACAAAATAATCGACGCCGGATTAGCCAGCTGTGGCAGTAGCGCCTGTATCAGGAAGAACGGCCCCTTCAGGTTGATGTCCATCAGTCGCTGATAACTTTGTTCATCCCACTCCTGCAAAGGATTGTGCGTGACGTCACCGGCGTTGATATACAGCACGTCGAGGCGCGGCCAGTGGTTGGCCAACTGCTGCGCCAATGTACGTTGTTCATCGATATCTCCGGCGTCGCTGCGTAACAGCAACACGTCACCCAGTTCTTTTCCCGCTGCCTCGAGGCCGCTTTGGCTGCGGCCGGTGATCGCCACGGTGGCTCCCTCGGCGATAAACTGACGCGCCGTTTCCAAACCAATGCCGCTGGTGCCGCCGGTGATCAACGCGTATTTGCCTTGTAGTCGTGACATAGCCCACTCCTGTTTATTGTCGATACGGCCATTATTTGCGCTATAGTATCCTTTGCATAGTAGGCACCTTTTGGATACTAACGGGCGAAGAGGGATGAAATGAGCAAAGCTGGGCTTTCTGCTACGGAAAAAAATTTAGCCGGGTTGCCGACAGCGGGCGAACCTTGTCCGATGGTGGACTTCGTGAATCTGGTTGCAGGGAAGTGGGCGATTCCCATCCTTTACCGATTGATCTTGATCGACAGCCCGGTGCGTTTCAGTGAACTGCAACGTGCGGTAGCGCCGATTGCTCAGAAAGAGTTGACGCGGCAACTGCGACAGTTTGAGCAGCGCGGTCTGGTCACGCGGCAGGTGTTTCCGGAGGTCCCGCCGCGTGTTGAATATCAAATTACGTCGCTGGGCAAAACGCTGCGCCCGACGCTCGACTCTTTGGCTAACTGGATGCGGACACACGCACCCCAGTTAATTGAGGATTAGTCGCCGATACCCGGCGGATTGATGGCTGAGCGCGGGACCTTTTCATCGTGCTCACCCCAGCGATCCAGCACCTGGGCGTATTCGCCGCTGACGATCACCCCATTGATGGCGGCGTTGATGGCCGCCACCAGGCCGTTGTCTTTTTTAGTGGTGACCGCCACATAGGCCACGTTCGGGCCGATGCCAACCATTTTGGTTTTGCCGGTCAGCGCCGCCTTGTAGGCTCCGGTGGAATGGGGGCCGAAGTAGGCATCGACGCGCCCGGACTGAATGCTCAGGTTGGCGGCAGCATCGTCGGTGACATAAATCGGTTGCACCGGCGGCAGGCCGTTGGCGCGGTTCTGCTTGTCCCAGCCGAGCAGGATGTTTTCCTGATTGGTGCCGGAACCGACAATGATTCGCAGCCCTGCAACGTCTGCGGGTTGATTGATTGAATTGATTTTACTGGTGGATTTTACGTAAAAGCCCAGCGTATCCACCCGATAGGTAGCGAAATCAAACTTGGTTTTGCGCAGTTTGGTCACGGCAATATTGAAAATTGCGGCGTCATACTTGCCGGAACTGATCCCGAGTGGCCAATCCTCCCAGGAAGTGGGCACCAGATTTAATTCCAGCCCCAAGCTGTCTGCCACCAGTTGTGCAATATCCGGGTCGCTGCCAATCAGCGTTTTATTGTCTTCGGCAAACAGCGCCAGCGGCGGGGAATTTTCAGACGCCACTGCGACGGTTAACTTGCCCGGCACGGCAAAAGGGTAATTGGCTGGGATCAAGGCGATGGCAGCCGGGTTCTTCGCCGCTCGCACATGTTGTTGGTTGGCTTGCAGATCGATAATGCTTTGGGGTTCAGCCACGGCATGGCCGCACAGCAACAGCGCCCCCAGCGCCAGTGTTTTGAATTGCATGTTATTTCTATCCGTTGCTAATCATAGGGTTACTATTGGCGGCGGCCGCGGCCAAGTAAAGCAACAATAGTGAATAACCAAAGTGAAAAAATCGGATATGCGCTGCCCGGAACGGCGTAATTATTCTGGCTGGTTGCCTGATTCTGCATCACTCAACGCGGAAAGTGCGCAATCAGGTTGAAAGCAGTAGAATTTGTCACTCATACTGCGTACAGCTTTTTTCCCTCTACAAGGAACGCCAGATGGCCGAAGAAACGATTTTCAGTAAAATTATCCGCCGCGAAATCCCTGCTGATGTGGTCTACCAGGATGAACTGGTCACCGCTTTTCGCGACATTTCACCTCAGGCTCCGACCCATATTTTGATCGTCCCGAATGTGCTGATCCCTACGATTAACGACGTGACTGTCGAGCACGAAGCGGCTCTCGGCCGCATGATCACCGCCGCGGCAAAAATTGCCGAGCAGGAAGGCATTGCCGAAGATGGCTACCGTCTGATAGTCAATTGCAATCGCCATGCCGGCCAAGAGGTCTATCATATTCATATGCATCTGGTCGGTGGCCGTTCATTGGGGCCGCTGCTGTCACGCTAACCGAGGTCAATCATGCGCTATAGCAAATCCCTGCGTTGTCTGATGGCGCTGGCGTTACCCGCCGTTATTTTAATGGGCTGCAGCAGCCCGAAAGGCATCGCGGTCAACGACCGACAGACGGTAGTGATGGATTCGCCGGTGCTGACCGCGGGCATTCTGGCCGATAATCCGTCGATTTCGGACGCTTCCGGGCGCGTGATGGCTACCTCGGAACTCAGTAACAGCCAATCCACACCGGTAACGGTACACTATCGTTTTTACTGGTATGACGATCAGGGGCTGGATATCCGGCCTTTTGAGGCGCCGCGCACCATCACTATTGCGCCAAATTCAGACGCCACTATTTACTCGCTTAACGGCAACCTCGATGCCAAACGCGTGCGTCTGTATCTATTCTTGTAAACTCTTGGTTCAGTGGGAGAGGGATTAATGAAAAAGTATCTATTTGTGGCGCTGGCCGCGTTGACGTTAACCGGCTGTTTATCGCGTCCGCCGGAACCGGAGCAACCGCAGCCGCCGGTGACGGTTGAGCCGGTAACGCCGCCGATCGAGCAGCCACAACCGCCGGTTAGCGAGCCGGTACCGCAACCGCCGAAAATTCAGCAGCTCGATTGGCTTGGCAGCGTACAGCCGCTGGTGAACCAGATGCTGAAAGCCGATGGCGTCAATCCAGGCAGCGTGCTGTTGCTCGACAGCGTGAAGAACAACACCAACGGCGCATTGCAGACGGCGAAAGCGACCTCGGCACTGCACAAGGCGTTGGCATCCAATCAAACCTTCTCCATCGTGCCGGAAGCGCAGTTGGTCAGCGCCAAACAGACGCTGGGCCTGTCGGCGGATGACAGCCTGGGTTCACGCAGCAAAGCCATTGGTCTGGCGCGGATCGTCAGTGCACAGTACGTGTTGTACAGCGACGTCAGTGGCGACGTGAAGTCCCCAACGTTGGATATGCAACTGATGCTGGTGCAAACCGGTGAAATCGTCTGGTCAGGCAATGGCACCGTCAAACACTGAAGCCACGTTGCGAGCACTGATTGAGAACGAACTGCCGGCGGTGAAAACCGCCGGTTGTCGTTTCAGCCCGGTGCAGGGCCTGACCGGTGAAAGTTGGCGTATTGAAGGCGAAGGTGTGCAACTGTTGGCGCGTCAGCAAAGCCCAGAGAAAAGTGCGCTGGGCGTCAGCCGTCGGCGCGAGGCGCGAGTGCTGCATCGCCGTGGGAAGGACATCGGGCCACAGGTTTTAGTGCAAAATAATCAGTGGATTATCCTGCAGTGGCTTGATGGTGACGTTGTCACAGGTGCGGATTTTTCTCGCCTCAATGAGCAGGGCGATTTGGCGGCGTTGCTGGCCGGTTTGCATCGGCAACCTCCCAGCGGCTACCCGTTGAACCTGCCTTGGCAATTTGCCCGTTATTGGCAGCAATTGGATGGTCGGCGTTTGACGCCGGCCTGGCTGCGGTTGCATCAACACTTTCAGCACCGCCGCACACCAACGCCGTTGAAACTGGCGCCGCTGCATATGGATGTTCATCCGGGTAATCTGATCGTTCAGGGCGAAAATCTGCGGCTGATTGACTGGGAGTATGCGGCAGACGGCGATATTGCGTTAGACATCGCCGCGCTGTTTTGCAGTAACGCCTGGTCTCCCGCGCGCCGACAGCAATTTTTGCAGCATTATGCTCGCATCGGTTACCTTGATTTGCCCTTGCTGCGCAGGCAGGTTCAGCGCTGGCTGCCGTGGGTGGATTACCTGATGCTGCTCTGGTTTGAAGTGCGCTGGCAACAGACCGGCGATCCTGAATTTTTGCGCTGGGGCGCAGTGTTGCACCGGCGTTTTTGTTTAACATCCCATGTTCTATACCTAAAATAATTGGAGTTGCATTGAGGCGGCAAGTCTGTAAGTCCCCAGGAGCATAGATAACTATGTGACTGGGGCGTGCAGGCGCAGCCAACAAAGAGGCAGATTCAAGTAGACAGGTATAAATGAATAATGAAGTGAGGTGGCCGTGGGCCCAGTAATGTTAGATGTCGCCAGCTATGAGCTGGACGCAGAAGAACGTGAGATCTTAAAACACCCGCTGGTGGGCGGCCTGATCCTCTTCACCCGCAATTTCCACGATGCACAGCAGCTGCGTGAGCTGGTGCGGCAGATCCGCGAGGCTTCCCACGATCGGCTGGTGGTGGCGGTGGATCAGGAAGGCGGCCGCGTTCAGCGTTTCCGCGAAGGTTTTACCCGCCTGCCGGCGGCACAGTCATTTGCCGCCCTGAATTCTGCCCATGAGGGCAAGCGTCTGGCGCAGGAGGCCGGTTGGCTGATGGCAGCGGAAATGATCGCGCAGGATATCGACATCAGCTTCGCGCCGGTGCTGGATATTGGCCATGTCAGCGCCGCGATTGGTGAACGCTCGTTCCACAGCGATCCAACGCAGGCGTTGGTGATGGCTGAGCAGTTCATTTTGGGCATGCACAGTGCCGGTATGAAAACCACCGGCAAGCATTTCCCGGGGCACGGTGCCGTCAGCGCTGATTCGCACAAAGAAACGCCGCGCGATCCACGTCCACTGGCGCAGATCCGCGAACATGATATGGCGATCTTCCGCGAATTGATTAACCGTCAACTGCTGGACGCCGTAATGCCGGCGCACGTCATCTATACTGAAGCCGACCCGCGTCCGGCCAGCGGCTCCCCTTATTGGTTAAAGCAGATCCTGCGTCAGGAGTTGGGCTTTGACGGCGTCATTTTCTCGGACGACCTGTCAATGGAAGGGGCGGCGATCATGGGCAGTTATGCCGAACGTGGCCAGGCGGCGCTGGATGCCGGCTGTGACATGATCCTGGTGTGCAATAACCGCGCAGGGGCGGTCAGCGTGCTGGATAACCTGTCCCCGGTCAAAGCAGACAGGGTGAAGCAGTTATATCATCGCGGTCAGTTCACCCGTCAGGCGCTGCGTGATTCTGCGCGCTGGCAGCAAGCGCATAAGGAACTGAATGCGCTCAGCGAACGCTGGGAGGAGCACAAACAGCGTAATGCGGGGTGAACCCAGGGCGTCGTAATACGGCGTAAACGATGAGGGCTGCGGCGCGGCCCTCAGCTTGTTGCGAGGATCCACATGATTATCTATCTACATGGCTTCGATTCAACCAGTCCCGGCAATCATGAAAAGGTGTTACAGCTCCAGTTTATCGATCCGGACGTGCGCTTTATCAGCTACAGCACCTTGCATCCACGCCATGACATGCAGCATTTGTTGAAAGAGGTGGACAAGGCGGTTCAGCAGGAAGGGGATAAACATCCGCTGATCTGTGGGGTGGGTTTGGGGGGCTTTTGGGCCGAACGTATCGGCTTTCTGTGCGGCATCCGACAGGTGATCTTCAACCCCAATCTGTATCCTGAAGAACATATGCAGGGCAAAATCGACCGGCCGGAAGAGTACCGTGACATCGCCACCAAGTGTGTCGAAGACTTCCGCGAGAAAAATCGCGATCGCTGCCTGGCGGTGCTTTCCCGCCACGACGAGGTGTTGGACAGCCAGCGCAGTGCGGAACTGCTGCACAAATACTATGAAATCGTCTGGGATGAACAGCAGACGCACAAGTTCAAAAATATCTCGCCTCACCTGCAACGTATCAAGGCGTTCAAGACCCTGCTTTAACAGTTTTATAACGCGCGATGTCGCCGCAATGCTTGCTTTTTACAGGCAGACATTGCGGTATTTTGCGGTCAAAAAGCACCGTTTGGCCCGTTGGACGGTAAAATTTGAAACTGTGACCCAGCGCTAACTATTTGAATCACAATCCTCAAAATTTCCCTTCGTCCAGCCTTTAACCAAAAAAGTTTGATGTACATCAATTTTGGTATTACCAAATAACCCCCCATGCTATTCTGGCTTTAGATAGCAGGTTTAATTTACGCGAACCCTATGTATTCTAAGGATATTATTTCTTTACCCTTGGGCAACAATTGGTTCACATTTAGGGGGTTATTTTGACAACGCCAAAGAAAAAAATCGTCATCGTGGGTGGTGGCGCCGGTGGTCTGGAACTGGCGACCAGCCTGGGCCATAAACTCGGTCGTAAGCATAAAGCTGAAATCACGCTGGTGGACCGTAACCACAGCCATCTGTGGAAACCTTTGCTGCATGAAGTCGCAACCGGTTCCCTTGATGATGGCGTTGACGCGCTGAGCTACCTGGCGCATGCGCGCAATCACTCTTTCAGCTTCCAACTGGGTTCGCTGACCAACATCAATCGTGAAACTAAAACGCTGCACCTGGCGCAAATCTGCGACGAGCAGGGTGGCGAATTGGTGCCTGAGCGCGAGTTGTCTTACGACATTCTGGTCATGGCGCTGGGCAGTACCTCGAACGACTTTGGCACTCCTGGCGTAAAAGATCACTGTATCTTCCTGGATAACCCGCACCAGGCGCGACGTTTCCACAACGAGATGCTGAACCTGTTCCTCAAGTTCTCGGCGCAGCCGGGGCAAAAAGAGCGGGTGAATATCGCTATCGTTGGGGGCGGTGCCACTGGCGTTGAGCTGTCCGCCGAACTGCATAATGCGGTGAAACAGCTGCACAGCTATGGTTTTGAAGGCCTGGACAACAGTGCACTGAACGTGACGCTGGTCGAAGCGGGCGAGCGTATTCTGCCTGCGTTGCCGCCGCGTATTTCGGCTGCTGCACATCAGGAACTGAACAAATTGGGCGTGCGCGTGCTGACCAACACCATGGTCACCAGCGCGGATGCCAACGGCCTGAATACCAAAGGCGGCGAATTTATCGATGCCGATCTGATGGTGTGGGCGGCCGGTATCAAGGCGCCGGACTTTATGAAGGACATCGGCGGGCTGGAAACCAACCGCATCAACCAGCTGGTGGTAGAGCCAACGTTGCAAACCACGCGCGATCCGAACATTTTCGCCATCGGCGACTGCGCTTCCTGCCCGAAAGAGGGCGGTGGTTTTGTACCGCCGCGCGCCCAGTCGGCGCACCAGATGGCATCACGCTGCTTTACCAACATTCTGGCGCTGATGAACGGCCAGACGCTGAAGCCGTACGTGTATAAAGACCACGGTTCGTTGGTGTCTCTGTCCCGCTTCAGCACCGTGGGCAGCCTGATGGGCAACCTGATGCGCGGCTCGATGATGGTGGAAGGCCGCATTGCGCGCTTTGTTTACATCTCGCTGTACCGTATGCACCAGGTCGCTTTGCACGGCTACATCAAAACCGGCCTGATGATGCTGGTTGGCGGCATTAACCGGGTGATCCGCCCGCGTTTGAAAATGCACTAACCGCCCCGTTATCGACCACCCACGCCGGTTCGCCCGCGTGGGTTTTTTTATGCCTACAGCCGCAAGAACGGGGAGGCAGCAGCTGATTATTCAGCACAATGTCCCGTCGTTATGGGTAAAAGTCTTAAGAATCCTCCTAAACACTGGGGGTAAGTGGGATTTCCGGCATTTTTGGTCACATTGTCTTATTGCGAGGTTCTGGAACATTGTGCAGACTTTCTCTCGTTTACAGACGGCGCGTCGCGCACGCCGTAAACCGGAATACCACGTGCCGCCAATGCGCAAAATAATAAGCGCGGTGCAATGTCGGTAAAATCCCCGGTACAAATGCGTGGTAACACTTTCAGGAGGATTTCCTGTGAACAAGTCAATGTTAGCCGGTGTGGGTATTGGTATTGCAGCCGCTCTGGGTATTGCTGCGGTTGCCAGTCTTGACGTTTTCTCTTCCGGTCCGCAATACGCGCAGGTACTCGCTGCCACGCCGATCAAAGAAACCATCAAGACCCCGCGTCAGGAATGTCGCAATGTGACCGTCACTCACCGTGCGCCAGTACAGGACGAAAATCGTCTTGCCGGCTCCGTGCTGGGTGCGGTCGCCGGCGGCGTCATCGGTCATCAGTTCGGTGGGGGTCGTGGACGTGACGTCGCGACGGTCGTCGGCGCATTGGGCGGCGGCTATGCCGGTAACCAGGTGCAGGGGGCGATGCAGAATAACGACACCACCACCAGCACGCAGCAGCGTTGTAAAACGGTCTACGACAAATCACAGAAAATGCTGGGTTACGACGTGACCTACAAGATTGGTAATCAGCAGGGCAAGATCCGCATGGATCACGATCCCGGCACCCAGATCCCGCTGGATAAAAGCGGCCAGCTGGTGCTGAACAAAGCCTGATCGCCCGATAAGAATTAAACCCGCGAACAGTGTTAGTTCTGATCGTTTAACTCAGTTAAGCGAGCGGCATTAATATTGGCGCGGGTTTCTGTCTATTTACTCCCCGCCGTTTTGCCGTCAGGCCAGTACTGACGCTATTTCCCGCACTAATGTATCCGTGCGATTTATCCGGGCATAACTTCAATAGTGCAACAGTGTTTGTTATATTATTGTGCAATTGAGCGGGTGTTGTGGCGTGATGCCACCCCGGCCAAACCTGAGAATTGGGTCTCCCGGAGACAGAGATAAAAACATGTTAGATTTTCGCTTTCCGACAGCGTTGCAAATGGTACTTAGCGTAGCCGTGGCTGAAAAGCTGGGCGTGCGTTCGACCAGCGCGGTCCTTGCCGCCGGTCTGGAAGCCAATCCCAGTTTTATCCGCAAGCTGATGGTGCCCTTGACCAAAAATGGCATCATCGTTTCTACCCTCGGCCGTAATGGTTCGATTCACCTGGGGCGCCCGGTGGAGCAGATCACCCTGCGAGATATTTACCTGTCCGTGATTGACGATAAGCGCATCTGGGCCGCCCGCCCGGAAGTGCCGGCCCGCTGCCTGGTCAGCGCCAATGCCTGTTGGTATTTCAAGTCGGTGGTAAACGAAGCGGAAGAAGCGTCGCTGGAAGTACTGGCGCGCCATACGGTAGCCGACGCGTTGGCCGAGCTGGAGCGGGGCGACAAGCGTGCCTGTGCGGAATATATGGCGCGTGCCGGTCAGGATGCAGAGACAGCGGAAAAATAAATCACGCTAAACGCTAAAACAAAGAAAAAGCCCGGTGTTTAAACCGGGCTTTTTTATGGCTGACAAAGTCCTTTGCCGTTAAAAAATCTGATCTTGGGACGAATAAAAACAAAGAATTATGTCTTCTGAACTACCTCAAACATCCGAAAATCCCATTTTTCGGGTGTTTGTCATCAGACTAAGCCCGGTGTTTAAACCGGGCTTTTTTATGGCTGATACAAACGGAAGATTAGGCCGTTTGCTGACGTGCCTTACGTGTGACCATACGACGCAGGGTCACGTAGAACACCGGGGTCAGGAACAACCCGAACAGCGTGACGCCCAGCATGCCGGCAAACACCGTAATACCGGTGACGCCGCGCACTTCGGCCCCGGCACCGTGCCCCAGGATCAGGGGAATGGTTCCGGCGATAAAGGCGATAGAGGTCATCACGATCGGCCGCAGTCGCAGACGGCAGGCTTCCAGCGCCGCTTCCATGATGCTTCTGCCCTGTAGCTCAAGTTCGCGGGCGAACTCGACAATCAAAATGGCGTTTTTACAGGCCAGCCCCATCAATACCACTAACCCTACCTGGACGAACACGTTGTTGTCGCCGCCGGTCAGCCAGACGCCGAACAGCGCCGACAGCATGGTCATCGGCACGATCAGGATCACCGCCAGCGGCAGCGTCCAGCTTTCGTACAGCGCCGCCAATGCCAGGAAGGCCAGCAGTACCGCCACCGGGAACACAATAATCGCCGCATTGCCCTGGGTTGACTGTTGGTAGCTCAGGTCGGTCCATTGGATGTTCATACCGTTCGGTAACAGCTTATTGGCCATGCTGGTCAGTTCACTCATTGCCTGTGACGATGACAACACCCGTGGATCGGCATCGCCAATCAGGTCCGCCGCCGGGAAACCGTTGTAGCGGATCACCGGGTCCGGGCCGTAGGTGGTGCTGATGCTGACCATGCTGCCAATCGGCACCATTTCACCCTTATCGTTACGGGTGCGCAGGTTGGCGATATCCTCCACGCTGTCGCGGAACTGACCATCAGCTTGGGCCATCACTTTCCAGGTGCGGCCGTAGCGGTTGAAGTCATTGATGTATGACGAACCAAGGTAAGTCTGCAGCGTGCTGAACAATGCGTTAAGCGGTACGCCTTGCGCCTTGGCCTTGTCACGGTCAATTTTTGCGTCCAACTGCGGCACGTTGGCCTGATAAGACGAAATAGGGAAGCCCATGCCCGGCGTTTGCATGATGGCACCCGACATCGTATTGATCGCAGTCTGCAGCGCGCCATACCCCAGACCGGCACGATCCTGAATATACAGTGAATACCCGGAGCCCTGACCGATGCCGAGAATGGGCGGTGGCATGATCGAGAAGGCGAAGCCTTCCTGGATCTGTGAAATCTTGGCGTTAATTTCGGCGTTAATCTGCGCCGCACTGCGGGTGCGGGTGCTTAACGATTCAAGCGCAAAGAACACGGTACCGGTGTTGGGCGTATTGGTGAACTGCAACGCATTCAAACCGGGGAAGGAGACTGCATCGGTTACGCCGTCGACGCTCAGGCCGATAGCGCTCATCTTGCGGATCACCGCATCGGTACGCTCCAGTGACGAACCTTCCGGCATTTTCACCCCGCCAATCAGGTAAAGTTTGTCCTGAGTCGGGATAAATCCGCCCGGCACGGTTTTAAACATCACCCCGGCGGCACACAGCAACAGCACGTACACCACAAATACCGCGCCACGCTTGCCTAACGCACGTGAAACCCCACGCTGATAACGTTGCGAACTGTTGGCAAAGAAGCGGTTGAACGGGCGGAACAGCCAACCGAATAACCGATCAATCAGGCGTGACGGCATGTCCTTCGGCGCACCGTGCGGTTTGAGCAACAGCGCTGCCAATGCGGGTGACAGGGTCAGCGAGTTGATGGCGGAAATCACGGTCGAAATGGCGATAGTGACGGCAAACTGCTTATAAAACTGGCCGGTAACGCCGGAAAGAAACGCCATCGGGACGAACACGGCGCACAGCACCACGGCGATGGCAATAATCGGGCCGGAGACTTCGCGCATTGCCTGATGCGCTGCCGCCAGCGGCGACAGACCTTCTTCAATATTACGCTCGACGTTTTCCACCACCACGATGGCATCGTCGACCACGATACCGATGGCCAGCACCAGCCCGAACAAACTCAACGTATTGAGCGAGAAACCCAACAGATAGAGCGCAGCAAAGGTGCCGACAATGGAGATCGGAACCGCCAGCAGCGGGATGATCGACGCGCGCCAGGTCTGCAGGAACAGGATGACCACCAGAACCACCAGCAGCACCGCTTCAAGCAGGGTATCTATTACCGAGCGGATAGAATCGCGCACGAACACCGTAGGGTCGTACGGCGATTCCCAGCTCATGCCGTCCGGAAAGCGGGTCGACAGCTCGGCCATTTTGGCCCGCACCGCATTGGACAGTTCGATGGCATTGGCACCCGGTGCCTGGAAGATACCAATCCCGACCGCGTCTTTATTATTGAGCTGGGCACGCAACGCATAGCTGCCGGAACCCATTTCAATACGTGCTACGTCACGCAGGCGGACGATCTCGCCGTTGTCGCCGCTTTTGAGAATGATATTACCGAACTCTTCCTCGGTCTGCAGGCGGCCCTGCGCGTTGATCGACAGCAGGTAATCGCTGCGGGTCGGCATAGGTTCCGCCCCCAACTGGCCGGCGGAAACCTGCACGTTTTGCTCCTGCATGGCGGTAACCACGTCAGAGGCCGTCAGCCCGCGTGAAGCGACCTTGTTCGGATCCAACCAGATGCGCATCGCATATTCGCCCGCACCGAAGATCTGTACCTGACCGATCCCCGGCAAACGGGCCAGCTCATCCTTGACCTTCAGGGTGGCGTAGTTGCGCAGGTACAGTGAATCGTATTTGCCGGAAGGGGAGACCAGATGCACCACCAGCGTCAGGGCCGGCGATTGCTTCTGGGTGGTTACCCCCTGGCGACGCACATCCTCCGGCAGGCGCGCTTCGGCCTGCGCCACGCGGTTTTGTACCTGCACCTGTGCCTGGTCTGGATCGGTTCCCGGGCGGAAGGTGACGGTGGTTACCAGGACACCGTCGGAACCGGCTACCGATTTCATGTACATCATATTTTCGACGCCGTTGATCGCTTCTTCCAGCGGCGTTGCTACCGTTTCGGCAATCTCTTTCGGGTTGGCGCCCGGGTATTCTGCGCGCACCTGCACGCTGGGCGGCACGACGTCAGGGTACTCGCTGATCGGCAACAGCGGGATGGCAATCACGCCGCCGACAAAAATCAGGATCGACAGCACCGCGGCAAAAATCGGTCGGTCGATGAAAAAACGGGAAAAGTCCATGGCTCAGAATTCCTGCTGGGGCTTAGTTAAGCGCGGAAGCATCGGCGTTGATCGCCACGGTTTTTGCTGCAACCGGCATGCCCGGCATAAACACTTTTTGCATACCGTCGACGATCACCCGATCGCCCGCAGACAGGCCTTTGCGGACAATGCGCAGTCCGTCAGCCACGCGGCCGACCTCGATGTCTCGGCGCTGCGCCTTGCCGTCTTTATCGACGATATAAACAAACTTGCGGTCCTGATCGGTCATTACCGACTTGTCGTCAATCAGCATGGCGTTGAACACGGCGCTGCCGGGCATCTGCACCCGTGCAAACAGCCCTGGCGTAAAGCGGCGCTCGGCGTTTTCCAGCAGGGCGCGCATACGAATGGTGCCGGTGCCGGCGTTCAGTTGGTTATCGGTGAAATCCACCACGCCCTGATGCGGATAGCCGTCTTCGCCCACCAGCCCGACCTTCACCGGCAGTTTTGCCGTGCGTCGGCCATCGTTTTGGTACCGCAGGAAGGTGGCTTCATCGACGTCGAAATAGACATACACCTTATCGAGCGAGACCAGCGTGGTGAGCACGCTGGCGCTGTCGCCGGCGGTGACCAGATTACCGGCAGTGATCATGGCGCGGCTGGCGCGACCGTCGATCGGGGCGATCACTCGGGTAAAGTCGAGATTTAGCTGTGCCATGTCGAACTGGGCCTGGGCCGCTAAAACGTTGCTCTGTGCCTGTGCGGCGGAGGATCGACGTTGTTCCCATACCTCGGTCGAAATCGCCTGGCTGCCAATCAGCTTCTCGGTACGGCTGGATTCGCTGCGCGCCAGCGCGGCCTGGTTGCGCGCCCGCACCAGTTCGGCCTGAGCCTGTTCGCGCGCGGCGCGGTAGGTACGATCGTCTATGGTAAACAGCACCTGACCTTTCTTGACTTCATCGCCTTCGGTGTAATTCACCTTGTCGATATAGCCGGAAACTCGCGGACGCAACTGCACGCTTTGCACCGCTTCGATTCGGCCATTAAAGGTATCCCATTGGCTGATGGGTTTGATTACCACGTCGGCGGCGCTGACGGCAGGCGGCGGGGGGGCCGCATTCTTGGCGGCGCTGTTATCACACCCGGCCAGCAACGTGACCAGCAGCGCAATCGCCGAGAGGCGTGCGCCGAAACCGATGGCGTTATGACGGCCTGGAGAGGGGAACAATGAGTTTGGCTGGCTTGGCATTCTTTTTATTTCCAGTGGGTAAGCACGATCAGGCCATACACCCGGCCCTGTTATCCGGGTAACGACTCTGGCCTGGGGCCGACGGCAGTGCGGTTGCACCGTCATCGGCGCAACGGTTAGGTTTTGAAACACATTGTTGTCACATTAATGTATCAATATCGGTTACATTAATTGGGTGGATTATAGAAGTGCCCCTCCGTTAAATGCAATAATAAAAATTGCATTTAGTGCGAAACTGCTGCAACGTAATGACATCGGGCAGCGGATTTACCTGCCAACGTCATGGGAGCGTCAGCATGAATAGCACGGGCTTTATTACTGATTTGATTGAGTGGATTGACAACAATCTGGAAGAGAAGCTGGATATCAACACCGTGGCGGGGCGCGCGGGGTATTCCAAATGGCATCTGCAGCGTATGTTCAAGCGCCAGACCGGCTACGCGCTGGGGGAGTATATCCGTATGCAGAAGCTGAGGCTTTCAGCCGAGCGCCTGGCCAACAGCGGCGAGCCGATCGTCAGCGTGGCGATCTCACTCGGCTTCGATTCGCAACAGTCCTTCAATCGCAGTTTTAAACGCCATTACGGCCAAACCCCGGGTGACTGGCGCCGAGGTGGAATGCAGCCGCACATGACGGCCAACCGACCGCACTGAGGCGGATTGCAGACAGCAAAAAAGCCTGAACTCGCATTCAGGCTTTCTCGTCAAATAGGGCGGTGAGGGAGGGTTTGATTCGCTGCGTTCAGCCTCCCGGTCGGTATGAGATGCAAAAAAAAAGTCTGGAGGTTAATCCAGACTTTCTCTTTAAAATATGGCGGTGAGGGAGGGGTTCGAACCCTCGATACACTTTCGCGTATACACACTTTCCAGGCGTGCTCCTTCAGCCACTCAGACACCTCACCGTATTTTGTTGTTGCGTACTCACTGGTGCAACGGGGCGCTACTATAGGGAGAGAGGGCGATCCGGTCAAGCAGAATTTCTTGGTTTCGACGCGTCCGGTTAACCTGTGTTCGCTTTGCTGAAAACTACGGCGAACCGCACGCACAGGCAGTTTCGCCAGGGCGTTTCCTGCGCCGCAGGCAACAAAAAAGCCTGAACTTGCGTTCAGGCTTTCTCTTTAAAAGATGGCGGTGAGAGAGGGCTTGATTCGCTGCGCTCACCCTGCGGGCCGCCTTTGGCGGTCCAAAACACGTAGCGTTTTGTCAAACCCTGTCGAGGGTTCTTACCCTCTCGGATCCTGCTTTATAAAAGCAAAAAAGCCTGGACGCGAATCCAGGCTTTCTCTTTAAAATATGGCGGTGAGAGAGGGGTTCGAACCCTCGATACACTTTCGCGTATACACACTTTCCAGGCGTGCTCCTTCAGCCACTCAGACACCTCACCGTTTTACTTCATCGCCAACGCGTTGCGCTGTCGACGGGCGCTAATGTAGGAGAATCTGATCCCAGCGTCAACCCTCTTGTGACATAACCATGATTGTTTAGCTAAACTTGCAGCAATTTGCTGATTTCCCGAGCAATCGACCACCGCGCTACACACATCCGCTGGACCCTCATGGGGCTAAATTGCCTTGCAGGTTAATATTTGTACATTTTGGTGTTGGTTAGCTCAATATATCAGCAGTGGGATTATCCATGGTGAAGTTATATGCATTAATACTGGATTATTAGTCATATGTGTCGCTAAATAGATTGGTGCAGGCACGGCGGTTTTGGCAAGGAATATCACACCGCCGCGCAGGTTGCCGGGCAAGACGCCGGCGATAACGCAGACAGGGACTGACCTATTAAATAATAATGCAGTAGAGGTTCATTTTGACTCCATCGGACTCCACAACGGCAGCGCCGCAGCGCCATGCCATCCCCCCGGGCGCCGGGGCACTGTTCTTTATCCAAATCTTTGCCACCCTGGGTTTTGCCGTGCTGTATTCCACGCTGGTGCTCTACGCCACCAAGCGCCTGGGCTTCAGCGAAGGCAGCGCCAACGCCATGATGGGCGTATTTGGTGCGTTCAACTACGGTTTGCATATGTTTGGCGGTTACCTGGGCGGGCGCTTCCTCAGCAACCGCAACCTGTTCGTGCTGGGCATGGTGCTGCAGGTGATCGGTTGTGCATTGATCGCCGTGGCGGGCGTTTGGGGGCTTTATTGGGGGCTGGCGATGTTCCTGACCGGCAGCGGGCTGAACGTCACCTGCATTAATATGATGCTGACCCAGCGCTTTAAACCGGATGACGATCGGCGCGAATCGGCCTTTTTGTGGAACTACGCCGGGATGAACCTGGGGTTCTTTGTCGGATTCACCGTGGCCGGCTATTTCCAACTGACCGAAAACTACCGCGCTCTGTTCCTGTTCGCCACGTTGGGCAATGCCGCGGCGATCATCGTCGCCGTCAGCCGCTGGCGCATTCTGGCCGATCTCAACACCCCGCTGCACGATGCCAGCCGTTCGCAATACCGCTGGCGCATGCTGGTCGGGCTGGCAGTGTTGGTGGCACTGGTACCCATTATCCGCGTGATGCTGACCCATGCCGAATTCAGCGGCCACTTCGTGATTGGCCTCGGAGTACTGATTTTCCTGATGTTATGCGTGGTGACGTTGCGCCACCACCCGCGTGACGAGCGTCGCCGGATGACGGCTTACCTGATCCTGGCATTAGGCTCTCTGGTGTTTTGGGCGCTGTATCAGCTGGCCCCAATGGGGCTGATGCTGTTCTCCGAGCACAATATCAATCTGAACGTTTATGGCATTCAGGTGGCGCCGCAGTGGATCCAGAACATTAATACGCTGGTGATCGTGGTGGGTGGCCCGCTGATGGCCTGGTGGTTCAATCGCCTGCGCGCTCGCGGCTGCAATATCGATATTCCGATGCAGTTCTCCGGTTCGCTGTTTTGCATCGGGCTGGGCATGCTGGTGTTGCCGTTGGGCATTAGTCTGGCCGGCGGCGACGGGCTGGTGGCGTTCAAATGGATCGCGATCAGTTACGTGTTGCAGAGCATCGGCGAACTGATGATTTCCCCTATCGGTTACGCGATGATCGGCAAACTGGCGCCACCGCGTTATCAGGGCGTCATGATGGGCTGCTGGATGATGGTCACCGGCGTTGCTTCGGTGCTGGCAGGCTATGTCTCCGGCCTGATGCCGGAAAACAGCGGCAGTACCCCGTTGCAAACTAACCCTGGCTACAGCGAGGTGTTCAGCGTACTGGGTTGGGGCGCCGCGGGCGTTGGCGTGGTGATGCTGATTTTGATCCCGCTGTTGCGCAGGCTTATCCGGCATGACGCTCCTGCCGCAGCCTGAGATCCCACGGTCTAAAAACAGCCCCACTGGTCGGGGCTGTTTTCATTTTGAGCTTTAGCGCTTGCATCTGCTGGCGAATCGCGGAAGTCTGGATGCAAATGCATAAAAACAGACGGGAGCCGCACAGATGAACATCATTTTTTATCACCCTTTCTTTAACGCCCAGGACTGGCTGACAGGCCTGTCGCAGCGTCTGCCACAGGCGACGGTACGTGCCTGGCAACCAGGCGACGATCGCCCGGCGGATTATGCGCTGGTGTGGCGGCCGCCCTATGAGATGCTGGCGAATCGCGGCAAATTAAAAGGGGTTTTTGCCCTCGGAGCGGGCGTTGATGCCATCCTGGAACAAGAGCGCCAGCATCCCGGCACTCTGCCGGCAGGCGTTCCGCTGGTGCGCCTTGAGGACACCGGCATGGCGCAACAGATGCAGGAATATGCGCTTAGCTATGTGCTGCGTTATTTCCGCCGTTTTGATGAATATCAGTTACTGCAACAGCAGCAGAAGTGGCAACCGCTCGATCCCCATCAGCAGGAGAATTTCACCATTGGCATTTTGGGGGCGGGGGTGTTGGGGAAAAGCGTGGCGCTGAAACTGGCGGAGTTTGGTTTCAACGTGCGTTGCTGGAGCCGCAGCCCTAAACAGATTGCCGGCGTGCAGAGTTTTGCCGGTGCAGAGCAACGCGCCGCGTTTCTCGATGGCGTGCAATTGCTGATCAACCTGCTGCCCAATACGCCGGAAACCGCAGGTATCCTCAATCAGCAACTGTTTGCGCACCTGGCGCCTGGCGCTTACCTGATCAATCTGGCGCGTGGCGCGCATCTGGTTGAGGACGATTTACTGCAGGCGCTGGAGCAGGGGCAAATCGCCGCCGCTACGCTGGATGTGTTCGTTGACGAACCGCTGCCACAGGCGCATCCGTTCTGGCGTCATCCGCGTGTCACCATTACCCCGCATATTGCTGCCATCACCTTGCCGGAAGCGGCGATGGATCAGATAGCGGCAAACATCCGTGCGCTTGAATCCGGCCAAACACCGGCTGGCGTGGTGGATGTGCAACTGGGTTACTGATCTTTCGGTGATGCACCTGCTAAGCTAATTGAATAATAAACCGCGCCTGCCGCCGTATTTACGGCAGGCCGCCAAGAAGGAGAAGTAATGTACCCCGTTGATTTACATATGCACACCGTCGCCAGCACCCACGCCTACAGTACGCTGCATGACTACATCGTCGAAGCCCGGCAAAAGGGCATCAAACTGTTCGCCATCACCGACCATGGCCCGGATATGGCCGATGCGCCGCATTATTGGCACTTTATGAACATGCACGTGTGGCCACGTTTGGTGGACGGCGTGGGCATATTGCGCGGCATCGAGGCCAACATCAAAAACCTGCAGGGCGATATCGACTGCACCGGCCCGATGCTGGATAAAATCGACGTAATTATTGCCGGTTTCCACGAGCCGGTATTTGCACCGCAGGATAAAGCGGCCAATACCGAAGCGATGATCGCCGCGATGGCGCAAGGTGACGTGCACATAATCAGCCACCCTGGCAACCCAAGATATCCGATCGATATTGCGGCTGTTGCTGCCGCCGCGGCCAAATACGACGTGGCATTGGAACTGAACAATTCGTCGTTCACCCATTCGCGCAAGGGCAGCGAGGATAACTGCCGGGCCATCGCCGCCGCGGTTCGTGATGCCGGTGGCTGGTTAGCGCTGGGCTCGGATTCACACATTGCTTTCTCGCTCGGCGGTTTCGAGCACTGCGAACGCATCATTGCCGAGGTGGAGTTCCCGCAGGAGCGTATTCTCAACGTGAGCCCACGACGCCTGCTCGATTTTCTCGAGCGTCGCGGCAAGCCGGCGATTGCGGAATTGGCCGATTTGTGACATCGTCCCGGCAAATTTTTCCGTATTGTATAAGGCATTATCATGAATGAGTTTTCCGTTGTTTGCCGCGTGCTGGGTACGCTTTTTTATCGCCAGCCGCAGGATCCGTTGCTGGTGCCGCTGTTTACGCTGATCAAAGAAGGCAAGCTGCAACAGCACTGGCCGCTGGAACAGGACGAACTCTTGGTACGCCTGCAGCAGGGTTGTGATGTGAACCTGCTGTCCAGCGACTTCAACGCCATGTTCGTCGGCAGCGAATGCAGCGTGTCACCTTTCCGTTCGGCCTATGTTGAAGGGGCAACCGAAGCGGAAGTGCGTACTTTCCTGCAACAGCGCGGCATGCCGCTCGGAGAAGCGCCGGCCGATCATTTCGGTTCTTTGTTGCTGGCGGCCTCCTGGCTGGAAGACCAGTCTCAGGAAGACGAAGCGCAGGCGCAAATCACGCTGTTTGACGACTATCTGCTGCCATGGTGCGGCCGTTTTCTCGGCAAAGTAGAAGCTCACGCCACCACCGGTTTTTACCGCACTTTGGCGCTGTTGGCTCGCGAGTCGATTCAGGCAATGCGTGACGAACTGGCGGAATACGAACAGGAAGAAGACCAGCCGGGCGAAGAGGGCGAACAGCCTTAATCCGCGAGTGGCCGGCTAGCGCCTGATGGCGAAGTCGGCCTTTTCCCACCATCAATGTTCCCCGCTACACAGGTTTTCATCCCCCATACGTAAACTGACAAAAAATCCCCTAATCTGACGCTTTACCGGCGGCCTGGCCTTTTTGTGCCTGCACGCCTTGTTTCCTCACGCAAAGGGTAAAGCATGAAAAATAACTGGATGCAGCAGATCCAATCGATGATTGGGCAAAAGGCCGGTTCAATCGGCGGTTCGGAAGGTATCGGCAAGCTGCTGGCCCCGACTGCGCTGGGTGGCCTGGTGGGCGTTTTGCTGGCGAATAAGTCTTCGCGCAAGCTGGTCGGCAAATTTGGTAAGAATGCGTTGATTATCGGCGGCAGCGCAGCGGTTGGTGCAGTGCTGTGGAATAAGTACAAACAACGGGTGAAAGAAACCCACCAGAACGAACCGCAGTTTGGCCTGCAGACCACGCCGGTGGACTTGCGTGCCAAACGTCTGGTGCAGGCGCTGGTGTTTGCCGCCAAAAGCGACGGGCATATCGATGCGGAAGAAAAGCTCGCCATCGACCACAGCCTGGAACAGCTGCAGGTGGGTGAAGAAGCGCAAAAATGGGTGCAAGAGGCGATCGACCAGCCGCTTAACCCGGATTTGATCGCCCAGAGCGTCAAGAATGAAGACGAAGCGCTGGAGGTATATTACCTGAGCTGCATGGTGATCGACGTGGATCACTTTATGGAGCGTGGCTATCTTGATGCCCTGGCGCAGTCGTTGAAGATCCCGGCGGACGTCAAGCAGGGCATAGAAAACGACGTGAACGAGAAAAAACGCGAGCTGGCATAGCGCCGCTTGGCAAGCCGGGGGGAATCGTGTCACTCTTGCCTTAATCAAGGTAAGCGGATGATTTAACAATGATGACCCCCCCTAAGGCAGAAAAACGTCCTTATCCCATTACGGTTCACGGCGACACGCGTGTGGACGACTACTATTGGCTGCGCGACGACGATCGCGCAGACCCGCAGGTGTTGGACTACCTGCAGGCGGAAAACGCCTTCACCGATGCGGCGCTGAAACCGCAGCAGGCCCTGCGCGAAACGCTGTATGAAGAAATGGTGGCGCGCATTCCTCAGCAGGAACATTCAGTCCCCTATGTCAGAAACGGCTACCGCTATCAGACGCGCTTCGAACCGGGCAATGAATACGCGATTTATGTGCGTCAGCCGCAGACGGAAAGCGAACATTGGGACCCCCTGATCGACGGCAACCAGCGCGCCGAGCAGCGAGAGTTTTATACCCTTGGCGGGCTGGAAGTCAGCCCCGACAACCAACGGCTGGCGGTAGCGGAGGATTTCCTCTCCCGTCGCCAATACGACATTCGTTTCAAAAACCTCAGCGACGACAGCTGGACCGACGAAGTGCTGGAAAACACCTCCGGCAACTTCGAGTGGGCCAATGATTCAGCCACCGTGTATTACGTGCGTAAACACGCTAAAACGCTGTTACCGTATCAGGTCTATCGCCATGTGGTAGGTACCGATCCGCAGCTTGATGAATTGATCTACGAAGAGCTGGATGACACCTTCTACGTCGGGTTGGAAAAAACCACCTCCGAACGTTTCATTTTGATCCACCTGAGCAGCACCACCACCTCGGAAATTCTGCTGCTGGATGCCGATCGCGCCGACAGCACGCCGCAGATGTTTGTGCCGCGTCGCAAGGATCATGAATACGGTATCGATCACTATCACCAGCACTTCTACATCCGTTCCAACAAGGACGGCAAAAACTTCGGCCTGTATCAGAGCGAGCAGGCGGACGAAGCGCAGTGGCAGACGTTGATTGCTCCCCGCGTGGAAGTGATGCTGGAAGGCTTTAGCCTGTTCCGCGACTGGCTGGTGGTAGAGGAACGCAGCGAGGGGTTGACCCAACTGCGACAAATTCACTGGCAGAGCGGTGAAGTGAAGCGCATTGCCTTTGACGATCCGACCTACACCACCTGGCTGGCATACAATCCGGAGCCGGAAACCGAGCTGCTGCGCTATGGTTACTCCTCGATGACCACGCCCACTACGCTGTATGAGTTGAATCTTGACAGCGGCGAACGTGTGATGCTTAAACAGCAGGAAGTGAAAAACTTTACCCCGGAAAATTACCGCAGCGAGCGAGTCTGGGTGAAGGCGCGCGACGGTGTCGAGGTGCCGGTTTCGCTGGTTTATCGCCCGGATAGCTTCGTGCACGGCAGCAACCCGCTGATGGTGTATGGCTACGGCTCTTACGGCAGCAGCATGGATCCGGCCTTTAGCGCCAGCCGCTTGAGCCTGTTGGATCGTGGTTTTGTCTTTGCGCTGGCGCACATTCGCGGCGGCGGCGAATTGGGGCAGCTGTGGTACGAAGACGGCAAGCTGTTCAACAAGCAAAATACCTTCAACGACTTTATCGACGTGACGGAAACCTTGATTGCTCAAGGCTACGGCGATGCCAAACGGGTATTCGCCATGGGTGGCAGCGCCGGCGGCTTGCTGATGGGCGCGGTGATTAACCAGGCACCTCAGCTGTTCAACGGCATCGTGGCGCAAGTGCCGTTTGTCGACGTTGTCACCACCATGCTTGACGAGTCCATTCCACTGACCACCGGTGAATATGACGAGTGGGGCAACCCGAACGAACGAGCTTATTACGACTACATTTTGCAGTACAGCCCGTACGATCAGGTCAAGGCGCAGGATTACCCGCATATGCTGGTCACTACCGGCCTGCACGACTCGCAGGTACAGTATTGGGAACCGGCCAAGTGGGTAGCAAAATTGCGTGAGTTGAAAACTGACGACCGCCAACTGCTGCTGTATACCGATATGGATTCCGGCCACGGCGGCAAGTCGGGGCGTTTCAAGGCCTACGAGGATATCGCGCTGGAGTACGCCTTTATTTTGGCGCTGGCGGAGTAACCTTCTGGCGGGCGGCTGGCGCTGCCCGCTTTATTCAGCCGATCAGATAGTATTTCAGCGTGTGTTTCATGTCCGGGCTGAGATCTTCAATGGATTTCAGCATCCAGCGCAAATAGCCGGGATCTTCCTGCGCAATGCGATCAATTTCCTGCCCACGGTATTTTCCGAACTTAAACTTCTTCAACAGCACCGGCTGCTCGGTGATTTGCGCCATTTGCTCCGGCGTCCAGCCTGAATCCTTGATGATGCGTTGCAGCAGCGCGGCGGTCACGTAGCAGTCATACAATGCGCGGTGCGGATACAGCGTCGTGTCCTGCGGCAATTGCACATCCAGATTGAGCGCGTAGCGCAGATATTGGTTGCCGTATTTGATGTCCGGGTACAGGTTACGGGCCAGCTTCATGGTGCAGATCCAGGCGCCGTTCATTTCAGGCAGTACGCCGCGATCGAAAGCCGCATTGTGAGCGACATAGTAGGGGCTGCCGAGATAACGCCCGATCGCCACCGCGATCCGCGGTTTCCCTTCGACCATCTGCTCGGTAATGTGGTGAATGGCCATGGCTTCAATGCCAATTGGCCTGTCAGGGCTGATCAAATCGCTCATGGGATTGGTGATTTGCCCGTCAATCAGATCGACAGAGGCCACTTCGACCACGCCGCCTTCCAGCCCGCAGGTTTCAGTGTCTATTACGCGTAAATTCATGGTTTCCTCAGGATGGCTGCACAGGTTTAGCTTAACGGGCCGTTACGCCAATGCCAACCGTTGAAAGCGGGGACGTTATTTCAGGCAACAAAAAACCCGCCTTGGCGGGTTTAACTCTACGGTTAGAAGTTCGCTTACTCGCCGGACGTTTGCCCTTTCTTGGCGCGTTTGCCTGCGCGTTTTTCAGCAGGGGTTTTCAACGGCTTCTTCTTCGCATTTTTTTTGCTATCCATTCCCTTACTCATGATGGCCTCTCAGTTACCTATGGTTGGGTGGGTTGCTCAGCCATTAACCCCCTTACGCCTGTCGGATGCAAGCATGAAAGCAGGTGTTTTAGTTAATCGATTGTTTATAGGTTGAATTTTGTTTTTCAGGAAAGGCTGCTGAAAATATTTGATATGTTATAATATAACAATTAAATCCTAACCGGAGAGCGCCATGACAGTCGTTTCCATGTTAAACCAGCAACAGCTCCTGGCCATGCCGGAGTCTGACTACATGAACCCGGCGCAGCGGGCTTTTTTTCGCCAGCGCTTGCTGGAAGAGCAGCAAAAACTGCTGCAGCACATCGATGCGTTGAAGCGGGATATCGACAGCGGTGAAGTTTCAGGTGACGAAGCGGACAAGGCCGCGCGTGAAGAAGACTTGCGATTGCTGTTTCGCCAGTTGGATCGCGAAAGCCGTTTGCTGCCGAAAATCAGCGCGGCGCTGACGCGTTTGTATAACGGCGACTATGGTTATTGCCGTGAAAGCGGAGAGCCTATTGGCCTGGCGCGCTTGCTGTTGCGGCCAACGGCGGAACTGAGCATTGAGGCCAAAACCGCGCAGGAAATGCGCGAACCGCATCTGCGTAAGCGAGGTTGATTCTACGGCTGGCTCCCAACGGCCAGCCGGTATTTTGCCGGCAAGTCGTATTCATTTTAAGCAAACGAACCTTAACTTGTTGGGGAGCGTAGGAGTTTTCAGGATTTACCGTTGACCAAATGAGTGGCTTCGGCTTTGATGAGGGTATGACCCACAGAGAGACGGAAGCGCCATGGAACAATTACGAGGTTTGTACCCGCCGTTAGCAGCATATGACAGCGGTTGGCTGGACACCGGGGATGGCCACCGGATCTACTGGGAACTGAGCGGCAACCCGAACGGTAAACCGGCAGTCTTTATTCACGGTGGGCCGGGGGGCGGCATTTCCCCTTACCACCGGCAACTGTTCGATCCGCAGCGCTACAAGGTATTGCTGTTCGATCAGCGTGGCTGTGGCCGTTCCAAGCCGCATGCCAGCCTGGACAACAACACCACCTGGCACCTGGTGCAGGACATCGAACGGCTGCGCGAAATGGCCGGTGTCGATCAGTGGCTGGTGTTTGGCGGCTCCTGGGGCTCAACGTTGGCGTTGGCCTACGCACAGACTCATCCGCAGCGCGTCAGTGAAATGGTGCTGCGCGGCATCTTTACCCTGCGTAAGCAGGAGCTGCATTGGTACTATCAGGACGGCGCTTCGCGCTTCTTCCCGGAGAAGTGGGAACGTGTGTTGTCGATTCTTTCAGAGGAAGAACGCAAGGACGTGATTGCTTCTTACCGCCAGCGCCTGACCTCAACGGATCCGCAGGTGCAGCTGGAAGCGGCCAAACTGTGGAGCGTGTGGGAAGGGGAGACGGTGACCTTGCTGCCCAGCAGCGAGTCGGCTTCTTTTGGCGAGGACGATTTCGCGCTGGCGTTCGCCCGTATCGAAAACCACTACTTTACTCATCTGGGCTTCCTGGACAGCGACGATCAACTGCTGCGCAACGTTCCGCTGATCCGGCATATTCCGGCGGTGATCATCCATGGTCGTTACGATATGGCTTGTCAGGTACAAAACGCCTGGGATCTGGCGAAGGCTTGGCCGGAGGCGGAGCTGCATATTGTTGAGGGGGCCGGACACTCATTCGATGAGCCCGGCATCCTGCACCAGTTAATGCTGGCGACCGACAAATTTGCCGGCAAATGACACCGAGCCCGCCACTACGGCGGGCTTTTATTATTTGGATTTCGGTTCGTACGGCAGGCGCGAATACTTGTGCGATTCGGCACGGTAGTGCGCCACGCGTTCGCGGAAATAATCACGCAGGTGTTCGGGCTGTTCACGCTCAACCATTTCGGGGATCACCGGCATGTTGTAGCGCTCTTTGAACGCCACGCCGGAAGCTGCGAGATCAACGTTCACTTTGTCCATCTCTTCTTTGGAAAGCTCTGCCAAATTGTAACCCACCGTATTCTCCTTACTGTTACCGCATTGGATCAGCGCAGAAGGTAATCCACCCGGCGGCGCTTGGCAAGCCTGAAGCGCGCAGGGGGGGAAGGTCACCAATAATCGGTAACGGAAAAGGTTATTTATTATTCGTTCAGCAATGCAATTCATTTATTATTTTAAATAAGAATGATTCGCTTTTTGATTAAATTTACAGATGGAAATAGTTATCATAATTATTTAAATGAATAATTGGTATTTTTTATAACTATTTGATTTTATTTTAATTTAAAATTAAATCATCGATGATGTAAATCAGGTGTGTTTATTTTGTTTTCGTCAGGGCATAATGCGGAAAAATTAAGTTGATACCTGCAAAATAAAGGAATGATTATGCTGACGCCTGAAATGACCAAAAAGCTGAATGAGCAACTGAACCTGGAGTTCTACTCTGCCAACCTGTATCTGCAAATGAGTGCCTGGTGCAGCGATAAAGGCTTTGAAGGTGCCGCGGCATTCCTTAAAGAACACTCTCAGGAAGAGATGCAGCACATGCAGCGCCTGTTCGAATACCTCAGTGATACCGGTGCACTGCCGCTGCTGGGCACCATCGCCGCGCCGCCGGTTGAGTTTGGTTCCCTGGCAGAGGTGTTCCAACAGACGTACGAACATGAGCAACTGATCACCCGCCAGATTAATGAACTGGCGCACGCGGCAATGACCGCTCATGACTATTCAACCTTCAACTTCCTGCAGTGGTATGTTGCCGAGCAGCACGAAGAAGAGAAGCTGTTCAAATCCGTACTGGATAAACTGGCGCTGGTGGGCAACAGCGGCAATGCCCTGTTCTTCATTGATAAAGATCTGAAGAAAATGGGTGTGGCCGGCGAAAACGGTAACGGCCAGGCCTAATCCTTTTGTAGAAAACCGCGTGTCGGCGTTGGCCGGTGCGCGGTTTTTTTATGCCCTGCATTTATCGCGGTTTTACAGCGATATGTGCTACTGGATCGCAAAATGCCAGCGTTCTGCTCGACTTGCATAATGACACTCGTTATCATTTGACGCGATACGCTACAGGGAAGGTTGAGAGTCAAAACAGGGGGTTACTCCCATAATTCTGTTTACCCGTGGCGCAATCATCTGCGGTGGGTTGGGCTGCTGATACATCGCCCTGGCGGTTAGCCTGGCTCCTTATCACCCTCGATTATTGCTTTAAGGGATATCACTGTGATCGGTAAAATTCGGACTTCTTATCGCCTGCTTTCCACCATTTTCGTGCTGTTTGTCGGGCTGTCCTCACAGCAGGCACTGGCGCATGCCCATTTAAAAGTTGAAACGCCGGCGGCAGATGCCAGCGTGAGTCCGGCACCCAAGGTGCTGACGCTCAATTTCTCCGAGGGTATTGAGCCCAACTTCAGCGGCATTAAAATCACCGGCCCAGACAACGCCGAAGTGAAAACCGGCAAGCTGCAGCTCGATGCGAACAACAATACCCAGGTCAATCTGCCTATCGAAGGCGATCTGGCGGCAGGCAAATATAACGTCAGCTGGCATGTGGTGTCGGTCGACGGTCATAAAACCAAGGGCCAATATAGCTTCACCGTAAACTGACCCATGAGTCTGGCGACCCTGTTTGTCCTGTGTCGCTTTGTGCACTTTGCGGCGGTGATGCTGATGTTTGGCTCCAGCTTATTCACCGCCTTATTGTCGCCGCAGCGCCTTTCTCCGTATCTCACCCGTGATGTGCGTCCTTTATTGGTCTCTTGCACCTGGCTTGCCGGGCTTTCCGCTATTGCGTTGCTGGCTATTCAGGCCGGGCAGATGGGGGATGGCTGGGCAGATACCTGGCGGCTGGACGTGTGGTGGGCGGTACTGGGCACCACCTTTGGCGAGGTTTGGCGCTGGCACCTGGGCATTTCAATGCTGGCGTTGCTGAGCCTGTGGCTCGCCGAGCCACGTCGTACACAACTGCTGGCGCTGCTTTCCACATTGCTGTTGGTCAGCATGGCGTTTATCGGCCATGCGGCGATGCATGGCGGGGGGCTTGGCGCACTGCATCGTTTCAATCACGCGCTGCACCTGCTGGCGGCCGGGTACTGGTTTGGCAGCCTGTTGCCGCTGCTGGTCTGTTTGCGCTATCTGGCCCAACCGCAGTGGCGCAGCGACGCGGTGACCACATTGATACGCTTCTCGCGCTGGGGACACCTGGCTGTGGCGCTGGTGCTGCTGACCGGCGTAATCAACAGTTTGATCATTCTCGGCAGTTGGCCGTTGGACGTAGATTCTCCGTACCAACGCCTGCTGCTGTTTAAAACCGCGCTGGTGGCGCTGATGGTTATGGTGGCATTAGCCAACCGCTACGCCGTCGTCCCGGCGATGAGCAGCATGCCACGGCTGGCGCAGCGCGGGCTGGTGCTTGCCTGCTGGGCGGAGTTGGGGTTAGGGGCGGTGGTGCTGCTGTTGGTCAGTTTATTTGCAACCTATGCGCCGGTATAACATTCCGGCTTGCCGGATGCCCCCAAACTGCGGGAAAATTGAATCAAATAGCAACCCTAAGGCCATAACATGAAATCGGTATTACTTGGCATGACGCTGCTGGCAACCGCGACCGGTGCTTTGGCAGCAGACCAACTGGTGAACATCACCAAGCTGGAATACGGCAAGCAGTGGGCGTTCACCAAAGAAGAAGTGACGCTGCAGTGCCGCAGCGGCGGTGCGTTGTTCGTGCTCAACAACAGCACGCTGATGCAGTACCCGCTTAACGCGGCCGCAGAAGCGCAGGTGAAAGCAGGGCAGCAACGCGCTCAACCGCTGGACGTGATCCTGCTCGATGACGCCGCCAATCCGGGCCATAAGATGAGTGTTGAGCCGTACCGCGAACGCGCCGAGAAGCTCTGCGCGAGCTAATCGCTTATCCCCCAATGGCTTAGTGCGAGGTTAACCGGTGATGGATAATTGCACGAAATTAATTCCGCAATGAAACTATCACCGGCCGTGCGGCTGGCTGGCAAAAATAGCGCGGTAAGCTACTCTTAAAGTGCACGGCTGAACAAGCCTTGCACAAAATGCCAACTTTTAGCGCACGGCTCTCTCCCAAGAGCCATTTCCCTAGACCGAATATAGGAATCGTATTCGGTCTTTTTTTGTTTATCATTTTAAAACAGCAAGTTACAAACAAAACAACCACTTATCACGCCTCCTATTCTACCGTATTACACCCTTTTTCTTCTTCAGTCGCCACTTTGCCGCCACTGTCCTTGTACGTCTGTGTCAGTGGGTTGAGCGCTATTGCCTCCTCTAAATGGTCTGGCGCGAAATGGGCGTAGCGCATCGTTACCCTGATATCTGAGTGCCCAAGGATGCGCTGCAAGACTATGATATTCCCACCACCCATCATGAAGTGGCTAGCAAAGGTATGGCGGAGCACATGCGTCATTTGTCCTTCTGGCAAGGTTATATTCGCCAGTCTCAGAACTCGATAAAATTGCTTGTAGCAAGGATCAAACTCCTTTTCATCCAGTATTGTGAGCTCGTCATATAATTCTTTCGAGATGGGTACAGTTCTGTTTTTCTTCCCTTTGGTGTTGGTATACGTGATTTTATATTTTGATATCTGCGATGGCCTTAGTTTTGCGGCTTCATTCCATCTGGCGCCAGTTGATAGGCATATCTTTACGATGAGGGTTAGCTCTGGGTTGCCATGAGTATGGCAGGCGTTTATCAGTGCTTTTATTTTCTCATTGTTCAGCCATGCCATTTCCTTTTCTGGCTGATCAAACTCTCTGATGTTTTCTAGGGGGTTCGGCAAAGACCATTCCCCCAATCTTTTTAATTCGTTGAATACAGCCCGCAAAAAAGCTTGTTCACAGTTAACCGTTCCCGTGCTGACCTTCCTTGTTTCAAGACTGGTGCTATAGCCGTTATCGATTTCTCCGCGCAGCCGCTGATCGCGATAATGGGCCCAATCCCGTGGGGTAATCTCCGATGCTACCGGATCACCCATGCCGTTACAGATAATGACCAATTTGCCAAGTCGGCCTTTTTTGTCATTTAGCGAGCAGCCATGCAGCCTGTACCACAGATCGATCAACTCGCTAAGTTTTCGCTTGTCTTCCTTATCGCCCAGCCAAGGCTTGGACTTTGCCTGGTCGAGCTGATAGCTCTCGAAGGCGAGCGCCTCCCCCTTGGTGGCGAATTGCTTATGGGTACGCTTGCCGCCCCTCCCGTTGTGATAGAACTCGCACAGCCACTTGCCGGTGCTCAATTTTCTTACGGTCATACTCGTAGATCCAGTGAACCAAATTAGACATTGAATACTGTATATAATAACAGTATTCAATGTTTGTGTGCGGCTGGTTTAAACATGGATCAAAAAAACCGCCGTCGGCGGGTTTATGGTTAGAAGTGCAGGGCGGTTTGGCCAGACTTGGATGGGTGCGGTGGCGCCGGGTCAACCTGACCGGGCTTAACAATGGAGCGCACAAAAGTTTCCATCGTGATAAAGACATGGCTGCAATTCACGTTTGTGCATTGGTTGTAACGCTCTTTTGTCGTTGCTGTCACTTCGTTACTACTGCGGGTGTGCGCCGCATGGCCACACAAAGGGCATCACATCATGGTATTAGCCTCTACTGTATCGATATACATACAATAGCACGATGTTTGAAAAATCGAATATTAAACTTGCATATCACTCCATGTTGAGGTCGGTTATCTTCACTTCAAGTTCCAGTGCCGTGGTAAATCCGCCATCTGCCACTGTGTGCGTTACCGTTGTAATTGTCCAGTTTGCAGCGTCGATCTGGCGCTTGAAACCTTTACTGATACCGGTACTTCGGGGTAAAGCTCTGCCCGGCCCTTGGCCAGCGCAATTGAGAATTGCGCGGCGCCGCGTTGGATTCGTTCCCAGTTTGCCTTGGCTGCCCGGCGAGCGTTGGACGCATTTGCGTAGGTCCGACTCAATACATAAACGTTATCGTCGGTGCCTACCAGGTATTCTCCCTGTTTATCCTGGGCTGGCACTTTTGCGGTGGTCGTCTTACGCTTGCGCTTCCTCTTTACCTTTACCGTTTGTGGTTTTGCCGTTTTTGTGTCGAGCCAGCTGGCAGAAACGCCGGTATATGCATCTCTGTCGGCCAGGGTGAATTGGTGCTCATCACCGTCAGCTCGCACAATTGTCATTGCCGATAGCGGCTTGCCGCTGGCGTTCACGCCTTGGCCCTGCCTGATGAATAGCAGTCTTCCATATTTTACTGCAGCAATCGCACCTACGCGGCGCGCCAGGCGCATCAGGAAGCTGCCATCTGATTCATTCGTTTGGTCGATGTGGTCGATAGTCATGGCGGCCATTTGCGGACTGATGGCCTGCTCCAGTTTATGGCGGGCTGCAAATTGTTTAACGATCTCGCCGATGGTGGTTTTTGAATATGACTTTTCACGCTTGATATTAAGCGTGTTCCTGAAGTCGGCGCTTCTGCCGCGCAGTGTCACCTTGTCAGGCGCGCCGGAATGGCCAATCTCGTCAATGGTGAAGGCGCCTTTATTGATCATTGGTTCGCCTTTCCAGCCCAATTGCAGCTCCAATTGGACACCGCGCGAAGGCAGATCAACAGCGCCATCGGCATCGTCAAGTTCGATATCAAGCTGATCCGCCTCGAATCCGCGGTTGTCTGTCAACGTGAGGGATATCAGCCGGCTTTCCAGTCTTGTGGTTATATCCTTGCCATTAAGAGTGATCTTGAACGCGGGCGTGCTATCCCGGCCGCTTAACCAGTCTGGCGTGGTCATGAAAGAAGCCCTCCAATAGCTGTTGCCGCCTGATCTTTCATGATGCTCAGTTGCTCCTGGAGGTCGCCGAGCATGGTGCCCAGGTCATCATCTACGCGCTTTAACTTAAGCGTGAACTCAATGCGCCTGGCGCCGCCATCCTTTAAGAATACGGACTTGTTAAGATCTAGCCCTTCAATGACAAACATCCCGTAAATGGTCCCACTGCCATCCAGCAAAGACCACGCCTTGCCGAGATCGGCGATTGTTTGCAGGGCTAGCAATGACAGGCGGCCGCCGGTGATTTCCGGTAGCAACACGCCACTGAGTGTAATGGTGTCGTTTTCTGGACCAACATACTGCGCTGAGGGTCGTTTCCCTACACGGTTGTTAGTAGGGTAGCGCCAGGCCATTTGATGCTGCAGCTCCTGATAGGGAACCGTTTCAAGCATAAAGACGTATAACCCTAGTGCCATCATCATAATTCCCACCCCAGATCTCGATCAGAAAAATTACTGCGCGCCTTGGCCGCGTCTTTTTGCATGTGCTCCCGGAGCGCTTTCACCGCGTCTGTTGCTACAGCTTTGCCGTTCTGGTTATTCCTGGCGTCAACACTGAGATCGATCTTGGGCTGGTAGTAGAAGTTACCGCCGCTTGGTGCCTTAACTGGTTTCATGCTGGAGCCAGTAAAACGAATGGCCATATCATTGGCCGTGTAGCCTGTGGGGGCTGGCTCGCCCACAGAACCATATTTCTGGGCGATGGGGTTATTTTTTAGCAGCTCATTCGTCTGTGCCAATGCCTCATTTTTTTGCGGCAATAGGTCCAGCTTTTCAAGCAACCATTTAAATCCATCCATGACGGCGCGCAGTGGGGCGGTGATAACGTCCAGTCCTCGCTTCAGGCCAGTGCCAATTTTTTCAGCAGCAATACTGGCCGACCGTTTTATTTCTTCCCAGGTTTTGCTGGCTTTGACGCTTATGCTGGTCCAGAAACCAGAAATATAATCCTTGATGGCCTGCCACTTCTCGCTGGTATATGCACTGATGCCGTCCCATAGTCTTTTTATTTTCGGGCCTAGGGTGTCCCAATTCATCCAGATGTAGATGGCTGCAGCGGCGATAGCGGCCGCCACTGCAAGGATAGGATTTGCGAGCATCATACGCCCCATCCATAGAATTGCGGCTCCAACCCCTCTGATAGCTTTAGCCAATAACATCATCACTGATGGCCCTTTGATCCCCAGAATGGACAAAGAGAATCGCAATAGAGCAAATGGCCCTAGGATTGCCGCAACACCTAACATTAGCCCACCAAGCGCCACAGTGATCGCCGTAACTGCAGCTGCCGTTTTAATTAAAACTGCGGCCATTCTGGGGTGTGACTCGATAAATCTACGAGTCCATCCGATGATGTTTTTAAACCAACTCATGATGTCCATTAACGCCGGGCGTAACTTTTCGCCCAGATCGCTAAACATATTTACAGCGCCAGTTTTTAGAAGCAGGAATTGAGATGATAGGGAATCTTTATCGATATTTGATTCCCTTTGCATTGAACCCTTCGCATTTCCGCCTTGAGTCAGGTTTAACTGCCTAATAAATTCATCAACCTGTAAACCAAGTTTCTGAGCATCATCGCCAAATTCTTTACCAAACAACATTGTCATGACGCTGAGTTGTCTCTCTTTAGAGAGCCCCTTAATTCTGCCAAGCACATCCTTGATCGTATCTACAACGTTATATGCAATCCCTTTCTCAAGTTTATTGGCGTTCAAACCCAGAATTTTCATTCCTTGCAGGAACCTTTTTCCCTGCATCGAAGCTATACCCAATTCACGAACCATAGCTTTACTTGCTGAAGCTGCAATTTCTGGCTGGGCGCCCAACGAAAGGAATGTAGAACCAAGGGCTGCAGCTTGTTTGTAATTTAACTTATCCGCAGTATCCCCCATCCTTTGCAGTACATTTATAATGTCTGCACCCTTTGCCTGGGTATTGTCGTCCAGATAATTAAGTGTGTCTCCGAGCTCTTCTATTTTCTTAGTCGGCACACCATACAGGAATGCTATCTTTCCCAGGTCGTCAGCCAATTGGTCGGCGGGTAACTCAAATGCTTTAGCAGCTTTCGCCGCAGTCATTGCGAACCCAAGGAGATCGGCTTTCTGCTTTAACCAAGGGTCTTTATCGCTAGCGACGCCCATTCTTGCGCCGCCCTCAACCAAAGCAGCGAAGTCTACAGCCCCATTTTCCATTGGTTGTAGTTCTGCCGCTGCCTTGATTGCCTTCTGAGTTTCGTAATATTTTGCGGTGCGATTCCCATTGCCATCCAACAGGGGGTTTACCTGTTTGGCTACACCCTTCATTGCATCTTCCAGGTTACTGTAGCTCTTGATTGCTGCCACAACTGGCAAGCCTGTCGAAACCCCGGCGGCCATTGTTGCGGCTCCGGTTCCCGCGATGTTGTTTCTCAACTCTCTGGTTTTGTCATATTGCGCTTTTGCAGCATTCATTCTGCGCTGTTGCTCGCCAGCCCGTTTTAGTTGGCGATTCTGTTTGTAGCACCGGCGCCATCGGTGGCATAAATCCCCATACGGTAAAGCTCTGAGCGCACCCGGCCCATCTGAGCGACTTCGCTCTTTTGCCTTTGCTCCAGTCGGTCTACCGCGCGCCACTGATCCTCTAGGGCTTTTGTCTGCTTTTTGGTGGGATTTTCAAGCGCGCCCATTTCGCGCGTCATCATCTGGGCTTTCAGCTTGGCGCCGGCCAGCTCTTCGGCTGTTTTCTTAATGGACGTCTGCAGCGAATTGAAGGTGTTCACCTGGTCGCCAGCGGCGCTCAGTCGCTTCAGTTCATCACGGGAGTTTTTGACGGCAGCGGCCAGCGCTTTATTGCTGGCCTGCATGGTCTTAAAGGGGCGGGTGATTTTGTCCACCGCGTTCAGGATAACCTGCAGTCTTAGATTGCGGTCACTCATCACTTTCTCCGCTTCGAATCAGTGCCCGGTGCCGCCAGTCCCAAAGTTCGGTTAAGGTGAACTGGTACATTTCCGACGGCGGCCAGTGGAAGATGGCGGCGATATCCGCCATCAGGTCTTCAACGGTTAAACCGGCCGGGATTCCAGCGCCGATTTCGGCAACAAAAAACTGACGATGCCGCCCGCCAGCTGCGTAAAGTCAGCCGGATCCATTTCGCTGATTTCCTGCTGCGTCAGTGAGGGTGTGGAAACGCGCGGCAAGACGGTTGCCACCGCGGAATAATCCATTTCCAGTAGGTCGGCCAGCTTCACACCACGCAGCGCGCCAGACTGCGGCTTGGTTAGGGTGATCTCGGTGATTTCGGTCTTGCCGCGCTGAATTGGGGTGTCCAGTGTCACCTTGGTCGGTTCGGTCATTTGGTTGTGCTCCACGATTTTCAGAAAGAAGAGGGCGCCGGCGTTCCGGCGCCGAAGGAATTACAGGCCGATGGCTTGGCGGTGCTCAGCCAGGCGGTCGACGCCGCCAAAGCTTTCGATCATGTTCACCGTGTCGATCTCGCAAATTTCCTTGCCAGCGATGGTCAACTTGAAGTAGGTCACGGCGGTAGAAATTTTGGTGGTCGAGTTTTCGCCCTGCTTGTGCTCGCCAAAATCCAGCTCTTTATGACGGCCGCGGATCACCGCTTCGACCGCCTGCACTTCGCCGGTGTCGTCGCGCTGAATTGAGCCGGTATAACGCAGCATGACGCCATCCAGTTTTGCGACGCCCATTTGCTTAATCGGCAGTGCTTCGATGCCGCCAATTGTCCATTCAATATCAAGCGCGTCGTCATCCAACCCCAGATCGACTTTGGCGCTACCGCTCATGCCGCCGCCGCGGTAGTTCTCAAGCTTGCGCGTCAGCTTTGGCAGCGTCAGGGACTCAACGATCCCCTGCCAGTTGTTCCCCTCATTGAAGAGGTTCAGGTATTTCAATTTGCGTGGTAATGCCATTGCGTGCCCCTTAGCTGTTCACGTTCTGGGTGAAATTGACCAGGTACTGATCAGTGATGCGCTGGCGTAACAGCAGGTTTTCCAGCGGTGGGACCGGCGTATAGTCGTAATCAATGACCAGTTTCCCGGCTTTCAGCGTGTCCTTGTCGTTGGCTGCATCATCGATCCAGGCATTACCGTCAATGATGTAGCCGGCAGATTTCAGCTCACGGAATTTGGCCTTGATACCTTCCAGGATATCTTTGGCCAGTGATGGGTGCAGTGGCATGTCAACGGCCCACATGTGCGCCTCTGCCATTGTGTCCGCCAACACCTGCGCAGTGCGGGTGTAGTTTTCAAACTGGAACAATGGATCATCGGAACAGGTGCGGGAGCCCCAAAACTTAAAGCCATCTTTGCGGATTAGCGTGGTGACGTCGTTCTTGTTCAGCAGGTTGGCATCGGTTGCGCTGTCCTGCAGGTCCCAAAACACATCCGCACTGATGCCGGTCACGCCATTAACGCCGACGTTTGACAGCGTTTTGTGCCAACCGGTCTGCTGGTCAATTTTGGCGCGCAGGCCCAATGCGCGGGCGGTAGCGAAAGCCTTCGCGTCTGCATTGGTCACAGTGTCCCAACTCAGAAAATCTGGCCAGATCAGCATGGCCTCGCGCTGACTGAAGTTCTCGCGATACGCGATAGCTTCGGAAACCGTCTTGCAGCCATAGGCGCTCAGATAGGCGAAGGCGCGCAGGTTCTGCGCCACTGACAGCAATTCAGTGGCGACGGCCTTACTGTCGTGACCAGGCACACCCAGAATGAGCGGCTTCACACCTAACAGACTTTGCGCAGCCAGTAGGGCTTTCATGCCGGTTTTCTTGCCGGTGGTGGTGTCGACGCCGCCGATAATGTTGGTTGTGGTTTCCGCCTCGGTGTCGCCCTGTTCCACACGGACAACAACGGTGACAGGTTTTGCCTGATCGGCAATTGCGTCCAGGGAGCGGGCGAGGGTGCCGGTTTCGCCGGCCTTGCCGCTGGCGGCCAGTACGTCGGTCAGCAATACGGGGGTGTTGAGCGGGAAGGCCGCAGCATCGGCATCGTCGGCGGTGCAGACCATCCCCACAATGGCGGTGCTTACGGTTGTGATTGTGCGGGTGCCCTCGTTAATTTCGAGGACACGAACGCCGTGATGATAATCTTCAGCCATCGGGCGGATCTCCGGTTCCGGTTAAGGTTTCTCCGCTATGGTGTTCGCTGATGGCGTCAAGTGCATGCGCTGGGCATTGTGTGGCGGCTGGCACAATGGCCAGGTGTCTTGCTGTGGGGGCTATGTTTTCCCGGTATGGCCAACACAGTCAATGATGGCTGTGCTGCAGGAAAAAATGAAGCCTCTGAATGGGGCTTATGTGTATCAGCTCAAACTTAACCTGACAGTTACCACTGGCATCACTTAAACAAATCTGGCAGTCAGTTTTGAGCGAGAAGCTGAAATTATATATCAACGTGAACAGTATTATGTATAGATGACTGATTCAATTCAGATTCGTGCGTAACCTGAAACGAGTTTCTTAGAAAAAGGTCCTTAGAAATAAAGGACCATGTTTGATATGGTTTTTCTCAGCAAAGAATCAAACGTAAAATGCGCCTTAGTTCGACTAAAGAGGCTTCTGTAGTAGAATACTAAGCTGTTTTTCAAAGTGGTTCCAACTATCGGTCAATCTTTCTTCGCTGCTGGGGAATACTTCACAAAGATGAGAAACTAAATCGTTAACCACTACGTTTTCTCTCATGTTACTGGTCAACAGTTTCCATAGTATTTTCCCATCTGCATCATAGGAATTCAAAGAGGGAGGAATGTTTTTGCTCTTAAATTTTTCGGAGGAAAAATAATCGCCTGCTTTAGCTTCATACTGTGATATTAATTCAGAGATAGATGAGTTAGTAAAATAGTTTAAGTTCTCTAGTGAAGATATGAAATCATAATCGGTGTTAATCACCATTTTATTCCTAACTTCTTTCTCTAAACTAGAAATAGGCAGGAATATAACATCTTGGTAGTAAGGGTAACTATCCTTCACTATATGACAATCAATCTTAGGTATGCTCAAACCGCATTCTTTAACTATATCTTCATTATTTTTTATAAAGTTATGGTAATTGCATCCTCTACATGGAGAGCCATTTTCCTTATGAAATTGAGATTCCATATCCCCATCAAGAACTATAACCATTTTAGTATTATTGAACAGACCATTAATTTTAAATTCATGAGTGAAGCTCAGAACCTCTCTCCACCCACCAAGAGCAGATACATTCACAAGTTTGTTTTTAGATAACTCATTTTTTTTTATGGTTTCTGAAACTATTTTTTTTGCAAGTTCATCTTCAACGCAAACAATATAGTCATATCCTGATGACTCATATATCCCTCTAATTGCATAATGTGGATAACATGGAGTAGTCACACTAAGCTTACCGCTACTCAAATGAGACTCTAACAAGAATATCTGGTCTTGCCTTAGGTTTGATATGATATCTCTGCTATGAGTGGAGAATATTATGCAGATCCCATGCTCTCTAGAGACCTTATTACAAAATTGGATGAACCTCTTTTGAGAGGATGGATGTAACGCAATTTCAACTTCATCAATGATTATCAAGAATGGTTCTTTGTTCGGTTTCTTATCAGTTGTATAGGTTATCCTGTAATAAATATAATCAAGTATTTTTAACAGCAGATATTCGCCAGAACTCATTTTGTATTGAGTTATAAACCCACTATCCTTCTTTAGCAGGAAGGGACGTTCCGTTCTGATTAAAAAGTTTTCAGCTTCTTTTGGCATTTCTTTGGACTGTCGATTCAAGTCAGCCTTTGTAATGGTTTTTAATCCTCTATAGTGATTTTCATTTCCTTTGAGTATTTTCCCTAGGTTTTTAAAAACAAAATCAGGTGCATCATATAAACTTTCTTCTGAAAAAGAAACGTAATGTGAACAGTATTTATTTATTACGTGTAGTGAAGAGTTTACAAATCGACTCCCGTAAATAATCCCTGGTTCATGAAATCCTTTTAGTTGGACTAAATCCCCTTTTTTTACCCATTTCCCGGAATTTTGATTCCATATACATTCCTCATTCCCTAGCTTTATGGAAAGTGAAGATGTTTGCCTTTTTTCGTCGAAAAAAAGTTTATTTATATTTGATTGTTCTACTAGTTGAGATATTGCATTAAGAATCGTAGATTTACCAGATCCGTTACCACCTACAAGGCATATAAGACCCGGTTTTAAATCTATAGATAATGATAATTCATTTATAGCCTTAACATCCTTGATCTTAATTTCTAGCTTTTTGTATATAGACATATCTATTTCTCTTGTAATATGCAGTGCTTTCGACATTTAAAATCACATTATGGTTGTGGTTATACCTCTCAGAGATTTTTATTTTTTCCCTCTACCACTTTTTCATGGGGAAACTCTCTCAATGCATTAATTCTACTAGTGTGAATGTTTTCAATATTCACTTTGTAATAATCATTAGATAAATCTAATGAGTAAATTTCGCCATACCCTTAACCATTCTACTTGCTTTGTTATCTTGAAGCGGAATAGTTAAATAAAGATTGCAAGTATCAGCTATTTGTAGCATGCATATAATCACCATTCATAATCAATTCATTCGTGATGTATCGCGCAGTCAGCGCATTTCCAGTTTTTATCGACCAAAGTATAGTTGTGATTTAAGCTATGGTCACCAAATATTTCCCATCATATATCTGATGGGAAACACTTTTATATCGCATATCTAGATTCTATAACGAAAATAACCTCCAGTACAACTAGCTAGCCTGTCATACAACTTCTGGTTCTGGGCTGGATTGGAGATATGGTTAATCTAGAACACCTTGGCTCAGGACTTTTTCTCAGGTTAGTTACGAAAAACTTCTATAGCGATTTTCTTCGGCTACTGCGCAGGCGGTTTGACGTGCATATCGGCTTGGCATGACCAGGCCGTATTTGAGCGCGTACTCCGCGATGTCGATGGCGCCGTTGTAATCGCCGGCGTCGATGCGCCAGACCATCACATGCATGATGACGTCATCTTGCGCACCCATGCCGGTCTGCAGCACTCCGGCCACCCACGGAGAGTAATGGGGGAGAACCTCGCGCTTAACTTCGGCTTTTTTCTCCTGAGATTGCACCCGCTTCAGTCGTCGGCTGTCCTCTTCAATCTTCAGGAGCATCATTTCATAGCCATTGGCATGGCGGCTTAGAGCGCCGCCCTGGCGGGCGGCCTCTTTTGCTTGCACATAGACCATATGGCGCTGCGCTGGGCTCAGGGCCATCAGTTAGCCCCTTGATTCGCCCGCCGGTGCTTCCGGCGCTGGCGCCGCAAACTTGCCGAGTTTGATGTTTTCGATCAGGCAACCACAGCCATAATCTTCAACAACATAGGCCTCGTTGACCGATTCGAAGTTTTCGATGCGGTCGCGTTTCGGGTTGTCGATAATCAGACGGCGGCGGGTGTCTTCTTGCCAATAGATGGACAGGTTATCCAAGCGAGTGATCAGCATGGCATTGGCCGGGAAAAAGGGCGCGCGAACAGCTTGCAGGCCGCCCATGCGTTTCTGGCTAATAATCAGATCAGCGGCCAGCGCTTCGGTGTTTGGCTGCGACTGGTTCACCAACGGGAAGTATTTATCCGCCAGCAGGCCACGGCCGCAAATCACCACCAGATCGGTATCATCCTGGAACCACGGATCGATCAGGTTGTTCACGGCGTCCATCACGACGGCATCCAGGTTGGCAAAGTCGCCGTTCTCACCCACGCGGATCACGGGCGAAACTACGGCCCCTTCGTCATCCACGATTTTATCCATCACGCGCGCCGGGGCGTCGGTGCGGTATTTCTGCAGCCACCCAATGTTAACGTCCTGCAGTAATGGGTTGGCGGTTCGGTTCGAGGTCTTTTCGCGCTTCAGGCCGTTAAAGCCGATCATGATGCGGTCCAGCGCTTGGCGTAACACGATGGCGTCACGGATGCGTTTCTGGAAATCTTGGAACTTGGCCCACAGGTCCAATTTCCCGTAGGTGATCGAAGTGTCGAAGTTGGTTTGTTCGCACTTATATTCGATGGAGTCCAAGCCGCTTGGATCTGTAGTTTCACGCTCTTTGGTTGAGGTGTCAGTGGTGCTGGCAATCGTTGTGCCCACACCCAGCCCCAAACGTTGACCTGATTGCTCAGTTACCTGGACAATATTGATCATCTGCAGGAATGCGGCGCTTTCCTGGATTTTGTTTTCCAGCTTTTGTGCGATAGAAGGCTCTACCGCAAATTTAGTGCTGAATTCGACGGCTACACCGTTCAACTCACCCAAGGTGGTCAGGTAGGCGTTAAATTTAAATCGCGTTTCATTGCGCATAATCGGTAACTCTCCGTAATCAGTTTTTTATGCCCTATGGGGGTGCCGTGGCCCTGCGTTTAGCAGTCGGTTTTTTCGCCGTTGCTTTCACCGCCGCCGCCAGGTGTTATCGGGCGAAACTTCGGATTGCGGTCCTGCTTGCTCAGGTTGGTCTGCAGGTCGTTAAGTTGCTTGCTCAGTGCGGAGATCTGGGTTTCCAGGGCAGGCACTTTTTCAGCAGTGGTGTTGAGCTTGGAGACGCTATCGCCGAGGCTCTGCACTTCACCGGCGACCAGTTCCACAGCCTGATTCACATCAGAAAAGCGTGCGTCGTCATTGGCGTTACGCTTGGCGAACATCGCTGTGATACGGGACAGCAGGCCGGGCTTTTGGTCTTCCTGCTCCACAAATTCGATCAGGGCTTCTTCTGCTGCAGTGAAGAGGTTGTCTTTATGCTGCTTGCGGTTAGCCAGTGGGTTTGCTGATGCGGACGCACTGAAGGCGAGGTATTCAGTCCCCAGGCTGGCCGGGTCGTCGGTTACGGCCAGGCCGATCAGGTAGGCTTCGCCGGTATCGGCAAATTTCGGGTTTACCTCGATCGAGGTGTAAACCTTTTGCGCTTGCTTAACCATTTCGACCAGGTCTGCTGTTGGTGCGATGTCGCCATATAGCGCCATCTTCCCGGCCAGTGGGCCTTCGGTAATTTCCTCCGCTATCAGGGCGGTTACATCACCGAAACGACGGAAGGAGCTATCGGGGTGATATCCCTTGATGTGTTCCAGATTTACCCGCGCGCCATAAACTGATGGGTTGTAGTTCTTGGCCATCTGCGTCAGCCATTCGCGGCTAATGTTGCGGCCGTCGGTTGTCGCACCCTCTACGGCAATACGAAAACGCTTTGATTTAAGTGTCATTAGTCTGTTCCGGTCAGTGTCGGTAATCGGTCAGGCTTATGGTTGCGGCGAATAGGGAGGGGAGACAACGAAAGGGCATTGTGTGGTGTTTGGCACAATGACCGGGAAGGGATGGCAGAGCGGCCGGTCGGTAGTCTGGCGCCATGACAACGACGACGCTCAACACAGATCTCGATCCCCGCAGACAGGCGATGTTCCTGTACTTTCAGGGGTTACGCATATCCCGCATTGCTGAAATGCTGGGAGAGAAGGCCGCAACAGTACACAGCTGGAAGAAACGCGACAAGTGGGGGAGCATTGGCCCGCTTGAGCAAATGCAACTTACCACAACAGCGCGCTATTGCCAGCTGGTGATGAAGGAGCACAAAGAAGGGAAAGACTTCAAGGAAATCGACCTGATCGCCCGCCAGGGTGAGCGACTTGCTCGGATCGGGAAATTCAATAGCGGCGGCAATGAGGCCGACTTAAACCCGAACGTGGCCAATCGCAACAGCGGCCCGCGCAAGGCGCCTGAGAAGAATGTTTTCAGCGACGAACAGACGGAAAAACTGACTGAAATTTTCCATGATTCTCTGTTCAAATATCAACGCAACTGGTTTGAAGCCGGCGCCAAACACCGTATTCGCAATTTGCTTAAGTCCCGCCAAATAGGCGCGACTTTCTACTTTGCACGCGAAGCCCTGATAGACGCCATCACTACAGGCTGAAACCAAATCTTCCTGTCAGCGAGTAAGGCACAGGCGCACGTTTTCAAGCAGTACATCATCGAGTTTGCCCGCGAGGTGGATGTTGATCTGAAGGGCGACCCGATGACCCTCGGCAACGGTGCGTGCCTCTATTTCCTCGGCACAAATGCCCGCACCGCGCAGAGTTATCACGGCAACCTGTACCTGGATGAGTATTTTTGGATCCCTCGCTTCCAGGAGCTGCGCAAAGTTGCCTCCGGCATGGCACTGCATAAGAAATGGCGCCAGACGTACTTCTCAACACCATCGAGCCTTACCCATAGTGCCTACCCATTCTGGTCCGGCGCCCTGTACAACAAGGGGCGCGCCAAGGCCGATCGGGTTGATATCGATCTCACCCATACAAACCTGGCGCGCGGCGTTCTCTGCCCTGATGGCCAATATCGCCAAATCATTACCGTTGAAGATGCAGTTAACGGCGGATGCAACCTGTTTGACCTGGATCAGCTGCGGCTTGAATACGGCCCAGAGGATTATCAGAACCTGCTGATGTGTGAGTTTATCGACGATATGGCGTCGGTGTTCCCACTCACTGAAATGCAGGGGTGCATGGTCGATAGCTGGGAACAGTGGGACGATTTCGAAGCGCTGGCCATCAGGCCTTTCGGTTATCGGCCGGTGTGGATCGGTTATGACCCGGCCAAAGGCTCCGCGTCGGGTGACAGTGCTGGCTGTGTTGTTGTGGCGCCGCCAATGGCGCCCGGCGGGAAATTCCGCATTTTGGAGCGCCACCAGTGGCGCGGCATGGACTTTGCCGCCCAGGCGAAAAGCATCAAACTATTGACTGAGTGCTACAACGTCCAATACATCGGCATCGACTCCACTGGCGTTGGCCACGGCGTCTATCAGCTTGTGAAGCAGTTCTTCCCCGCGGTGCGGGAGTTTGTCTATCGCCCGGAGGTGAAAAACGCCCTGGTGCTGAAAGCCAAAGACATCATTACACACCGGCGCCTGGAGTATGACGCCGGACACACCGACATCACCCAATCCTTTATGGCTATCCGCAAGGCGATGACCGCCAGCGGTAGCCGGCCAACGTATGAAGCCAGCCGCAGCGAAGAAGCCAGCCATGCCGATCTGGCGTGGGCAACTATGCATGCGCTGTTCAATGAACCGCTTGAAGGCGTCACGGCGGGCAACAGCAACATTGTGGAGATTTTTTAAATGAGCAAGCGTCATAAAAAACGCGCATTACCGCCAGTTCACGCCCATAAACAAGCTGCCGGCGCGGCAGGGGTTGAAGCATTCACCTTTGGCGATCCCGTCCCGGTGCTCGACCGTCGGGAACTGCTTGATTACGTCGAGTGCGTGCGCATGGATAAATGGTATGAGCCGCCGATCAGTTTCGATGGCCTGGCCAGGACGTTCCGCGCCACGGTGCACCATAGTTCGCCGCTATATGTGAAGCGCAATATCTTGACCAGCACATTTAAGCCACATCGCCTGCTGAGTCAGCAGGCCTTCAGCCGTTTCGTGCAGGATTATCTGGTGTTCGGCAACGCCTACCTGGAGTTGCGGACCAACCGCCTCGGCGGCCCGATGGAACTTAGACCCTCCCTGGCGAAATATACGCGCCGGGGCGTGGATCTGGATACCTACTGGTTTGTGCAGTATGGCCTGGGCGTTGACCCTTACCAATTCGACACCGATAGCGTGTTTCATCTTCTGGAACCTGATATCAACCAGGAGATCTACGGCTTGCCAGAATATCTGTCGGCGCTTAACTCGGCATGGCTCAATGAATCTGCCACTCTGTTCCGCCGCAAGTATTACCAGAACGGCAGTCACGCTGGTTTCATCATGTACATGAGCGACGCCGCCGCCAGCCAGACTGACGTGGATAATATCCGCAACGCTATGAAAGGTGCGCGCGGGCCTGGCAACTTCCGCAATCTGTTCATGTATTCGCCGAACGGTAAGAAGGACGGCATTCAGATCATTCCTCTGAGCGAGGTGGCAGCGAAGGATGAGTTCTGGAATATCAAAAACGTCACACGTGATGACCAGCTGCACGCGCACCGCGTACCGCCGCAATTGATGTGCATCGTGCCGGAGAACGCTGGCGGGTTCGGCAACGTCAAGGAGGCGAGCGAGGTGTTTGTTCGCAATGAGTTGATACCGCTGCAGCGGAGGATGCAGGAGTTAAATCACTGGATGGGGGAAGAGGTGATCAGTTTTAATCCATACTATCGTAATAGTGATTAAATTTTTTAGTCCCCACGCATAATTTATGCGTGGGAAAATTTCCTAGTTATTACCTTCCAGTAGTTGGATATATGATGCTATTTTTGTTTTGGTTTTTGCATCTTTGAAAAAACGGTTGAATGAAAAACCCGGGTCATCCTCTTGCTCCTTGATAATTACATCTGAAATGTATTTTACAGCGTTTGGAATAAGCTCAGAGGCTTTCTGATAATCAAGTCGTGGGATTTTTCTAATGTCACATATTTGCCCTACGGCAAAAAGAACGTGATAGGCACCATCTATTAAAAACATTTCTTCAGCTTTAAACTTCTCTTGCTTTCTGATCGCTGACTGAACACGCTTTTTTACTCTTTCTATAGAGTCTAAAATCCTGACAGCTGCCAATAGATCATCAGGTTGTAATTCATCAGTGAATACTTGGTCATAAAGATCTGAGAATATACGACCCCTATCTTTCTTTGCCACCTCTGGTAAATCTAGACTGTATGCTAAGTGGGCCTGACCGGCACTTAGTGCATCAATACGTAAGTTCTTTGGCGAGTCTGCATGTTGCCCATTTTTCCTGTCGTAGAATAGGCCCATACCATCAAAAGCTTCTTCTAATTTTTTCTGTATATCATCATTTGAACGAAGGTCACGTGTTTTTATAGGTGTTTGACTATTCGTCGATTCCGCGATTGCTAAGCTGACTGGCTGTGATTTTGTTTCAATGATACGAACCAAGATAAGCACATCATCAAGCTTGTCTACGGCAATTTGACTAGCTTCAAACAGCGCATTAGAGGTTTGACCTCCATTAACAATTTGAATGTTTTTAATCTCAACTATTGGCGCTCGCTTCCCTTTTAAATATGAAAAAGAATCACATGTTATGGTGATTCCATTGTTAAGATACCAAAATAATGGGCTGTCATCTGAAGTTGCTGCCTCAATTATTTTTCTGTTTATTTTATTTGTTCTGCTTAAATAAACTCTAACATTATCGTTAAATATTTCTTCTCTTACTTTTTTGGGGTTTTCTGGAGAGGATATTAATCTTATAATTTCATTTGCTTCGACTGTGCATATTAATCCTCGTATGCTTCCATCTGTCCGATCAAAATAATCCTTGTCGATTACTTGTATTTGATCGTTGATCGCTACGTGTTTTTTATCAACAAAGTAATCAACAATTGAGTCTAGGCTATGATGATGGATATTGAAATATTTATATTTACCCAATGCATTATCTGCTCTTTCTTTTTCATCCGCTTGCATAGGTAGAGTATTACTGCAAAAGTGAACTTCTATTGATGGGTTTGGTTTATTTATTGCAGGCCAAATTTCCTTTACTTTATTCCAAAGTATTGGATTGCATGTTTTTTCTAGTGATTTATTTAAATCTAATAGGTCATCAAAAAATGAGGCCAGTTTATCTATTTCTGAACTTGGGAAGTTTTTTTTTGTATTTTCAAAGTTGTCTACATATTTGAACTGGAAAACATGAATAGAATTGCGCCCATCTCTATCATCAACAAATATGGCATCCACCCCACGATCTTTTGAACCGTCCGTTATGGAGTCCTCAGCTTCTTCGTCAGATACATTTAGCAGGGTAGCGACCATAAGAATAGGGAACGCTTTTTGACGCGTGTCAATACCATTTTCTATATCGAGATAAGATTTAACCTTATGGTCTAAGGTACTCCAATCTATTAAATTCGCCATAAATCCTCTTAAATTTAGTAAATTTATTAGTCGTCAATCATCAATAGCGGGATAAGTATTTTTCTAAATGTAATTTAACAACAATAACGTGATCGGATCAATGTTGAGTTTTGGCGCGCAATCGTAGCCCCGCCACGCCTGCCCGCTTTTTGTATGGGTTTTCATGCAGTAGCCCGAAAAGCAGAAGGGCGCGCCATTACTGGTGCGCCCGGCCGTTTTAGATCCTTTTTTGATCGTGCGGATTCATGCAGCATAGACATGCACAAGCCCTGACAGGTGAATCACTGGTTCATATTGTATTTGTAGTAGGTATTAAGCCCATAATCGCCTTCAACCTGGAGGTGCCAAGTAGGTTGATAAAACTTTATGTATTCGTTCGCCTGGCCCGGTGACCAATCAAAGCCGACTCCTTGCAACTTCCTCAAAAAATCTGCAACCGTAATAATCCATCTGCCGGTTGGTTCTCTTTTTCTGGCCAGTTCAAAAGCCAAAGCCTCGTTGCCGCGCCGCGCCATAATTTAGCCCTCGTCTGCGTTGTAAAAAATTCCGTCGTAGTCTTTTTCTGGTAGAACCTCGCTGGACAGATCGATGATCATGCCCAAGGCAAGTTTTAAATCAGAAGCATGCCGCGGGGCTATAAGGGCAAGCTCTGCAATAAACCGAACGCGCGTCAAAGTTTGTTTTTGTTTTTCAAGTGATTCCATCACTACCTCCAGATGGTACTGTATGCATGTACAGTATTATATTGAGCGCTTTCCGAAACCTCGTCAAGACTCTATGTTAATGAATTTATTTCATTCGCATGCATTTCAGTCGGTTAGATGCTTTGTTCTACTGTGCGGCGCCAAAAAAAACCCGCTGAAGCGGGTTTGTGTTACTTAGGATTGTTCACTAGCTACTACGTAAACATCTGCATTTGTTCATTTTTAAGCAAGATGATTTTTTCTCTGAGCTTTATTTTTTCGTCGGCTTTTTGTACTGCTCCAGGGGACATGTGCTCAAGTAATTCGTCAAGATGCTCTGGTGACTTAATTACAATGAACTTCTTGATCTTATTGACGAAAACCACGCAACTTTTTTTACGTTTAAGTAATTCAAGAACATTACTTAACGTCCCCGTGCTTTTAGCATCCCAGATCATCAAGCCAAAATCAGCCTCTTCGGCCATCTTAATATCTTTGGCCGTGAAAAAAGCTCGAGTACCTGAGGCATGATGTGTTTTCACAACATGAACTGGCCATAAGCCTAGGTTGTTACGTGGTGACTCAGAGCTGCTGAAAACGGTGACTTGTTTGCTACCTAAGGTAACCAGTACGTCCTGAACAGATGAGTCCACGCCGTTAGCGTCACCGACAACCACGTGAAAGTCGGAATCTACGATTTTTTTTAAACGCTCTACTATGAGAGCATCGAGATTCTTAATGGTGATTGAGCCAGCAACAAATACCGTAGTCATGACTATCTCCAAGTTAAAGCGGCAACATATATATTAGCTACCTTATTATAACGTCTTAACGCCTCACATGCAGCTTCCATTGTTGCACCAGTATGAAAGAGATCATCGACTATAAGAACATTCCAAGGACCAACGCCATCAATGATATCATTAATGGAAAACGAATCGCCAATAGCTTCAATCTTCTCTTCTTTTGTACTAAGGTTCTTGAGAGATACTCCTCCTGGGGCTTTAACCAAGAGGTTATCAATACATGGCTTGCCGATCAGTTCCGCCAAATTATGTGCGATTTCGGTTACCGGTTGTCGTTGACGAACCTTAGAAGCCGGCATCGGTAAGATAAAACCTATATTGTTGAAAAGAGGTACTGCACTATCAGCAAGGCATTGAGCCAATGGTTGAACCTTTGTCCAATCGTCGCGGTATTTCAACTGAAATAATGCCTCACCGACCTCTGTCCGCTCAGTATCGAAGCGCATATGTCCCCATTCATCCTCACCAATAGGAACACTTCGGACGCTATGTTTATCCATAGCAAATCCCAAGTTCCAGTTCCCGTAAATCTGCTTTATGTTGACATTCATAAGTAATCCATCGCTGTGTATTTAAATAAGGAAACAACAAATTACATCAATTGGACTAAATCTAAAATTAGCAGTCTAATTCTTTAAATATTAGAATATTTACATATGTCAATATATGAATCATTATCTTTGTCGGCCATAAAGCCGGCCATCCGCCCCGGCCCGGAAGTAAAACGCGCCGATCTTCACTGTTCCGCCAAGCAAAAGACGATCAATTTCTTCAATGGCTGGAGCCTGTCTGCCAGCTGCACCCAGCTCCTGCGCTATTTTTTCTCGCTGCTTATTGGCTTCTTTTTCCATCTGTTTCAGGAAAAAATCTCGATCTCCGACTTGCCCGGTCACTTTTTGGCGCAACCTATTAAAACGCTGCATCAGGGCACCTACCCGAACCGGGGGACGCGCCGTAAATACATCACCACTGGTGTTGCCGTAGTAGTGATTACCGGCAATTTTCATCGTCATGCCTTTGGCCAACAGTTGGCACTCAGAATCGCTGATCTGAATGCCGGCAATTTCTTCCACCCGGTCCCGGATTTTCTCCATAGCGCCAGCTGCGCCGGTTGGAACATTGGCGCCCTGTAGTCTGCTTATTCTTGTTTTTGGGTTTCCGTCCCTGATTCTTGCCAGCACCTTCCGTCGTTCCTTGGCAGATAACTTGCTAAAATCGACATCACAGTTGGCATAGTCGGCATCACCTATATCCGGTGGGGCCATACTCCCACCAGGATCCCCCGTACAGTTATTGACAGAACTCCGAGAGGGCGCAGGCGCGCCCTGAAGGTCAACCCCCAAAACCGGCGCTTTCTTCGGCATAATTTTCCATTGAATTACGCGGGTGATGATTGGCACGTCCTGGCCAACTGGCGGGGAGAAAACACCACGTACGCGGATCACGTCTTCGCCGTATCCGTTGGTTTCCTCCGCGGCCTCGTAATAGGTACGGACAACCAGATCATCGCGCTTAACAAACGGCCCTCCCTGGGCGTTGATATATTCCGCCCAATTGCCGACGTCGGCGGCGTCGTGGACAGCGGCAAACTCTACGCTAAGCCCAATTGCGGCCTCATGGTCGGCCATCCGGCGCAACTCGCGGTATACGGTTACCGGAGCGCCGCCAATGAATTGAAACTGACGAACACGCCAGCGCGCGGCCCAGGCGGACACGGCGGCGGCGGTTTCCTTGAGCGGCTTCCCGCTTTCGTCGTCCAGTTCTCCATCCAACTGATAGCCGTCGATGTTTTTGCTGATGTACTTCGCAACGTAGCCGGTAGCGCTGCCCTGGTCAGGATCGATCTCTTCAGCATGGAAGCGTGCCTTGCGTGCCTTGGCAGAACTCAATTCCCGAGCATCTTCCTGCCTGGCGTAATCGCGCATGATTTCACGTACCTGGCCAACATCTTCAGGCTGCATAAAAATCAGCATGTGCCAGTGTGGCGTGCCGTCGTGGTGAGGCTCGGCAACCCTGATCCCGAAAATGCGTAAATCTTCGCGGTGGAGTTTCGCGCGAATCTTTGACCAGACCGACCTCAGATAACCCTGCGTCTCGGCCGGGCTGGCGCCGTTCCATTTTCGATTACGATGGCCGTGTTTGTTGGTGGCATGAAATTTTGACGGGGCCGTTATGGTGTAGAACTCGCCGATGTAGCCCAGATCGTTACAGATGTTCTCGAAGCCGCGGATACGCACCATCAATTCACTGCGGCGGATCGCGGGATTAGCAACGCTGCCATCATATTTATCGATCAGGCTTATACGGTTGCCGGCTTCGTCTTCGAGCTCCATCCCCTTTAAAAACTCGCGGGTTCGTCGCTTTTGCTCGCGCCACTCGGTGATCGCCGTTTTGCTGGCGTATGGATTGGCTTTTTTGCTGACATTGGCCAGCGCAATATTCAAGTGCTCGCGCCATTCTGCAGAGGTACGGCGTAGACGGTTGAGCCACCATTGCGGCGACAACATCCGGGATACGGCAGGGCCGGCATCCTCATCGCTGAAAAAGCGTTTATTCAGCTTTTCCCACAGCGGCGGCAATTGGCGAAAGTCGCGAGTGATGATCCCCGCGCGGCGGTAAAGCAACCACATTGCCTTCAAGTCACTGCAGCCGGAACATTGCTCTGCGACCAGGTCCAGCTCTTGCGCTATAAATGCGGCAATATCCTCGGCAAGCGCCTCAACATCACTGCGGGACATATCAGCAAGGTGATTAAACCGAGCCATGTACCTGGCGTTGTCAGCCGTCATTTTTGATATCCGGTACTGCTTATTGACCAGTTCCAAGCGTGGTAATGCGCGCTTAACAAAATTAAGCGTCAAGTACGCATGTGCTCGCTGGATCCCCTGAGATTGCTCAAGTTTGAAGAAGTGGGAGTTAACCTGGCGCTTTACCAGGTCAGGTTGGCTGTTCAGGTGTTCAAAGGCGGCGGCGAGATCGGCATTAATGCGATCCCGCTTTTTCTGTTCTTCCGCGCTGACGAATGGCGAGCCGACACCTTTTCTCGGTGCGTTCCATGAATATGCCCATTCAAAAGCAGGCTCGCCGCTGCCCGAAAAGGGCGGCGGCGGGGTGGGGGCTTGGCGGCCACTGGAATTTTTAGCCATGCGCGGTGGCCTGATACTTTATCAACGCTGTAAAATTATCCATAATCATGCCGTTACACACGCATGCAAAAGGAATGAATAAAATGCTTAATGACGTAGAAAAGCTGAGCGTTGAAGAGGTCGATGCAAAGCTGAAAACTTTGGAGTTAGTCGTTGCTGCGCAAGGTGCAATGATTACTGCGTTATTGAAAGAATTAACGTCAAAATCCCCATCCTCATTAGCAGTAATAACAGATATTGTGCGAACCGAAATTGCTCGTTTTACTGAGCCTGAAAGTGATGAGCGGGCAGTGGTCCACCAATCTGCTAAGAAGGTGTTTGATAGCGCATTTGAAACTTCGCAAACTCTTAATTTGATCAAAGCTTCTTCCTCACACTGATTGTTTCACCCGGGCCGATCATCTTCGTAATCTCTACGAGGTTTTCAGCTCGGTACTGCTTACCGTTTTGCATCATCACGAAATGCTGGCCCTCATTAGTTGTTGAGGGGTGGAAGTAAGCGACGTCTTTATGTGAAATAACGTATTCACGGCCATTACAACTGAATGTAAAAACGCTACTAGGCTTGATTGTTGTTACATTGTTCACGCCGTAATCCCTCCCATCGTTGCGATGATTTCGCCGACACGCCCGCGCCCATCACTTTTGCAACTCACGGAACGCGGGGCGGTGATGTGGTGGATCTCAAACTCGTCATAACACTGCAGCGCTTCGGCGACATCGCTGTTTGAGGCCACAACGTGACAACCGCGCGCGGCGGCGGCACGCAGCGAGTACATCAGGTTGTACTGATGCAGTTCGCCAAAGCCTTCAGTGTGGTAATCGGTAAAGCCGGTTGTCTTCGTCTTAGGCATGTATGGCGGATCGCAGTAAATGACATCGCCGGGCGCTGCCATTTCAATGCTTTCGGTGAAGTCACAGCATAGGAAAACGGCGTTTTTCGCTTTCTCGGCGAAGGCGTAAATCTCTTTCTCTGGGAAATAGGGATCAACAACCTTGCCGTAAGGGATATTGAACTCCCCGCGGCGGTTGTAGCGACACATGCCGTTGTAGCCGTGGCGGTTCAAGTAGAGGAACTTCGCCGCGCGCATGATATTGCTGACTTCGATGCGGAGGTTGAAGCTGGCACGGACCGCTAAATATCCTTCCTGGCCCTTGTGATTGGCAAACATCAACTGGCCAAGCACGATCAATTCTTCCGGGTGCTCTTTGGCCACGTTGTGGAAGTTGATCAGGTCGCCATTGATGTCGGCCAGCAGGTAGGAATCGAAGTCGGTGTTCAGGAAAACGGTAGCGGAACCCACAAATGGCTCCACCAGGCGGCGGCCTGGTGCGGTTGGCAGGTGTTGGCACAGGGTGTCCATAATGCGGCGCTTTCCGCCCACCCATTTCAACGCGGAATTCAGCATAACTACCCCCGGTAGTGGCGTGATTTTGTTTCGTGAAGTTCCTGGCAGCTGGCGCAACGGGCTGCACCAGGAACGGCAAGGCGGCGTGCCTCTGGGATCTGCGCGTCGCACTCTTCACAGAGAAAGGCGGAAGGGGCGGCCGGTTTCCGGCGCGCCTGTTCGATTTGAGCGTTCAGGATCAGCTGCTGGCGTTCCTGTTCGATGTCCATTGCGTCGGCCATTAGTGCAGCTCCATCGCCTGGTTTTGGATGAATTCGGCTTCGTGGCGCAGCAGCTCTACGGCATCGCGAAGGCTCAAATCCTTGGCGATGATGGAGTTGGCCAGATTTTCCAGCTTGGTGGACATCACCGAGGCCTGGTTCTTACGCTCATCCATGCGTGCGCGCTTCAGCATTTCTTCCAACTGGTAGGCGGTCTGATGTACAACTGAAACATCGTTGCCGGCGGCTGGATCGATACCAATGGTGATTGGCAGTTTTTGTATATTTCTCATTGTGGTTTTCCTTTCTTCAGGTAATAAAAAGCCCGGCGGGTTTACGCCAATTAATTTCTGGTCAGGTTAAAAAGTTATTTCTCTCGGCATGCTTAAATGCTTCGGGAATAAACTCACGACTGCGCGGAATTTATTCATTGCATCGACCAATGCTTTTTTCTCCTCACTCGTCAGTTCATTGAAATCCAGCCCGTGGCGCTCTTTCTTAATACCAGCTAAAAAGAAAATGGCGCTCAGAGCCCGGATGTTGCCTTTGTTTCGTGGATCGCTTTCGTCGCGCACGTCTGCCAAAAATCGATTTATTTCAGCGGTGCTGTCGCACTTGAAAACATCCCGGCGCAATTCGGCGATGTGCTGTAAACCGTCGGCCCGCTGGCCCGGTGTCAGCGGCACAGCGCGCGCAGTTTCAGTAAAAGCCATATCATGATTTACTCGTGATTGCTTTGTGACCAGCTTCATAAAGACACTCAGCCAGTACATCTGCCAACACAGATGTATCAGCATTGGCCAGAATTTTGCGCCACTGAGCCTTCGCTCTTACACTGTCCATGCACAACCCAAGTTGCATCTCAACGGTCATGCGGAATAACCTATACAAAGCGTCGTATTCATCTTTTTTTTCAGCAAGAGTAGGTGTGGTCATGTCCAAAAGCTCCAATATTGATTTGTTTAATGAAATAACAGGTAAGACATTGGCTTTTCTCTATGAGAATTTCCCACTTGAAAAGACCATTCGTATAAAAAATCTTATTGATGATGCCCCCATTGATGTGACGCTGGAAAACGGTGCCACAGTGCCAAGCAAAGAATGTGAAATCGCATTTGCAACAATAAAATGGCTTGTCGAAGCCGGATATATTTCTGCTAAAGGTCATCCATATGCTTCGTTTAGCGATGCAGTACTTACGGCAAAAGGCCTAGAGTTACTGAAATTGACGCCTGATTCATTGACGGAATCCTTCGGTGATACTCTTTTGGCAGCGAGTAAAGGAGCAGTGACTGAAGGCACTAAAGACGTCATTGGGCAAGTCACTTCCAAAGCACTAACCGCAGGTTTAAGTATCTTGTGGCAAGGCATTTCAACGCTTGGATCCTAAAAAATGCAAATACCTCTGATTTACGGCTCGCAACCTTTTCCTCTTGTTTTATCTCTAGTCGGCACTGCACTGGGTGCCAGCGTTGACCGTTCTTGAGTTCTAACCAACCGTGGCCAAAGTGGCGGAATTGACTTTGCTGCTTGAGCAGGGGAGCAATAGAAATTGGCATCATGTCCACCTCAGCTCATGCCCAGTGACGCGCCAACGGCGGTGATGGCATCAACGGTTGAGGCCATTGTCGGGTTGGCATGGATGCGGGACTGAATGGCAAGTCCTGCCAGCGTCATGTAACGAATGCCGGCATTAACGCTTTCGCGTATCGCACCGCGGCGCGCGGAGGTCATGGCGCCATCTGCAACGGCCTCGGCCGCGACCTTGCCGATTTCGGAGGTGGCATTCAGCACATACGCCGCGACTTTGCCGCTGGATAGCTCATTGATCGGTACGCACGGCTGGCAGTGCAGCTGCGCCAGCATCCCATCGATCAGCGTCGGGTCTTCGGTGAGGTCGGTCAGCGTCAGCAATTCCTCAACCGTCAGGCGGTGCGGCTGGTCTGGATTCAACTTGTTACGCAGCACCTGCGCCGACATGCCAGCATCAGCGCTCAGCTGCTTGATGTTGTGCTTTGTCGCGAATCGGCGGCAGGCTTCTTCGTAGTGCGCCTGTTTAGAGACTTGATAATCAAACATGGTTTAACCCTTCAAAATTCGAATAATCGAATTAACCGCGGATGTAACGGCATTTGATCGCAACCTGGCGGTTTTTCTCGCGCCACGCTTCGAGGTTGATCAGGGCGTTACCGTGTTTGGTCATCGTGACCTCTTCGATCACGCCGGTCTTCCGGTTCTTTCGGTTTTGTTTCACGGTAGTGGTAGGGGTTGGCGCCAGCAGCACAACGCCGTTTGCGATCCATTTCTCCAGCACGGATGCGCTGATGCCGTTAACGGCAATGAAGTCCTCTTTGGACATGGTCGGGGAGGTGTGCATAGCAACTGCGCGCTGCACTGCTTCCAAAATGGCGCCGTTCAGACCGGGCAGAAGCATATTTGCAATCTGCACAGGTGAAAAAGGCGTGGCAGGGGCGGCCTGGGGGTTTGCAATATCATGAGACATAAAGCAATATCTCCGGTTAGTGGCTTGTGTTCTACGGTGTTACATGTGGTGTGTATCTATCGTAGATCCGTTTTTTGTATCTGTAAATACGAAAATCGAATTTAAGGTTATCTTGATGCGTATAGAAAACGCCGTGGCGTCAGAGGTTTTAGAAAGAATCCTTTCTTCTTATGGGTTTAGCATGCAGAAAGAGCTTGCTGAAAAACTGGAGATTTCCAGTAGTAACGTAGGCGGGTGGCTTTTGCGCGGGCAGGTTCCGGGCACGGTAATTGTGCGATGCGCCTTGGATACTGGCGCTGATGTTACTTGGTTAGTAACCGGGAAATTTGCAAATTCGAATATTGAAGTTGGCAAATCCACACTTCGTGGCAAAGCCTTATATGAAAAAGTCCAAGCTGCAGGGGGAAAACCTGTGCTGCGAAGGATGCTAGATGCGTACGGGTTTCGAACTCAAAAAGAGCTCGGTGATTTTTTGGACATTTCAACTGCAACAATCAGTACTTGGGTTAGGCGTGAATATTTTCCCGGCGATGCAGTTGTTGCGTGCGCGTTAGATACCGGCGTGTCGTTATTATGGTTGGCTACAGGGCAAGGTAATCCTGGCAATCCAGACGCTGTATCTTATGAAAGTGCCTATGCTTCTATTCCCCGAATGTCTATTGCCTCTGGTTTGTTAGTAGAAATCGGTTCTTGGGTATGTGATCCGTCCTTTATCCCTGACAGTGCGGACATGATACGGTTGGTTGAACGTTCTAACGAGTCTTGGCTGGTTGATTTTGGGAAAAACACCATAGGTAACGGTAGCTGGTTGCTTAGTATAGATGGGGTACATGATATTTACTTAATTTCTCGTATACCTGGTAATAGGATAAAAGTTACAGGTCTATCATCAAATTTTGAATGTTCTGTTGATGACGTTAAGTGTATTGGTGAAGTAAGAAAAACAATTATAGCAAGCTAACATATTTCTGGAGGAAACATGGAAAATTCTAACAGCTATAATTATTCAAGAAATAGAGAAAAGTTATTGATAAATTTGATCAACATAATTGAGGGGCTTACTTGCGATAGCAAAATTGATGAACAAGAACTGCTCTATTTAGATACGTGGCTATTAGAATCAGAAATAATTAAAGATAATTATTTTTCTAAATTGATTAGAGAAAAAATAGCACGTATCCTTGATGATGGAATAATAGAGAAATCTGAACTTGATAAGTTCAAAAGTGATTTGATTGAAATCCAAACAAAAATGCTAGATATTCCAGACATTGATCTTTATTCAATAGAGTCAGATAAACACCTTCTAGAGGGATTGTGTAAAGGTGTTGTCGCCAATCAATCATTAAATGATGCAGAGATAGGCTATCTTAATTGGTTTCTTACCTCTAATGGCGCTTTGAAAAGTAATTATCCGGGAAAATATTTATACAAGCTAGTTAAAGATATACTCGATGATGGAGTAATCACTGAAGAAGAACGATTGCAGCTTATGCAGGCTTTATCTTCTTTTGCTGGAGTTGAAATGAGTTCAGGTATTGTTGACGGTAATGCGACACGATTGCCAGTTCAGCATATCGATTCTTTAGAGCTTAAAGGAGCAACTATTTGTTTTACCGGTAGATTTCTTTGCGGCAGTAGGGATGAATGCAAGTCTGCTATTGAAAGTGCAGGTGGTATAGTTGTCGAGCGAGTTACTCAAAATTTAGATTACTTGATCATTGGTGCTCTAAGCTCGAAAGACTGGCGATACAAAAGTTATGGAAGAAAAATTGAGTTAGCAGTTGATTATCGAGATAATAGAAATTCGCCAATAAAAATAATAAGTGAGGAAGTTTGGAAATATTTTTACATGTAGAAATGCGGCGATAGTTTCTACTATCGCCTATTATAACTGATTTGATGCTAATTGTTATTCTGATTTTTCGGTTGGCTTTTTTATTATGGATTCATAATATTCTTTAATTTTTTTATATCTTTCAATGTCAACGCTTTTGATGAATGAAAGTATACCTTGTATCTTGTAAGTGCTATATTCATCATCTTTTTTTACTAATATGAATATTTCTTTACGATAATGATTATATTTTTCTCTGCCAAGGCCAACTTTTGGAGTAACAATTAATCCAGTAACTTTTCTCTGCGATTGAGGACCTGATAAGATCTCTTTGTTTTTGTTTATGAAATAACCTTCGCTTTCTATTATGAGTCTGACAATACGCCAAGCTTTTCTTATTACGGCCAGCTTGTTTCCTGAAATGGTTATGTCATCTGCATAACGAGTATAAGTTAGTGCTTTATTATCACAATATTTCCCTATTCTTTGATCTAATCTTAAGCAAACTAAGTTTGACAAAGCAGGAGATGTTGGCGCACCTTGTGGAAGTACTCCATTCAATGTGCAAATTGATGTTAGGGCATAAGATATTTTTTTCGAGTAACCAACAGACTTAAAAACAGTAAATACATGTGATGCTTTTACAGTGGAGAAAAAATCTTTGAGGTCTATAGATAATATATACTGGTTTCCACTGTGTGGTGCTGCATTTTCAGTGATTGAGATTCCTTTAATGAAACCCTTAGCATAGATAGACGGAGATAGATTTATTAGTAAGTTTTTTAATATCCATCTTTGCAAAGCTTTTAACTCTACATTTGGGTTGTCAATTGGCCGGAAACCGCCTGTTTTTTTCTTGAGAACTAGGTGTCTATAATATCTGGTATTATTCCGCAAATATTTAGATATTAAAGAAACTGGGAGTCGAGTGCGTATTGCCAAGTCATCGATGCTTTGTAGGATGGGTAAGGATAATAATCTCTGCGTGAATAATCCTTGATAGCGGTTTGCCATCGTACATTCTCCGAATTTACTTCTAATTATTTTGATTTATGAAGTGCTAGCTCCTAACGACTAAAGTGGTAGGGCCGCTTAGCCGCAAGGCGTTTCGGCCTACCGAAGTGCGTACGAGGCACCGAAACTACATACGTGGTTTCGGTGCCTCGATCGCACGCCAGTGCGAAAGTTAACTTGTGGGTATAGAGCAACTGATTCTCTATCCACTAAACCTCACTGTTTATGCATAAGGCCTAGCATTAACAGCTCGATCCCGCTTAGGAGCTAGCTCTAAGAATATTACATATTTTTGCTTAATTGTCTACCTAATTGTTTGTTCATGATCTTGATTCGAATGGCATTTATTTCATTAATTGCATAATATCTTGCGTTGATGTCGTCAAAACCTTTCTCTTTTATTTGGAAAGTTTCGTGATTTTTCTCTATTAAAGAAGAACGAATTAACGAATGTAATGCTGCTTTGCTTGCTATATAGTCTTGATTTAGTAGTTTTCGCTCGAGAATGATCCCAAGTAATTTGTTCAATGATGACTGTGTCATGTTGTCAAATAAATAAATCAATAGCAATATATGATTTTGATACATGAGTATATTATCAATGTTCCTTTTTTTTCTTCTTGAAGGAATCATTTTACTGACTTGCTTTAATATTGGGAGAGAGTGCGCACTGCGTGATGGTTCAAAATCAGTAGGTATGTCTTGTACATGTCCCTTTGCCGATCGAATTAGGCGTATTGGCCCGTGATTTATAAAACTTTTATCCGACTTATACTTGCCTTGTCTTAAAACCAACATTTTTTTTGCTAGCTCTTGTCTCATTGAAAAAGCACCAAGTTCAGCAAATGAACCAGGGCTTTCTGGTATTAAAATTATTAAGTCGACGGCTTCGGCCAACTGTTCTTCCAAAGCTAAAAGGCTATTACCTGCTTGTCCTTCTAGTAAATCTTCAAAAAGGTCCTCGGGGTATGCAAGTTGATAGCTTTTTTCTTTTTCTAGAAGTAATGAAATTTTATACCGATAGCTATTTTTATCGCTTTTATCCTTTCCACAAATAAATATTACTTTCTTTGAATCATCAAGCCCATTCTTTATCACGCCTTTTATTTCTTTGGCCAGAGAGTTAAATACTGTTTCATGGATATTATTGATTATCATTGTTATTGAATCTTAATGTTTTTTCTTTCTTTAACACTTTATTTCTATCTTTGCAAGAAATCAATAGGGTTCAGGGTGGGGAGTGTGTAGCCATTTTGTAGTCAAATAAATGATTAAACTATTTTAACCATTTGATAAATAACAGTAAATTATAATATGAATCGTATTCGGTCTTTTTTTGTGTTTGATTTATAAGCGTATTTTAGAAATTAGAAAAAATAAGCTGCAACCCCTGCTTTCCCCAGACTCAAATTCCGGTAACAAAACGCGCTACAGAGGAAGATCGTTTTTTTGCATGATTGCTACGAGGGGGACGTGAGGTGTTGGGGGGATAACGTGGTGATCTGTCAGCTTAACAGTGCAACAGATACATCAAGCCCTATTGGCTGAAATAGGGCTTGCGCGGGTGGCTAAACTTTCCTGTTAATGACTCAAAACCATCAGCGGTTTGCAGCTCCCGCCCGGAAGGGATAAGCGGCAAACAGCGCGGCTACCGCCTGTTGAAGCTGCGCCTGGCTGGCAGGTTGCGCGTCGGAGTTGAGCGTGTCGCTGGCGGTTCCGCGCCAGACCAGCTGTTTCTTCTTGCTGTCCACCAGATCCACCGTCAGGGTGCCTTCGGTGTAGGTCCACAGTGTTTGATTGTATCCGCCCCAGCCGGCATAGCCCCAGCGGCCAATCGGCGCGGGGGAGTCATTTACCTGCACTTTGTTTTGTTTCATTGCGCTGCTGTAAACCAACAGGTCTGGGGATGCGCTCAGCTTATAGCCGCGCTGCTCCATCTGTTGCGCTATGGCGCTATGAATATATTTACCCGTCAGCGTTAAGTACTGCCCCTCGGCCTCTGTAGCAAAGCCGTAGGTATGGTATTGACCAAAATTGGTGCTGTGGTCATAGTCGCTGGTCACCTGCGGCTGGTTGGCGCAGCCCGACAATAAAGCCAAGGAACTTGCGAGCAAAAGGCAAGAAAGCGAACGCATAGAAAACCCCTGTAGGATTATTAGTTTCATAAACTTAGCCCCAGAAGGTGAGCTTGGCAAATCTGGTTGGCAGGGGCGGGTTGTGTGTACCGTATGAACTAGAAAAACCCGTAGTGGCCGCGCCAGAAATAGCGGGCGTATTTTTGTTCCGTAGGGATGTGCCATCAGGGGATTCAGGTCGCGGATACCCAAACCTGTAGCGATACGCCGGAGTTTCGGCTCGTTCACTGAAAATTAAGAACATGCTGCTGGCCGCGGTGGCAGTGGCTTTGTTACTATCGGCCCACCTAAAGTCTCAATGGTGCATTACGTTGAAAATCAAAGCGTTGTTATTTATCGCCTTAGTCGGCCTCGCCGGCTGCAGCCAGGAGGGAGCGAAAGTGAGCCAACCCGTGAATAAAGACGGAGATCATACGGAAGTGTTGCTGGTTAACAGCGCGCTGGTAGATTGCATGGGCGTTGCCCCAATGAAATGCATGCAGGTTCGCCACTCTGTGCAGGGGCAGTGGGAAATGTTTTACAGCCAGATCGAAGGTTTTACCTTCGAGCCCGGTTACCGCTACCGCCTGAAGGTTAAAGTGACCGAACTGGAAAACGTCCCGGCAGACGCTTCTTCACTGCGCTATACGCTGGTTGAGCAGTTGGAAAAGAACAAAGTCTGATAGCCGTATGCAGGTCAGGGCTGAATGTCCTGACCTGATAACCTCAAAGCGATAACCCAACGTCCGCCGCTACCTGCTCAATCTGATAGCGCGAAGTCCGCGCCAACGCAGGCTCTTTTTCAACGTAATACGCATACGCAATCACGCCAATCGACAATGCCCAGGCACGGCCACGCAGCCAGGTGGCTTTATCGGTATCCACGGCGCGTTTAAAATCCTCGCGGTTGTCCTGACTCAATAAATTCCACGCGACAATCAAATCCACCGCCGGATCGCCAATCGCCATACCGCCCCAGTCGATCACCGCCGCTAACTTACCTTCGTTGACCAACAGGTTGCCCGGCTGGATATCGGTGTGGATCCAGCATGGGGTAGCGTTGTGCTCCTGTATCTGGCTAACGGTTTCCCATACGTGCAGCAGAATGTCCGTATCGAGATAGTCACCACATTGCGCTATCGCGTTGCGGGTGAGGGTGTCTCTGGCGCCAAGCGGGCCGCCACGATAGGAGGTCAGGCTCTTTTGCAGCTCAGGCTCGGTAACAGGGATGGTATGCAGTGCGTGGACAAATTCCCCCAGCTGTTGCGCCAGCCCATGGCTGCCTTCGCCGCAAACCGGCATTTGCCCCTGGATCCAACGGCCTACGCACCAGTTGAAAGGGTAGCCTGCTTGCGGCTGACCTTGCGCCAGCGGAACGGGAACCGGGACCGGCAGATAACGGGCTAGCAACGCCGGGTAACGGTTTTCCCGCTCAAGTGCCGCCGCTGCAGACGGCGTGCGCGGCAGACGAATATAGAGCTCGTCGCCCAGCCGCAGCATCACGTTATCGGTACCGGCAATAGCGACCGGCGCTATCGCCAGCGCCGCCCACTGTGGAAACTGGTCGGTGAGCATGGAAGTCACCAGGTTGAGATCAATATCCACTTCGTCGGCGTGTAATTTGGCGATAAAACTCACGTGCGCACTTCCTTCAAGGCTGAGATTTAACGAGTGAGACTGGTCTGCTCACTGGGCTTGTTGCAAATCTGCCATGCACCCAGCTTAAGTATATTGATAAAATCAGGTATATTGTCCTTCGGTTTTTAGCTACCAAGAAAAAATTACTATGATTATCAAACCTAAAATTCGTGGTTTTATCTGCACTACCGCTCACCCGGCAGGTTGTGAAGCCAATGTCCGTGAGCAAATCGCCTACGTTAAATCACGTGGCGAACTGAAAAACGGGCCGAAAAAAGTGCTGGTGATCGGTGCTTCCACCGGTTACGGCCTGGCGTCACGTATCAATGCCGCTTTCGGCAGCGGTGCGGCCACTATCGGCGTATTTTTTGAAAAGCCGGGCAGCGAAGGCAAAACCGGTTCTGCCGGTTGGTATAACTCTGCCGGTTTTGACAAGGCAGCTAAAGAAGAAGGCCTGTACGCGAAAAGCGTTAACGGCGATGCGTTCTCCAACGAATGCCGCCAAACGGTCATTGACCTGATCAAACAGGATCTGGGCCAGATCGACATGGTGGTTTACTCACTGGCTTCGCCGGTGCGTAAAATGCCGGAAACCGGTGAAGTGGTGCGCTCTGCGCTGAAACCTATCGGCGAACCGTACAAATCCGTGGCGCTCGACACCAATAAAGACGTGCTGGTTGAAGCCGTGGTTGAACCGGCCAACGAGCAGGAAATTGCCGATACCGTCAAAGTGATGGGCGGCCAGGACTGGCAGCTGTGGATGGACGCACTGGAAGAAGCCGGCGTGCTGGCGGACAACGTGCAGGCAGTCGCTTACTCCTACATCGGTACCGATCTGACCTGGCCAATCTACTGGCACGGTACGCTGGGCAAAGCCAAAGAAGACCTGGATCGCGCGGCGCAGGCCATCGATCAGAAACTGAAGGCCAAAGGCGGCGCGGCTTACGTTGCCGTACTGAAGTCGGTAGTGACTCAGGCTTCCTCCGCTATCCCGGTCATGCCACTGTATATCTCTATCGTTTTCAAAATCATGAAAGCGCAGGGGATCCACGAGGGCTGTATCGAGCAGATCCAACGTCTGTTCGCCACCAAGCTGTACAGCGGCACCGCACCGGATACCGATGAGAAGCACCGTCTGCGTCTGGACGACTGGGAACTGCGCGACGACGTGCAGAACACCTGCCGTGAAATCTGGGCACAAATCGACGACAGCAACATCAACGAACTGACCGATTACCTGGGCTACAAGGCCGAGTTCCTGCGTCTGTTCGGTTTTGGTCTGCAAGGCGTTGATTACGAAGCCGACCTCAGCGGTGAAGTTAAGTTTGATGTGATTGAGCTGGTCTAAATCCATCGAGCATTGAGAAAGGGCCGGGTTTCCGGCCTTTTTTACGCCTGTCACCCAGCCGCTCATCAGTCCAGTTGATCGTTGACAGCAATAAATTATCGTTTTACGATAATTTATTGCTGTTTTTAAGGATGAAATCGCTATGGGCGCTGCGCCACGGATCCACCTTCCGCTTTATGTACGTTGCTTGTGTTTGTTGATCATGACGATGCTGATTGTCAGCACCGGCGTGGAGATGTTTATGATTGTCCAGGGTTGGGTGCAGGGCGAGGCGTTCAACAGCATCGTGGCGTCCTACCGTGACTATTACCCAGAACTGAACGCCTATGCCGTTCCGCAGCAACGCTGGGCTTTAGTGGCCACCCTGTTGTTGGACATGTTCGCCTACGTGCCTTATTACAGCGCATTACTGTGCGGCGCCGGGCTGTTTTACCAGTTCTATCGCGGCAACGTTTGGCACCGCAACAATATGCTGCTGTTACAGATCATCGGTATCCTGCTGATTGTCGATGTGCTTTTCCCCTCGCTGGCCGGGATGTTGCAGGTGATGATACTGACGGCCAATGAAAAAATGCTGCTAATAATTTATTATGGTATCAACAGCGAATCGGTACGCTCGCTGATCGTAGGCTGCGCAATCCTGGTGTTTAGCCGGGTGTTCCTGGAAGCGTTGCGGCTGAATGAAGAACAGCTTTCTTTCGTGTGAGAATAGAGTGGCGATAATAGTAAGTCTTGATGTCATGTTGGCCAAAAGGAAGATGCGTTCGAAGGAACTGGCGGAACAGGTGGGCATCACCGAACAAAACCTGTCCCTGCTGAAGAACGGCAAGGTGAAGGGCGTGAGGCTGGAGACGTTAGATAAAATCTGCCGGATCCTCGACTGCCAGCCTGGCGATCTCCTGGCCTGGCAACCGGATAACCAAGACTAGCGCGGTGGCGTGCTTTGCGCGCCATATCGTCAATATATTGATTAATTATTATCGTCGGTACTGTAAGCCTTTTTATTGTCAATTAAATCATTAGTCACCTTATTTAAAATTAATAAGGTCGTTTTGACGTTGCTCGCGTTTGAAGGGGGGTTATTAAACTAAAAAAAGTCATTTTTTTATTTACCGTTGCTAACGATAGCGTTTATTTTAAAGGAGGATATATGAAATTTTACCAAGGGATCCCGGTATTGTTAATTATGCTAAGCGGTTGCAGCAATATTCAACCCGGCTTTTCGTCTTCAAGCCCTGGCTGGGAACAGCCAAAGCCGGCGACACGTGAGCAACGGCAGCGCATCAGCGCAGGAGAGTCGGCTTCTGCGGTGCTTAACGAGAGAGGGCCGAGTATCGGTGGAACCATCGATTGGTCAACATTGTGGGATCGCTAATTCACTAAATATATTTATCCTGCGAATTATAAACCCAATGGCACTCATTTAATTAAGGTTTACGCTTTGCCGGGTAATATGTTGTTCTTCTCGCGTTTTTTATTTTAACAGCAATAAGTGCTTTTCATTATTTAATGGGAATGAGCGCCATTATGGGCTTTATTACAGGAGTTTATTGTGGAAAAAGGCATCCCCGTTATTTTCATATGTCTATTGTTGCCCTGGTGCCAGCAGGCTGCCGCCGCGCGTTATGAGCGGGAGCATGAAGGCGTCTCTTCGGTGCTGTTTCGCAAGAAACTCAAAGAGGTGGCTCTTGACTTCTGGGACGAGATGGGCAACGAGAAACAGCGACCTCTGATATCGACGCAAAGTGAAGACAATACGCTGGCTCAGCGTAAAGCCTGCAAAGGGCAGAGGGGCAAGGCTGCCGCCGCGAGTGAACCGCATCCATCGGCATTGCCGCGCGAAGAACAACTGCTGCTTATCAACGGTTGCTAACCTCATGCACTAATGGAGTTTTTTGCTTTTGAAATTGACCTCTTTGATGACAGCGGCACTCGCCCTGTTGGCGTCTTCTTGTTGCTATTCGTTTGTCGACAAGCACGCTCAGCGCGCCGGTTTCGAGACGGGGGAAAGCAGTGTGGATTACCGATTACGGTTTAACGGGCTGTTGCAACATCTGTGGTACGTAGAGCAAATACGTTCGGAACAGGTGCGTCTTGCCGTGATACGCCTTGAGCGCAAAACGCTGGAGTCCGCGATGTTGCCGCGTGTATGTCGGGCAACGCCTGTGCCGCTGTTTTTAGTCGGTAAGAGCGCCATAGCCAGAAGATAGTTTTGTGAGTCAACAGGTGAATTTAATATCGGGAGTCTATCAGTGAAACGGATTTTTCTTGCCTGCGTGGCGCAGTGGTCTTGCTTCTCATTGCAGGCGTCGGTTGACTGGCAATACCATGCCGCACAGCCGCTGGATAACAAAATCTCTGAGGAGTACCAGCAAAAGCGCAGCGGGTTAAAACATAAAGTATGGAGTGCCGAGGGCGTGGCGTTGGCCAATGAGAAGGCGCTTGAATTGGAACGGCAACGCGCCGCCGCCGAGCAGGCGAACCGGCAGCAGCTTAAAACGCTGTATGGCGAGTACCACTACCCTTGTGGCAGGCGGAAACAAGAATACCGCAAATTGTGCAACCTGCCGCGCGGGATGACGGATTTTCCCGGGCACAAACGCCACCCTTAGTTCCCTGGCAACTGGCTTGGCATCTGCGCCAGCAGGATGTCGATCGCCGCCCGCGTTTTGGCCGGTAAATAACGGCTGTGAGGCCAGACGGCGTGGATTTCACTGGCAGCAGGCGAATTGCTGGTGTTACCGGTGGTGCATCTGTCCAACGTGGCGCGCCAAGAGGATTTTGTCGCCGCGCTGCGCACCTTTCTGCAAAGGTAGTGAGATTAAAAGAGTGGCCCCTGGACGCAATGATGCGTGATGAGCCCCCAGGGGGCATCGTCTAGCGGCAATACTCTTTCAGCATGGCGACCGCGTCCGGCTTTAACTGGTAAAGATAGACCGGTCTGCCGGTGGTGCCGTACAGGATGCGGGTGCCCAGAATGCCACTTTCCGCCAGATAGATAAGGTATTTACGGCAGGATACGCGCGAAATGCCGATAGCGTTGGCCAGGTTGTCGGTCGAAAACTCCCCATCGTGCTGCTGTTCGATCCATTCGCATACCGTACTCAGCGTAATGCTGGTTAACCCTTTCGGCAGTTTCTTGCCTTCGCTGCTGTTGGGCTGACGCCGCAGCAGGCTGTCGACATCGGCCTGTGAGAATTCGCGCTGTGCCAGGATCTGCGACTGCTGCTGGTAGTTACTCAGCGCCTCTTTGAAACGGCCGAACTGGAAGGGTTTAATCAGATAATCCACCACGCCGTAGTGCAAGGCGCGTTGCACCGTGTCCACGTCGCTGGCGGAGGAAATGATAATGACGTCGGTTTTTTCACCCAGCTCGCGCAGGCCAGGCAGCAGATCCAGGCCATTCTCCTGCTGCATATAGATATCGAGCAGGACCAGATCGATACTGAGATCGGTATCGGCCAGCAACTCGCGTGCCTGCGCCAGCGTAGCGACGGTGGCCTGACAGTGAAAGCCGCTTACCTGGCTGAGGTAGTATTTGTTCAACTCCGCTACCATCGGGTCGTCATCAATAATCAATACGTTAATCATGGGTCAGCCCTTGGCCTGATAGGGAATATGGACAAAGAACTGGGTCAGTACACCCGGTTCAGATTCAAAATCAATGCTGCCGCCCAGTTTTTCCAGGCTGCTGCGGATCAACGCCAGGCCGATACCGCGTCCCTGCCCTTTGGTGGACACACCCTGCTCAAAGATACGGGCGCCGAGAGCCGGAGCGATGCCGGGGCCGTCGTCGCTGATTATACAGTGTAAGTGATTCTCATTGTGATGAAAGCTCAGGTTGATCTCGTGTCCCTCAACGCCGTCGATGGCGTCAATGGCGTTTTCAATCAGGTTGCCCAGCACGCTGATCAGCACATGGGTGGTTTCCGCGTCGTCGGTTTCCGGCAGCAGGCTGGTCTCATCGATGGTCAGCTCAATGCCGGCCTCATGGGCGCGGCTGATTTTGCCGATAAAGAAGCCGGCGACCTCTGGCGACTGTATTTTGCGTAGCAGCGCGCCGATCTCTTCCTGGTAGTTACTGGCAGTGTTGATGATGTAGTTTTCCAACTGCTGGTAAGCCTTCATATGCAGCATGCCGAGGATTACGTGCAGTTTGTTCATAAACTCGTGCGACTGTACGCGCAATGCGTCGGCGTAGTGGGCCATACCGCTCAGGCGCTGCACCAACTGGCTGATTTCGGTTTTATCGCGGAAGGTGGCGATGGCGCCAATCACCTGGCCCTTGACGATCACCGGCACGGTATTGGTCAAAAGCTCGCTGCCGTTAAAACTGATCTGCTGGTCGCGTAACGGTTTGCCGCTGGCCAAAACTTCCGCCAGATGCAGTTGGGCCGGCCAGTACTTACTGGCGGACTCCAGCAGCAGATTTTCGAAGGGGCCACTTTGGCGCAGCAGGCGTTTCGCCTCGTCGTTAACAATGGTGATACGTGACTGGTTATCGACCGCGATGACGCCTTCTTTAATCGATTGCAGCATGGCGTTGCGCTGTTCAAACAGGTTGGAGATTTCGTAGGGTTCAAAACCGAGCATGATGCGCTTAAGCGCTTTCACCAGGAAGAAGGTACCCAGCGTGCCGACCAGCGCGGCGAACGCGAGGGTTAAATAGATAATCCAGCGGCTTTCGGCCACCACCCGGTGGACGGTATCGAGAGCGATGCCCAGCGCCACTACCCCTATCTGTCGGCGCTCGCTGTCGTAGACCGGTGCAAAGACGCGCAGTGAAGGCGCCAGCGCGCCACGGTTGATGGCGCTGTTGGTTTTCCCGTGCAGGGCCGGTTCTAAATCGTCGCCGATAAAATGCTTGCCGATCAGCCAGGGTTTAGGGTGCGAGTAGCGGATGCCTTTCATGTCCACCACGGTGACGAACAGCAGCTCGTTTTGATGTCGCACCTGCTCGGCGAAGCGCTGGATCGCGCCACTGTGATCTTCCCGCTGCAGGCCGTCAACGACGTTACCGGAAAGCGCCACCGTTTCGGCAATTGCCATCGCCTTTTGGCGCTGCTGATCTTGCCCCTCGTGACTCATCTGCACAAAAAACAGCGCGTACACCACCAGCAGCACCGAAGCAATAATGGCAGACACCATCAGCGTGAGGGTGGTGCTGAGTTTCAGCGGTATCCGTTGTTTGGGCATGGCGGTTCTCCGAATGGGCGTATCAGGATTTTAGCGGGGAATGGGGCGCGGGGCAGCGTCCGGCAGCAGGTTATAACATGCTGCCGCCGGGGGAGGGATTATTTTAATTACAAAAGCCGGGATCAGGGTTGATGATAGATTTCCAGCCCTTGTTGGCCGCTGGCCCCCTGATGGATGATCGCCATCAGCGCGCGCACCACTTTTGACGGATTATCGTGTTGATACACATTGCGGCCGTACACCATGCCGGATGCGCCCTGTGCCATCAGCCCCGCAGATTTCTCCAGCACCGCGCCCAGTTCACCTTTACCGCCGCCGCGGACCAGCGTTGGGCAACGCGCCGCTTCAACGACGCGGTGGAAGTCTTCCACCCGTTCGGTAGGGTCGGCTTTGATGATGTCGGCGCCCAGTTCACGCGCCAAGCGCACCAGCGGCACCATTTTTTCGACGTCGCCCAATGAGCCGTAAGCCGACCCTTGACCGGCCGGCGCCATAACCAGCGGTTCGACCATCAGCGGCATGCCATAGCGATCGCAGGCATGGCGCAGGAGGCCGATGTTTTCCACGCACTGGCGGAAAATGCCCGGTTCATCGGGGATCAGGTACAGATTCACCACCACGGCCGCGGCATCCATCTGCAACGCGGCGAGGATCGGCGCTTCCGGATTATGCAACACCGCCCACATTTCACGGTGACGCGCAGCGTTATAAGCGTTGCCGACGTCGGTACGCATCACCAAGGCCGGTTTATCGCGTTGCGTCGAGCATTGCAGCAAATCCGCCTGGCCGTAGTTCACCTGAATGGCGTCGGGGCGGGCGACGATCAGGCTATTCATGACCCGTTCAATATCTTCCAGACCGATTAAAAAATCCGGTTCATTGGCAATGCCGTGATCAATCGCCACGTCGAGGCACTTGCCGTTATTGAATAGCCGGTTCATCCGTACCTTACTGCTGAGCTGCATGTCAGATCCTCCTGAAAACACATGTCCATTCAGTATTGTCGAGTAAACCGCGGGATGAAACCGTGGATCCACAAACTGCGCGCTCGCTCGCATATTTACTGAGAGAACCCCTCGCGTTTTTTCATCACGGCAGATCGTTTCTCGTCGCTGAACGCACTAAAGGAACGCGTACGCTGATGGCTTTTGCGCCATTTGTTAGATCCGTGTCATGTTTTTGTTACTTGGTTATTCCAAAACGCATGTTTCGCTTGTTTGGGTTAAAAAGTTTCAATAATCTCAATTTTGAAATAAACATTTGAAAGTTACGATATGACGTAACGAGTTAGGCAAGGGTTTTATTTCAATTGATTGTTTTTAATCTATTTTGAGACATTGATCAAAATTTCACACACTGCCAGAAGACGGAAAAAAAGCGGTAAATCTGCCGTATCAAAGGGATATCACCGACCGGATTGTTGTTTGAATGTAAAAAATATTTTTCATTAGCTGTCAAATCAACAGGCCTCTTCACTCTAACGATTAAAGGGTACAGAACATGAAGCTGAAGAAACTGATCGTCACCTCGGTATTGATGTGCATGTTGCCGGCCAGCGTATTGGCAAAAGACATCAAAATCGGCGTTTCAATGGCTTATTTCGATGACAATTTCCTCACCATCCTACGCCAGTCCATGCAGAGCAAAATGAAACAGGACGGCAACGTCAGCGGGCAATTTGAAGATGCCAAAGGGGACATCGCCCAGCAGATCCAACAGATTGAGAACTTCGTCAGCCAGGGCGTTGACGCCATTATCCTCAACCCGGTCGATACCCAGGGCGTGAAGCCGATGATCAAACTGGCGGAAAGCGCCAAGATCCCGCTGGTGTTCGTTAACCGCCGTCCGGAAGTGACGCTGCCTGCGGGCATGGCCTACGTAGGCTCAGATTCCAAACTGGCCGGTAAGCTGCAGATGGAAGAGTTGGCCAAGCTGATGAACGGCAAGGGCAACGTGATGATCCTGATGGGCGAACTGTCCAATGAAGCGACCCGCGACCGCACCCGCGGCGTGGAAGAGGTGGCGGCCAAGTATCCCGGCATCAAAATTCTCGACAAGCAAACCGCCAAGTGGGGCCGCAAAGAAGCCGTCGACATTACCACCGACTGGGTGCTGACCGGTCAGCAGATTGATGCCATCGCCTCCAACAATGACGAAATGGCCATTGGTGCGATCCTGGCGCTGAAACAGGCGAAGAAGAGCGGCGTGCTGGTGGCCGGCGTGGATGGGACTCCGGATGCGCTGGAATTCATCAAGAAGGGCGATCTGGCATTGAGCGTATTCCAGGATGCTAAAGGCCAGGGCGAAGGCGCGGTGCAAACTGCCATTCAGCTGGTTAAAGGCGAGAAGGTGGAAAGCAACGTCCTGATCCCTTATCAGCTGATCACCAAGGCCAATTATCAGGAATTTGCCGACAAGAACAGAAAATAAGCGTTAAAGCAGCGCGGTTATATCCATTGCCGTATTTATCCGACACTCGACGGTAAATACGGCAGGGATGCATTGACGAACGGCGGAGGTTATCAGTATGTATCCTTATGTTCTTGAGGCTGAAGGCATCAGTAAGCAGTTTCCCGGCGTGAAGGCGCTGGATAAGGTCTCAATTAAAATCAAACCAGGCAGCGTGCACGCTTTAATGGGTGAAAACGGCGCGGGAAAATCCACGCTGATGAAATGTTTAATCGGTATTTATCACCCCGATGAAGGCACCATTAAAATAAAAGGCCAACCGGTGACCTTCAGCGACACGCTGCAGGCGCTGCATTCGGGCATTTCCATGATTCACCAGGAACTCAACCTGGTGCCTTATATGACGGTGGCGGAAAATATCTGGCTGGGGCGTGAGCCGGCGAAGCTGGGCTTCGTAAACCATGACCAACTGAACAAGAAAACCCGCGAGCTGCTGGCGCGGCTGAACATCAAACTCAAGCCGGAAACGCTGGTGGGTGAACTGAGTATCGCCAGCCAACAAATGGTGGAGATCGCCAAGGCGGTGTCCTACAACGCGGACGTCCTGATCATGGACGAACCCACCTCGGCCCTGACCGAAGGCGAGGTGGTGCATCTGTTTGCCATCATTCGTGAGCTGCGTGAGCAGGGCAAAGGCATTATCTACATCAGCCACAAGATGGACGAGATTTTTGCCATCACCGACGAGGTGAGCATCTTCCGCGACGGCACCTTTATTGCCAGCGATAAAACCGAAAACCTGACCAAACAGTCGCTGATCACCATGATGGTAGGGCGCGAACTGACCCAGATGTTCCCTAAATTCAACAACAATATCGGCGAGGAAGTGCTGCGGGTGGAAGGACTGCGGCGTTCGGACTGGTTCCACGATGTCTCGTTCAGCGTGAAACGCGGCGAGATCCTCGGTGTTGCCGGGCTGGTGGGGGCCGGCCGCAGCGAAGTAATGGAAAGCCTGTTCGGAATGCACCCGGCGGACGGTGGCAGCATTTTTATCGAAGGCAAAGCGGCAAAGGTCGATTCGCCCTCAAAAGCTATTGAACTCGGCCTGGCGTTTCTCACCGAAGATCGCAAAAAATCCGGGCTGTTTTTGGTGCTGTCGGTGGTTGAGAACATGAGCATCGTCAACCTGTCGGAGTACATCGGCAAGAACGGGTTTGTCAGCCATGTGCAAATGGCCAAAGACTGCATGGAGCAGATCAAAAAGCTCAACATCAAAACCCCGACCATGGACCAAATCATCAATAACCTCAGCGGCGGTAATCAGCAGAAGGTGCTTATTGCCCGCTGGCTGCTGGCCCAGCCCAAAATATTGATCCTCGATGAGCCAACGCGTGGCATCGACGTCGGGGCCAAGGCGGAGATCTATCGCCTGATCAGCGAGCTGGCGAACCGCGGCGTCGCCATTATTTTGGTGTCATCGGAATTACCGGAAATTCTCGGCATGAGCGACCGGGTGATGGTGATGCACGGCGGCCGTATTACCGGCATTTTGGATAAAGAAGAAGCGGATCAGGAAAAAATCCTGGCGCTGGCCTCTGAATAACGCAAAGGTGAACCACCATGAGTAATGTAAAAATTGAGAAGCCGCTTGCGGGTAAAGCGCCCCTGTTCTCTGGCCTGAGCGGCAAAATGCCGAAAGATACCGGCATCTTTATCGTGATGATCGGCATCGCGCTGGTCTTTGAAATCCTCGGCTGGTACATCCGCGACCAGTCATTCCTGATGAACCCTAACCGGCTGCTGCTGATCGTGTTGCAGGTAGCGATTATCGGCATCATCGCGGTGGGCGTGACCCAGGTCATTATCACCACCGGTATCGATCTCTCTTCCGGCTCGCTGATTGCGTTGACGGCGGTGGTGGCGGCCAGCCTGGCGCAAACTTCAGACAGCATTTCGCCGATGTACCCAGCGCTCCTCGATCTGCCGGCGGCGATCCCGATCGGCGCAGGGATCGGGGTAGGTATTGTTTGTGGGTTTATCAACGGCTTCCTGATCACCCGTACCGGCATTCCACCGTTTATCGCCACTCTGGGCATGATGGTGTCGGCACGTGGCCTGGCGCAGTATTACACCCAGGGTAACCCGGTCAGCTTCTTGTCCGACGGCTTCACTTCAATCGGCCAGGGCGCGATGCCGGTGATCATCTTCCTGGTGATTGCGGTGATCTTCCACATCGCGTTGAAGCATACCCGCTACGGCAAATACATCTACGCCATCGGCGGCAACATGACCTCCGCCAGAGTTTCCGGTATCAACGTCAATAAATACCTGGTGACGGTCTATACCATCGCCGGCGGTCTGGCCGGACTGGCGGGCGTGGTACTGGCGGCGCGCGTCAGCAGCGGTCAGTCGAGCATGGGGATGTCCTACGAGCTGGATGCGATTGCTGCCGCGGTCATCGGCGGCAGCAGCCTGATGGGCGGCGTTGGGCGCATTACCGGCACGCTGATCGGTGCGGTGATCCTCGGGCTGATTAAAAGCGGATTCACCTTTATCGGCGTGGACTCCTATATTCAGGACATTATCAAAGGCGTGATTATCGTCGCCGCGGTGTCTATCGACATGCACCGTAACCGCAAAAAACACTGATTGCCGTAAATCTCCGCCGGTGCGGCTTGCCCGGCGGTTTTTTTTTACCTCAGGGGAATCACCATGAAATACCTAAAAAGAATCGTGCTGGTGGCGGCGCTTAGCTGTTCCACCTCGGTACTGGCGGAAACTATCGGCGTGTCGATGGCCTATTTTGACCAGAATTTCCTCACCATCATCCGCCATTCGATCGACAAAGAGGCCAAGGCGCGCGGTATTACCGTGCAGTTCGAAGATGCCCGCGGTGACGTTGGCCGCCAGACCGATCAGGTGCAGAGCTTTATCAGCGCCGGGGTGGACGCGATTATCGTCGACCCGGTCAACTCGGCGGGCACGCCTGCGATCACCAAGTTGGTGACCAGGGCGGGTATTCCGCTGGTGTATGTGAATCGTACGCCGGGCGACAGCACGCTGCCGTCCGGCGTGGTGTTTGTCGGCTCCGACGAGAAGCAGTCCGGCACCTTGCAGATGGAAGAGCTGGCGCGCCTGGCGAATTATCAGGGCAACGTGGCCATCATGATCGGTAACCTGACCGATGCCGGTGCACTGCAACGCACCAAAGACGTGGAGCAGGTGGTGGCGAAGTACCCGAAAATGAAAGTGGTGCAGAAGCAAAGTGCCAACTACTCACGCAGCGAGGGTATGGATCTGATGCTGAACTGGGTAACCAACGGCGAGTCCATTGATATCGTCGCGGCCAACAACGACGAGATGGCGATTGGCGCGATCATGGCATTGCAACAGGCCGGTAAAAAGGACAACAAAGTGCTAATCGGCGGAATCGACGCCACCCCGGACGGCCTGAAAGCATTGTCTTCCGGCAAGATGCAGGTCACGGTCTTCCAGGACGCCGTCGGCCAGGGCAAGGCCTCGGTCGACGTGGCTCAGCGGATGATCAAGGGCGAAAAGCTGGAACCCTATTATTGGATCCCGTTTGAACTGGTCACGCCGGCCAATATGCAAAAATACGCGGCAAAGTAACAGACTGTACCCACATTGAAAGGACACTGCTTAGGCAGTGTTTTTTTTGCAGTTCGGTTGTGTCAGCGCTTGGCAGATTTTGCAATTAACTGGATTTATATACAGTTAATTGGCGGCAATCATGCCGTCACCTGGAGATGTACCATGACTGACACCTGCATAGATATCGTTGCTCTGGCCCAAAAAACGGCACCGACTGGCACCTTGATGGAGGTTGCTGCCTTCGATGCCGCGCGATTGAATAAACAAATCCGTAGTACCCTCGGGGGCGGCATATTTGTTTCGATCCCGGCCAGTGGAATTACCCTTGATGGCTGTATCTACGTTACTCAACCTGCAAGTTCACCCTATTGTTGGATGCGGAAGCTTGACGCAGATTCAGTATTAAATCCGGAAATGTTCGGCGCAGTGGGAGATGGAACCAACAATGATTACCTGGCGGTAAAACGCATGTTCAGTTACGCCGCTAGCGTTGCCAGCGCGCAGACGCCGCAAAAAATGATCCTCGAGGGGCGTTACCGTTTGGCTGATGTCGATGCTAATACCCCCTTTGTGACACTAGATGCTCCGGGTTTTAGCACTATTGTCGGCGGTGGGCAGCTTTATCTGGATAGTGATAAAACCAACTTAACCATGGTGCAGTTTGTTAATAAGAGCGATTTCGTAATCAACGGTCTGACGTTAACCCGTAAAGGAAGTGATCCGACTCGCCTGTGGTCAAAACAGGCCACTGCGTTATTTATTGATGGTGGCCAGCGTTTCCGATTGTCCGAACTCGATCTGTTTATGCACACCGATGCCATCAGCATCAGGCAGTCGGAAAGTTTTGAGGTTTATCGCAATAAGTGCCATGAACTGGGTGAGGAAGGCATTGCGGTGCGTGGCAGTCGTCGCTGGGTATTGAGAGATAACGAAATTTATCACCATAACGGCGATGGCATTTTGCTGAAGACCTCTTCGACCCCGAGCTTTGACGGCAAGATCCTCAATAATCGGCTGTACGACGCTATTGGTGCGCCAGATACTGCCCAAGGGCACCGTGGCGGTGGGATTACCCTCAATGATGAGAATGGCGGTTCAACGACTTTCTTCCAGAATTTGCTGGTTCAGGGCAATTCGCTTACCAACCTCTCATACGGTATCGCATTCACAAATATTGAAGATTGGGAGGTGGCGGATAACTTTGTCGATGTTATCGATCGTTTCGGCATTATCGTCGACAGTGAGCTCAGTAATAACCCGCAAAAGAACCCGATCCAACGCAGTAAATGTATTGGAAACACGGTGCGAAACACGGTTCAGAATGGCATCAGCTTCACTACGCTGAATGACATTAAAGTTCAGTATGCGCTTATCGCCAACAATCAGGTGGACACTTGTGGCACCAGTCCAACGGCCGAGTTTCCTGGTATTTCCGCGACCAACGCTACAATTAGCGGTAATCGAGTACTCAACTGCAAGGTGGGGCTTTCTGCCAATGGGTGCGTGACCAGCGGTAACATCTTTGAAGGATCGACGTTCACCAATGCCGGTTCTGGCAGCAATTACATTAAATTAGGGTCGGGTGGTAGTTTTGTTGGAAACCGGGTAACCGACACCAACCAGGGGCACATCCGCCTGTCTAATCCTGGCTGCTTCGTGTTTGCGGATAATATTGTGCAACTTAACTCTTCTTTTGCCGGGTTGTATTTCATGGGGACTGATTTTGGACCCAACACCCTGATCGGTAAAAACGTGTTTGATACCGCTTTTGTTCCGGTAACCAAATTCGAAATTGGTGCCGCCAGCATTCGTCGTATTCAGATGGACTCATCGGCTTATGGACGTCGCGAATTTCGTTATGATGGTCAAACCCCGACGGATATTGACGCTCGAGCTGGAGACGAAGTGTATAACTTTAGAGCCGTGCCGGGACTGGCGCGTAAATACAGTTACGTTACGGTGGGGGAGAGTTCGGCTTGGGTAGCGGGGGATTTTGTCGATATTGTTGTCTCGTCGACGTCTCAGGATGTGACATTGGCACCGGGGGCGAGCATGGATATTGATGCGCAACTGGCGGCGGTACTGCCAACCTTTGTCGCTAATGGCGTGAAGTTCAACCAGAATCCAAAACGAGTGAAAAGTACGGTATGTGTCAGTGAGGCAGGTACGGTGACTTTTACGTTGATCAATCCGACGGCTACTGTGGTAACCCTCCCGGGCTTGATATTGACTACACGCTGCAATAACGCAGTCTAAACCTTTAGGCGCTGTTTGCCGCGTCATCATATAGCCAGCAGCGTATTAGTTGCTGCTGGCTATATTCGTCTGTCGCAAGGGGTTTGGTCTATCAAAGCGCAGCAAGATGTTGTCGCACGATCTCGCGGCCGATCTCCAGTGAGGCGGTCGCCGCCGGGGAGGGCGCATTGCAGACGTGCAGCGAGCGGCGGCCCTTCACAAAATGAAAATCATCCACCAATTTGCCGTCGGCGGTCAGCGCCTGGGCGCGAACACCGGCCGGGCCGGGCCGGATATCTTCTGGTTGCAGCTCGGGGATAAGCTGGCGTGCGTTTTCGGTAAACAGTTTGCGTGACAGGGAGCGTCGAACTTCTGCCAGCCCTTCGCCAAGATAATTGCCGGCGATTTTCCAGAATCCTCGATAGCCAAGCACCTCGCTCAGATCCTGCAGGCTGAAATCGCATTTGCGGTAGCCTTCACGTTTGAATGCCAGCACCGCATTGGGGCCAACGTCGCGCTTGCCGTTGTACATACGGGTAAAATGCACGCCGAGGAAAGGGAAATCCGGGTTCGGTACCGGGTAAATCAGGTGGTTCACCAGATAGTTTTTTTCGTCGTTCAGCACAAAGTATTCACCCCGGAACGGCACGATCTTCATCCCGGTCTGATAGCCGGCCAGGGCGGCGATGCGGTCACTGAAAAGACCGGCGCAGTTAACCAGCCACTTGCCCTGATATTCTGCGCGAGGGGTGCGCACGCTGACGCCGTCACTGCTTTCAACGATGCCCTCAACCTGTTGTCCATAGTGGATCTCGCCGCCGCGTTGCTGGATCACTTCCGCCAGCTTTGCCGCCACCTGGCTGTAGTTGACGATACCGGCATCGGGCACCAGCAGTGCCTCAATACCGTTGACGTGCGGCTCACGCTCCTTTAACTGCGCCTGCGACAATCGGCTGACCGCCAGCCCGTTCTGTCGCCCGCGCTGGTAGATATTCTCCAGTAAAGCCAGCTCCTTCAATTGGGTGGCCACAATCACTTTGCCACATTGCTCCTGATAGAGGTCATGCTCGCGGCAGAAGGCGAACATGCTTTGGTTGCCCAGTTTTGCCAGCCGTGCCTTCAGGCTGCCGGGAGTGTAGTAAATGCCGGAATGCACTACGTTGCTGTTATGGCCACTTTGGTGGGCCGCCGGGCCATTTTCTTTTTCCAGGATCAGGATGCGCAGCATGGGGTTCGTTTCCTGCAGCGCGTTTGCGACGCCCAACCCCACCAGACCTGCGCCGATAATGATCACGTCATGCATGGTTATCCTAACTCCTCATGGTCCAGGCGGCGCAATTTGCCGCGTACGTTGCTGAGATGGTTTTGCATCGCGGCAGTGGCTGCCGCCGGATCGCGAGCCTTGATTGCCATAAATACCCGTTGGTGCTCGTCGATCACCCGTTGGCGTTCGGCCTGACGGCCCAGGTTCTTGCTGAGTGAATACACCAGCACGCCGAGATATAATTCGTGCATGTTATCCAGGATCTGCACGAAAAACGGGTTGTGCGAGGCCTGCATAATGGCGCGGTGGAACAGGTAATCCTCTCGATGACCAATCAAACCTTCGTCGAGGGTGCAGCGTTTAAAGTCGTTAAGGGCCAATTCAATCGCCCGCAGTTCCTGCTCGGTATGGCGTTCGGCGGCCATACTCGCCGCCTGTTGCTCAATCACCTCACGCATTTCCAGCAGCGCTTCCACTTCACCCGGATCGGCTATTTCCAACACCAGCGGCTGGTATTTGCTCAGCAGGGAATGTTGTTCCACCCGATGGCCGCCCCCCTGCCGCGAGGAGATGATGCCGCTGACCTCCAGAATGCCGAGCGCCTCACGCACGGGCACCCGGCTGACGCCAAAGGCCTCCGCCAGCAGGTTCTCTGACGGCAGTTTTTCCCCGACGGGGAAGGTGCCGTTACTGATGCCTTCCTTCAACTGCGCCAGGACCTGATGAGAAGCTTTCTGGCGCGTAACCTTATTGATCATTTACAGCCCTCTGCGGATGACTCCGCCTGAAACGCAACAGATGCGCGGACGCCGCAGTAACAATCAGCGCCGCGCCGCCCAAGTCGGTCAGCAGCCCCGGTTTAATCAGCAGGATAGCCGCAAAGGTAAACAATATCCGCTCCAGCCAGTGGGTTTTCATCATCCAGAAATTGGCGCTGGCGATCGACAGCGCATAAATCCCTACCAATGCGCTGATCACCATATGGATCACCGACAGCGCATTAAGGTCGTCGCCCTGCATCAGCAGCATCGGGTTATAGACCAGAATGAATGGGATGATAAAGCCCGGCAACGCCAGGCGCACGGCATCCCACGAGGTCTGCATCGGGTCGGCGCGAGCGATGCTGGCGGCGGTGTAACTGGCCAGCGCCACCGGCGGCGTGATGTTGGACAAGGCGCCAAACCAGAACACAAAGAAGTGCGCCGCCAGCGGCATCACGCCGGCTTTGATCAGGATCGGCGAAACGGTAACCGCCACCACGATATACAGCGCGGTAGAGGGCAGGCCCATACTCAGTACGATACACACCAGCATCACCACCAGCAGGATCATCCACAGGGTATTGTTGGTCATCGCGACGATATTAAACGCCAGCGTGGAGCCGATACCGGTCATGGTGACCACGCAGATGATCACCCCGATGGCGGCGCAGGCTACCGTCACCTGAATAGAACCGCGAGCCGCTTCGTTCAGCGCCTCGGCGACTTTTTTCGGCGTCATGCGTACGGTGGTATCGGGGGTGATCCAACTGGCGACGATGATCGAAATAATGCCGAGGAACCCGGCATAGATCGGCGTTTTGCCCAACAACAGGGTGCCGATAACGATGATCAACGGCAGCAACAGCAGGCCGCGCGCCTTCAGCACCGCTTTCACTTTGGGAATATTTTCTTTGCTGATGCCTTTCAGACCCTGCTTTTTAGCCTCCAGATCGATGGCAATAATCAGCGCCGCGTAATAGAGCAATGCGGGAATAATGGCGGCGATCACGATGGTGGTATACGAAATGCCGAGGAAGCCGGCCATGATAAAGGCGGCGGCGCCCATGATCGGCGGCATGATCATTCCGCCGGTGGAGGCGGTGGCTTCAACCGCACCGGCAAAGCGGGACGACAGGCCGATGCTTTTCATCAGCGGGATGGTGAAGGTGCCGGTGGTGGCGACGTTAGCCACCGCGCTGCCGCTCAGGGAGCCGGTCAGCGCCGAGGAGATCACCGCGACCTGCGCCGGGCCGCCGCGACGCCGACCGGCCATCGCCAGCGCCAAATCGTTGAACAATGCCGTGGCCCCGCTGACGCTGAGGAACGCGCCAAACAGGATAAATACCACGATAGCGGTGGAGGCGGTGGACAGGGTGATGCCGAAGATCCCTTCGCTGGTCATGAACAGTCGGTACAGCAGGCGTTCGAACGAGAAGCCGCCGTGGCCGAAAATGCCCATAAAGTACTGGCCGAACAGTGCATAGACGATAGCGAAGGTCGCCAGCCCGGGAATGAAATACCCCGTGGTGCGGCGTGCGGCTTCAAACAGCACGCCGATGCCGATCACCGCCATCACGTAGTCGGTCGTATTGGGAATGCTTTTGCGCACCACGTGCAAGTCCAGATAGCTGGCGTAGAAATAGCCGTAGCTGACCAGCGTCAGGATAATGAACAGGTAGTCCCAGCGGTTGAATTTGCTGGTGGAGTGGCGGCGTGATACCGGAAACAGTATGAAGCCCAGGATTAAGATACCGCTGAGAAACGTGGTATTGCGATAAAACTCCTGGGTATTCGACAGTGCATTGGCATAAATGGTGTAAGCGGAAATCGCAATGGCCAGCACCGTGGCCAACTGCAAATAGATACCGCTCAGCGGGCGACTACCGGCCCCGGCTTCTTTGTCCAGATCGACGGCATTTTGCGGCGACAGGTTGTTAGTGCTCATACGACCTCCTTATCGATTGACGGCAAGCGCTGCCGCTTCCGGTGGGATCAGATAGTCGGGCACGCTGACCCCGGCCTCGAGATAATATTTATAAGCGCCCATATGCAGCGGAACAGAGACGCCTTTCAGCGCATTCTCCAGCGAAATGTATTTGGCGGCGCTGTGGACCTGATGCACTTCCGGCAGGTTTTCAAACAGGGTTTTGGTCAGGTCATACACCAGCTTTTCATCAAGGCCATTGAGCGCGACCAAAATATTGGGCTGGGCGATAGTGGAAACCGCCTTACTCTGCCGTGGGTAGGTATCGGCTTTAATATCAAAACGGAACCAGGAATTGGCGATGGCGTTGATGTTGGCCAACTGTTCATCGGTGACGTTGAGGATGCGTGAGGGCACGCCGCTGGCGAACATGTCGGTTACCGCTGCCGCCGGTACCCCGGCAGGCAGGGCGCCGCCGTCGAGTCGCCCGTCGCGCATGGCTGAAACGGTGTCGCCGTAACCCAGGTATTCCGGCGTCAGCGATTTCTTGCTCAGGTTAACCCCTTGCAAAATGATCAGCGTGGACTGCTCGGTGCCGCTGGCCTGTGGGCCAACTGAGAAACGGCTGCCGGCGATGTCATTCAAGGTGCCGTCCTTGACTTTGTTTTCCAGCATCACAAAGTGTTCTACGTTCGGCCACAGCATCGAGATGGAACGCAGATGGCCGTAGGCGCGGCCTTCAAAATTGCGTACGCCCTGGTAGGCTTCGACGGCGATCAGGCTTTGCAGGATCGCCAGCTGCGCCTCGTTTTTCTGCAGCAGATCGATATTCTCTATCGATCCCGCAGAGGATTGCCCGCTGACCTGGATGCCGTTCTGCTTCAGGCGGTTGCTCCAGACATTGGCCAGCCCGACGCCCATCGGGTAATAGGTGCCGCCGGTGGAGGCGGTGGCTACGGAAAGAAAGGTCTTGTCGGCATTCTCCACCTTGCCGGCGACCGCCAGCGCCGCGACGGCAGCCAGAGCACCCGCAGCCAGCAACAGCTTGATTTTTCTATTTTTCATTATTTTCACCCGAGGTTTTTGAAACAAATAGAAAACATTTACGCAAACTTGTATACAACATTGCAGCTTTTATCACCTAACAAGCATTGTTTGATTTGTGATCAAGGTGGGTGAAAAGTGTTCAAAAAATGGCGGGAAATGTGAGGGAGGATGGGATAACCCCGTGACGGTTGCCACGGGGGAAATGCAGATTACCAACCTTTAACGGCATCGCCCTTGTAGATTTCGGCGGCGCTGGCGGCAACTTCATCGGTCTGATAGGCCTTGATCAGATCCTTCACGTTTTCGTTGTTTTGGTTATCCACCCGAGTGGCGAAAACATTGACGTAAGGCGAATCTTTGTCTTCGACAAACAGCCCGTTCTTGGCGGGCGACAGACCAATTTGGCTGGAGTAGTTGGTGTTGATGATCGCCAGGGCGATCTGTTTGTCGTCTAACGCACGCGGCAACTGAGGCGCTTCAATCTCGACGATTTTCAATTTCTTCGGATTACTGACGATATCCAATGAGGTAGGCAGCAGCCCGACGCCCTCTTTCAGCACAATCAGCCCCTGTTTTTGCAACAGCAGCAGCGAACGGCCGAGGTTGGTCGGGTCATTGGGCACCGCAACCTGGGCACCGTCAGGCAGTTGGCTGAGCGACGTGATTTTTTTGGAATAACCGGCGATGGGATAAACGAAAGTATTACCTACCGCCACCAGTTTGTAGCCGCGCTCCTGGATCTGTTTTTCCAGATAAGGCTTGTGCTGGAAGGAGTTGATGTCGAGATCGCCATTATTCAGCGCTTCGTTGGGCAACACGTAATCATTGAAGGTCACCACTTCGACATCCAGATCGTATTTCTGTTTGGCGATTTTCTGTACGGTCGCCCACATAGCCTGATCGATACCGGAGCTGATGCCGACTTTGATGTGGTGGTTGTCTTGTTCGGTCGGTCCACAGGCAGTCAGCAGCAGGCTGCTTGTTACCGCCAGCGCTGCGGCGAGTTTTTTCAGCGTAAATGTCATTTCCCAGAGTCCTTGTCAAAATAGCCTACTGGTTATTGCAGGCTGAAGAGTGGCACTGACTCTAGATAATCGGCTGGCTAAAATAAAATACTGATTCTCTATGATTAATAGCGATTTGCTATGAGGGATTTCAGGCTCCGCGGCTGCGCCAAAACAGCGCAAACAGTTCGGACTGCGTGTTGATGCCCAGTTTCGAATACAGGTGCTTTTTATGCGCTCGTACCGTCTCGATTGAAATCTGCAGGCGGCGGGAGATCTCCTTGGTAGAACAGCCTGCCAGCATCAGTTGGCTGACCTGGTTTTCCCGTTCCGTCAATTGCGCGCCGCCGGGCAACGACGACAGTGAGAAGTTGCTGTCTCCATCATCGCTGGCGTTTTCGAAACGCATCCGCTGACGCATCAATGGCAGTAGCCAACTTTCGACCAGAGCCAGAATACCGAGGTGACGATCGCTGTAGCGCCGCGAGGCGCCCAACGACAGGCAAAGCATGCGCTGCGGCTCCACCAGCAGGTTGAAATGCACCTCATCGCCGCCGACGTTATGGTTGAAATAGTGTTGATAGTATTCCGTCGCCGCAAAATTGGCGGGTGCGACGTCATCCAGGCGCAACAGCCCGATGCGTTGGCGCGCCCAGGCGTCCAGGTAGAAAGGATCGAGCAGATAGAGGCCTTTCTGGTAATCGTGAAACAGCGCTTCGTCACTGCCGTCGCTTTCGTCGCTGGCAGCCAGGATCTGTGGTGGATGCTGGGGAGAAAACAGCAGCGCCACCCAGTTTTCGAACGGGATATGCCCCTTCAACAGGCGCGCACAGCTCAGCCAGAAATCCGCCCCGTCGAGGTTATCGACCAGTTGGCCGAATGCCCGATGCCAGGCCAGCGTCTCGGGAGAAATAAGGCTGCTGTTACCCACTGATGTTACCCCTGTTATGGAATAGCCAGAACGGCTGTTTCGGGCATACTACCATTATTATTACTGTGTTCCGCGTGGAGGATAAAATGGAAATAACCTTGGCCCAATTGCCCTGTCGTGAAGGCTGCGTTGCCGACAACCTGGCGCAGGCCCTGGCATTCATTGAGCGTTACGCCAAGGGCGGCAACCTTATCCTGTTCCCGGAAACCCAGCTCACCGGTTTCGCTGCGGCGCAGGGTGACACCGATTATGCCCTGCAAAGCGACGGCGCGGAGTTGTTGCAACTGGTTCAGGCCAGCCGCCAATACGATGTCGCGCTGGTGATTGGCTTTCTTGAACGCACCGATAAGGGGGTGTTCAACAGTACGGTGCTGATCACGCCGGAGCAGGGGATTTATCTGCACTATCGCAAGACCCATTTGTGGCCGGATGAGCGTAATACCGTTCTTCGCGGCGATACGTTAGTGTGCGGCGTTTGGCGCGGAACGCGTATCGGGCTGCTGATTTGCTACGATCTTGAGTTCGCGGAAAATGCCCGGGCGTTAGCCGTTATGGGCTGCCAATTGCTGCTGGTGACGAATGGCAATATGGATCCCTATGGCCCGGTGCACCGCAATGCCGCGCTGGCCCGCGCGCAGGATAACCAGATGTTTGTCGCCATGACCAACCGCTGCGGTGAGGGTGATGGATTGCAGTTTGCCGGCGAAAGCCTGATTGTCGATCCGCTGGGGCGCGAAGTCGCCGGATTGGGCCGCGAAGCAGGGGCGCTGTCGGCCACATTGGATTTTACCCTGCTAGAGCAGGCTCGCCGCCACTACCGTTATCTGGACGATCGGCGCTTACCGTTAGCGCGAGAAGCGCAGTGGGTTGAAGGGGAAGAGGGGCGCCGGGGGTGGCCACTGGGGTAATCGGCCTGGCGTATCCTGTTTGTGCCCTGGTATACAGTTTGTTTTGACGGGGGATCCGCCTGCTTATTATGATGACGGAAAGCCCAACCGGGGCGCGAATAGCGAAAGGAAAAGACAATGCGATTTAACATGTGGCGCAAGGCGTTGCTGCCATTGGTGGTTTTGACTTGCGTATCAGCAGCTCAGGTTCAGGCGGCGGAGAGCGTGGCGGAACCGATCCCGAAAACGTTATTGGGCAACTGGCATATCAGCAAGATCCTGCCGACCCAAACCGTGGGTTGCTGGGATGAACAGCAGGCGAAAGGCCTGATCGGCGGCAAGATCGGTTATAAAGCAGGGAGTTTCACCTGGAACGGTACCGAGTTGAAAAGCGAGGGGGCAACCCTCAGCACGGTGGAAGCACAGGAGTTTGTTGAGGACAACTCCGGCAGCAGTTCTTATATCGACTTCCCGATGCTGGGCATCAGCACGCCGGCGGTTGAACGGGTGATGATCCAGCATGCCGATACCACAATCAAAGGCATTACCGATCAGGGTACCGACGGCGTACCGGGGGATAACGTGCTGGTAAAAGATGCCAACACGCTGATCCTGTCGGTGTGCAACGTGTGGTTCGAAGCCCAGCGCGTGCGGTGACCCCTGCCATCGGCTTATCTTGTCCTGCCCTCATTGCGTCAGCGCGATGCGACCGAAGAGGGCATGACTCCCTTGCGGGGTAATGGCCGAAAGCTGATCCAGGCGGCAAACCCGTTGATTATCGAAATAAATAAACTCTCCCTCATTCTCCAGCGTCTGGGTGGTTAACGCCGTTGCCTGGAAACACTGCCCGTTAACCAATTCAACGTTCAGCCGGTAACCGTAGAGGCAGGCAATTTCCAAATAATCATGCAATTCGCAGTCTATCGGCCGGTAAGCTGTCATGACATCCCCTGGCAACCCTGCATTTTAAAAATGTAATAGCCCGTTTGGCCAATAGCCTGCTCCACCTCAGGGCTGGAGGACTCGCTGTGGCAGAATGCACAGCTGCTTTGGCTGATATTGTCCTCCTCAATGTTGTTCTGTTTGAGGAACTGTTGCGCATAGTGTCTTGCCTGAGCCAGATCGTTGCTGTCGGTGAACACGTCGAAATGCAGATAGCGACCATCCCTGGTATGTACATGAGTGTCAAAAACATTGATATACATAGTTATTTATCCTTTTGCTTGTTTATCTGAATGTGATATTGGTGTCGATTCGACACCATAATCCTCGCATTTGATGAAAATCCTGTCAACGGCGCTTTTAACCAAAATGACCGGTTGAGAGCAGAGCACAAGGAAAGGGGCATAAACCCTAAAGAAGCGTTTCAATATGAAAATGAGCGGGCAGAGCCGGTGATTTATTTCTGGCGTCACGTTTACCGAATTAATTTTTTATAAAATCAAAGCACTATCCGGGTTTGGAAAATAAAGGGGCGTTTGAAATCTTGGGGATATTTCAATGCCGGGATGCTTCAAGAAATTAGCCGCCGACTTTATATCGGCACGCTGATAGGCAAACACTATTACAGCTATAGGCGCAGGCTGGGTTATTCATTGATTGTTATCAATTATGCAGCGCATCTTCCTCTCTACTATTACCGGGCGACTGTCTATTGGATGGGCAATACCTTATAAGGATTGAAAATGAAAAAGGTCACCCGTATTGCGGCGATGTCCCTTACCGGCATTGTCTTATGTTATCTGGGGCTTTCGGGCTATGTTTGGTATCACGATACTCAGCGTACGGTGTACAGTCAGGCACCGCGATCTGCGCTGGAGAAGAATAACCAGATTCTCGGATTGCTGAGAGAAAAGGGCTGCGATTATTGCCATACACCTTCTGCCGATCTTCCCTTCTATGCCTCCTTTCCCATTGCCAAACAGCTGATGGAATACGATATCCGCCTCGGGTATCAGTCTTTTAACCTGGAACCTGTACGTGCCAGCCTGATCGAAGATAAAGCGGTATCACAAAGCGATCTGAACAAGATTGAATGGGTAATGCAGCATAAGACCATGCCGCCGACACGGTATGTCGCCTTGCACTGGGCGGGGCAGGTGGATGAGCAAGAGCGCGAGACCTTGCTTGGCTGGATAGCGCAGCAGCGCGCGCGTTACTACGCCAGTAACGAGGCTGCCGCGGAACACCGTAATGAGCCGATTCAGCCGATCCCCAAGGCATTGCCTGTCGACGCACAGAAAGTGGCGCTGGGTTTCCGACTGTATCACGACCCGCGCCTTTCCGGAGACAGCACTCTCTCTTGTGCCCACTGCCATTCGCTCAATACCGGAGGCGTAGACGGCAGAAAAACGTCGATTGGCGTTGGCGGCGCGGTAGGGCCGATAAATGCGCCAACGGTATTCAACTCCGTGTTCAACAGCGAGCAGTTCTGGGATGGCCGTGCGCCAACGCTGCAGGTACAGGCCGGTGGACCGCCGCTCAACCCTATCGAAATGGCTTCCAAATCCTGGGAGGAGATCATCGGCAAGCTGGACAAGGATCCGGTACTAACCCGTGATTTTGTCGCCGCCTACCCGCAGGGCTTCAGCGGTGAGACCATTACGGATGCCATCGCCGAATTTGAAAAAACCTTAATCACGCCGGACTCACCTTTCGATAACTGGCTGCGCGGCGATGACAAAGCCATGACGATGCAGCAGAAACACGGTTATCAACTGTTTAAGGACAACAAATGCGCCACTTGTCACGGGGGAACCATTCTTGGTGGGCGTTCCTTCGAGCCTTTGGGGCTGAAACGCGACTTCAATTTTGGGGAAATTACCGCCGCGGATATCGGGCGCATGAACGTCACCAGCGAAGCGCGCGACAGGCTACGGCAGAAGGTGCCCGGCCTGCGCAATGTGGCACTGACGGCGCCTTACTTCCATCGCGGGGATGTCGCCACGCTGGATGAGGCGGTCAAACTGATGCTGCGCTATCAGGTGGGTACCGAACTGCCGCAGCAGGATGTCGATGATATTGTTGCCTTCCTCGAAAGCCTGACGGGCGTATATACCCCTTACACCCAAAGCCAGAAATAACGGGCTGACGGCCCGCGTCATCATGGTATCTCCAGCCCCGGTAACGGGGCTGTTCCAACGGCAAGATGCCCGTTCGTCCCTCCGGTTTCTGAACTAAAATTATCCATAACGGGACAACAGAAATGTTGCCGTGCAAACCGGGGTCTCTATGAATCAATGACAGGAGGCGCTATGTGCTATCAACATATTATGATTGCCACCGACCTGAGTGATGACGGAAAACGGCTGGTGGAAAAAAGCGCGAGATTGGCCGCGGCGCTGCAGGCCAGGCTCTCTCTGATCTACGTGGATATCCACTACGATACTTACCATGCGGCGATTGGTTTTTCTGAGCGAAGCTACGACGGCGTACCTTTTGAAGAGAAGATCAAGAAAGAGCTGGAGCCGCTGACCCAGAATGTGAATTACCCGATCAATGAGGTGATCATCGGCCACGGTGATTTTATCGAAGAGTTGAAGAATGCCGTGGTGGATAAAAGTGTCGACCTGGTGGTTTTTGGCCATCACCATGACCTGTGGAACAAGCTGTTTTCCTCAACCCAGCATGCCATCAACCAATTGAATGTCGACGTACTGGTCATCCCGATCAAACAGTAGCCAGTTGATTAACCCTGCCAGTATTCACTCTGGCAGGGTGACGGACAGATTAGCGGGTGAAAAAGTCGTTATACAACATGTAGAGGTGCGCCGCGCTCCAGGAGAAATTCGGCGCGCCCTGTTGCATGCCGGTCAGCGGGTTGTAGTTCTCGCGGATGGGACCGTCGGTCATCAGCCCGTCGGCATGGTTGAAGAAAGCCTGGGCCATGGCGACAGCGTCGGCGCGATAGCCGTAGCTCTCCATGCCTTTAAGCCCGAAATACAACTGATCTACCCAGACTCGCCCCCGCCAGTAAATATCGGCACCGAACGCCGGATTGGTCAGCGCTGCCGTACCGAGAGGGACGTAGGTGTTGAATTCACGCGGATCCTTCATCACTTTAACCACTGCGTCGGCATGTTGTTGGCTGGCGGCGCCATTAAATAGTGGAGACCAACCTTCAGGCCCTTTACCTCGCTCTACGATGGGGTAACCGGCGCAGCCATTGGGCAGCGGTTTATCCTCGATGCGGATGTCGTAGAAGAAACCGCTGGTGCTATCGAACATGCAGTTATTAATGTAATTCGCCAGTTTATCGGCCTTGCTGCGGAAGGTAGCGGCCTCGGCATTGTGGCCCAGAATATCGGCCATCTCGGCCAGGTATCTGTTGTCGCTGTACATGTAGCTGGCCTGATCGACAGATTCCTGCAGCAGCGAATAGCCGAGCAGAGTACCGTCCGCCGCACGATTTTCAGCAAACTTCACCTGCCAGTCCTGCCGTTTACCGCCCTGCGCCAGGTAACGGGCCAACTGATCCGGGTCGATAAAGCCAAAGGCGGCGGCGTCGTCACGGCCCGACTCCCAGGACGCGGCGACCTGAGCCGGGATTTCAATACTGTCGAAACGCCCGGAACGTACCACCCGATTATAGTTGTTCAACCCGGCAAGCTTTTGCTGATGCTGCCCGCGTTTAACGGTAAACAGCATCTGACCGTCCGGCGTGTTGTGTGCCTTGTCGCGCGTGGCGCCATACTCTGGCACCCCGTTGCCGTTATGGTCCCGGTTGCGCAACCACCAGTCGTGATAGGCGACCAGCTTCGGATACATCTCGGCCAGCCACTGTTTATCGCCGGTGGTGTTGTACACCTCCATCACCGCCCAGGCCGCCAGGCTGGGTTTGGTATTGCGTTCATTCCAGTTGCTGCCATCGCCGCCGCGTTCCGGGCTGGGGTTATAGGCGATCAAATCGGGAATAAAGCCGGCATCCCACGGGCGCAGCGGGTCGTCAGGCTGGATCTGGAAAGCGAACACCGCACGGATATTATCCTTGGCGACGTTGGGATTAAAATGCGCCATTGCGTACGCCTGCTTCCAGGTATCCCAGGGCCAGGTCTGGTTGCCGGAGAACCAACGCCCGGTGACAGAAGGCGTCACCGAATCAAATTTCATCGCACCGGCGGCCCCGCGCCAGTTGGCGTTTAAGGTTTCTATCGCTTTGACCGCCACGCGTGCCTGTGCCTGGGTGGCATGCGGATTCGACAGCCCCTGGTCGAGATAATTTTCCCAACGCTGCGCCGATGCGCTCATGTAGCGCTGGGGATCGGCGAGGATCGAAGCAATCTTGCTTTGTTCCTGCTGGACTTCTGCGGCGGTGAGCAGGTGAGAGTAGGTGGTATAGAAGGTGGTGGAGCCGGAAATCGTGGCTTTGGCGATAAAACTATGGCCATTGACCGTCGTTTGCTGCGGCAGCGATTTATGAATTTGGTATTCGGACTCGCCGGAGGTCATCAGTTGTGAAGCCGCGCGCACCCTGCCGAAGGTAACCCGCAGGCCGTCCCTGGTCGGCAACAGCTGCCGCGTATAGTCGGGGAATGCCTGCTCGATGGTTGGCGGGGACTGTGGTTTTTGTTGTTTGGCATAGTATTTTTCCAACAGTTCGCCATCCCACACCAGTTCCAGCGGCGTATCGCTAGTGATTTGGGTTTCGAGCAGTGAAGTGCGGGCAGTAGCGAATCGCAGCGTCAGTTTAACCGTGATCCCTGGGGCGGTAAGCCGCTGGATCAGCGCGCCGGGGATGCTGTAGGCGGTCATGCTGAAGCGGACTTTCTCCCCGTTTTTATACAGGCTGAGCCGGTCGAAGTTATTGGCCATAAAGTTAATGTATTCTTCGGTGAGCAACGCCGGACCCGGGAAGCCGCCCATGCCTTCCGGGCCGTTTGGCAGCAAATGACCATGCCAGGCGCCAAGATCAAAAAACGGATTAAAGCGTTGGTGTTCATCGAAATCGTAATCGAGCATGTAGTGTGGGGCACCGCTGCGATTAATCACGTTTTTATAGGCTTCCGCCCGCAGGGGGCTTTCGTTACCCGGGTGAGAGATGCAGCCTGGTATCGTCAGGGCCGCGGAGATAGCCAGGGCCAGAGACGGCAGTTTATTAATCATCTTCATTATGTTTGCCTTTATGCGTTACCAATAAAAATACTGCATCAGAAACACCGAGTTGCTGGCGTCGGTGCTGTCGTTGGTCATATAAAATTTGCTGTCCAACGCGGTGGCCAGCCTGCCGCCGCCATATTCGTACCAGATACCGACCTGCGCGTAAGAGGTCGCGGTGTCCGGCGCATTGTCCAGCCGGTGGCGGGCGTAGCTGTAGGCCGTCGAGAAATACAGTCCCTTGGCGGCCTCAACCATGGCGCTCAGCATCAGGCCCGACTCCGAGCCCGGGTGATTGCCGTCCCCCTTGCCGGTGTGCTGCCAGACCCGGCCGGCCAGATTTTTCCCTTTCAGCCCCAGCAAATAGAGTTGTCCCATGCCGTCGGTGATTTCCAGACCGTTTAATAACGTCAGGCCTTCCTGCAGATCGTATTGCGTATAGCCGTTGACCATAGCCCGGTAGCGGTACTTATCCGAATAGCGGTCATATTTGCCAAAGTGCAACAGCGCCTTGCTCTCGTCGATGCGACTTTCTGGCGCGGCAGTCAGGCTGTAGCGGAATTTACCGGTCAGGTTCTGCAGCTTGGCTGCATAGGTGAGATCGCGGGTATTGGGGATCACATAACCGTATTCCGGGGTAAAGTCTGCCCACCACTGCAGATCGTCCAGCGAAGAATCATTACGCAGGCTAAGCATCATTTCGGTGCCGTCATCGGTGCGGTATCCAGCGTAAAAGCGGTTGATGCCGCCCTCAAACCCGCCCCAACTGTGGTCCGGTGTCCAGGCATTACCCTGATGGTCGGCCTGTACCGTCCAGCCTTCGCCGTAGAGCAGGCCGAACCAGTGGCCGTGCTTGATCTCCAGTCCGCCTTCGATATAGGTGCCATCGCTGTATTTGTGTTGGTGCTCCCCGTTTAAATAGACGCTGCCGCCGATACCCAACTCGCCGTAAAAGCGCAGGGCGGTCGGGCCGGTATTTGTCAGTTCGGGGAGCGGCAGAACGTTATGTTCCGCCGGCACCACGGATTCCTGAGCTAACAGCGGCAGCGGCAACATCAGCAGTAACGTGGGCAATATTTTATTATTGGATTTAATTTTCATCTGGACACGCATTGGGTTTGGGTCAATGGCGAGCCTGCGGGGGGACCCGCCAACTCGAACCGTTAACGCCATGTGGGCCGGCCCCATTCCCTGGGAGGAGATAAAAATACCGTCGCATAGCGGCGGTAAACGGAGAATATATTAGTAAATGTTTTAGTAAAAAATACTGGAAAATCAGTAAATCGTTAACTTGATCACAAAGGGTGAAATGGGTATCTTCGCTACGGGCGTTGCGAACCGCAGAGCTACGCATAGCACCAGCTACCGCCGCGCTGGAGGTAAAAGGACGTTTCTGGCGGTTTAAAGGGGGGAGAGTATCGAGGCGTATACCTCGTTGAGCTGTCCCGGTAAGCTAGCGTTTTTGTCTATTCGTTGAGACTCTATGGCCACACTGAAAGAAATCGCAGAAGCTGCAAACGTGTCTGTCGCTACCGTTTCGCGGGTGCTGAATGACGACCCCACGCTGAGCGTGAAGGCGCAAACCCGGCAAAAAATCCTGGAAGCGGCGGAGCGTCTCGAATACAAAGTCCAGCCCTCAAAACGTCACAGCGGGCATCGGCTGACTTTCGCCGCGCTTTTCACCTATAAACAAGCTATAGAGATTAACGACCCCTACTATTTGGCGATGCGCTATGGCATTGAAACTCAATGCGAAAAGTTGGATGTTTCGCTGGTGGCCTGCTACGACTTCAACGGTGAAAAACCCTTGCCTGCGGCTGACGCGCTGCTGGTCATTGGCCGGCCGCAGCCTGCGCTTTACGAACAGCTAAGCCAGCAGCGAGTGCCGGTGGTGTTCGTGGACGGTGTCATCGACGATCCGCAGTTCGACTGTGTTAATGTCGATCTGACCAAGATCAGCCAGAAGGTGATCGACTATTTCATCGAATGCGGTTACTCGCGCATTGGGTTTATCGGCGGACGTGACGATCCGGCGCTGGCCGATCAGCGTGAGCAAGCCTTTGTGGAATACGGCCGCTTGAAAAACGTGGTGCGGCCGCAGGATATTTACACCGGCGACTTCAGCAGCCAGGCGGGCTACCAGTGTGCCAGGCAAATGCTGGAGAAAAAGGGCGGTTATCCGCCAGCTCTGTTGGTCGCGACCGACTCTATCGCCATCGGGGTACTGCGTGCCTTGCACGAGCATTCGGTTCAGGTTCCTGGCCAGATTGCGCTGATCAGCGTGAACGATATCCCCACGGCACGCTTTATTTTCCCCGCATTATCAACCGTTCGCATACCCTCCGAAACCATGGGCGCTCAGGCCGTCAATCTGTTGACTGAGCGTATTCGTGACGAACGGACCATTCCATTATCGATCTTTGTTCCCAGCTCGCTTCAGTTGCGCGATACCACCGTTGCCTGAAAAGGTCCCCTGTGCCCTATGCCGATTGCGGCAGCACAGGGAGGCCGAACGGCCAAAAATTAACGTCATGATTAAAAAAGACATTTCATATTTATTGTGATCCCGTCGTCATTAGGTAAATATGATCTGTAGTTTTTACTAAATATTTACTATCGTTCTCCCATTGAAAGTTGTCGGGAGACGTGACGTGAATCATTGGGAAAACATAGAAAAACAGTCAGAGAATCGCTTACCGCCGCGAGCGAGCTTCTTCAGCTATCGGAATGCCGCGCAGGCATTAAGCTTCGATCGCAACGCCAGTGCGGCATTTCAACTGCTGAGCGGCCGTTGGCAGTTTCGTTACTTCGAACACCCTGATCGGGTGCCGGCGGCGTTCTATAGCCAACTGATGGCGGACTGGGGCGACATCACCGTGCCGGGCATGTGGCAGATGGAAGGTCACGGCCAATTGCAGTATACCGATGAGGGCTATCCCTTCCCGATCGACGTGCCTTACGTGCCGACCAACAATCCGACCGGTGCCTATCAACGCCAGTTTACGCTGGACGGCGACTGGGAAAACCAGCAGGTCATCATCAAGTTTGACGGCGTGGAAACCTACTTTGAGGTGTATCTCAACGGCCGCTACGTCGGTTTCAGCAAAGGCAGCCGTTTGTCCGCCGAGTTTGATCTTAGCGACTATGTGAAAGCGGGCGAAAACCTGCTGTCCGTTCGCGTCATGCAGTGGGCTGACTCGACGTATATTGAAGATCAGGACATGTGGTGGATGGCCGGCATCTTCCGCGACGTTTACCTGATCGGTCAACAACGCACCCATATTCATGATCTCACGCTGGTCACGCGTTTCGATGAACAGTATTGCGACGCAGTGCTGGCGCTGGATGTCGAGTTTGGCAACCTGAACCCGTCCGTGGCAAGCGGTTATCGCCTGCAGGCTCAGCTTTTTGACGGTGAAGCCTGCGTCGCCGAACGCTGGGAAAATGAGCTCAGTATCGGGGCCAGTGCCCGCTGCCGATTCGAGATCCCGGTCAGCCAGCCGCAGCAGTGGAATGCGGAAAACCCTTATCTGTATCAATTGCTGCTTAGCCTGTATGACCACGCCGGTAATCTGGTGTCGGTGGTGCCGCAGCGCGTCGGGTTCCGTGAGATCGGCGTGCGTGAGGGGCTATTTTATGTCAACGGACGCTATTTAAAGCTGCATGGCGTGAACCGCCACGATCACGATCATCGCAAAGGGCGCGCGGTGGACATGGCGCGGGTTGAGCGCGACATCGTGTTGATGAAGCAACACAACATCAACTCGGTGCGAACCGCCCACTACCCGAACGATCCGCGCTTTTACGAGTTGTGCGATATCTACGGCCTGTTTGTGATGGCGGAAACCGACCTGGAAAGCCACGGTTTCGCTAACGTTGGCGATATTAGCCGCATCACCGACGATCCTCGCTGGGAAAATGCCTACGTCGAGCGCATTGAGCGCCATGTGATGGCGCAGAAAAATCATCCCTCAATCATTATCTGGTCCCTGGGCAACGAGTCCGGTTATGGCTGCAACATCCGCGCCATGGCTAAACGCTGCAAGGCGCTGGATCCCACTCGGCTGGTGCATTACGAAGAAGACCGCGATGCGGAAGTGGTCGATGTGATCAGCACCATGTATTCGCGCGTGGCGATGATGAATGCCTTTGGCGAGTATCCCCATGCCAAGCCGCGAATTTTGTGTGAATACGCCCATGCCATGGGCAATGGGCCGGGAGGCCTGTTCGAATATCAGTCGGTGTTTAACCGCCATGCCAGCCTTCAGGGGCATTACATCTGGGAGTGGTGCGATCACGGTTTGCTCAGCCATGACGCGCAGGGACGCGAACGCTATCAGTACGGTGGTGATTACGGCGATTACCCGAATAACTATAACTTCTGCATGGATGGCCTGATCTACCCGGATCAGCGCCCCGGTCCTGGCCTGCGTGAATATAAGCAGGTGCTGTGTCCGGTAGAGGTCAGCGGCGCAGGCGAGAGGACGCCGGTGCTGCGAGTTAAAAACCGCTATTGGTTCAGTTCGCTGGCCGATATTACACTGGTCGTCAGCGTGAAGGCCGGGGGGCGTCAACTGGCCAGCTATGACATCAAACTGCCGCACCTGCAGCCGGGCGAGTCTGAAGAACTGCATTTTCCTGAGTTGGCGCTGGGCACGCAAGAAACCTTTATTGACGTTGCCGTGTATAAGGACAGCGCCACCCGTTACAGCGAAAGTGGTGATTTGCTTGGACAGTATCAGCATCTGTTGCAACCCGCTGCGCCGCTACTCATTGCGCCGCCGGGAGATAAACGCGCTTCGCCGTTGCAATGCCATGAAGAAAACCACCGGTTGGTGGTCAGCGGCGACAATTTCAGTCTGGCCTTCTCACGTCTGAGCGGTGAACTGCTCTCTTGGCAGGTGGCGGGGGACGAAGTGGTGGGGCGTGCGCCACACCTTTCCTTCTTCAAACCGGTGATCGACAACCATAAGCAAGAGTACGAAGGGATTTGGCATCCGCATCACCTGCAGATTATGCAGCATCACTTCCGCAGTCTGCGCTGGGAGCGTCAGGGCGACGACCTGGTGATTGAGGTTTGCACCCTGATTGCACCGCCGGTGTTCGATTTCGGCATGCGCTGCCGTTACCGCTGGCAGATATCGCCGCAAGGGCATATCAGCCTGGATCTGTCGGGTGCACCTTATGGCGACTTCCAACAGGTCATTCCGAAGATTGGGCTGGATTTCGGCCTCAGCCGCCGCTTTGAACAGGTGGAATACTATGGCCGTGGGCCGGGTGAAAACTATCAGGACAGCTGCCAGGCCAACCTGATCGGCCATTATCAGCAGCGGGTGGGCGAGCTGTTTGAACACTACCCGTTCCCGCAGGATAACGGCAACCGCCAAGAAGTCCGTTGGCTGAGCCTGCAGGATGGCGAAGGCAAAGGGATATTTATTCAGCCGCGACGGCCGATCAACTTCAGCCTGTGGCCTTATAGCGCCGACATGCTGCATCAGGCTCAGCACATTAACGAGCTGCAAGAAAGTGATTACCTGACGTTAAACCTTGACGATCAAATTCTGGGCCTTGGTTCCAACTCCTGGGGATCGGAGGTGCTGGATTCTTATCGGGTTTATCTGTCGCCGTTCAGCTACGGCTTTACGTTGGTGCCTTTCAATCGGCAGGAAACCCAGGCAGAGAAGCTGGCCGAGTTTAATTACGCGCCGGTCAATAATAACGCTCAGTCAGAAAAGGCGAACTCATGATTATTGTCGAATCATTAGCGGAGTTTCAGCGCATTTACCGCTCAGGGAAAAAATGGCTACGCTGCATGGAGGCCATCAATAATATTAATAATATCGAGCCGAATGTCTTTCATTCTGTCGGCGACTCGCTGGTCTACCGACTGGCGTCCGGCCCTGGGCAGCAGCATGGTGGATTGGAGGGGAATCGCCGCTATTTTGATCTGCACTATTACCTGGCCGGCCAGGAGAACATTGAGGTTGCTGATAAAAGCGAACTGACTTCGGTAGTTGCCTATCAGGATGAAACCGACCGCGAAATTTTCAACGGGCAGGGGGAAATACACCGCGTAGGCGAGGGCAACGTGGTTATTTTTGAGAACCATCAGGCGCACCGATTCAAAGAGAGTCACCAGGTAAAAAAAGTCATTTTAAAAGTGACCGTCGAAGACAGCTATTTTATGAATAAATAGCGGCAATCTCTTATTCCAATATATACCCAAAATAATTCGAGTTGCTTGTAGGCGGCAACTGAGCGAAGCCCCAGGAGCTTACTCAAGATCGATCCTGGGGTGAGTGGCAAATCTGCCGGGAGCAGATTTGAACGTTGCTTGCAGCGACCCCGTAAGGGGTGAGGCCCAAGGATGGGCCGAATAGTGCAGCCAACACCCAAGTAGCTTGAGGTATGACGGGTATAAGTACCCTACAAATTTCGGAGAGTGTCTATGGCTGTGTCGAATAGAAATACTATCGGCAAGTTTGGCCTGCTGGCGATGACGTTCGCGGCAGTGTTCAGCTTCAATAATGTGATAAATAATAATATCCAGCTTGGCATCGCATCCGCCCCGGTATTTTTGGTGGCGACCATTATCTATTTTATTCCTTTCTGCCTGATCATTGCCGAGTTCGTATCGTTGAATAAAAACTCCGAGGCGGGCGTATACGCTTGGGTAAAAAGCGCGTTAGGCGGACGCTGGGCATTTATGACCGCCTATACCTACTGGTTCGTGAATTTATTCTTCTTCACCGCGCTGCTGCCGAGGGTCATCGCTTACGCCTCCTACGCGTTTTTGGGGTATGACTACGTCTTTACGCCATTAACTACCGCGATCATCAGTATTTTCCTGTTCGCATTTTCGACCTATATCTCAAATAGCGGTGCCAAACTGCTGGGCCCGATGACCTCTGTGACCTCATCGTTGATGCTGTTGCTGACGTTTTCCTACATCATTCTGGCCGGTGCGGCGGTAATTGGCGGTATAGAGCCGGCTAACCCGATTACCGTAGAAGCCATGACCCCAAGCTTTAGCTGGGCCTTCCTCGGTATCACCGCCTGGATTTTTCAGGCCGCGGGCGGGGCAGAGTCGGTTGCGGTGTACGTCAACGACGTCAAGGGCGGCAGCCGCTCTTTTGTTAAGGTGATTGTCATTTCCGGGCTGGTGATTGGCGTGCTGTATTCGGTAGCGTCCTTGCTGCTTAACGTGTTCGTTAGCCGTGCCGATTTGCACTTTACCGGTGGCACGGTGCAGGTGTTCGAAGGCCTGTCGGCGCACTTTGGCCTGCCTGCGGTGCTGATGAACCGTTTCGTCGGGCTGGTTTCCTTTACCGCGATGTTTGGCTCATTGCTGATGTGGACCGCCGCACCGGTCAAAATCTTCTTCACCGAGATTCCCAAAGGCATCTTTGGCGAGAAGACCATTCGGTTGAATAAGCATGGCGTGCCAACCCGCGCCGCCTGGCTGCAGTTCTTTATCGTGATCCCGCTGATGCTGATCCCGACGTTGGGTTCGGACAGCGTGCAGGAGTTAATGAATACGCTGATAAACATGACCGCCGCCGCTTCGATGTTGCCGCCGTTGTTCATCATGCTGGCCTATCTGAACCTGCGTTTGAAGTACGACCGCGTGGAGCGTGATTTTAAAATGGGCTCCCGGCTGCAGGGGATTGCGATTGTCAGCACGCTGATTGTCATTTTCACCGTAGGCTTTATCGCGTCAACCTTCCCGACCGGCGCCAGTATCATGACCATTGTGTTTTATAACGTAGGGGGCCTGGTGGTGTTCCTCGGCTACGCCTGGTGGAAATACAACCGCTATTCGAAGAGCCTGGGCGCCCAAGCCCGCTATGATGAGGACACGCCATTAGCAAGGATTGCGCTGGAGTCGCAGGAGGGTAAAAAGACCCCAAGTGGCGATCTGGGCTGTACCCCTTTGTAAGCGCATTAGTGATTTATCCACGCCCCCTCGGCATCCGCTGAGGGGCACCAAGTTTCCAGAACGCGACTTCATTTCAATACAAATGTGAAAGGTATCTCTTTTCGGGGACAACACGGCTTGCCCAAGCTCCATCAGAAAAGGGTAAGGTTCGGTAAACCCAACAAATGTTAGGTTGCGTCACGGAAAACTCTATCCGGTTGTTTTATTAAGATTATTATAAGAATAAAATGCTGTGTCTCGGCTAATGATTATTTTTGACTCTTTTTGAAGGATAAAACCGACTTTATTATTTGATGGGTATCACAGAATTAACGCTGAAACCCGGTTCATTCATCTTACGATCCTCTTCCCAAATCTTCGCTAAAGCCTTTAATCCCACTTTACTGTTTTTCATGCCCGATATAAAACAAACGTATGTTTAAAAACAAACAAGTGTCCAATATGACCAGCAGAGAAAAACAGATATTGCATCTTCTGAGACGTGATCCTTTGATCCCACAGCAGGAAATTGCCGATGTTTTAGGTATTAGCCGCTCTGGTGTCGCCGGACACATTATGAATTTAATGAATAAAGGATATATAAAGGGTAAGGGTTATATATTGTCGGAGCACAGCTATGTGGTAACCGTAGGTTCCACCAATATGGATGTCTGCGGTTATGCTTCCTCTAAATTAGTGTATGAAGATTCCAACCCGGGAAAAATAAAATGCACGCCAGGTGGGGTGGGCAGAAATATTGCGCAGAATGTCGCCTTGTTAGGCCGGGAATGTCACCTTATTTCCGTCGTCGGTGACGACTTCTATGGCGAAACCTTATTCGAACAGGCAAAGCTGGCGGGGGTACATGTCGACAGCTTCCATAAATTGCACGGTGAAAATACTTCTACTTATGTCTCCTTACTCGATAACAACGGCGAAATGCTGGTGGCGATTAACGACATGCGCATTCTCGAGAAACTCACACCGGCATTATTGGCCACGTCTAAAGAGTTGATCCTGCATGCGGGCGTGCTGGTGGTTGACTGCAACCTGACCGAGGACGCACTGGCCTGGCTATTCGGGCACTCCGGCAGCGTGCCGGTGTTTGTTGACACCGTATCGGCATTTAAAGCGCCCAAAATCCGCCGTTGGCTCTCGCATATCCATACTCTCAAGCCCAATCGCCTCGAAGCCGAGATCCTCAGCGGCATGGCGATCCACGGGCCGCAGGATGCGCCAGCGGTGGCCCGCTGGTTCCATCAACAAGGGGTACAACGCCTGGCGCTCAGCATGGGGCCAGCCGGGGTTTATTACAGCGAAATTGATGGGCAAAACGGCTGGTCGCAGCCACTGGTCGTCGACATCGTCAATGTGACTGGGGCCGGCGACGCCATGATGGCGGGCCTGGCCCATTGCTGGCTGGAAGATATGACGCTGGCGGACAGCATTCGTTTTGCGCAGGGCTGCTCGGCATTGACGCTGGCATCCGAATTTACCAATAACCCGAACCTGTCGAATGGCAGCGTACAAAAACTGTTGGAGCTACAAGCATGAAAAATAACATGATTTCCCATGACTATCTGGATATTTCGCCGGAGGTTGCCGAGGCTTTGGCCCACAAACGCCCGGTTGTGGCTCTGGAATCCACCATCATTTCTCACGGCATGCCGTACCCGCAGAACGCGCAGACGGCGCTGGAAGTGGAACAAAAAATCCGCGATCACGGCGCGGTGCCCGCGACCATCGCCATCATTAACGGCCGAATGAAGGCGGGATTAAGCCGTGAGGAAATAGAGCTGCTGGGTAAAGAGGGCCATAAGGTGGCGAAAGTGAGCCGTCGCGATCTGCCGTTCATCGTCGCCGCCGGTAAACACGGGGCGACCACCGTGGCCTCAACCATGATTATTGCCGAGATGGCGGGCATTCACGTTTTTGCCACCGGTGGCATCGGCGGCGTGCACCGCGGCGCAGAACACACGTTTGATATCTCGGCGGATCTGCAGGAGCTGGCACGCACCAATGTCGCGGTGATTTGCGCCGGTGCCAAGTCTATTTTGGATTTGGGACTGACCACCGAATACCTCGAAACCCACGGCGTACCGCTGATCGGCTACCAGACCCAAACGCTGCCGGCATTCTTTTGCCGTACCAGCCCCTTCAGGGTCAGCATTCAGCTAGATGCCCCGGCGGAGATCGCACGCGCCATGGCCACCAAGTGGCAGACCGGTCTGGAGGGCGGCATGGTGATTGCCAACCCGATCCCGGCGCAGTATGCGGTGCCGGAGGAAAAAATTAATGCCGCCATTGAGCGTGCCGTGCGGGAATCGGTTGAACAAGGCGTTCAAGGCAAGGACAGCACGCCATTTTTGCTGGCCAGAGTGGCTGAATTGACCGGGGGCGACAGCCTGACCGCCAATATTCAATTGGTGTTCAACAACGCCAAGCTGGCCGCGCAAATTGCCTGTTGTTATCAGGAGGCCGCCGCCTAAGACGACGCGTTATTCCTTAAGTTTTACCCTATAAACAACATTAAATAAAAACGCCAGCCTGAAAGGTGGAGGGGAGTGCTTTGCCCTTTTCACCTTTCAGGACAGGTACATTTACATACCCAATGACTTTTCCGCTACGGCTGAAATACGACGGGTATTAAGGGACGGATTTATGGACTTACTACGCAGCCTGTCAGGTATCTGTATTCTTCTCCTTATTGCTTTTATTTTTTCCAACAACCGTAAACGAATCAGCCTGAGAACCGTTTTCAGCGCATTAATACTGCAAGTGCTGTTGGGCGCAATTATGTTATATGTGCCCGCCGGTAAGTGGGTGGTTAATGCTATTGCCGGTGGAGTCAATAAAGTCATTTCGTACAGCGATGCCGGTAGCTCATTTATTTTTGGCGGACTGGTCGGCCCTAAAATGAATGTCTTGTTTGACGGCGCAGGTTTTGTTTTCGCTTTTCATGTTCTGCCGGCCATTATTTTTATTACCGCACTGATTTCGATTCTCTATTACCTCGGCGTGATGGGGTGGGTGATTAATCTGTTGGGCTACGTATTCCAAAAGATGCTGAGCATCAGCAAGGTTGAGGCTTTTGCCGCGGTGACCACCATCTTTTTAGGGCAAAACGAGCTGCCTGCGGTGCTTAAGCCTTTTATTAACAAGATGAGCCGCAATGAGCTGTTTACCGTCATTTGCAGCGGAATGGCGTCGATCGCCGGCTCAATGTTGGTGGGGTATGCCGGCCTTGGCGTACCGATTGAATATCTGCTGGCGGCATCGTTGATGGCGATCCCCGGCGGCATTCTGTTCGCACGTATGCTGAGCCCGGCAACCGAGGCGTCGCAGGTCGAGTTCAGCCAGATGGCGTTCAGTGAAAAACGCCCGGCGAGCATTATCGAAGCCGCGGCCAGTGGAGCGATGCTCGGGCTGAAAATAGCCGTGGGCGTCGCTACCGTGGTAATGGCCTTTGTGGCGTTAATTGCGCTGATTAATGGCCTGATTGGCGGCGTCGGCAGCCTGTTTGGCTGGCAACAGCTTAGCCTGGAAAGGTTGTTCGGATATGTGTTCTCGCCTTTGGCTTATATCATGGGGGTTAGCTGGGATAACGCTGGGGTAGTAGGTGGGCTGATTGGCCAGAAGCTGGCGATAAACGAATTTGTCGCATACGTGAATTTTTCAGCCTATCTCAAAGACAGCGTCGCGGTGCTCGATCCTAAAACCATCGCCGTCATCTCTTTCGCACTGTGCGGGTTCGCCAACTTCGGCTCGATAGCCGTGGTGGTGGGGGCGTTCAGCGCGGTAGCACCGGAGCGCGCTTCGGATATTGCCAGCCTGGGCTTGCGTGCGCTGCTGGCCGCTACCTTGTCTAATCTGATGAGCGCCACCATCGCCGGGCTGTTTATCGGTCTCGGTGCTTTGAGCGTGGCATTATGACCACGCCCTTTCTTTGGCGTGAGCGTGATTATTTTCCGCGCTAAACTTGCGTATTAGATAAGTGACTACTAATGTGTAGTCATGAATGAAAATGACCTCTTCAAAGCGCTGGCGGATCCCACCCGGCGCAGCATCTTCGAAAAACTGGCCGCTGGCGGCATGAATGCCAGCGCACTGCGTGAAGGCATGACGATCAGCCAATCTGCGATGTCTCAACACCTGGCCGTGTTGCGGCAGGCGGGGCTGGTGTGCGAGGCGCGCCAGGGCCGTTTCGTCAATTATCAGGTTGACCCACAAGGGTTGGCGGTCATCGCGCAATGGCTGGACAAATACCGTGCCTTCTGGCCGGCACGCATCGACAGGCTGAACGTTTTGCTAAAGGACATGGATCAATGACCCCAACCGACGCCACGCAGCCGCCGCTGGTGCTGGAGTATCAACTCGATGCGCCGCCAGAGAAAGTCTGGCGGGCTATCGGGATCCCGGCATTGCGCGAACAATGGTTACCGAATGCCGAACTGGCCGATACCGAACCGGTAGCGATAACGCCGGGCGAAGCAATCAGCTACCGGATGCGTGATGGCCGACCGCCGTACCTCGAAAGTACCGTGACCTTGCAGATTTTGCCCACCGCCGACGGCAGAAGCCTGTTACGCGTCATTCACCAACTCGACGACGCCAGGTTGACGGCAGCGAACGACGGTGGATTGCAGCTGATGCGCGCTGCCTGACGCTCAACTCATTATTCCAATCTGAAAACAGGAGTTCACCGATGCGTGAATCGATGCTGCTCGTCCCAACGGTGGTAGAACAGACTAGCCAGGGAGAACGTTCGTTCGACATTTATTCGCGGCTGCTGCGCGACCGCATCGTTTTCCTGAACGGCGAGGTTAACGATCAGGTGGCAGAAATGCTCTGTGCTCAACTGCTGTTTCTCGAAGCTGAGAACCCGGAGAAACCCATAAATTTATATATCAATTCACCGGGCGGGGTGATCACCAGCGGCTTCGCCATCTACGACACTATGCAGTACATCAACGCACCGGTGCATACGCTGTGTATGGGCACAGCTCGCTCGATGGGGTCATTCCTGCTGATGGCGGGTGAAGCCGGCCACCGGATGGCGCTGCCCAATGCCAGCCTGCACGTGCACCAGCCACTGGGCGGTTTTCAGGGGCAAGCGTCAGATATCCTTATCCACGCCGAAGAGATGAAACGCACCAAGCACACCGTGATCCGCCTGTACGCCGAACACTGCGGTCGTAGCTACGAAGAGGTTGAGCGCGCGCTCGATCGCGACCGCTTTATGAGCGCCGAGCAAGCGGTAGAGTGGGGGCTGGTGGATAAGGTGCTACGGGCCCGCTGATACGCTGCTCAGCAGACGATCAAGGGCCTGTAGATAGTGACGTTAATAGAGAAATGGGTTGCCGGTCAACGCCTGAAATAACGGCAACGGGTCAGTTGCCAGTCAGAGACAGAACGGTACAAACCCGATAGTCACGAGCACATCGCCATAACCCATTTTCCCTTCTTTTGTGAACGTCCCCATTTTCTGAAATTTCGTGAATTCCCTCTCAAATCTGATCATAAATCCATCCGGATATCTTGCGGCTTTTTTCAGCGGATGATAGTAATGCACTACTTCACGAAATAAAGTGAAGAGGTAAAGTACATTACATTATCAGTTCACAAAGGACACCCCATGTCAGAACTTAAATTTGCCACACGCCTGAACTCGTTTGCCTCGGGGGCTCATCTTTACTGGCCGGAACAAAAAGGAAAACCTACCGTTCCGCAAATGATCGAACGTGCAGCTACGGTTAAAGGATTGACACATCTGGATCTGAATTATCCACAGCATATGACCGGCGACATCAAAATGATGCGTCAGAAAATAGAGGACGTCGGGCTAGCGGTAAACGGCATGCAGATGCGCTGGGATGCTCCGGAATTCAAAATAGGTGCATTTACTCACCCGGATCCGAAAATTCGCCGTCAGGCGATCGAATTAACCAAGCGCGGCATCGACGCCGGGCGTGAATTCGGTGCCGGCATTATGACGCTTTGGATGGGGCAGGATGGTTTCGATTACTGCTTCCAGGCCGACTATAAAAAAATATGGGAAGACGCGGTCAGCGCGGTTCGTGAAGTGGCGGAATATGCACCGGATATCGACATCAGCATTGAGTACAAACCGAACGAACCACGTGCTTATAGTATTTTTCCGAATGCCACCACGTGCCTGCTAGCGGTGGAAGAAGCGGGATGCAAAAACCTTGGCATCACGTTGGATTTCGCACATGTGTTGTTTGCGAATGAAGTCCCGGCGTTTGCAGCTGCTATGGTGGCTCGCCGGTCCCGATTACTGGGGCTGGATCTCAATGACGGCTGGGGAAAACGCGACGACGGTCTGATGGTCGGATCCGTGAACCCGCGTGCCACACTGGAATTCCTCTTGCAGATGAAACGCGATGGCTACAAAGGGGCGTATTACTTCGATACCTTCCCTGACGCCAGCGGGTTGGACCCGGTGCGTGAAGCGGAAACCAACATTGCGACAGTTCTGCGTTTACTCACACTGTGTGAAAAACTCGAAAACAACCCGGCGCTGGCTGAAGCCATTAGCAGGCAGGACGCAGTTGCCTCGCAGCAAATCGTCAATAACGTGATGTTGGCACAATAAAAGCGGACCGGACAGCGTATGTCGCTGTAGCAATCATAAAAACAACAATCGAAGGCCAGATGATGAAAAAACTCTTACTGTCTGTACTCACTACTGCACTGTTTTGCACCAGGGTTTATGCCGCAGATTTGCCAACATTACAGTCTGATACAGAGCCTGATCGTACCGACTGGACGCAACTCTCCGCCAAATATGGTCCGTTACCGGCGATTGATAAATCGCTGAAGATCGGTGGAGTGTCTAAAACGCTCACTAATGAATACTGGCGCTCTCTTGGCCAGGGCTATAAAGCATTCGGTAATAAACAGGGTATTACCGTCGAATATCAGGCTGCAGCCAATGAAGATGATCAGCTCGGTCAGCTTTCTATCGCAGAAACGCTGATTTCTCAGGGCTTCAACGGCTTACTGGTTTCTCCGCAAACGGATGCCAACCTGCAACCGGCGTATGAGTCAGCCAAAAGCAAAGGCATCGCCGTGGTGAACGTCAATGATGCCGTAATGCCGAATGCCGCACATTACGTCGGTAACGTGCAGAAAGATAACGGCGTGCGTGTCGCTAACTGGTTCATCAAACAACACCCTGAAGGTGGGAAAGTAGCGGTAATCGAAGGTCAACCAGGCGTTTATGCGGCATCTCAACGAACCAAAGGCTTTAAAGAGACCATACAGACCAGCGGAAAATTCACCGTCGTTGCTAGCGTTCCGGCTAACTGGAGCCGTGAAAACGCCTACAACGCGGCTGCCACTATCTTGCAGCAACATCCTGACCTGATTGGCTTCTATGCCAATAACGACGGAATGGCGCTCGGGGTGGTAGAAGCCGTGGCCGCTGCCGGAAAAGCCAAACAGGTGGCGGTATTTGGCACCGACGGTATTTCCGATGCTTACGCCTCTATTAAACGCGGTGAGCTAACCGGCACCGTGGACAGCTTCCCGGTGCTGACGGGTGAGGTGGCAATGGAAGTGGTGGTGCGTCTGATTAACGGCCAGAAAATTTCCCGCGTGGTGTCTACCCCACAGGCGCTGATCACTAAAGAAAATGCTGATGCGTTCTCCACCAAGGATAACGCGAAACTGCGCCAGTTACTGTCTCTGCAGCAGTAAGTCTGGTGTCAGAGAACAGGGTGAGGAGAGTTTATGGAACAGTACAGTTTGATGATGCGTGGCATCAGCAAAAGCTACAGCGGTGTAGCGGCGGTCCAGGGTGTCGATTTTTCGGTGAGGCCGGGTGAAGTTCATGCGCTGATCGGTGAAAACGGGGCGGGGAAATCAACGTTGCTGAATATTTTGTCCGGTGTTCGTGCCGCCGATGCCGGTGACATTCTGGTAGAAGGGCGGGTTATACAGATGAAGAACCCGCTTTCTGCACGTCATGCCGGTATTGCGATGATCCATCAGGAACTACAGCACGTTCCTGAACTCTCTGTCGCCCAGAACATGTTTCTTGGCCGGCCATTAACCAAACTGAAAGGGTTATTTGTCGATAAGAAAGCACAATACAAACGGGCCGTGGCGATCCTGCGCCGTCTGGATCCGACGATCGATCCCGATGAGCCGATCAAGAACCTGAAAGTGTCTCAACAACAAATCGTTGAAATTGCACGCGCACTGCTGGATGAGGCAAAGATCATTGCGATGGATGAACCGACATCCAGCCTGACGCCGACAGAATTCGAGCGACTGGCGGAGCTGATTTCAGATCTGAAATCGATGAATGTGTCGCTGATTTATGTCTCGCACAAAATGAATGAAATTTTCAAGGTCTGTGACAGGGCGACGATTTTACGCGATGGCAAACAGGTCGGCGTGGTGAATATTTGCGATGAAACGGAAGAAAGCATCGTCACCAAAATGGTCGGGCGCAAAATCGAAAAAGTACACCATCACTCGTATGCCACGGCAAGAGATGTATTGCGCATCGAGAAATTGAGTCGCGGCAAAGCTGTGCAATCGGCGACGTTCAGCGTCAGGGCAGGCGAAGTACTGGGGATTGCCGGGTTGGTCGGTTCCGGACGTACTGAATTGCTCAAGTTGATCGCCGGTATTGATGCCAAAACCAGCGGCAGCATTGAGGTCGAAGGGGTGGCGGTGAAGAACCATAACGTCAGTTCTGCCATCCGTGCCGGCATTGGCCTGGTGCCGGAAGATCGTAAAAAAGAGGGTATCATCAAAGAGCGTTCCGTCAAAATGAACATGGCATTGCCGTCGATGGGACGGTTTACACGCCACGGTCTGTTGAACAAAAATCGACTGAATAAAACCGCGCTGGAGGTGATGACCGAACTGCGATTGCGTCCGCTTAATATTGAAAAACCGATCGGGACATTAAGCGGCGGCAATCAGCAAAAAGTCATTATTGGTCGCTGGGTATCAGCAGATAATAAGGTTTTTCTGTTCGATGAACCGACCCGGGGAATTGATATTGGTGCAAAGTCTGAGATTTATAATTTAATAGAAAAACTGGCGCAACAAGAGAAGGCTATTGTGGTGGTCTCTTCCGAAATGCCGGAAATAATGCGTATCTCAGACAGAGTGCTGGTGATGCGTGAAGGGAAAATCATCAAAGAACTTATTGGTGATGAGATTACTGAAGAAAATATTGCCCGTTATGCCATTAATGATATGCAGTAAGCGGTCTGAAAACTACTTCCTTCAATACCTAAAAAGATAAAAGGCCATGATTATGACGACGCAAAGTAATGTTCAGCCAAAGGCTGTGCCTTCGGCATTATTCAAGTTTAACGTTCGCGATGCCGGTACGCTGATCGGTTTGGTGATTATTTTGATTACTTTCTCATTTTTATCGCCGGTGTTTTTTACCGTTCCTAACTTGCTTAATATATTACAGCAGTCATCCATCAACGGGATTATCGCGCTGGGGATGACGCTGGTCATTATTTCCGGTGGTATCGACTTGTCCGTTGGGCCGACGGCGGCGCTTTCGGCCGTGCTGGGTGCCACGCTGATGGTGTCCGGTGTGCCGGTCCCGCTGGCGATTATGGCGACTTTGGGTATCGGTGCATTGTGCGGTGTTTTCAGCGGTATGCTGGTGGCTTATGCGGGTTTACAGCCGTTTATCGTGACTCTCGGCGGGCTTTCTTTGTTCCGTGCACTGGCGCTGATTTTCACAAACGGCAACCCGATTTTCGGCATTCCGCTTGAGTTTCGCACCGTCATCAATAGCACCATATTTGGGGTCCCTGCACCGATCGTAATTGTTATCGCCATCGCCGCCATTTTGTGGACGGTGATGAACAAAACGCCGCTGGGCGAATATATTCTGGCGGTCGGCGGTAACGAAGAAGCTGCGCGTGTGGCAGGTGTTCCGGTCAAAAGAACCAAAGTTACGGTTTTTGTGATTTCCGGCGTGCTGGCTTCATTGGCTTCGCTGATTTTGATTGGTCGTTTGGGGGCTGCCGAACCGACAATGGGGAATTTATGGGAGCTGGATGCCATTGCCGCAGCAGCGATTGGCGGGGCTTCCCTAATGGGCGGGAAGGGAAGTGTGATCGGTACCCTGATTGGCGCTGTTATTTTGGGTTCACTACGTAATGGCCTTACACTTCTTAATATTCAGGCATTTTATCAATTGCTTGCTACTGGCCTTATTATTATCATAGCGATGTTGATTGACAGAGCGACACGAGGCAAGTAATGAATCAGGATCCGCGAGCCATAGGCGCTCAAATTCGTATGAAATTGCCACACTTGACGCCACTAGAAAGAAAAGTCGTCGAGGCGATCACCTCTAAAAATGATTTCTCCGAGCAAACTTCACTAAAAGAAATTGCGCTGGAGAATAATGTTTCCGAGGCCATGATTGTTAAATTAACGAAAAAATTAAACTTTTCTGGGTTTAGAGATTTCAGAAGCAGTTTGATCTATTACAACTATTCTGAAGTGGCAAATTTACATGCGGAAATTGAACCGGGAGACTCGTCGGAAAAATTGCTTGAAAAAGTATTTCGGACGTCAATTCAGGCAATAGAAGAAACCTTATCTATTGTCGATGTTTCGGCATTTAACCGGGCTGCTGACATTTTGTTTAAAGCTAGGCACATCGATTTATATGCTGTCGGTGGCTCTGCTGCCGTCGCAAGAGATCTTTCGCACAAATTGCTGAAAATAGGCATTAAAACGACGGTCTACGATGATGCACATATCATGCTGATGTCAGCGGCAGTCTTGTCTGACGATGATGCGGTGGTGGCAATCAGCCATTCCGGTGCCACCCGCGCGGTGAATGAACCGATTAAACTGGCAGTCCGCAACGGAGCCAAAGTTATCGCCATCACCAATTACGCCGAGTCGCCCATTGCGCGTAATGCGCACGTGGTGCTCAATTCAACCTCTCAGGGATCGCACTTGCTCGGGGAAAACGCTGCCTCACGTATCGCCCAGTTAAATATTCTGGATGCCTTGTTCGTGGCGATTGCGCAGAAGGACCTAAAGACAGCGGAGAAGAATTTGATGAAAACCCAGCAGGCGGTTCAGGACCTTCGGGAATACTAGAATGAGTAAAATTTTAGTCACGGGTAGCCTTCATTACGACATCGTGATCCATGCGCATCACCGGCCGGAAAAGGGCGAAACAGTCATCGGAAGCGGGTGTTCGTATAAATTCGGCGGTAAGGGCGGCAATCAGGCCGTTGCTGCGGCGAAAGCGGGCGCGCGGGTGGGCTTTGTCGGTGCCGTGGGCGCAGATACGCAGGGGGAATTCCTGCGCGCTGTGCTTGATGAAAACGGCATCGATAATCGCTTTGTGACGGTGAATGAGAGCGTAGCCTCCGGTATGAGTGTGGCACTGATGGACGCTGAGGGAGATTACGGCGCAGTGGTAGTCTCCAACGCGAATAATCATATTGATGTCGCACAGTTTAATGATGACCAGTTATGGCAGCAGGTTGAGATGTTGCTGTTGCAAAATGAGGTATCTGAAGCAGTTAATCTGTCGGCCGCGAAACAGGCAAAACAGCGTGGGATCCGCGTTTGTCTGAATGCCGCACCGGCACGAGCATTGTGTGCCGAGATGCAGTATGCGGTTGATCTGCTGGTGGTGAATGGCGTTGAAGCTCGTGATCTGAGTGGTATTCCGGTCAATAATTTATCCGATGCATGCATGGCGGCTGAATTGCTCAGCCAGCATTATCCGGCTGTGATTGTGACGGCAGGTGAACATGGCGTGGCCTGGTGTGAGGCTGGAGACCGTAGCCAGTCGATGCCTGCTGAAAAAGTAGAACTTGTGAGCACTCACGGTGCCGGTGACTGTTTTATGGGCACCTTATGCACTTCAATTCTTCAACGCGAATCGCTTGGGAGTTCTGTAGCAAAAGCCAATCGAGCTGCGGCCGCCCACGTTTCACGTAAGCCGACAGCTAGGTAGAGTGGGAAGGTGCTACGGGCGCGCTGACACGCTGTCCAGCAGACGATCAAGGGCCTGTAGATACTGTTCTTGCAGGCTCTGCGCCTGTAGAGAGTCTCCCCGCACCGCGACAAGGGCCAAACCGCTGCCATGGGCATGATCAACCAAAATATCGCGCCACTGTAGGGGCTCTGTCGTCATCTCAGCCAGCAAGGCCGTAAGGCGATCGGTAATCTGACGGGTGACCCCGGCAAAGGCCTCTGGCGTGGCAAAGATTGCCAGCGTGAGCTGGGGATGATAGCCGACTGCGCGATGATAGCGCGTGAGCAATGTTCGAATTTCTGTCCGCGGATCAGCCAATCCGTTCAACCCCTCCATGGCTTCGGCATAGACGCGATCGGATAAAGCACGCAATAGCCCGGCCAGATCACCAATATGGTGATACAGGCTCATCGGCGTGACGCCCAGCCGAGTGGCGAGGGTACGCATCGTCAGCCCTTGTCCACCACTTTCATCCAGCAGGCCAAGAGCGGAATCCAGAATGTCATCCCGCGTTACTCCTTTTCCGTTGGTTGGGCGCCCGCGTGGACGAGTCATAGGGGCAATACCTGATAGTGGGATTGCACCAGGCCCGAAGGAAAGCTCCGGTTCGACAGTAATTTTAAATCAATGTCCTGTTGCAGTGAGCCGAACAGAGGCCTGCCCGAGCCAAGCAGTACGGGAACCTTGGTGATCACCATATCGCTAATCAACCCCTCGCGCAGAAAGGACTGTATTAATTGCCCACCATCCACATAGACGCGGTGCACATTCTGCACGGCCAACTGCTCAAGCGCATACTTTGGCGTGAGGTTGGTGAACCGGACTTTACCTGTCAGGGCTGGAGGGACCGGCTCATTGGCCAGTTGTTTGGACAGTACGAGTACCGGGAGGTCATAAGGCCAGCTATCGAAGGTGAGTACCTTTTCATAAGTCCCTCTCCCCATCAGGATCATGTCTTTGTCAGCGATAAAGGTATCGAAGCCATGATCTTCGGCCGAGGCGTCGCGTTGTAATAACCAGTCGATGTCGCCATCTTGCCGAGCGATAAAACCGTCCAGGCTGGTGGCGATGAAAACGTGTGTAGTGACCATTGAATGCTCCATATTTATACGCTGTATATTATTGCGTTGGTATGGCCCAAAATCAACATTACCGGTTAAAACAAAAAATCCACGCCGGGGCGTGGATTTTGGAGTTTGCTGCAGAGGCGGGAGTTAGACGTTAATTCGTGATTTAACATATAATATGTTGATTTTATTGATTTATTTAAATTATTTGTTTCTTTATACTCATGCTTGTACTCATTTTGGAGTTGGCTCGCATTCGTAATGCGAAGGTCGGAGGTTCGACTCCTCTTATCGGCACCATTTCAAACTCTTCCCAAGTCTACCGAAATCAACTAAAAGCCCGTATACTGCGGTTCATGGCCCGTATCTTATCTCCTGTTATCAACTGGACTCAACCGAAATCAAGTCGCAGTTGGGGGCATAAGTGGGGGCATTCTGTGTTCGGTCCAGGGAGATGCCCCCAATGAAACTTAATGCGAGACAGGTAGACGCTGCTAAACCCAGAGAGAAAGCCTATAAGCTGGCAGATGGTGCTGGTTTGTATCTTGAGGTTGTTCCCTCTGGTTCCAGATACTGGCGGATGAAGTATCGCTTCAATGGAAAAGAGAAACGCTTGGCTTTCGGTGTCTATCCAGCAGTGTCGCTTGCGCAAGCAAGAGCACTGCGTGACGACGCCAAGAAAAAGTTGGCTGAGGGTATCGATCCATCTTTTGCCAAGAAAGAAGAAAAGCTGGTTCGCGATGTGCAACTCAACAACACGTTTCAGTCTGTGGCACTTGAGTGGCACGGTACGAAGGTGAGCCGGTGGTCAGAAGGCTATGCCTCCGATATTATCGAAGCTTTCAATAAAGATATTTTCCCCTATATCGGCCAACTTCCGGTGAATGAAATCAAACCACTGGTTCTGCTGAATGTGCTGCGTCGAATGGAAAGCCGTGGCGCGACAGAGAAGGCTAAGAAGGTTCGCCAGCGCTGCAGCGAAGTCTTTCGTTACGCCATCGTTACTGGCCGTGCGGAATACAATCCTGCGGCGGATCTAACCAGCGCGATGTCAGGACATGAATCGAAGCATTATCCCTTCCTTACAGTTGAGGAGTTACCAGACTTCTTTAAAGCCCTCTCTGGCTATACAGGCAGCCCGTTAGTTGTTCTTGCCGCTCGTTTGCTGATCCTTACGGGAGTTCGTACTGGCGAGCTCCGAGGTGCTTTCTGGAGTGAATTTGATCTTGAGAAAGCGGTGTGGGAAATTCCTGCCGACCGAATGAAGATGAAACGGCCTCACCTTGTCCCCCTCTCTACCCAAGCGCTGGAAATCGTACAGCAGCTCAAAGTAATGTCTGGGCAATATCCGTTGGTGTTCCCAGGGCGCAATGATCCACGTAAAACGATGAGTGAAGCGAGTATTAATCAGGTATTCAAACGGATTGGGTATACGGGGAAGGTTACTGGACATGGTTTTAGGCACACGATGAGTACAATTTTGCATGAGGAAGGGTTCAATACCGCATGGATTGAGACACAGCTTGCGCATGTCGATAAGAATGCGATTCGTGGGACGTACAACCATGCGTTGTATCTGGAAGGGCGGAGGGAGATGATGCAGTGGTATGCAGATTATATTGGTAATATTGTAAGGTCTAGACTCACAAATGTGTCATAGATGACCTTTCAAACTGGAAATATAGTTTTTGAGTGTGTCGGGGCTGAATATACAATTGGTGATGAATGTTTTAATAAATCATCATGGTTGAAATTTTTTAAAATAAGTTAAAGCCTGAACTTCCAGGCTTTAACTATTAAAAGATTACAATTAATATTGTGTTTTATATATCTAATGGCCATTTTATTTTTTTATAAAGACTTAGCATTTTCTCTCCGAATTCAGGTTCAATACTTTTTGCATAATTGATTAATCCTTTAAGATGGTTTCTAAAACCGATAACAGAAGAAAAACCTTTTCTTTTTGCATGATTAATTGGTCCTACATCAGAATGCAAACAAAAATGAATGTGTTGTTTAATTTTGTACTTTACGTTTTTATCTAAGCTCACATTTTTTTTATCAACATTTAAGCCTAAAACAACCTTTTTGGAACTAGGGGGGATGATCTCTGTTTTTGTTTTGTTTGGTTCAAAACCATGGCTTTTTAAAATTGAAAAAACCTTACTTATAAAGAGTGTGGCACTTTTTCTATTAAAGTTAATGGAGTCTGTTGAAAATGTGAGATCATCTGAATATCTGGTATATCTTAGCCCGTATTCAACTGCTAATTCTTCTAAAGTTTCATCTAATTTGAAACATACAATGTTTGATAGCATTGGGCTGCTAGGAGCTCCTTGAGGAAGACTACCCATTTCTGAAATGCTGGAACGATGGTAAATTTTATAGTTGTGCCGATGGTCAATTTTCCATCTTGAATCAATTTCGTGAGGATTTCTAAAACTAAGCCAAGTGCAAATTCTGGCCATTTCAAATGAAATAAGCGCCGGGAATCCATTATCCCTAAATGCACGATAAACAGAAATTTCAGATATAGAGTCAAAAAAATTAATTATATCTAACTTCAATAACCATCTGCTTTCAACGTGAACACTTGCAGCATCCACAATCGATGAGTCACGAATATATGCAAAGCATGCTGGATGTATCTGAAATTCTTGAAGGACTTCTTTATGCAGAAATCTTTGAACTTTGCATAATTGTGGATTAGGAATGCATATTTTTCTTCTACGATTCCTTCCTTTTTTTCTAATGTAGAAAAAACGATAAGGATGTATATATTCTCTACTAACTATTTCTCTTAAGAATGAGTATTCGACACCAGCTAAGAAAGATAAATTTCTAAGGGTAAAAATAGGTAGAATATATTTACCATGCTGGATTATATTTTTTGCATGTTTTATAGCATGTTCAATAGTATTCTGATCGATACCCTGATTTTTCGCATTTGCCTGGAAGCGTTGAGAGGACCACCGTTGTCTCATTTACTTTGGCCCCGAAGGGGTGAGGGGGATCGGCGCAATAGATAAGTCTGCGTTTCACCCGACATCGTCGGTATTGCGTCGATCCCGCTTACACTAATGCGAGAGCTATTCCATGAGCACGTAAAGTATACGGCCCCCAGTTTACACTTTGTAGTTACTGGACAAGTGAATGGTGTCACTTGTGAAGACGCTAAATAAAACATTATGATGGTCCTCTCAACGTCTTAGGATAGTAATATATTTTGTCTGAAGCCGGAAGTGTTTTTTCACTAAACAGTTTTTTATTCTCTTTTCTTAGATAAGACAATAAAAAACGTCCTTCATCTGTGATTCTACGTTTCGAATCGACCCATTCTAAATACATTAATTTCGCAAGCATTGTGCAAACCTCATTAGAAGATAGACCACTCCGGCTAGCTATAGCACTATTACTTCGTGGTGACTTGTTCAAAGCAGCTAGTAATAGAATGGTTTTTTTTGCTTCCCCATCAAGTGTTGCTAATTTTTTGGAAGCAGAAAGCCTCTTTTCTCCCATCACCCTCAAATATTCTTTTTCATCTATATTGGACATACTACCAGGAAGTTCTGCAATGACATCATTTGTCGCTCGCCCACGAAAAAATGGCTTCCACGTAGCTGATCTTTTATATAATATCAATGGAGCATTATTAGGTAATCCATGAGAATAGCATATTAGAGAAGATACACCACCATATCCTAAAAAACTGATTGTTTTTGTATGTTTCTTTAGAGGATTATATTTGTTGCAGATTTCATATATTTTTTTTCTCTCTTGATTGGTGAAGCTATTGTCTATGGTTGGACATATTCTTGAGTAGAAAACTGAAGGTTTCGTTTTATTAAGTTCTACACGACTCAGACCGAATTCTGTAGCCGCAAAGCAGACAACATAAACATTGATATGTCCTGATGACAGCCAACTTTTTATAGATGGAGTGTTCCAAAAACAGTTTAAATATTTATTTAATTGATTTCCGCTTCCGATTGTATCAGTTAGTACAATAACTTTGTTTATTCTTTTACTACGCATGATTTCTGCTGATGGATAATTATAATATTTTCGGCTGTCTAATCTTTGGAAACGAGTAATGATATTATTTAATATTCCTTCACTGCCTATTTCTATTTTTTTATCAATGGTAGATAATATAGGAGGGAAAGCATTGCCAAAAGCACGTTGAGGCTTCTCAGTATTAAAAGAATAGACTGTTTCATCATCTAAAACTTCTCTTTCAACAAACAGGGCTATTTTATCCTCTTCCTTGTTGCATATTTCATCGATTAAGGCATTGATCTTAACCTCAAATTCATGGCTTGAAACCCATTGGATTTTTTTCAACAATAAGCTGGCATAGGGTTGATCTTGTTCTTCAAACTGTTCTAGCCATAGTTGTGCTCTTTTCGACTTCTCTAATGAAATTTCTGTATCCTTCATTGGTCAAGCCCTGTTTGACGGTTGGTAAGTACATCCATTCTAAGTTTATAAACCAATAGCATTGTAATATAAAAAATAAAATTTATGTTTTTTTGTGGAGTTCTATGGACTAATTCTCATAATTTTTAAGCCCATAAAAATACATCTGAACAATGTAGTTGATTTTCATTACCTTTCAGTGTGTACACTAAAGTCATCAGAGTTTATCCTTACAAGCATCATTTTAATGGATGCAGGTAAATATTTTTACATAATAGTAAATCCAAGGTTTTTTAACGTTACAATTTCATCTTTTTTTAATTTTTTCACTCCCCAGATTAATTTATACCTTGGTCTTGAACTTGCAACGTAGGCAAATCGAGCCGCTTCTGAATTTGGGTTGTTTATCCATTGTTTCCAATGTGAGCCTGTTTTTCCAGTATTTGACGAGGATGATAATAGAATTGTCACATCATGGGTTTCACCTTTAACACTATGAATTGTTGCATACTTATAAGATTCATTATTAGTATTGTTTGTTTTAATAGATCCTGACACGGTAAGCTTGGCAAGCCCTGTAGGTGATTTTATGGGGGATGAAAATACTTCCTCAATTATAGATTTTAAATCTTCACTAACAAATGGTTGTTGATGGATAATGGACAGGATTTTATTAGCATTCTTACACCACGTACTCCAAGTTATCTCAAAGTCATGAAGATTATTCCTCGCAAGAAAATCCAATGTGTTGAAAAGAAAAGTTCTCCATTGTACAGATGATTCTACCTGCGTTGGACAGTTGAATATGGATTCTCTAATTGGATAATTTAATTTTGAACGAATTACTACCGATAATAACTGCAATGATTTTTTGATGTTCTGAGTTTCTTTCATTGAGAAATAATTTATTGCGTTAACAAGATTTTTTACCTGGTTTCCTTCGATACCATCAAATGTAAATTTTTCCAAAATGGAATGCCCACGGGCAACAATTACATTGTTGCTGTAGTCGAGGCATAATTTTCCAATGTTGTCGATTAATTCTAATGGTGTTTCATTATATTGTAATACGACGCAGGGTGACTCAATAGAGCAAAACTGTCCCTTAACTTCACCTGTTGATGTTAATTTTGAGCAAAGATCAATGATTTGCTGACAGCTTCTGTAATTAATTTTCAATGGCATTTTCTTAAATTTATTATCTGCGATGAATTTTATTGTATCCTTAGGGTCTACATCACGAAAACCATAAATTGATTGATCTAAATCACCGACAAAGTGTAGCTTAACGCCTAAGTCATTAAGCCCTTGCAATATGAATAGGTGCTCGCTTGATAAATCTTGGCATTCATCAATAACAATGAGTGGAAATCTTTTTGAAAGTAACGAAGCATAGTCTTTATATTTTTCATCAATGAAAATTTCAGCAGCTAGATATAATGAATCATCGTGCGTCATAAACCCTGATTCGAACAGCTTATGTTTTGTTTTTACTAGATCATCTAGCTGCCATTGTTCCCATTTGATGGAGTTTCTGATTCTATCAAGCTCGGAGTCATCTGAATTGAACAATATGCAATTATTTTTCCGATCAAATGTATAATGATGAGCTTTTATCTTTCCTCGCTTGTTGTATGTATATTTTGTCTGAATGAATAAAGGTGATGTTGCTTCTATGATTCTTACAGTATTATTGTTATTTTCTGCATCAAAATGAGTCAAACTTTTAGCGTTAGGATTAATTAAGAACTTAAATATAAAACTATCAAAAGTTCCTATGAAGTGAGGGAATCTATTTGCTATATTAATGGAGTACTGTTGCACTCTTGATAAAAGCTCATCTGTCGCGCTATTAGAAAAGGATAATAAAGCTATACCACCCGGACTGAGTGTCCAGTTATTTATTTCCTTTACGATTTTTGCTGCAATTACTTCAGTTTTACCACTACCCGGGCAAGCCTCAAGGTAAATACTAGAGTTAATTGAGGATTCGATATAATCGATCTGCTGAGAATTAAAATCCTTCATTTTCACACCGTCTCATCTGGGCATACCCAGAGAATAGCATTTTTAATATATTCTGGCGTTTCAAATTTAACTTCATTCTTTGATATTTTCTCCGATATACTTTGTGCAAAATATCCTTTTCCTAATTCATTGTTTTCGATGTATTGTAATAATTCATTTGCAATTATGGCTCGATCGTGAGATTCTTTTTTCGACCAATCATCTTTTACATCCATAATTGCTTTTATTTTCTTCTTTATATCCCCATCTGTTGGCCAAATTTCATAAAGCACAGATGACATAGCTGCAATATTATTCCCTTCCATAGCCAGGTCGTATTCAAGAGTTTTGTATTTACTTACATACAACCTTGCGTATCTAGAACTGTTTATCTCTTCTACGAGCTTGATAGCATGATTTGTTCCTTCATACATTTCAGCATCATGAGGGATTATTATCTTTTCAATAAACTCTTTTCCTTCTACTAATTTTTTTATCTTTTTTGGAGGGTCAAGATCTGTTAATCCCGCACAGCGAATAGGTATACTTAACCCTTCATGTTTTGTCTTTTCGCTTGGGATTGTGAAGTTACAATATAATCCCATGAAGTGTCTGAAATAGATTCCATTAAGATTTATAACAGAAACACCTAAGTCTGATAATGTATTCTTCCCTACGTCTCTATCAGCTAGTATCTCTTTAGCTAAAACTGGCAATAGCATTTGTTCGGCTATACCTTCAACAAGAATTACCCCACTTGCGAAAAGCAAGTTGGATTTAGTTACATCCATCCATCTATCAATGAACTCTTTACTTTTTGTTGCTAACCCACAGTCTTTTAAACGAGTTGCAACTGGAGAAGACGATTTGGATAAGTGAATGATTGAATCAACACTGACTGAGGATGCAAGCGTTGTTGAATGAGTTGTGACAATGACTTGTACATTATTATCTTTGTCTTCGGATACTTTTTTTAAATGATCAAGTAGTCTTATTTGAAGTTGTGGGTGTAAATGAGCTTCTGGTTCTTCTATTAATAATAATCTGCAAGTGGATGGATCTTGTTCGTAACCGAGAGTTAGTTCAGCTAATATAGAAGCAATATAAAGAAGGTTATTATAACCTAAGCTGTTTTGCTCTAAATTCCTAAAAAGTTTGGTGTCTTCCTCATTCAGATTAGGGAAGAATATTAGCCGTAAACTTTCAACAATCCTAGTAAAGTCACTTTCTGCAAATTGAATTGCTGTATTTTGACCAAAATTAAGTCCTATAGCATTCTGTAGATGGTTTTTTATTAACTGATTAGCTGCTTTAATACCGTATACATCGCTATTTGATAATTCATCATTGAAAGTGTTTACTTTATTTACAAGAGGGTGTACACCACCATTTTTTTTAAGTGATCTTAAATCTTTCCTATTTATAGCTTTTAATAGTTTCGATAACCTAGACTGCCTTCCATTGGTTAGTTTTGATTCGGCATCTCTTAATGGAGGGAGATATATGCAATAAATTATATCTAATAATTCATGATCAAATTGAGAATTTTGCGAATCACCACCCCAAAGTGTTTTTTTATACCTTCCTCTTATTTCCTTATTCTCAACGTATAAATTTAATTTAGCTACATCTGAGTTCCCTGTCCAGGGTAGTAAGGCAATTTTCTCTATTGTACCTAAATTTGAAAATTCCGCGTTAATTGTAAATGAATCACTAACTTTTGGAGGATTACAAAATGGTCTGTGAAAATCATTTTCAGTAATGTTATATCGTTCGGATTCTGAATCTATAAACAATTGCCTTATAGAATTTATAATAGCTGACTTCCCAGCTCCATTTTCTCCGACAATAACGCTAAGACCTTCATTTAATGAAATACTAAATTCTCTATCAAAACATCTAAAACCTTTAATTTTTAATTTGCTTAGAAACATATGAGTATCCATCCTAATAATATCAGCAAATTTCTTACTTAGATTTAAAATCCTAAGTAAACGATCTAACTAAAAAATAACTGAATTTCAAGGTATTAAAGAAAAAAAGTAGGTTCCCTCTCCCTGATTTGTGGGATACATCTCGTAAATACATATAACATATTTGTTTTATCGAATATGAATGTTGATTTTGATCCTTTTGAGAGTATCCTAACTTCAATAGGACAGGAGGCCAGATGCCACTAACATCCTTACAACTCTTCAAAAACCTCTCCGATAAAACCCGTCTAGGGATCGTACTGCTGCTCAGAGAGATGGGAGAACTGTGCGTGTGCGACCTTTGCACTGCGCTAGAACAGTCACAGCCCAAGATCTCCCGCCATCTGGCGATGCTTAGGGAATGACCCTACCCCAAAATCCTGCTCCATTCAGAAACAGAATTCCGGCATGATAAACACTCCCCTGAGTGGAGGTTGTG